>CAYXUL010000025.1:0-38724 GCA_964468475.1 uncultured Ignavibacteria bacterium | reverse complement strand
AATACAACCTCTTCGGGCTAAAAACTCGCGCCAGGATTCCGATAGAATATGTGTATTATGCCAACAGAAATTACAACTATCGGAGCCGCCCGCGCCGCCCGGCGTAAGCGCCAGATACATATCAAGGAATATGTCGAAGCGATCATGATTGCGATCGTTATCGCCGTGATCCTGCGCATGTTTGTGATCCAGGCGTATCGCGTCAATTCGGGATCAATGGAGCATACCCTGATGGAAGGCGATTTCGTCTTCGTTAACAAATTCGCCTACAAGTTTTCCGAGCCGCAGATCAACGACATCATCGTTTTTCAATTCCCGATGAACCCGACCAAGGACTATATCAAACGCGTCGTCGCCGGACCGGGACAGCTGGTTGAGATCAACAACAAGCAACTTTATGTCGACGGCGAGCTGGTGAAGCCTGTTCCCGGCGCCTTCTACGGCGACCCTGAGGTCTTGCCCGAGCTCTATTCCTCCCGCGATTTCTTCGGACCGCTGCAGGTGCCGGCCGATCAATACTTCGTGATGGGCGACAACCGTGACGACAGCCAGGACTCTCGCTTCTGGGGATTTCTCGACAAAAAGTACATTAAAGGCAAAGCGCTGTTCATCTACTACAGCTGGGCGCCCGATCCCGACGCGCCCAAAATAGAAGCTCCCTACATCTTCGATCTCATAGGCTCCGCCTTCTACAATCTCGTTCATTTCTTCGACCGTTGCCGTTTCGAACGCATGTTTACCGGACTGTAAATCGCGCCTTCTCGCTGCCTTGCAACAAATAATTGTCTGTTGAATGACGATGATTATATTGTAGCGAGACACTGATGAACGAGTCATCTGACAAACCTGGCAGTAGTCGTTTACGACCGATTCCTTACAATGCTGCATCCAATAAAGTAGTGGGCCGGCGCCATGTGGGCTGAGATTGTTGTAGTCTGCCTGCTGTTGTTGCTGAATGGCTTCCTGGCGGCAATGCGGGTCGCGGTAGCGCGTGTCAGACGCAGCCAGATCAAGGAGCTGGCGGAGGGGAGCGATCCCCGAGCCCGCATTGTGCTTCGCTGGTTGGAAGATCGCGAGGATTTTCTGAGCAGGATGCAATTCTGGATCACCCTCACCGGTATCGCGGCCGCAGTGGTTGCCGGAATTGTGTTAATTTCCCCTACAAGATTGATTATTGCAGGCTGGGGTGTTGCAGCGGGTTGGCAATATCCATTGGCAGTTGCGGCGCTGGTCGTTGCCTTGAGCCTGGTTTTCACATTGGTTTGCAGCCTTCTTCCCCGAAAGATCGCTTCTGCAAAAGCGCATTCGATTGCTCTCGGAACGGCGCGACTGGCAATCCCCCTGGCAAGGCTCGGCTGGTTGCCGGTGACGATTCTCGGGGGAATTGCCTCGCTGCTGGCATCGCCGTTCAGGCATCACAACGGCAACGGCTATGATGAAGCCGAGGAGGAAGAATTCGAAATCGTCTATCACGAAGGCATGCGGCGCGACGACCTCGACGAGGCAGAGCGCGACCTGATTGAGAACGTCATCGAATTCAGCGATACCACGATCAGGCAGGCGATGACTCCGCGAACCGATATCGTCGGGCTCGATGTCAAGTTGGACCCGGAGGCTATACTGCGAAAGATCAGCGAGGAGGGCTACTCACGCTTTCCGGTGTATGACGGCGATCTGGATCACATCAAGGGTGTCATTCACACCCGCGACGTGATCAATATGATGGTGCATTCCAACCTGATTATCCTCGATGATTTGATTCGACCGGTAATGTTCGTGCCAGATTCGAAGCTGATCTCATCGCTGATGAAGGAGTTCCAGACCCGGCAGCAGCATCTGGCGATCGTTCTGGATGAGTTCGGCGGTACGGCGGGGTTGATTACCATGGAGGATATTCTCGAAGAAATTGTCGGCGAGATCAGGGATGAACACGATGTTGAAGTTGACCCGTTTATCTTGCTGGAGGATAACCTCTGCCGAGTCGACGCTTCATTTCCGATTGAGGATTTCCAGAAGAAATTCCAGGTCAGGCTCGCGAATGATAATTCTGCCGACACCGTCGCGGGCTTCCTTGTCAATCGCACCGGAAAACTCCCCAAAAAGGGTGAGAAGATCATCATTGAAGGTCTGGAATTTCATGTGACTCAGGTCGAGGGACCGCGCATCGAGATGCTGCGTGTCAGAAAGCTGTCAAATCCTCCGGATCAGAACTGAGATCGAATACCGCGACCCATCAAATTGTAAAGAATAAGGCCGATCGCAGCAGCAATCGGCCTTACTGATATTAATGTTCCGACGCTGGCGGCAATCAGATGCCGTCAAAGTCAGAGCAGATTATAGATCAATCAGGTCGTACTCCGTTACCGGAGCGATCTTATTGAGCTGATCACGAAGCGCATCCGCTTTGCCAACAACCAGGATGAGCAGATTGTCCGGATGGATGTACTTATCCGCCGCCTCTTTGGCAGCTTCCGGAGTCACGGCTTCGATGTGTTCGAGATAGTTGGAGAGATAATCCTTGTCGAGACCATACAGCTCCACCACTTCCATCTGATTAACGACCTGCCGCGGTGTTTCGAAGATGCGCGGGAAATAGCCCTTATAGAACGAGATTGCCTCACCGAGTTCTTCCTTGGTGACGCCGGTTTCTCTGATTTTCCGCAAGTGTTCGATCGATGCCTGGATCGCTCCGACGGTGGAGTCGGTGTTCGTAAAGGTGGTTACTGTGAACTCGCCGGGATAGCGGTTGTACGTAAACTGCGAGCGGATGTCGTAGGTCAACCCGCGTTTCTGGCGCACGTCGGTCATCAGGCGCGACACGAAACCACCACCACCGAGGATGTAGTTCATTATCCGCACACTGAAAGCATCGGGATTGAAGCGATCGATACCGATATGACCCATCTTAATCGATGACTGCGTGGCATCGGGTTTGTTTATCAGCACGATCCTGGTGCCGTCAACTTTGGGAGCCGGCGGAAATTCGGGATTCGGCAACGCCCCCTTCTTCCAGTTTCCAAACGCCCTGGATACTTTGGAAAATATCTCCTTCGGGTTGACATCACCGGCAACGAACAGGACAGAATTGTTGGGGAGATAATTCGTCTGCCAGAACTGCCTGAGATCTTCCACGGTGATACCCGATACCGATTCCACCGTGCCTCCCTGCGGTTTACCGTAGGGGTTGTCACCGAACAAGTGCAGGTGGTACTGCTCGGCCACGATTTGATTGGGATCATCCTTGTTTGCCATCAGCGCGGCGATCAATTGCTTGCGCTGGCGTTCAACCTCTTCATCCGGAAAGGTCGGGTTGAGAACGATGTCACTCAACAGATCGAAGCCGACGTCCAGATGCTTGGTCAACACGGTTGAGTTGACGTAGGACGCGTCCAGATCGGCGCTCGCACCAAGATTGCCTCCGACAAAGTCGATAGCGGCAGAAATGTCATTGGCACTGCGCGTGGTGGTTCCCTTGCGCAGCAGGTCGGCGGTCATTGACGCCAGACCGGCTTTTTCTTTAGGATCCATTGCGGTGCCGCTCTTTACCATCAGCGAAATCGAAACAACGGGTTGCTCATGATTCTCAATGGCGATCACTTTGAGCCCGTTGTCGAGCGTCTTGGATGTCATCGGCGGCAGTTCGATTTTATCGGCCGCCATCACTGCGTTAGTCAGGCCCACGACGAGCACCAGCGCCAGCAGGAGGCCAAAGCGAAATGTTCTATTCATCAGTCCTCCTCCTCGAGACCCATCATCGGTGAGGTCTGTTGTTCCTGAATCACGGTGATCACCGTGCGTTGCATCGGGTCAAGATACTTTTTGGCGACGCGCATAATATCCTCGGCGGTTACGGCATTGTACTTGTCCGCCTCGGTGAAGAGGATGTTATAATCACCCAGAATGGTTTCGTAGTATCCCAGTCGACTCGCTTTATCCTCGAGAGACTGCGAGCCCATGTAGAACTCAGCTTCCTGCTGATTCTTGGCTTTCTCGAGCTCTTCTGCGGTCACAGGTTCAGTCTTCAGCTTCTCGATTTCGTCGTAGAGAGATTTTTCGCCTTCAGCAGTCGTATGCCCCGGCTGCATGGCAGCATAGGCATAAAATATCCCGGCCGCTTCGTTTGGCCCGTAGTCACCGCCGGCGAAAAGAGCGATCTGTTCGTTGTAAACCAAGCGCTGATAGGCGCGGCTCGATTCGCCGCCGGAGAGAATGCGTGCCAGGACCTGCAAAGGATAGCTGTCCGGCGACCCCGCAGCGGGGGCGTGATAACCCGCGACAAAGATCGGCAGCTGCGAGACTTTGTGAAAATCAATACGGCGTTCACCCTTCTGTTCCGGTTCATCCCAGATCGGCCGCGGCACATCGGAATTACCCGGAATCTTACCGAAATACTTGTCGATCGTCTTGACGACGTCGTCGAAATCAACGTCACCCGCAATTACCATCACGGCATTGCCGGGATTGTAGTAGGTGTCGAAATACTTCTGGCAGTCCTCGACGGTGATATCCTCGATATCCTTGCGCCAGCCGATCGGCAGCCACTGGTATGGATATGCCAGATAGAGATTGGCGTTGAGTTGCAGCAGAACGTCGCCGAAGGGACTATTCTCGTAACGCCAGCCGCGCTCTTCCAGAACCACCTGTCGTTCCGAGGCGAGATTCTCCGGGCTGATCTTGAGGTTCTGCATCCGGTCAGCTTCCAGCGAAGCAGCCATCCCCAGGTCATCCTTACCGATATCCTCATGGTAGACTGTCATGTCGGAAGTCGTGTATGCGTTCGAGACACCACCCCGTCTCTGAATTATGCGGGAGAACTGTTCCGGCCCGAGAGTGTCGGTGCCCATAAACATCATGTGCTCAAACAAATGTGAAACTCCGGTGATACCCGGGCGCTCGTTCTTGGAACCGACATGATACCAGATTTGCATGTTGATTGACGGCGTGGAATGGTCCTCCAGCACCAGCAGGCGCATGCCGTTGTCGTAGACATGCTTCTTCACCGGCCACTTTTCCGTCGCAAACAGCGACGCTGAGAGCAGGAGAAGAATCGCGACAAAAGTCATGATACTCTTCATTACACCTCCTGAGAATTCAAGTATCTGCTCCGAATATTCACTTTTCTTAGTACGAGCTTTCTGACGTTACTATACCGATGTCTTCGGGCAGATGTTACTACATTTCGCGCCCGAAATAAAGACAAACTATTCCAGAAAGATATGTTCGTTGGGAATTTAGTTCAGCGAATCTCTATATCGTACGGTGTACGGGTCCAGAGCTTGAGACCGGTCAGTGGCTCGACGAGATTCTTCAGGCTGCTCGTCAATGAAGCGACATCGTTTCCGGCAGCCAGTACCTTCAAGCCGGGAAAGGGAAAGTTGAATAGCTGCGGGAATACGATACGTTCCGGGATTTCGATCACCCGATAGTCGTCTCCAACGCCCGCTTGCTTTCGCGCGAGATCGACAGCATCGAGAACGCTGCCGTAAGAATCCGCCAGGCCGACACCGACCGCACTCTTACCCATCCAGGTGCGGCCGCCGGCAATACTGTATACCGAATCGCGCGGCAGGTCGCGCCCGTTCGAGACTACGGTGACGAATCTCTGGTACATGTCATTGATTCCACGACGCAGAATATTGCGTTCCTCGGTGCTGAATGGCTGATGCCACGACATGATATTGGCGTGCTTGCCCCGTTGGATCACCTCGGTGTTCATTCCGAGTTTGTGATAGAACCCGGTAAGATCAGCTTTGCCGCCAAAGACTCCGATTGAGCCGGTAATCGAAGTAGGCTGCAGCATGATCTGGTTTGCCGCCGCAGAGATGTAGTAGCCGCCGGAAGCGCAGACGTCTGACATTGAGACTATCACCGGTTTTTCCTTACGCGCCTCGATAACTTCAGACCAGATGACATCGCCTGCGATGGCATCACCTCCAGGGGTATTCATGCGCAGGACAATTGCTTTCACTTCGGGATCCTTGCGTGCTTTGCGGATGGTCCCGGCGATCGTTGATGCGCCCGCGGTGCGACCGTTGAGGAAGTCGCTGCCGGAATCCCCGCGTGTAATCCCGCCGGCAATTGTGACAATGGCGATTTCGGGCGGTTCTCCGAATCGCTCCCGGTACGGCGGATCGTCATGGTAGGACAGCAACGACTCAATACCATAGTCTCCGCCATAGAGGTCAGAGACTTTCTTATCCCATTCGCGCGGATAGAAACGGCCATCCACCAGCTTAAGACTCTCTGCCTGCGCGGAGGTAAAGGGGCCTTCATCGACCAGTTCTCTGACGTGCGCTTCATCCATGCCGCGGCCATCGGCAATCTTAGCGACAAATTCGTCGTAGAGATCGTCCAGAACCCGATTAACATCCTCCCGATGTTCCGTGGTGAAGGTGGTATCGGTAAAGATATTCGGGTAGGTTTTGTATGGCCCCGATTTTTCGATTTCCGGATCGATTCCAAGTTTCTCGAGTGTGCCGCCATAAAATGTGACCTCCGCGCGCAAACCATCCAGATTGAGAGCATCCACGGGCAGCATATAGATTTCATCTGCAGCTGAAGCGAGGTAATAGGCGCCGTTGCCGGAGAATGAACCGAGATACGCCACCACCTTCTTGCCCTGTGCGCGAAATTTGGCAATCGCTTCGCGGAAATCGCTCAATCGCCCCCAGCCGATCTGCGGGTTGTTCACGGTGAGAAGCACACCTTTGATTTCGGGATCGTGAAGCGCGATCTCCAGACGTCGCAAGAGCTCATACACCGTCTCTGGTGATCGCCTCAGCAGGAACGTCTTCGTGCGCTGTTCCGGAATTGTGCCGGAGATGTCAACATGCAGCACGCGGTAGCCTTTTGGTATGATCTGATCGCGGGAGGCAATCGAGTAACCGGCGTAGATCGTGCTTTTGCTGTAATCGGCGTTGTTGTCGTAGAAACTTTCTCCCCCCGCGAAAGATTTGCCGAAATGAAGCTCGAGGCCGAAACCGAAGTTACCGAGGTTGTCAATACCGGCATAACCCCGCAGACCCTCCTTGATCTTGCCGAAAGCAGAAAGTCGCCAGGTACCGTCGTGCAGCCGTTGCCCGGTGTACATGGAGTAATCACCGCCAATGGTCAGCCACTCATCCAGTGGCCGAACCGCGATCGAGGCGCTGTACCCTACTGCTGTGTTCTTTCCGTAGAAATCATGCTTGTTGAGATTCGTAGCACGCAGAGACAGGGCACCGTAGTGGCTCATGTGATAGAGCACGGAGGCATTCCAGGAGTGCGCCTTGTCTATTGCCTTCCAGTCAGTCTTGTAATAAGTGTATGAGGCACCCCCGTAAATGTTCTTCATCAGGCGTGAAGAAACTACGAAATCGTAGCGCGATACCGCGTTGGGCACGTGCAAGCCAATCCTCTGGTAACCAAAGCCGATGCGGCCGGCTGAAGCAGTAACAGCGTTATCGCCGGAGAAGCTGCCGTCGGCAAAGGAATGATATCCCCGAATCTCGAGTTCCTGATTGAGGTAGAGTGCCGCGGGATTACGAAAGACAGCGTCTGAACCAGTGATGCCGGCGAAGGGGATGTCGTTCAGCGACAGGCTCAGGCTCAACGGGATTTCATCGGCGAAAGCGCCGGCGGCAAACAGTCCCAGAAGGAGGGTTGCTAATACTATCAGCCTGAGTTGGAATAATGACTTCGTGAGGGGGCGTGTCATGAGACTTAAGTGCAATTCATTATTAGAGGATCATCCGCTGATTGTCCGGGTGACCATCCGCCAGTCCTTGGTTATCGCTATGCGAGGCAGCGGCCAAGCCTTCTAAATATCTGCCTTCGGCTTATCGTTACTCTTATGGCCTTTCAACTCGATCGTCCCAACCCCGGTCATCTCGACACTGATCGAGTTTTGCATCGAACCAATTCCACCCCGCAGTTGTTTACGGGTAACGCTTTCAACTTTGATTGGCAAGTCCTTCGTGTAAATACGCCCACTTTCATCTACTTGCAGCGAGAGCGACGCGGAGACATTCTCCGGAAGGATCAGGGTGCTGTGAGCATTCTCGTTGCGGAGTAACAGATCTCCGCTCAACTCATCGGTCGAGACAGTGAGGGGCGAATTGGCGGTGCTAAGGATCGATCTTCCCGGCTCAAAGCTGATACCTTCAGCATCAATTTCGGCATATTCGGTGCGAGCGTCGATCTCTCCCCTTACATTGATCAGCTTGATTCTGCCGTTGTCGTTGCGGAGGCGGATGGTACCGAGCTGACTGTCAACTGATTCGAGTTGAATCGGGCGGTTGGCGGTTGTCACGCGCGTCGGGCCCGTACAATTCCTTACCAGAACGGCGGCGTTCTCGCAGTTGATGTTGATCTTATTGCGTATACCGCTGACAGAAACATCACCAAAGGCGCTGGAGATATCGACCACAGCATATTCCCCATCTACACGAATATCATAAGATGATGTGCGTACGAAGATTTTCAGTCGCTCGTAGCGCGGCGTGGTCACATCGATATCAAGCGACGCCGAGTAGTTGGTCCCACTCCAGGGAGGAGCTGACTGCGTTTCTGCAGAAATTACGAATTCGTTTTCCAGCTGTTCAAACTTCAATTGAATGTAATCATCGAATGATTTAGCCTGCTCCTGAGTATCTGCCTTGAACTTCTTGCGATAGTGAATTTCGGTTTGCTGTACATCGCCGACGTGGACAGTGAGATTGCCAAAGAGATAAGAGGATGCGCTAATCGAGAGATTGTCGATGTCACTGAGATCTACTTTCTTAACAACTTCCTCCGACAAAAAGCTTTGGGAACCATGCTTCACAATTCCCTGTCCCACGCCTGCCTCCGCTGAGGCCAGAAGTATCAGGGCCAACAGCACCACCCCGGCTCTAATATCTGCTGTAGTGGGTCGAAAATTCACCTGAATATCATCCTGCTTGTTGCGATTGTTTCACCGTCAAATCAGCTTCATCCGGCGTGAAAAGTCGTAGAGTACGATTGCCGCCGCTGCGGCAACATTGAACGACTCCACTTCCGGTGCACTGCCTATCTGGAATAACTCAGCGCACTGTTCTCGAACCTCGGACGTTAGCCCGTCAGCTTCCGAGCCGAAAACCACGCACACTTTGCGATCCTGAACGACGATATCCTCTATCCGGTCGCCCGAATGTGCGTCGCTGCCGATCAAAGCTATATTATTTGACTGTAATTGACTAAGGAAAGTTTCCATCTTCCGGAATCTCTGCACCGGTTGTATAAAAATCGCGCCTGCAGCCGCGCGGATGACCTTCGGATTGAGAATATCTGCGCAGCTCGAGGAGAGACAAACGATGCTTGCTCCGCACGCCGCGGCAGTCCGCAAAATCGCGCCGACGTTTCCGGGATCGCTGACACCGTCGAGATATACCGACAACCGTGCTTCAGCCCATTTCAAGGTTGCGTCAGGGAGCTGCGATTCCGGAGCAATAGCCATAAGGCCTTGAGTTTCAATTGATTCGGAGAGACGATGGAATCGCCTCACCTCGCACTCGGCGACCGGAGCATCGCCATTGGCCAATTCCTCCACGAACCGGCGCCCCGGCTGAGTAAGATCTTGTGGTGAGACGACGATCAGATCCGGATGGACTCCCGCAGCTAGCATCGTTCTGATGCTGCGCATTCCTTCAACCAGAAGATAGCGATGTTTTTTCCGACCCTGCCGCGAGTGCAGCTGGCGGATTAACTTTTCCTGCGCAAGTGAAAGTCGCTTCATCTCAGGGATGATAGCTCGCTTTACCGAGATCGTCAAACGATTTGCTCTTGCCCTGAGCTCCCGCGAAGGTATAACTTAGAGCCGCAATGAACTTTATGAAGCAAGCCATGCTCTGTTTTGCCATGCTGATGCTGCCGGCCTTTTGCGTAAGCGTTTGTGCACAGCAGATTAGCGGGCAATTTCAACTCGATACCAACGATATGACGCCGCAAGCGATTGACCGCGAAGTATCGCGAACCCATGATCCTTTCCAGGTGGGTGTGGCGCTCTCGGGTGGAGGCGCTCGCGGTTTCGCTCACGTGGGAGTACTGAAAGCCCTGGAAGAGCTTGGCATCCACGTCGATGTCGTCGCGGGCACGAGCATGGGCGGTATCATTGGCGGGTTGTATGCTGCGGGAATCTCGCCTGATGAGATCAGGCATATTGCCAATAGCGTCGACTGGTCAAGCTTCTTCTCAAACAAGCCGCGGCGGGGCACACAGTTGTTTACCCGCAGGGCGGAAACCGAGGGCGCATTGCTGTCGGTGCGTTTTGAAGGCTTTTACCCGCAGATTCCAACGGCTATCAGCACGGGACAGAAGCTGGTAAATTTGCTGAGTGATTTGACCCAAACTTCCGGCTATTTCTCACACGGTGATTTCGCCAACCTGCAGCGCAGGCTTGCAATCGTCGCCACCGACCTGGTAACCGGACATCGCGTGGTGTTCACACGAGGTTCGCTGGTGGAGGCCATTCGCGCTACCATGGGAGTTCCGCTGGCTTTTACGCCACTGGAGCGCAACGGCCAGTTGCTAATGGATGGCGGTCTGCTCGAGCCGATTCCGACTCGCACGGCGAAAGAATTGGGGGCCGACTTCGTGATCGCAGTCAATACTACTTCCGACCTGCTCCCGGCCAGCGAGATCAGTGATCCGGTCGATGTCGCTAATCAGACAACAACGATTCTCTCAGCAGCGACAAAGGCGAAACTGCTTAAAGAGGCTGACTTTGTAATCACCCCACCACTGCCCAACGTCAAGGCCACAGATTTCCGTGATTATAATCTGGCTTTCCGTGTCGGCTACGAAACGACCATGGCCAATGCCGATTCGCTCCTGGCAAAATTGCAGTCATTGCGGCGGGCTACAAGTGAATTCAGGGTGAGCAAAGTCGATTTGAGCTTCGTCGGCGGAGCTGGGCCGGCAGATTTCAGCGCCTTAATTGATTCGGTAACGTCGAAAGTTGTTGATGTCGACGTAGACCGGACTCAACTGGGAGACCAGATACACCGATTGTTTGAATCCGGTAAGTTCATTTCTCTTGAATACAATGTGACCAGCAGTAGTGATCCTGTACTGCATCTCAACGTAAAACCTTTCCCGGTAATTGCGCATGCCAGAATTCTTGGCGCTCAGGTATTCACTCCCGCGAAAATCACGCGGCACTCAGGTGCCTTCACCGAGCCAGTTACTAACCTGACAGAATTGCAGGCGAACTACAACGCTATACTGGAACTATATCGTGATCGTGGCTACGATTTGGTACAGATTGACAAAGCGAGCTATGACGCGGCTGATTCTACCCTGACCATAGATATTGACGAGGGTCGGATTGTTGGTATCAGCGTGGAGGGCGCCAAAAGAACCCGAGACTGGGTGGTCACCAGCTATTTCCCACTCAAAGTGGGAGATGTTTATAGCAAACCGAGGGCAATTCGGGGAGTTCAGGAGATCTACAGCTCGGGACTGTACGACAATGTCAATCTTCGCCTCGACGGTCGCAACGGCGGCGTCTGGATTACAATAATCGTGAAGGAGGCTAAGTTTACTTACGCGCGGCTCGGAGCACGATATCACGAGGAGTTTCACCCGGAAGCGTTCCTGAAGATCGGTTACAGCAACCTCTTTGGCACCGGGCACGAGCTGTCGGCGTATTCCCGTTTCTCCGAACAGCGCAAACTCTACCTTTTGCAGATGCGGGCTGACAGAATCTTCCGCACATTTGTCACTTACAAGATTCAAGCCTACTACGCCAACAATAAGATCGGTATGTATGATGCCGACGGCAATCGCATCGGCAGTCGCACCGACAAACATTGGGGGACCAAAATCGGCATTGGCCAGCAACTGTGGCGACTGGGTCTTTTCGAAGTGACCGGCCGCTGGGAGACAGTGCGCTACAAGCAACCTGCATCTGACAACACAACCGAGCGACGGGTGGTGTCGCTGATCGGGAGCCTTGATTACGATACCAAGGATCGTTTCACTTTCCCGACGACGGGATCGGTGC
Source organism: uncultured Ignavibacteria bacterium (assembly GCA_964468475.1). Lineage (GTDB taxonomy): Bacteria > Zixibacteria > MSB-5A5 > CAIYYT01 > CAIYYT01 > JBECKX01. The sequence goes on along the minus strand of CAYXUL010000025.1, from coordinate 26,723 downwards.
TGGAGACCAAGGCCGAGGTTGCCAGCGACATTCTCGGGGGTGATGAAGTCTTCCGGAAATTCGAGGGGTCACTGGAGCAATATTCTACAATCGCGCGCAAGGTGACACTGCATCCCAAAGTGGCAATCGGCCTATCGCAAAACGGGTTGCCAGTCTATGACAAGTTTTACCTTGGCGGCTCGCGTAGCTTCTACGGTTACCGAACGGATCAACTTGTCGGGGATAAGTTTTTTCTGACAAACCTCGCTATGCGGATTGGTCCGATTTTCAGTTTCTATGTCACGGGACGCTACGACTTTGGTGAAGTTTTCGGCAGGTTCGAGGAAGTCCGCTTCAGAGATCTCCGTCACGCCTGGGGTGTTGATGTATCGCTGGACACTCCCCTGGGGCCGTTCTCAATCTCATACGGCCGCGCCGAAGCTAGCCTCGACAACATCTACCTCAACCTTGGATTTGATTTCTAATTTCAACCCATTTTATGTCTGACTCCGCCATTCGTCAGTAGAGTATCGAGAGCAGTTCATTCATAGCAGCTCAAGTCAGAATCCCGGGGTAGGTTGCATGGCCGTTAGTGAAGGCTATCTCGAGTATGTGATGGAACGACTGGAGAAGTTGGGAACCGTCACGGCTCGAAAGATGTTTGGTGGAGTAGGACTGTACTTTGAAGGAACCTTCTTCGCGCTTATTGATGATGACATCCTTTACTTCAAGGTGGATAACCACAACGAGTCTGAATTCCGCAAAGCAGGCATGGAACCGTTTCATCCCTTCGGCCTCGATTCGTACGCCATGAGATACTTCTCGGTTCCTGATTATGTCCTTGAGGATGAAGGCGAGCTTCATAAGTGGTCCGCAGGGGCGGTCGCGGCGGCGAGCAAAACGCGCAGGAAGAGAATCTCGCGAAAATCAAGAGCCCGGGCAAATTCGAGGAGAAAAGAAAGGTGACGATGAAAACTCAGGCAGGCAGCAAGAAAGTCAACAAGGCAGACATCGAAGTACGGAAAGAGTGGATCGATAAAATCCGCCAACTGCCCCGGATACTCAACGATTCAGTAAAGGGGCTTGACGATGACCAGTTGAATACTCCCTACGGCAGAGGCAAGTGGACCATTCTCCAGTTAGTGCACCACCTGGCGGATTCACACATGAATGCCTTTGTCCGCATGAAACTGATAATCACCGAGGACAACCCCACTCTGAAGACGTACGAGCAGGATGACTGGGCGCGAACGCATGAAGCAAGACACTATCCGCTGGCGTCCTCGCTGAACATCATTCAGGGACTTCACGAGCGCTGGTGTAATCTGCTGGAGTCGTTGCCTGAGAATGCCTGGAAACGCAGCGCGATACATCCCGAGAGCGGCAATATCACTCTTGAGCAACTGCTGAAGATCTATGCAGAGCACGGAGAATTGCACGTGAAGCGGATCCTGGAACTGCGCAAGAGCAAGGGCTGGTAGAGGACAATTGTGCCGGGCAAACTAAGGTAGTTCACCCGGCGCAAGTTCAATCACAATAATTCAATTACGACAATTGCCGTCTACGGCAACACTTTGACCGCTGTCGTCTGCGTGTTGACGACAACTGGCTCTGACTCTTCCGGCGGCACATCAAGAAAGTCTGCGACCGGTTTAACCAGTCGCTGATAATTGAGTGTTGCCGTGACTTTCAGCTCTCCGGGAGCGACGTTCTCGGGCACGTTAAAGGTATAAGTTTCCAGCTTGGTCTCCCGCGGTCCGAGACGGTAGTCGACACCCAGTGACTTGGTATTCCACTGCTGCATTGTCATCCGGCCCTGGGGATCGAAGTACGGCATGCGGAAAATGCGGTCGCCAACCGGCACGCCATCACGCTGAACTCCCTTGAATTCCGGGTCATCGAGCGCAATACCCATATCCTGGTAAGCCAACTCGTCAGCTGCAATGGTGTACTCTTCACCCTCAAAGCCTTTCTTGTCGACCGGAAGATGATAAACGTTCCCCTGAGCGTCGGTCGCCTCCAGGTGCAGCCAGACAATCCGATCCTCGACCGAGCCGGTCGGAAACTTGTGTCCCGCCTTCTGATTGAATAGTGCAACGGTGAATTTTACGGGTGCTCCCTTCTTCGCCTCATCAACGTCAGAGTAAACCCGCAGTTCTATGGTACCGCGAATCTTTCCGGGATCATGAGCGCCATGGAAGAGGTGCAGCCGCACGTCCGAGTAGTCATTTCCCATCGAAGCACTCTTTCCGGGTGCTGAAGTCATGTGACAGTCCTGGCATACGACTCCTGCCGTAGCGTAAGGGCCCTCTTTCCACTCAAGCTGTGTTGACTTAACCCAGACGCCATACGGCGATTTCTCATTGTGGCAAGTACCGCAAAACTCCGCGGTAGCCAGAAATTCTGATCTTGCCACCTCGTGAGCGGGTGATTCGACGCCGCTACGGGGCCCATACTTAATGTCGCCCGGCTCCGAGATCCAGTTGAAGTTGTGAGGCACGTCGCCGGCAAATCCCGTTATGCTGTGACAGACTTCGCACGACACACTCTCGTTGGCTCGACTGCCCTGCTCAGGTCTGGCCGGGGGAATGTCGCCTGCGAGAAACGCCAATGGCGCGTGGCAGCCGTTGCAGCCCGCCTTGACGCCGGCAACCATCTCGTCCTTCTCAGCATGAGGAACCGCCAGCTTGAAATACTCGATCTCATCCCAGTGATGTGTGAATGCCTGGGACATCATTGCCTGCTGCCACTGGCGATGGATTTCAGTATGGCATTCGGATCCACAGAATTCGGGGGTCTCGTATTTGTCATACGGCTGAGTGCCCAAGGCAGCATCACCGGCTTTGGGTTCAGCTTCCAACCCTTCCGAGCTAACAAGCGTCAAGACCAGCATCGCTGCAACGATCATGAAGGGGATCCACATTGAGTGTCGTAATTTAAGGGTTCGCATCTTATGCTCTCCTTTCGGGGCGGGTGAGGCGTCCTCCCGCAGAGCAAGGTCACCTGGGATCTCTGCGCGAAACCACCTGCTACTAAATGTAGATTTAATACTCTTTTGTCAAGATGCGGTTGAGGACGATATCCGTACACCCGCGCAGACTGCAGTGATTAGATCAAGCTCGCTTCGGTCTGAGAGTGGCAATCAGGACACCGGTCAATATCAGCGCACCGCCCGCCAAAACTGTGACGGAGAGTATCTCACCGAGAATCAGGAAACCCAGCAACATGGCAACCAGGGGCTCAAGGAAAGTCATCAGCGAGAGCGCAACCGCGCCAACCCTTTTCAGGAGGTAGTACCAGCCCATAAAGGCGACTCCGGTGCCGAATATCGCCAGATAAGTTATCGAGCCGACACCGGTCAGGTCCAGGTGAATGCTGAAGGGACTCTCCGTCGCCAGCATTATCGGAACCAATAGTAATAATCCGATCGGAATCTGGATGATGGCAAGCTGTTCCGGCCTGATATCATCGAGATCGCGCTTGATCTTGACCGTCGCCCATGAGCAAGACGCGGAGCCAAGGAGGAGCGAGAGGATTCCCCAAAACGAGCCGTGAAAATCAAGGTCAGCTGCGAAGAGAATAATGATTCCGAGGAATCCTATCATCTGTCCGGCGATGATGCGGGGTGTCAAACGCTCGTCGGTTGTCATGAAGTGGGCAAAGAGTCCGGTAAAGAAGGGCATCGTGGAGTAGACCACGGCACCAAGCGCCGAGGGTATCAGTTGCTGACCGAAATAGATGAACACGAAATTGAGACCATACATGAACAGCCCGGCGAGAAAAATATCTTTGCGGGCCGAAGGGCGTGCCGGCAAGCGGAAGCGCCAGATACGAAAGGCCGCGCCGAGCACGACAAAGGCGATGATAAAGCGCAAGACCGCGCTGGTAAAGGGTGGTAGACTGCCCAGGCCGATTTTGATGGCGATCCAGGTCGAGCCGAACATCACCAGTGTTACTATGTAGATGACGATTAGCACAGAAGCGCGCTATACAGATGAAAATGCGGGGCGCTACAATTGGCCGGAGACCACAGCGCGGGCTGTCTGGTCCGTCGGATTGGTTTCGAGATAATGCCGCGATATCTCTACTGCCTTTTGCCGCATGCCGTTTTGCAAATAGAGAGTCAAGAGTGTCCGATAGGTAATCGGCACCACGGGGTTCATATCGAAGGCCTTCTCGGAGATATTGATCGCTTCCGCCGAGCGACCTATGAATTGCAGGGCCAGGGCTTTGTACTGGTAGTAGAAGATATTGTCGGGGTTGAGCTTGATCAGCTTATCGAGATAAGTCAGATAAGAAGTAACCAATGAATCCGTTTGCTCAGGCGCAAAATGCTCGAAAGTCGCCTTGCGCGTGTAAGTCTGCCAGAATTCGGGGTACTGCTCCAAGAGCTTATCAATGATTTTTATCGCGGTTGTGGTATCAGCCACCGAGGCCAGATAGTCGGCATACTCCACACCCATCTGGACCCCTGCCACTATCAAGGTAGTGGCGACTCTGTCACGAAACGCCTTTGGATTATTCAGCTCCCTGGCCTGATAGACGTTCAGGTAGAGGTTATTGGTAGCAGAAGTATCATACGGCGTGTTCTGTGTATTTTCACGCATGATTTCCGCAAGCCAGCCGCGCTGACGGGTATGATCGCTCAGCGGATACCGCACTCCCTGGGGGACACCGTTGGCGAACAACAGCGGATACTTCCAGTTGTTTGCCCCGATTATATTCTCAACCATCTGATCGGCTACGCCAACGACCCTGCCGGTGGTTTGATCCCTGAAAGCCACCAGCTCGTGCTGCCTGCCTCCCATAAATTGATCGCTGTAGGGCTGCAGGGGACGAGGATTGAAGGGGCTATCCCACTTGAGTTGGCCATCAGTGAAACTGATCGGGACCCCCATCTGATGTTTCAACTGCAGTTGATACCAATCGGTCTGGATAAGTGAAAGATTAGCTATCTTGACGTCATTGCGAACTTTGTATACTTCCTGCAGGCACCAGAGCGGAAATGTATCATTGTCGCCGTTCGTGAAGAGAATTGCATCGGGCGGACACGATTCGAGATAGTTGTAGGCATAATCATACGGCAGGTAATTTTCGGAGCGATCATTCCATTCATAGTTAGCCGAGAGCGCTACCGCCGGCAAGATCAGCGTCAGCACGCCCAACGCAATTGCCGCACTGAGCGTTAGTTTGCTTCTCATCTTTTCATAGATGAAAATCACCAGCGAATAGAATCCCAGGCCGATGCAGAGCGCAAAAGTGATGAAGCCGGGAGTAAAGAAATAGTCTCGATCGCGTACTTCAAGCTTGTTAAGTCCACTAATCGGATCCATCAGCGAGCCATCCGAGAAATTCATATAGAGCACGAGCACAATAGTGCCGAGCAGAAGGACCCCGAGAAAGAACAAACCTATCACCGGCCGGTATCGGATAAGCCGGTAGAGCCCCAGCACCACGAGAATCGCGGGGATAAGGAACCAGAAGCCACCCATTCCGAACTGATCCAGCAAGAAGCCGCCGAATCCGATGCGGGGAAAGTCGCCGAGTTGATGCGCCCAGCTGGCACGGCGGGTGAACATCTTCTGGAACATTGACTCCTGACCATATTGTTTTCGCTCGATATAGGCTGCGAAACGTTGCCAGGAGTCAGGATTATTCTGATTGATTGCCGGTTTTTCCGCGGCGCGGATCGGAATATAGCCGTGCGGCGTGAATCCCACTATTGCACCGGCTGCGATACAGAGCGCCAACAGCCATTCCCGCCGTTTCTGGGTGAGATAGAAATAGAGCGATATCAGGAACCAGCCCACAACAAGTATGAAGAAAAGGTCGATTCTGGCAGTGATGCTGAACAGGGCGATACCTGATATCCAGAAGCGAAAATCTTTGCGTAGTTTCTTATCTGCCAGAATTGCAAAGCCAAGGATCGCCGGAATCACCAGAAACGAAGTCATGTGAACGGCAACCGACAGCAGCCCCAGATATGAGATCATTGTAAAGTACTTAACCGCAACCGGTTCGTCCTTGACCTCATACCAGCGTAAGGCCAGCCAGATGAGGGCAAAATATAACAGCATGGCGACGGCATAGACTTCGGCTTCAACACAGTTCGACCAGTTGGTGCGTCCAAACGCAAACAGCAGACCGCCGGTTAGGGAACAGAAGTACCCCAGCCAGCGGCGCGCCTTGCTTTCCTGATGACCGGGTAGAAAAGAGATCAATTTGTAGAGCACCACGCACCCAAGCGCAGCCGCGGCGGCTCCACTGAGCACCGACACCAGGTTTACCCTGTGGGAAATATCGGTGAAAATGGGAATAATAGAGAAGATCCTGCCAATCAACAGAAAGAGCGGGTTCCCGGGCGGGTGTGCAATTCCCAGTGTGTATGAGCAGGTAATATACTCGCCGCAATCCCAGAGCGACAAGGTGCGCTGGACCGTCATCAGATAGACGATCACTGAGATCACAAATGTTGCGGCCGCAAATCCGTAGAGCGGATAGTCAACTGTCCTCTTCTGAAACATCTTCCTGCCAGACTAAGGTTGTCAGTTATCGCCTGCTCAATTGTCCCCTAATTTCAGCCGATTAATATACAGAATTCGATGTTGTAAACAATTCATTTACGAGAGGGTAGATATGCTTACTTGGTGTGCGATTCTTTTCGTGCTCGGCGTGGCGGCATTTCTTGATTCGCTGTTCAACTATGGAAATATCTTTCGCCAAATCAATGCGGTTATGTTCATGTTGCTGTCGCTTGGTCTGTTGGTGCGAACCACAACTAAAATGAAAAACAGGCGTATCGAGAATTATCTGGTGCGCATCGATGAGCTGGAGAAAGAACTTTACGCCGAAAAGAAGAAGTTGAAATCGGGAGTGTAGCGGCAGGCGCTAACAGCAAACCGTTTCCGGACCTTGGCATTGACGTGACGCGTGCCCCGAGGCGCCCGTTTTGACTCATGACTTTGTGTCTTCCGCAGCGGTGCAGAGAAAACGTTCCACGTGGTTTAGTTTCCTCCGCACTTCGTCAGCATTCAAGGCATCCGGGTGATCAAGAAGAACCTTCTCGTATACCTCCTTCGCCTTCGCACAATCCTTGATCTGATTAGCGTATATATCGCCCTTCAGCTCCATCGCAATTGGCGCATAGAAGCTGGTAGAGTCAGCCTCAACCAGAGCGCTGTACTCAGCGAGCGCGGCATCATACTGTTGGAGCTGTTGTTGCAGCTTGCCTGCTTCCAGATGTGCCAGTTCCACCAGCATCGGGGTGCCCTTCTCTTTCAAATCGCTGAGTTTCTGGAGTGCAGAATCAACATCAAACTGACGGATATCCAGCAACGCATCAGAATAAAGACGGAGAATCGCCTGATCCATTCCTTCATGCTCGGTTATCAGCATAATGCGCCGAAGGGCATCGTTGACGTAGACGCTCTTCGGAAAGGCATTCATCAGGTTGGAATAAGCGGTCTTGGCATCCTGATAGTTGCCCAGATAGAACTGCAGTTCAGCTTCTTTGAAGAGAAGCTCCTCCTGCGATTCGGCCGGAAGGCGCTTCATATCGATCGAGCTGTACATGGAATCGGCGGCCTGCGGCTGCTTTTCCGCCAGCAAACAGTCAGCCATCATTATCAGTCCCTGATTGGCGACAGGCATGTCGCCGAATCGTTGTCTGAGCGTGCGCAGCGTGACAATGGCGCTGTCAGGCTCGCGTAACCCCTCGTACTGCGTTCTGGCGAGTGCGTAAAGCCCTTGCGCTATCATCCGTTTGTCGGGAGAAGTATTCACGATAGTTCGGTAAATCTCTGCTGCCTGGGCATAGCGATGCTCTTTGAAGTGGGACTCCGCCAGGATAATGTGTGCCTGAGTGATGTAAGGCGAGTTCGGAATCGCCTCGATTCGTGTGCAGGCACGCTCAACCAAATCGTGGTTGCCGTTGTCGCGAGCCATCTCGGCGAAACGAAGCAACTCCGCACCATTTCCGGAGGCAAGCGAATCTATGGTAAGAAAGCGGGCATAGGCCTGTTCGAGGTCACCCTGGGCGACGAGGTACGAGCCGTATACACTTTGTGCCAGTAGCTCCGACGGGTACTTTGCTACGATGTTGGAAAGCGAGGTGCCAAGCCCCGTATCGAATTCCTCATCGGCATCGAGTTTGATCAGGTGATTAATTCGTCCTTCAACCATTCGCGCCTGGGAGGAGTCGATCAATGCCAGCTGAAAGTACTCGCTTGCAGCATCTCCGTAGTTTCTCATGATCTCGTAAAGCTGCGCCAGTTTACGGTTAAAGAGATAAGGATCCTTGCGTTTTTCACGTTCCTGCTTGAGGAACTTCACGGCATCGGCATAGTAGCCGCCGCTCATATAGGCGTTGGCAACCTTCTCATAGGTTTGCATATCTTCCGGTGCGATTTGCAGCGCCTCATCCAGGTACTGTTCGGCGTCATCCTTGTTTCCCTGCCGCAGCTTGATTCCCGCAATTTCCAGGTTGATATCCTGACGCAGTTGAGGTATGACAGCAGCGCCGATTTCGCGTTCGAGAATTGCCACTGCCGAATCGGCTTCCTTCGCACAGATGTAGGCATTCTTGAGGCTGGTAACGATACGGTGATTAGTGGGGTAACGATCGTAGAGCGGTCGCAGCAACTTCACTGCATCCTGGCATTGCCCCGAGTACGTGAGTGCCTCGGCTGTCGAGAGCCTTCCAAGTTCATCTTGCGTTTGTGCGCGCAGAGGTGCGGCGAAAGCCAGAGTGAGCAATATCAGTATGGTGAAAAACACCGGCAATAGCGCCGCCCTGCCGTCAAGACCGAAGAAGATGCGTGGCTTAATCATTCTGAAGGCTGATCGGCTGCTTTATTACCGTTTTGGTTAGCCTGAGGCTGGTTACCATTATTGACCGAGCGGAAGTATTCTTTAATCAGCTCTTCGTATTCGACAGGGTAGCCTTCGTTCATATACTTCTGCAGTCGATCCTGGTAGTTCTGCCGCGTACCCGGCTTGAATTGCAACGGCGGTGGCGAATCCTGGAATATATCCTGGGCTGTTTGCGCGCGACGCTCCTCGGAGTAATCCTGGCGCTCCAGCGACTTCTGAAAATCGAGCATGCGAGAGTAAATCTTGTACTGGCGCTTGTAGGTCTCGTCGCCGACGTTGCCGGATTCCAGATCTTCGACCACTTTCTTCATCTCATCTCCGAGTTTGTCAAGCCGGCCGAGAATCTCAGAGCGACTGCCCTGCTCTCGCTGGAGTTGTGCCATGCTCTTCCGGATGGCATCCTGCTGGGCAGCCAGTCTGCCCAGGTCACCCTGCTTCGGATGACCCTGCCCGGGATTGTTGCACATTGACTGAGTTTTGGTATTCAACTGCTGCTGCTGTTTCTGCAGCTTGTTCATCTGCTGAAACAGATTCTCGTTCTGGCAACTACCCTTGTTGCACATCTTCTGCGATTGCATCGACTGCATTATCTGATTGGCGGCCTGATTGAGCGAGAACATGGCGTCCTTTTGTGAACGCTGCGCCTGCAGGCTACTGCGGCGCATGAGTGCATCGGTCGACTGGTCCATGTAAGTACGTGCTTCCTGCATCAGCTCGTTCACCTGGCTCTTGAAGAATGGGGATTCCTTACTGATCTCGTCGAGTCGTGCCTGCAGCGCGTCCATCGTCTTCTGAATCGCCTGCTGGTCGGCCGCGACCTGCTGCAGTTGCGGAGAGTCAGACTGCATCTGCTCGGAGGCATCGTAGATATCCTCCTGCTTTTCAGAGACATAGAGCACTTCATCCGCGGCTTTGCGCATTTTCTCTGCCGACATCTTGTTCATGTTGCCGCTGAAGTTTTCCTTCTGCTGCTGCATCATTTGCTGCATCGCCTTAAGATCGTTGAGCGCCATCTCCCCCGACTTCTGCGCCTTCTGCTGCTGTTGTTGTGAAAGCTGCTGAGTCATCTTCTGCATCTTCTGGCCGGCCTGCGATTGTTTGGTGGCCTTCATAAACTCCTGGGCGGCCTCATTGTTCTGCATACCGATTTCCTTGAGCAAATCCTTCAGCTCGTCGGCGTCCTTCTGCAAATCCTCAAAACTCTTCTCATTGCGCTGCTCCTGCGGTGAGAGGTCCGAAAGCTTCTCTTTGGGTGAGTCTCCGGTTTGCTTGTTTACTGATTCCTGCTTCTGAATCAGGTCAGCCAGCTTGCGCATCATCGTTTCCATCTTCTGCTGCGCCTGCATGAACTTCAGCAGAGAGAGCGTACGCTCCAGTTTCTTCAGCAACTCTTCCTGTGACAGTTGCATCTTTTCGGCGGCCTTCTGCATCTCTTCCGGAGACATGTTCTTTAATGCATCCTGAAGTTGCTTCATTGCCTGTTTCATTTTGTCTGTCGCGACTTCGTCGAACAGCTTCTTAATTTCCTGCAATTTCTGCAGAACTTCCAGGGAGGTGAGATCTTTCTGGCGCATCTGCTCCTGCATCTTCGCCATCTTGTCGGAGACATCCTTCATCTGATCCATCAATTGCTGCTGCGCCTCCATCGCCTGCTTCATCTCCTGCGACTTATCGTAATCTACCTTCGAGTTGTTCAGTATCTGCTCCTTGAGCTTCTGCGTCTTTGCCAGGAGTTCTTCCTGCTTGCGACGCAGCTGTTCGAGATCGCTGACCTGAGATTTGCCCTCATCTTCGAGGTAGGAGAATTGCTCATCCAGTGATGGGAATTTAGCCCGGAGAATCTGTGACACACCACGCTTGGGCCCGGAGACATCGTCGTTGTCATAGACTTCGAAAAAGTACTCCACCATACCGCCCGGTTCTAAGCCGATATTGGAGAGATCCCAGGCATAGCGCACTTCGATACTGCGACCGGCCTTCTTGTCAAAGCTGACCGGAATCTTACGCTCGAATTTGTCCCCATAGGGTGAATAAACGCGATAGACCAGGTTCAACTTGGAAAAGCCGAAATCGTCAAACAGCTTCACCGCCATGTTGATTCGCATATCGTCGCCCAGTTCGACCGGAGCGCCGGGATAGTAGAGGTCTGCTTCGGGATAAAGGTCGGCTATCGAGCCAATGGTGTACTCGATCGGATTGGGATTCTCGTTGCCGATGGCGTCTTGTACCTCGATATGATAGGTATCATCCTTGAGCACCTTGACCTCGCCCAGGAGGCGGTTTTGCCTGATCTCAAGGTCCTGCGTTCCCTTGTTGGCAAAAACCAGCTTGGCCGATTCGATCTGCTTGTTTACGGCCGCTTCGATTTTGACACGTGTGCCTTTTATCGCCGAGATGTTGCCGTCGTTTTCATCCACGACCAGCGGTTGCAGGCCGGTATACTTGGGATAGTTGTAGGTCAGCTTGATGCCGATAATGCGCGGTTTGTCGACCGCGTTGATTTGATATTTGTCTGATTGAATTTCGCCGGCTGAAACCCAGTACTGGAATGAGCGGCGCACCTCGCGAAAATCATACTTCATACTGACCGAATCCACTGCACCCAAATCTCCAGCCAATCCGGAGGACTTGAAGCTGCTTTCGCGCTTGAGATTTTCCGAGAGTACCGGTCCGTCCTGGTAACGCCAGTGCAGTACCGCGTCCGTGGGCAGGTTGCGGCCATGCAAGACCGCCTGAATGGTTATCGGTTCATACTTGGCGATTTCGCTGTCCTTGGGGAGGACATCAAGAGCATAACTCAGATGCCTTTCAATCTCTACTGTCGGGTGCCCGAACAGATAAAGCGACTCGTTGAATGACCCGGGAAAGATGAATGCCATGAGTACCACAATCGCCGCCGACAGACCGAGAAACCGGAGAGCTTTCCACAGGGGACCGTGATTGACCGACTTTTTGAAGTTATAGCTCTCGCACAGGTCGCTCGACTGGCGCATAACAGCCTCGATCATGTCAGTGGAGTAGCCTTCGCGATTCCTGAGCAGATTTCGCTCCAACTGAAGAGAAGCAATCAACCTGTCCTGTAACTCGGGATAGGTTGCCTCCACTCGTAACGCCAGATTATCGGCGGAAGGCTGTCTGACGAATCGCCAAATGATGTAATAGCCAGCCAGACCAAGAACGATGACTGCGCTGACTGCAATATAGATCAGGCGCGCAGTCGAGGTCAGGAAGAAGGCGCTGTTGAGAAGAAAGGCAACGAAGAACAAGGCCAGCAGCGAAGCAATTATGATCGCGATCCCGCGACCCAGATTGCTAAGAAGTATATAGCGTTTGAGGCTCGTCAGCCGTCTCGTCAGCGATTTCAGAGTTGCACCGGTATTCATCTCTGGCCTTTACCTTTCGAAATCTATTCTCAGGTCTACTCGAATCTATTTGAATGTTCTCTATCGGCGTTGCAAATACGTTATTGCAGTACCCTGCTGCAGTATCTTAGCTGAAGTACCCTAGTGTAGTAATGCCCACACGAGTACGTTTGTTCCCATCTTCAATGCTTCCAGACGCTTGGCCTGGGGATCATGGTGCACCTGCGGATCTTCCCAGCCGTCACCGATATCCGACTCCCAGTCAAATACAACCACCAGGCGATCGCCGATGAACCAGCCGAATGCCTGCGGCGGCTTGCCGTCATGCTTGTGAATCTTCGGCAGACCGTTGGGGAAGTCATAGTAACAATGGAAAATCCCGTATGAGAAAGGCAGCTTCTTCGGTTCCTGATCGGGAAACACCTTCTTCATCTCACGCATAAATGCCTTTCGTAAGCCATAAGAATCATTTGCCAGCAGAAATCCACCTGCTTCAAGGTAAGCTCGCAAGTGTTCGACATCGTCCGCACGCAGGTTGATGTTGCCGTGACCGGTCATAAACAAGAATGGGTAGTTGAACAACTGCGGATCAGACAGCTCCACTCTCACTTCATCGGGATTGACCGGGATTGTGGTGTTCTTGGCAATGAAATCGACCAGGTTGGGAATTGACGATGAACCCCAGTACCAGTCTCCGCCACCCGGATATTTGAGTCGAGCTACCGATACCGTATTTATCTTGATTTTACTATCAATATCGGCCGTCGACGTCGCCGCTAACAGCAGGTTTGGCAGCAATAATATGGATACGAAAAGTATATTCTTCATGATTTCAGTAGTTATACGACTCGGTAGTAGATTTAGTTCATCAGATATCGGCCGTAACCGGTTTATTTACCAAGAAATTACGTGATATTCACAGATTGTCAAGAGTCTCGGGAAGTTCGCTCTGCTCAGATTGAAATTGGCCCCGTTGAATCCTGCTTGACAAATCGCCGATATCGTATAACATATGAACGATTGCTCAGGTGTTTATGATGAAAGAATCAGATGTTTGCCAGGTGAGATTTAGCGATCAGAAGAAGGTCGACTCCCTGCTGGCTCAACAGAAGAATCCGCGCACGATGTCGGCGCTGGCGGAGATATTCCGGGTGCTGGCTGACCCGACCCGGCTCAGGATCTGTATGTTCCTGGCACAGGCCGAGTTATGCGTTTGCGATCTTGCGGCCATACTTGGAGTTTCCGATTCGGCAGTATCTCATCAATTACGAATCCTGCGCACACAGCGGCTGGTAAAATACCGCCGCGATGGCAAGATGGCGTTCTACTCCCTTGACGATGAGCATGTCCAGTCTCTTATCGACCAGGGACTGGAACACGTCGAGGAATAGGAGTCACGCCTTGCCGACCGCCAAAGTGGAAGCCAAAACCACGCGAGTTGACTGCCCCAACTGCGCCAAGACTGCTGAGGCTGAGATCAGGAAGCTGACCGGCATCAACGAAGCGCGTGTCGATTTGCTCAACTGCAAAGTTACCTACAGCTTTGACAGTGCGGCAACTTCCGACGAGAAACTACGCGCGGAAATCGAACGGTTGGGGCATTTTCGCTTCGTCGAAGACAACGCAGAATCACGGCGCGCCCTGCCATTTTCACGCTCATTGCTGTGGTCAGTTGTGATCGCGATTGGGCTCACTGTCACCGGCCTGTTAGTCAAATTCGGGGTCGGATCGCATCAGGCGGGTGACATCCTCATCTATTTTGCCATTGCCGCAGGTGGTTGGGATATTGTGCGCCGCGCGTTTGCGTCGCTGCGAAATCTGCGCCTGGACATGAATGCACTTATGGCGATCGCCATCGCCGGCGCAATCGCGATTGGGGATCTGCACGAAGCACTAGCGGTCGTGATCCTCTTCGACCTCGCCAATCTGCTTGAATCATTTTCGCTCTGGAAACTTTCCCGCAACCTGACCGACTTGCAGGAATTTACCAGCAACGTCGCTCTGCTTAAGAAGGAGGGGAAGACTCTCGAAGTCTCACCGGAAAGTTTGCGCATTGGAGATACCGCGGTGGTGAAGGAGGGGATGCGGATCCCCGTTGACGGCAAGATCGCGACTGGCACCTCGTTTCTTGATATGTCCTCGTTAACAGGAGAAACCCAACCGGTTAGCGTTGCGGCCGGTGACGATGTCTACGCCGGTGCGCTCAATCAGGATGGCTACCTGGAAATCAAGGTTACTTCCCCCGTCTCAGAATCGCGGATTGGGCAGATTATGAAGCTGGTAGAGGATGCCTCCGCCCGCAAGGCGAATGTGGAACGGACGGTGGATCGATTTGCCAAAGTTTATACGCCGGTGGTGGTTTCACTGGCGGCGTTGCTCGCCGTGGTCCCACCCCTGGCTTTCGGCGCCGGTTTCGCAGAGTGGTTTTATAAGGCACTGGTGTTTCTGGTCATCTCCTGTCCCTGCGCCCTGGTAATCGCGACGCCGGTTGCCGTTACGACGGCGTTGGCGGCGGCGTCACGACTGAAAGCAATTGTGAAGGGAGGCGATGTCCTTGAGCGCCTGTCTCGTGCTCGCAAGGTCGCCTTCGACAAGACCGGTACACTCACTACCGGCAGGATGCAGCTCTCAGAGATTAAGTTACACAATCAGCAAGAGCGGACGGAAGCTCTTGCAGTGGCGGCGGGCTTAGAAAGTGTTTCGAATCACCCGATTGCGGCCGCAGTAAGTGAAGCTGCCAGGCGCGAGAACGTGATGCCAACTCCGATCACTGGCCACAAAGCAATTCCCGGGGTTGGCGTTGCCGGAAAAGTCAACGGCAGCAACTATGAATTTGGCGGGGTAGAGATTCTCTCCGATCGAAGCAAGATTCTCGACACTACAGGAGCGGTTGCATTCTTGACCAGAAACAAGCAGCTGGAAGCCACGTTTAGTTTTGCCGACGAGATTCGCCCGGAGGCAGGCGAGACGATTGCAAAACTCCGAAAGTTGAAGATGTCCCCTATCGGTGTCATTTCCGGGGATCGCAGAGACAACGTTGAGAAGCTGGGCGAAGGCTTGAAACTCGATTTCGCGTATGGTGAGCAGCTTCCGGAGGACAAATTCGGGGTCATCAGTGAGCTGGGCGACAGCGTGGCAATGATCGGGGATGGGATCAATGATGTCGTGGCTTTGTCAGGGTCAGATCTGTCGATCTCAATCGGTCGCTTCGGTAGTGACATCCCGGCGCGTCATTCCGATATCGTGCTCTTTGGAGACAGCATTGCAGAGTTGCCGCGCCTGTTCAAGCTGGGCAGACGCAGCCTGGCAATGATCAGAGCGAACATTGCCTTTGCCCTTGCACTCAAAGCCCTCTTTCTGATCCTGGCGGCTGTCGGTTACGCCAATATCTGGATGGCCGTCGTAGCCGACATGGGTGCTTCGCTGGCCGTTATTTTCAACAGTTTGCGGCTGTTAAGAGCCTGATACTACCTACCGCAAGTCAAGCAACCAGCTATAAGCTCGCTTCTACATGCACGAGGCACATGGTACGGGGCCACCACCAAAGATGAACTGTATGATGTAAACGGCGTCGCCGATGCTGATGCCGCCGCTGCAATCGGGATCGCCGGCCGCCAGCGGGACAGGCGCCGGACCTCCACCAAAGATATAGTTGATTAAGTACACAGCGTCGGCAACACTCACCGCCCCGCTACCATCAGCATCTCCACAAATGAAAGCAGCTGTAGTGAAGAAATGATTAGCTGCGGAAAATCCGGAGCTGTTCAGGGCCGCATCTGTCGCTTCCACACGGAAATAAAAATCGCTGGCGGATGCCAGTGGCGCAGCTGCGAAGCTGGTGCCGGTCAACCCGGCGCTATCGATTGCAAGCGTGGTGAATCCTGCATCCTGTGCGACCTGCAGATGATAGCTCACAGGGGTAGCCATTTTGGCGGTCACCGCGCCCCACTGGAACATGGGCGCATCGTAAGCAACCGTATCTTCGGCAGCGGGGAATATCAATGTCGGAATTGCCGGAGCTTGCGTGTCAATCGTCAAGAAACGACTTGGCTCTGACAGATTCGTGGTATCGCCATCAGTATTTACGCCGAACACACGCCAGTACCAATCGCCATCAGAGATTGGCGAGCCAAACTGGTGTGACGTACCCGTCAATCCGGAAGCCTCATAGTCAACCGACCCGAAGGCGGGATCATCGTCAATCTGAAGCGTGTACAGCAGCGGCTTAACGAGTGTACCGGTAAAGGGAGCCAGGTCGGCGGCATCGGGTCCTGACTTGGTCCAGGAGAAAGTGGGTTGATTGTCGTTGGTAATCAGCGCGTCTTCCGGCGCGATATAGTTGGGCGCTCCCAAACCAACAGTCAGGCGCGCCGTGTAGCAATCCTGATTGCCATTACGAGTGTCGGTCCAGATCACCTGTACCTGATTTTGCCGTACCGACAATCCGGTGTACTCGCCAATCAGGCCCGCCTGCGGAGAGAGTACCTGTTTGCCGGGATCGGTGGTGGGAATCGGGAAATTGAAATCCTGATAGAATTTTGTATCGATCCTCTTTTTCGCATCAAGAGGGTTTGACGACACGGTGGAAATCCGGCGGTTTGGCAGCCAGGTGGCACCGGCGTCGAACGAGTGACTCATGTAGAGGTCATACTTGAGGTTACTGGGATCGTTACGCCTGTCGAACCAGATCGCGGTCAGGATGCCGTCTTCATTGACCTGAATCCAGGGATGAAACTGGTCGATACCGTTACCCGTCGGGTCATCATTGACACGAACCGGCGAACTCCAGCTGGTTCCGCCGTCGGTCGAACGCCGGAATTCCAGGTCCAGCTCGGAGGTACCGTCGTAAGTATTGGCGTTAAGGATATAGAGGTTTCCATTATAAGGACCGCCGGTAATATCGGCATCCATTGCCGGAAAGGCGAAAGTCGTGATGCCGCCGTTGATAACCGCCGATGTTATTCCAACCGGCGTGAGAGTCTGGTCGACTCCCCAGGTATCGCCGCCATCAGTTGACTTGTCGTACTTGATTGTCGCATCGTTAAAAGCTACCCACGCGCAGAAGACGGTGCCGTCAGGTGTGACAGTTACCGTCGGCCACTGCACATTACCTTGATCAGAAACATGAATCGGCGCAGAGAAGATGTCGGTGTTGAGAATGGTGTGAACCATATAGATGTCGACCGTGGCGCTAAAGCGGGTCCAGGGGATGTAGATGCGACCGTCATGAGCACCACCGGTGCGGTCAACAGTCATCCACTGCTTGTCCTCGAAGATCGCCGGAATTCCTTCGTCAACCGCAACAGTGGGTATGCTCCAGGATTGACCACCATCGGATGTACGGGTTATGTAAAGGCCGTTCAGGTTTGACGCATCGTCATAAGTCAAACCGCAGGCAATGATGTCACCACCGGGACCGTATGACATCACCGGATCAGATACCCGATTGTAGGGGAATGTCCTGAAGAGGGAATCGACCCAGGTCTGCCCGGCATCGAAGGTGTTCCCGACGCCGATCTGGCGATAGCCTAGCCGGAAATCACGCCATACGCCAACTACATTGTCAGAATTATTGGGGTTGATTACACATGCTTGTTCGTTTTGAAGTTCAGTGGTCGCGTCAGAATTGATCTTAATGTTCTCCCCTTCGGCAAGAGCCGAGCCAGAAATCAAGAGTAGCAGGAAGGCGAGCAGCGTGATAAACGTGACCAAAGCACGTCCTTTACGCAGGGAGTCGTTAGCGCCAGAATGCATGTATACCTCCGAAGGTGGTGGGTAACGTAGTAGTTATCACGAATATAGCTTCAAGATGCTTTATTATCAAGACGCATTCCGCGGGAAGATGTTTCATTGGCGTCGTAATGTGCAACTGAATTGCACCATTTTGTTGCTTGCCGCGAGGGTCATCATGTCAGCGAGCTGTTTTGCCTTGCGGAATGTGGCCTGATCGCGTAGCTTCCCAAATCAAATCTACAAATCGACAATGGCCGCAGGCTGAAATCTGTTGAGCGCGCGGACGCTTCAAGGAGTTACTTGATGGCAGGTGTGAAAAGTGTAATCGATTTTCTGTCAAGTTTGATCTGGTCGAAACCGGAAGTATTTCCGGCGATGGTCGCGTTGTTGGTCGGAACCGGTCTGTTCATGACCCTCAGGCTGGGTTTTCCGCAGTTCCGTTACCTCTGGCACTCGATCCAGATCACGCGCGGAAAATACGATGATCCCAACGATGCCGGCGACATTTCTCACTTTCAAGCACTCTCGGCCGCTTTGTCAGCGACAATAGGAATCGGTAACATTGCCGGAGTCGCAACCGCAATCCACTACGGTGGTCCCGGCGCACTCTTCTGGATGTGGGTAACGGGTCTGCTGGGCACTTCCCTGAAGTATGCCGAATGCACTCTCTCGATGAAATACCGCAATATCAACCCTGATGGTTCGGCCTCAGGCGGCCCCATGTACTACATGGAGAAGGCTCTCGGCTGGAAGCCGCTGGCGGTGCTATTCGCGACCGGTGGCGTGCTGGCGTCATTCGGTACGGGTAACGCCATTCAGGCATTTACGGTCGCCGATCAGTTCAAGGCTGATTTCGGCGTGACTACTTATATTTCGGGCGCAATAATTGCGATCGTTGTTGGGATGGTAATCATCGGAGGTATCAAGAGGATCGGTAAGGTAACGATGGTGCTCTCGCCAGCCATGACGATCCTTTATTTCGTGGGCGGTATGCTTATCATTCTTGCCAACATCGACAAGCTTCCGGGAACATTTGATATGATTTTCAAGAGCGCCTTTACGACCTCTGGCGCCGTCGGTGGTTTTGCCGGCTCGGCATTTATCCATACAATGATCTGGGGAGTTAAACGCGGTCTTTTTTCCAATGAAGCGGGGCAGGGATCGGCGCCGATTGCTCACGCGGCGGCCAAGACCAAAGAGCCGGTTCGCGAAGGTACCGTTGCGATGATGGGGCCCTACATTGATACAATAGTCATCTGCACGATCACTGGTCTCTGTATTCTGCTCACCAATGCGTGGACAGTCGTTGTTGATGGCGCTGCGCTCAACGGCTCACCGATGACAGCTTATGCGTTCGAGCATGGCTTGCCATTTCTTGGCGGATTGGGGAGATACATCGTAACCTTTGCCGTCCTGCTATTTGGCACCTCAACAATGATCACGTGGTCCTACTATGGTGACCGCTCCGCGGAGTATCTGTTCGGGCCAAAGATCATTACGATATATCGCTATTGCTTTTGTATTTTCCTGTTCCTCGGTGCAATCACCAGACTGGAAATTGTCTGGGGCTTCGGCGACATCGCGTTAGGAGTCATGGCGATACCAAACCTGATCGCTATCATTGCCCTCTCGAACAAGTTCAAGGCTCTGCAGGACGATTACTATTCACGCGAGCACGTGATGATTCGGTAATTCTCAGAGCGATACGCAGCGCCCGGGCGGGAAATTCCTGAAAAATATATTTGACTGCCCAGTCCACTATCTATAAGTTACCTTTATAGTATCATTTTCAGCGGGAGTATGGCGATGGTGGGCTGTATGCACAGACTAAAGCTCGTGTGGCTCGTAGTATCGGTATTGCTGTTTGTCGCCGATGCTGTTGTCGCTCAACAGAGCACATCCGGACCGGAACCGCCAAAGGGCATGGACCTGGGTTTGCGTCCCCCGAGTCGGGCGCAGAGAATCATTCCCGATGTGCCTATTTACTTCTGGCACCACGGTTGCGGTCCCACGGCCGCAGGGATGGTGATTGGGTTCTGGGATGCTAACGGCTACCCCGATCTGATATCCGGTGATGCGACAGTCTATAATGATAACGTGGCTCAGGCGATTGCCACTGACAGTACCAACGGTTTCTGCGATCAACCGGGTCGGGACCATCTGAGTGACTATGCATGCCCATTTGATGCCGCGCCGGGGCCGTTGGCTCCTGATTGCTCAGAGACGGGCGGCGCGCATCAGAATGATTGCCTCGCTGATTTCATGAAAACCTCTTTCAGCTCAGCCTACAATTACTATGGCTGGAGCTGGTTTGGTGACGACGGCAACGCGCTGCGTGATTACGTTAATTATAAAGCGCCGCAGGCTCATCCGGTGAGACACTGCTACGATTTTGACAGCTTCACCTGGGAGCAGTACAAGGCGGAAATCGATGCCCGGAGGCCGATGATGCTGCTGGTAGACACCGATACAGACGGCCAAACGGATCACTTTGTAGCGGCAATTGGCTATGATGACGTCACGCATGAATACGCATGCTACAATACCTGGGATGCCGCGGTGCACTGGTATGCCTGGCATAAGATTCGTGGCAATGATCCGTGGGGCATTTACGGCATCACCACTCTCTCCCTTGATGTAGTTTGTGCTGATGCTGACAATGACGGACTGGGCGATCCCGGCTCTCCCGGAAATACCTGTGCTGAAGACAACTGCCCTGATGTTTTCAATCCCAATCAGTCGGATACGGATGGCGACGGCATCGGTGATCTCTGTGATCCCGACATCGACGGCGACGGGATAAACAACGAGTCCGACAACTGCCCGTACTATTCCTCCGCCGATCAGAGTGATAACGATTCCGACGGTGTCGGTAATGTTTGCGACAATTGCCTGACCACTCCAAACCCGCTTCAGCGCGACCAGAACGAAGATGGTGTTGGTGATTTGTGCGACGGCAATGTCTGGATCTACCCCTATCCTCACACTATTCCGGATGCTCCCCTGGAATCCAATTTCGAGTATACCTTCGAAGGTGTCGGTGGCACTCCACCCTACACCTGGACTCTAAATGGCGGCGACCTGCCGTATGGCGTGCAGCTTGACTCCGAGCTTGGCGTGCTTTCCGGCGTGCCGACATGGAAAGCGACCTATTTCTTCACAATTCATTTGGAAGACAGCAGCGAGCCACCCATTTCAACCACCGTAGACTACAAGATGACTATCGTTGATGCACCCCCACCTGAACGCATGTGCGGTGATGCTGACAACAGCCTGTCGGTTTCAATTGCTGATGCCGTTTACATAGTCAACTATGTGTTTGGTGGAGGACCGGCGCCAGATCCGCCGGGTTTTGCCGACGCGGACTGCAGCGGACAGGTAACTATCGGTGATGCGGTCTATCTCATCAGCTATATTTTCGGCGGTGGCACAGCACCTTGTGCAAACTGCCCATAGTGAGTGTTGAAGCTAGTCGGTTTCCTGCTTGCTGATCTCGGTCGAACGGGGGTATATCACGATCTCCGGAATCTGCACATGACGCGGTGAATCGGCGACCTCACCAACCATGCGGGCGACATCAGAGGTTTCGATCATCTGCCAGCGTTTCGGATCGTCGCCACCGATTACATCACCAGCTGAATTCATGTTGTGGGGGAAAATTGACGTGACTCTGATCTTTGCCGGCTTCAGCTCGAGCCGAAGAGAATCAGCCAATCCGAGCAGCGCAAACTTGGATGCCGAATATCCGCTCAGGTTTGCCAGTCCCTGTTTGCCGCCAACGGAATTGATAAAGATAATCTGCCCCTCAGACTCCTTGAGCAGGCTCACGCACCCTTTGGTTACCAGAAATGCGCCCTTGGCATTGACGTCGATGATACGGTCCCAATCCTCCACCGAGAACTCCTCTATGGCACCCATCAGAAATATGCCGGCGTTGTTCACCAGGAGGTCTAATCGTCCGAACCGCTCACGGCAAACTTTGGCGATTTCTGCCGCTGTCCCCGGCACCGTGATATCGCCAGAGACATAACGAACCTCGGGCTTGTCGGTGAACTCACGTCGAGCATTCTGGTTCAGCTCCTGTTCCCGGCCGACAAGCAGTAGATTAAAACCCCGCGCCTGCAACTCCTTAGCGATTGCCAAACCCAACCCTCGCGAACCTCCCGTTATGACTGCTACCCTATCCACACGATGCTCCTTCCGGCTTTCGAAATAGTCTCTTTATAATATTCCAGAGGTGTCAATCGCGGCTGATTTCGAAACGATTATTCTCAGACTCCCAGAGAGTGACGCGGTCGAGCAAGCCGTTCCCGATCTCGCGATCGAGAATCTCGAAAATGCGGGAAACGAGAATTTCCGTTGTAGGAATGGCACCCTTCATGAAATCAACATCAAGATTGAGATTCTTGTGATCGATCTTGTCGATGACCGAGCTATTTATAATCTGCTTCAGATCTCGCAGGTTAATGATCATTCCGCTACCAGGGTCGGGTTCCCCTGAAACGGTTACTTCCAGGACAAAGTTATGTCCGTGTCCGTTGGGGTTCGAGCATGGCCCGTAGAGCTCGAAGTTCTTCTCGTCCGAGAGCTTCGGGTTGTAGAGCCGGTGACCGGCGCAAAAGTGGACGCGTTTGGTGATTGCGACCTTCAATTTCGATACCTCATTTCATGATTCAATGTAAGATCGGGCACAATTTAGCGCCTCAACGGCGCCCCGGCAAGAATGATGTTCTCACCGGTCAGTGGCGCGGACTCGGGAGATGCCAGATACACTACATGGCGGGCGGCATCCTCGATCTTCACGGGAGCTTCCGCCGATTCACCGAACACCGATCTGAACATATCGGTCTCAACACCAGCGAATGAAACCTGGTTTACGCGGATCCCGACGTCGGCCAGTTCCAGTGCGAGAATTTCGGTAAGACCCCAGATGGCATACTTGCTGATATTGTAAGCGCCAAATCCAGGAAACTTGGGCACGCCAAAGCAACCGGATAGCGAGGAGATATTGACGATAGTCCCCTTGCCCCGCTTCAAAAATTGAAGTGCGAGTTGACTGACCTGGAGCGCCGCAGTGACATTGACTCGCAGCATCTTCTCGAAATCATCGAGGGAGTAATTGGCCATCTTCTCACGGATCAAAATCGCCGCGTTATTAACCAGGTAATTGATGTCCGCGTTATTTTTCTCGATAGCTTCAAACAGCTCCTTCACTGAACTGCGCTGTTCTAAGTCAACTGTCTGAGTGAGCACCTCGACGCCGAGCTTGCGGCACCGCTCTGCAGTTTGCGACAGCCCTTTATCGCTGCGAGCGCAGAGAATCAGGTTTGTGCCGCGGCGGGCGAACTCGGCGGCGATCGCGGCGCCAACGCCTCGGCTGGCACCGGTGATTAATGCCGTATTTCCTGATAATGGCCTACTGTCCGGCATTCTTCTCCCTGAGAACCTTCAAAGTCAGTGCTTATCTCCCACGTCTCCGATAACATTGCGTATTAATTCTTACGAAACAAGCTTAAGCGATGCTGGTTTTCAGTAGTAATAGTGGCGCTGGTAAGTTGTCTATTTCGATTACTCCTGTTGACAGTGACCGCCGAACACGGTTTCTTCAGCCAATCACGAAGATTAGTATCGAACAGGCGACATATATGCGCTGATTTACTGTGGCGCGATGTAGCCTTATGAATGTTGAATAATCTAATATCAAGTTAAAGGATAGCTCTCATGCCGATTTATGACACAATTCTGGATGTAATTGGGAACACACCGATGGTGAAACTGCGCCGGATTGTCCCGCAGGGCGCCGCGGATGTCTTTGCCAAACTGGAGTTCCTCAATCCGGGCGGCTCAATCAAAGACCGGATGGCGCGATACATTATTGAGGATGCCGAAAGGGACGGTAAGCTCAAAGCAGGGACGATAGTAGAGAATACTTCGGGCAACACCGGCGTAGGCGTGGCGATCACTGCGGCGGTGAAGGGCTACAAGGCGACCTTTACGATTCCCGACAAAATGTCGAACGAGAAGATCAACCTGCTTAAGGCTTACGGCGCGAAAGTGGTGGTCACCAAGACCGACGTGCCTGCCGACAGTCCGGAATCGTACTACGAAACCGCCAAGCGAATTCACCAGGAGACGCCAGGGTCCTTCTACCTGAATCAGTATCACAACAAGAAGAACATTGAAGCTCACTATCACTCAACCGGCCCGGAAATCTGGAAAGACATGGAAGGCAAGATTGACTACTTCGTAGCAGGGATCGGCACCGGCGGTACGCTCTCGGGGGCGGGGAAATACTTGAAGGAGCAGGATCCGAAGATCAAGATCGTTGCCATCGATCCTTACGGCTCGGTGTTCTACGACTTCTTCAAAACCGGTAAGCCGGGCAAGCCGCAGACTTACAAGGTCGAGGGCATCGGTGAGGATATGGTCGTGGAGG
The DNA here is from genome assembly GCA_964468475.1 of uncultured Ignavibacteria bacterium. Classification (GTDB taxonomy): domain Bacteria; phylum Zixibacteria; class MSB-5A5; order CAIYYT01; family CAIYYT01; genus JBECKX01. The sequence goes on along the minus strand of CAYXUL010000025.1, from coordinate 2,342 downwards.
CGATGGACTTCTCGATTGTTGACGACATGCTGCAGGTCAGCGACCGCGACTGCTTCCTGACGGCTCGCGATCTCACCACAAAGGAAGGTCTCTTTGCCGGAGGGTCCTCCGGCGGCGCAGTGTGGGCAGCGCTGAAAGTTGCCAAAGAGGCAGGCCCGGGAAAGCGGGTAGTAGTGATCCTGCCTGACAGCGGCACGCGCTACCTCTCGAAAATTTATTCCGACAACTGGATGCGCGACTACGGTTTCATCGATGACGACGCCGATCTTGGGCAGGTCAAACATATTCTCGAACGCAAGTCGACCAGCGGCGTGATTTCGGCGCGACCTACCGATAGTATCAGCAGCGTCGTGGACAAAATGAAGCAACATGATATCTCGCAGTTGCCGGTGCTTGACAATGGCAAACTGGTAGGATTGATTCGTGAGTCTGACTTACTGGGATTGATGGTGGCGGGCCACAAGAAGCCGTCTGAGTCGATTGCCAGCGCGGTGGAGAATGATTACCAAACGGTTGAGCCGAGTGCGTCACTGGAGAAGCTGGCGGAAATCTTCTCAAAGACAAACAGCGATGTTGTTTTCGCAATCGAGAATGATACTTTGGTCGGTGTGTTGACCAAAATTGATGTGATTGACTATCTGGCAGGAGCATAGAAGTGAAGGACTTTGATCCCAAACAGCACAAGTTTGAAACCAATGCGATACACGCCGGGCAGGCGCCCGATCCGACGACCGGAGCGATTACGTTCCCTATCTACCAAACTTCCACCTACGTGCAGGAAGGTATTGGCGGTCATAAGGGCTTCGAGTACTCCCGCACCGCAAATCCAACGCGCAAGGCGCTGGAAGAATGCCTGGCTGCCCTGGAAGGCGCGAAGTGCGGGCTATGCTTTGCCTCCGGTATGGCTGCCATCGCCGATGTGATGACGCTACTGAAAGCGGGTGACCACGTTGTCTGTTCCGATGACCTTTATGGTGGCACTTCACGGCTTTTCAACCATATCTATGCCGACTACGGCATCAAGTACACCTATGTTGATGCCACCCATACCAGCCAGATCGAAGAAGCGATTACCGACTCTACCAAAATGATCTGGATCGAGACCCCGACGAACCCACTGCTGAAAGTGGTGGAGTTGCGGGCAGCTTCCACATTAGCCAAGCGTCACAAATTGATCCTGGTAGTCGACAATACTTTTGCGACGCCCTATCTGCAACGGCCGCTCGATCTCGGCGCCGATATCATCGTGCACTCGACAACCAAGTATCTCGGGGGGCACGCTGACACGGTTGGCGGTGCAGTGGTGACTTCCAATGACAAATACTACGAGCGCATGAAATTCTCGCAAAACTCGGCCGGAGCGATCATGGGGCCGTTCGATGCCTGGCTCACCCTGCGCGGTATCAAGACGCTCCCGATCAGGATGGAGCGCTGCTGCGAGAACGCCGCACATCTGGCATCGTATCTGTCGGAGCATCCCAAGGTAGAACGTGTGATTTATCCGGGTCTCGACTCTCATCCGCAGCACGAGATCGCAACGCGACAGATGCGTCTTGGCGGCGGCATGGTTAGCTTCGAACTCAAAGGCGGTGAGGAGGCAGCCCGTAAGATGCTGGCGGGAATTCCTTTGCTCGCAGTGGCTGAGTCGCTGGGTGGGGTGGAGTCGCTGATTCAGCATCCGGCGCAGATGACGCACGCCTCAGTTCCCAAAGAACGGCGCGAAGCTATCGGCATTAGCGACGGACTAATCAGGGTGTCACTCGGGATTGAGGCCTTCGAAGATATCAAGCGGGCGGTAGATGTTGGGCTTTCTCTCGCTTAGGACCAGTTGGTAGAACTTGGGGAAACTCTGAATCGAATCTCGATGAATCTCATCTAACTGAGTATGAGAGAGAGTAACTGGTTGCTCGCCGGCAACAGAATGATAAGCGAGGATTGATTATGTACAAGACCCCATACACGTTTGGTATTGAAACCGACATGGAGTTTGCTGAAGCCCGTAAGGTCGTCGAAGAAAGGTTAAAGGAAGCCGGCTTCGGCGTGCTGACAGAAATCGACGTCACAGCGACGATGAAAAAGAAACTTGATGTCGATTTCAGGCCTTATGTAATACTTGGCGCCTGCAACCCGCAGATTGCCCACGAGGCCTTCAAGCTGGAGCTTGAGATCGGTTCGTTGCTGCCCTGCAACGTGATCCTCTACCAGAACGACTCCGGAGGCACCAATATAGCATTCATGGATCCGATGGCCGCTTTAAGCCTTACTGAGAACAAGGAACTCTCGGCTCAGGCACAAAAGGTGAAAGACTTGCTTCAGGATATGGCTGAGAAGCTGCAGGCGAA
>CAYXUL010000024.1:29225-40484 GCA_964468475.1 uncultured Ignavibacteria bacterium | reverse complement strand
CCAGATTAATCATTGACAATCGGGAGTTTCTCTCCTTATTTAGGCGATTTCGAGGTGGTCGGTTCAACCTCGAATGGCCCGCCGATTTCCGATAAATTCGTGCCAATTAACAAATAGCGAAATTGAGCCGGGCGTAAAATTAGCGAGGTTATTTCTGACTAAGTTAGTCAGTATTGAATTGGAATGTACGATCTCTAAATATGTAGAGGATTGACGAGGAAATCATGACCGATAAGCAACCACTGCTGGAGATCAAGAATCTCTCGGTGAAAGTAGAAAACAGCGAGATTATCAAACATCTCGACTTCGAGGTGAATGCAGGCGAGATTCACGCTATCATGGGCCCTAATGGTTCAGGTAAATCAACCCTCTGCTACGCCCTGACCGGACATCCCGAATATGAGGTGACCTCCGGCGAGGTAACGCTTGCGGGACAGAATCTGTTCGAGATGAAAGTCGATGAGCGAGCCAAGGCGGGTTTGTTCCTGGCGTTTCAGTACCCGGTCGAAGTTCCCGGCGTGACGCTGCAGAACTTCCTGCGCACGGCATACAACGCCCGCCACGAGGCCGACGGCAATGGGCAACCCAGCAAGATCAATGTCCTCAAGTTCTGGGGGTATCTGAAAGAAAAGTTGAAAATGCTCGATATCCCGGAATCATTTGCCAACCGCTACCTCAATGAGGGTTTCTCAGGCGGCGAGAAGAAACGCGCCGAGATCCTGCAGATGGCGGTGCTTGAGCCCAAGGTGGCACTGCTTGACGAGACCGATTCGGGGCTTGACATCGACGCACTCAAAGCGGTGGCTGACGGTGTCAATAAGCTGATGCATGATGACATGGCCGTCGTCCTCATCACGCACTATCAGCGCCTGCTTAACTACATAAAACCGCACTTTGTCCACATCATGTCAAACGGCAACATCATCAAGACCGGCGGCCCGGAACTGGCGCTCGAGCTGGAGGAAAAGGGCTACGGCTGGATCACTGGTGACAAAGTGAAAGCTGAGGCTTAATCATGGCTGAACCTAAAGAGAATACCGAACTTCGCGACCTGGGCGATTACAAATATGGATTTCATGACCCCGAGCACTATAAGTTCAAATCCGACAAAGGTCTGAATCGCGAGATCGTCAGCACGATCTCGGAAATGAAGAACGAGCCGGGCTGGATGACCGACTATCGGTTGAAGGCGCTGGAACACTTTCTGGAGCGCCCGATGCCGCGCTGGGGCGGGGGTGGCCTGCTCGACACCATTGACTTCCAAAACCTCTATTACTACGTAAAATCCTCCGAGCGGTCGGAACGAACCTGGGACGACGTTCCCTCGGATATTAAGAAGACATTCGACCGGCTCGGCATCCCCGAGGCTGAAAAGAAATATCTCGCCGGCGTCGGTGCGCAGTATGAATCGGAAGTTGTCTATCACAACCTGCAGAAGCAGTGGACCGACATGGGGGTTCTGTTCCTTGATACCGATACCGGTTTGAAGGAGCACGAGGACATCTTCAAGAAGTACTTCGGCAAGGTAATCCCATACAACGACAACAAGTTCGCTGCGCTGAATTCCGCCGTCTGGTCGGGTGGGTCGTTTATCTACGTCCCGCCGGGCGTCAGCGTGGAGATTCCGCTGCAGGCATATTTCCGTATCAACACCGAAAATATGGGGCAGTTCGAGCGCACGCTGATCGTCGTCGACGAAAACGCCTGGGTGCACTATGTCGAGGGTTGCACGGCGCCAACCTATTCATCGGCTTCGCTGCACTCCGCAGTCGTTGAGATCATCGTGCTCAAAGGCGGCCGCTGCCGCTACACCACGATCCAAAACTGGTCGAAAAATGTCTTCAACCTTGTTACCAAGCGTGCTGAGGCATACGAAAACGCTACCATGGAATGGGTCGACGGTAATATCGGCTCGAGATTGACCATGAAGTACCCCGCGATTCATCTCAAAGGTGAAGGTGCCAAGGGTGAGGTGCTCTCGGTGGCGTTTGCGGCTGACAACCAGCACCAGGACGCCGGCGCCAAGGCGGTGCATCTGGCTCCGAACACTTCTTCATCGATTATCTCCAAATCGATTTCCAAGGGCACGGGTCGCTCGTCGTATCGCGGTTTGGTGAAGGTGGCCAAGGGTTGCACCGGTGTAAAGGCGAATGTCGAGTGCGATGCGCTCTTGCTCGATGATGAATCGCGCACCGACACTTATCCCTACATGGAAATTGACGAAGAAGACGTCTCGATCAGCCACGAAGCTTCGGTCTCGAAAATCTCCGAGACTCAGATGTTTTATCTCATGTCACGAGGATTGACCGAAGCGCAAGCCTCAATGATGATCGTCAACGGCTTCATCGAACCGATCGTCAAGCAGTTGCCGATGGAATACGCGGTCGAATTGAACCGCCTGATTGAACTCGAAATGGAAGGCTCGGTCGGTTAAGATGGCGCAGGTTGTAATCAAGCGTAAGGAGAAGGGTGACCTTTTTGCTCCCTTGTCCGAGGAACTACTCACGGACTATCTTGCCGGCAAACAGAACGGCAAGGGGCTGGCAGAGTGGCAACGCGAGAGATTCGCACTTGCCCAGGCAGTAGCCACCCCGACTAACAAAGATGAGGACTTCAAATACGTAAATTTCCGCCAGTTGCGGTTAAACGATCTGCGGCCGATCGCGGTGGAATGGCAGTCCTGGAAGCAGGGAAAGTTGCTGGCGGCAGGAGTCAATACTGAATCTTCAATTCCCGAGGATTACGCCGTCGAACAGGTGCAGGGCGATCCGGAATCTCATATTTTCTACGGCTCTTTCGCTCAGGCACAACAGACTCACCGGGAACAACTTCACTCGGCTTTGGACCTGATCAAGACCCAGTTTCCGGCCCGGAAGTTTGCGCTCTATGCGAACGCATTCCTGAGCCAGGGTGCTTTCCTGCATGTAGCCAGGAATACGGAAGAATCCACGCCGCGGCAGCTGTTCACGCGCTTTGCGGCGACGGAGAGCCTCTTCTCCCCCGCCACCGTTGCCGTTGTTGACTCCAATGCCCGCGCCAGCCTGGTGTGGGATATTGATTCGGAGGAAAACGCCTCCGGAGTGATCAATGGCACGATGGATGTGATTGTGCATAGCGGCAGCCACCTGAACCTGCTGATCACTCAGCATTTGAGCCGCGCGGTTGACAACATTTCAACGATTCGGATTTATCTCGAACGGGACGCCCAACTCGAGATGGCGATGATTAATTCCGGCGGTAAAGTCAACCAGATGGAAATAGATATCCAGATGGCTGAACAGGGCGCCAGCGCACTGGTGAATGGAGTGTATCTGGGGCGAGAGCGCGAGAACTTCAATCTACTGACGCATCAGCATCACAAGGTCGGCAACACGAAATCCGATTTATTTTACATCGGGACTCTCTCCGGCAAATCGGCTTCAAATTATCTCGGCAAGATCACGATCTCTCCCGGGGCACAGCAGTCGGATGCCTACCAGAAGAATCGAAATCTGATCCTGAACCATGGCTGTTCGGTGAACAGCTCGCCGAAGCTGGAAATTTCGGCCAATGATGTTCGGTGCTCCCACGGTGTGACTACGGCAAAGGTCTCGGATTTGGAGATGTATTACCTGCAGTCGCGTGGAATCGACTACGCTACCGCCAAGGTGTTGCTTGCCGACGGTTTCATCTCACAGGTTGCGCCTCGCATCAAATCGGAGTTGCTCCGTGACGGCTTCGCGCGCCGCCTCGAAGCGTTATTGAACCGCTGGGGAGGGCATTAGTCTCCCCGCAGCGAAACGATAGCCGCTTGTGTTAGCAGCAAGGCGACTTAGTTTGGCCTTCGGAGCTACCAGATGAGTTTAGACATCAAGAAGATCAAGGCTGATTTCCCGATATTTCAGAACGCCATCCGGGATGGTAAGCCGCTCATTTACCTGGACAGTGCGGCAACCAGCCACAAACCGGCGTCAGTGATTGCGGCGGAATCCGATTTTTACGCCAGGGAATACGGTACGGTGCGGCGCGGCATCTACGAACTCTCCGCAAAAGCGACCGAGAAATATGAAGGGGCGCGTCAAACCGTCGCTGACTTTGTGAAGGCGGCTTCCCCGGAGGAAATAATCTTCACGCGGGGCACTACTGATTCGATCAACCTCGTCGCACGCTGCTTCGGTGAAGCGAAAATGCAAGCGGGCGATGAGATCATTCTTTCCGAATTCGAGCATCATTCCAACCTGGTGCCGTGGCTGATGTTGGCAGAACGCACCGGTGTGAGACTGGTATTCGCGAAGTCAACGCCAGCGTGGCATCTGGATATATCCGATCTCGAGCAAAAGATTTCCCCGAAAACCAAACTGGTCGCCGTGTCTGGGATGTCCAATGTGCTCGGCTGCGTTACTGATGTTGAGCAGGTTGTGCAAGTCGCACACGCCCGGGGTGTCCCGGTGCTGATCGACGGCGCTCAGCGCGTGCCGCATTACGGCTTCGATGTCAGCAAGGTTCAGTGTGATTTTCTGGCGTTTTCCGGCCACAAGATGTGTGGTCCAACGGGAATCGGTGTCCTCTATATGAAGAAAGAACTCGGCGAGCAATTGCCTGCCTACCTCGGCGGCGGCGATATGATAGAAACTGTACGCTACGATGGCTTTACGCCAAACGAACTGCCCTGGAAATTTGAGGCTGGCACCCCCAACATGGCCGGCGCTATCGGCCTGGCAGCAGCAATTGAGTATCTCAACGGCGTTGGCTGGACGGAGTTAATCAAGCACGAGGACTCCATTACCGAGTATGTTCTGGAGCGAATGCTCTCCACCGAGGGAATCACTCTTTACGGCCCGCAATCGCCGGAACGGCGCGGCGCGGTGTTTGCGTTCAATTACAAGGAGATTCATTCGCATGATGTCGGCTCGATGCTCGACTTTGCCAATATCGCGATACGCGCCGGACACCACTGCGCGCAGCCGTTGATGGGGAAACTGGGCGTTGGCTCCACCGCACGCGCGAGCTTTTTCCTTTACAATGAGAAGGAAGAGATCGATATTCTACTCGAGAATCTGAAAACATCCGAGAGGTTTTTGACCGATGCAGTTGGATGATTTATACCGCGAGGTCATAGTAGATCACTACAATCACCCCCGCAATTATGGAAAGCCGGACAAATGGGATATTGTCGTCGAGGGCAAGAACCCCGTCTGTGGCGACGAGATCAAGATCTACCTGAACGTGCGGGACAACGTCGTTGCGGACGTTCACTTCGAGGGCAAGGGTTGCTCGATATCGATCGCTTCCGCATCAGTAATGACCGAGACGCTGCGCGGCAAGAGCCTGGATGAAGTGAAGACGATTCTGGCCGATTTCAACCAGATGCTGCGTGGTGAAGTATGCGAGCGCTGCGAAGAGTACTCAGACGCCATTGCTTTTCAAGGAGTTACGAAGTTTCCGGTCCGGGTCAAATGCGCCCTGCTTGCCTGGAAGACCGTCGAGGAGATTGTCAACTCCAACGGTGACGGAACACCTCCCGAAACCACTACCACCGAGTAGCCGGTGCCTGCCGATTGCCAGGCGCGTAAGCTAAGACAGCGCTTGAAGTTCTCGCAATAACTGAACACAAATTAAACAGTTAAATGACGGGGTTTTCTGTTGACACCCATTGAGTAAGTACTATATTTCCCGTGATGGGAAATAGGGGGGAGCATACTTATTTGGTTTACCTGTCGGTACAGATTAACGTCGAATCAGTTTCAAAAGACCACGAACAGAATTCGAGATAACCGTCATGCATGCGCTATGTGCAGTCGTTAACACAGAAATCTGTGACATCAATATAGATAAATAACAGTAAATTTGAAGGTGAAGCAGAACTTAAGCTCATGACTGAAAAAACCTACAATTCCAGCAAGCCAATGGAGGCGTTATGACATCACGACCGTTTTTTGCCAAAGCCACGTTCGTCCTGGTGGTCCTGGCAAGCCTGTTACTTCTTTCCGGGTCAATAATGGCGCAGGCCAATCCCGATTACACCATCAGGCTGGTGTGTCCGACAGATATTTCTGCGGCCAACGAGGGCGACTCGGTAGAGATCCAAGTGCATTATGATGCCGCGGAGGGACTGGGAGGATTCTCCCTTGGTTTTCATCAAAGCTCCGACCAGCTGGAGATTACTTCAGCCAGCGCGGGCTCCGCGCTGAGCGGGCTCAGCGGGACTTTCTTGCAGACCATCAACACGGCCAATAATACAGCGTTGTGCGGATTCCTGAATTTTAATCCGACGGTGCCAATTCCGGCTGGAACGGATTTGCATCTGCTTTCCCTCTGGGTTCAGGTGCCCCCCGGTGTTTCACCGGAATGCGTTTCTGTGGATTCGATGTTTGTGCCACCCGCAGGTCCGTTCGTGGTCACCATTCAGTCAAACAGTCAGACAGTCACACCGCTTTACGAATCGTGCGGCGGCCAGGAGATCAGTGTGCTGGGAGGTTGCTCAGCAAACACTCCTCCGAATGCAATCTGTCAGGACATTCAGTTGAGCGCTGACGTAAACTGCGAAGCTACCGGTTCGATTGACAACGGCTCCAATGATCCCGACGGCACAATCACGTCGATGCGACAGGAACCGCCGGGGCCATACCAACTGGGAACAACTCCGGTTACCTTGTGGGTATTCGACGATGCTGGCGATTCAGCTAGCTGTAGCTCAAATGTCACCGTTGTGGATGACACACCACCAACCCTTACCTGTCCGGGCGACATCACGGTGGGCAACGATGCAGGTATTTGCGGTGCCATAGTTAATTTCGCGGCTACTGTCAACGACAATTGTGACCCGGGTCCAACTGTTACATACAGCCAGAATCCCAACACGGAATTCCCGGTTGGTACTACCAAGGTCGATGTCACAGCCCAGGATGTCTCCGGAAATCAGAGCACCTGTTCATTCAATGTGACAGTCAATGATACGGAGGCGCCGGTTGCAATATGTCCCGGCGACATGACCGTCGTGGCGGCCCCGAGTGCGACCGACGCGGTGGTTAATTTCACCATTGATGCCACTGATAACTGCAGCGTTGCTTCGGTTACGGCCGATCACGCTTCCGGGTCATCATTCCCGCTGGGAACGACTCTCGTTACTGTTACCGCCGAAGACGGCGCCGGCAATCAGAACCAGTGTACGTTCAATGTCGACGTACAGGCTCCGCCGGTAGTTTCCGATATCCCCGATCAGACCATTGATCAGGGGCAATCATTCACACAAATCAATCTTGACGACTACGTAACCGATCTTGACGACGCCGACAGTCTGATTACCTGGTCGGCTACGATGTTCAAGAGCATTGGTACGATCACGGTTGATATCGTCGATCGGGTTGCTACCATCAACGTGTCGCCTGACTTTGCCGGCTCCGCGGTGTTTGAATTCACCGCTACCGATCCGGACGGCAATTCGGCTTCCGACCAGGCTACATTTACGGTGAACACTCCGGCCAACGAGCCGCCGGTTGTTTCGGATATTCCGGACCAGACGGTCACGGCTCCCGCCACGTTCACTCCCATCAATCTTGACGATTACGTTACCGATCCCGACGACGCCGACAGCACGATTATCTGGACCTCATCAGGTTCTTCGCAGCTGACGGTCTCGATTGTGGATCGCGTCGCGACCATCACCTATCCGAACGGATTCATCGGTTCGGAGACCATAACATTCACGGCAGCCGATCCTCAGGGAGCATTCGACTCTGATACAGCTACCTTTACTGTGAATGAGGCGCCGAACGAGCCTCCGGTGATTAGCGGAATTCCCGATCAGACAATCAATGACGGTGATTCGTTCACTGACATCACTCTTGATAACTATGTCACAGATCCCGACAATGCCGCCTCTGAATTGACCTGGACGGCGAACGAGCTTTCGAATTCGGCCGGTGTAGTCGTTTCAATCAGCCCGAGCCGGGTCGCGTCGATTACTTATGCCAGCACGGGAAGCGCCACCTATGAATTCGTGGTACAGGATCCCGATGGCGCTATGGACGCGGATACGGTGACATTTACGATTAATCAGGTTCTTAATCCTGACTTCGCGGTTGCAGCCACTCCTGACTCAGTCTTCGTGCCGGAAGGAACCGCCACGGCGTTTTCCTTCAGCGTTGATGTGAGCTCTATCGACGGCTTTAACGGCGATGTCCAGCTCAGCGCCACTGGCTTCCCGAGCGGAGTTAGCGGCACCTTCGATACCAATCCTGTTACCGCGCCGGGCAGCTCCACCCTTGAAGGCACAACTCTGATGGATACCCCTGCAGGAGTCTACGAGATAGCTATCTCGGGTAGCGCGGTCGCTAAGGCGATCGATCCGCACTCTGCAGTTGTTTACCTGGTAGTTGAGGCGCAGGGTTGTACCGACACCCCGATTCCGATGGTCAGCCAGACCCAGTTCGACCTTACTGTCACACAAGGACAGAATGCCGGCGATGAGATGGTTTACGTGACCAACGGCGCCACCTGCGGCACTCTCTATTGGGAAGCTGCCGCAACCGAAGCCTGGGTTGCACCGGATCCGACCAGCGGTTCGGTTGACGCGGGTGTCACCCCCGGCGATCTCATGACGTTGCATTTCAACACCTCTACGCTTGATCCGGGCGACTATACCGCTCAGATCAACGTCGTCTCGGTCATGCCGGGCGCCGGTAAGAGCGATGAAGGTGCAGCTATTGTTATCAACCTGACGGTTGAACCAATGGGTGAATCGATGGATACTGTCTACGTGTCCAGCACTTCCGGATATCCGGGCAGCCACGTATCTGTCGATGTCAACTTCAAGAATGACGAGGATCTCGCTGCCATGTCACTCGGACTGATGTGGGATTCAGGCGATATCTTCCTTGACTCAGTAAGCTACAGCGGCTCGCGAGTCGATTATATCGGCAGCAAGGTCACCACGATCAACAATGCCTCACAGCAGCTGGCCCTGGGTGTTCTGCGGATTCCGCCGGAAGCCCTGATTTCTGCCGGCAGCGGTTTGTGGGCCAGATTGTGGTACACAATTAATCCAGCAGCCTCGGCTCACATAGTCTCGATTGATTCAACTTTCATTCCTCCGGGTGTGGAGTTGATCTTCAATGACGAAGCAGCCAATGCGATTTATCCGCAGTTTGTAATGGGCCAGATCGAAATCTTGCCTCCGCAGGATGTCTGCATCAACGGTATTGTGAAGGATCTATCCGACGCACCAATACCGGGAGCGACAGTTGAGCTTTACGACGATCTTGGAACTCTTGTCAACACGACGACGAGTGCCGGAGACGGCGCCTACGAGTTCTGCGTTGATGGCTCAATGATGGGCGATATGTTCACAGTCCGCGCCCATCTTGCGGGATACTATCCCGATGCCAGGGACGCCACTGCTCCGGCTGATGACGCCGATCTGTATCTGCAGCCGTTCACCGAAATGGTGCAGCCAACCAACGAATGGGTTGATCTGTACTGTGACGGCAGCGCCATGGGAATCGATGGCCCGATCCTTCCGGGTGATGTGATCGACGCCTACGACCCGAGCGGCGTACTGTGCGGCAGATGGATGGTAACTCAGCCGGGTACCTTCGGGTTCATGCCGGTGTACCGTGACGATCAGTTCACGCCCAGCATCGATGAAGGCTGCGAACCGGGCGATGTTATCACGCTCAAGTGGAACGGCAATGACGTCGACCTGACCGGCAGTCCTAACCCGCTGATCTGGAGTGGCAATGGTGATCGCTATTCCGCCTGCTTCCAGGCTCATACCGAAGTCACCAAGTGCATCCACCTGCAGCAGGGCTGGAATCTGATCTCTTTCAATGTTGAACTGCCGACCAATGACATCGAGAGCTTCTTTGCTGACATCATGGGTAACGTTGATGTTATCCTGAGCTTCGAGTCAATGGCCGAAACTTACGATCCGGATCTGCCGGACTTCTCAACCCTGTGGACTGTCGATAACGCTCATGGCTATTGGGTCCGCATGAATGAGGCGGATTCGATCTGCGTGACCGGCAACCTGGTTGACGATGCCACCCCGATTGACCTTGAACTCAACTGGAACCTGGTCAGCTACCTGCCGATCGATCCTCAGGCACCGGCTGACGCGCTCTCTTCGATACTTTCAAGCGTCATAGTCGTGCTTGGTTACGACAATGGCGGTTTGACCTACGATCCGGCGCATCCGGAATTGTCAGATCTCACCGAAATGGCACCATGCTTCGGTTACTGGATTAAGACCAATTCCGCAGGCAGCTTAGTTTACGGTGGTCCGCCGTTGTTCGTGGGTAATGGCCCCGACGCAACCAACACGGCTGCCAGCTATGCACCGACGGTCAACGAGTCGAACACCTGGATCGACCTGTATGGCTCGAATGTTACCTTTAATGGCCAGACACTCAAAGCCGGTTCGACCATCTCGGCCTATTCCGAAGATGGCAAGCTGATCGGCCAGAGCACGCTGCGCCAGGACGGCAAGTATGGCTTCATGCCGGTGTACGGTCCGGAGAACTTCACGGCCGATTTCGCCAAGGTTGCCAATGCCGGTAAGGTACATTTCAAGATCGACGGCCAGGATGTTGTGCAGACAGTTGACTGGACTGCCAATGGTGATCGAATCCAGCTGAGCCAGTTCTCGACCGAGAAGGGCGCGACGCTGCCGACTTCGTTCACCCTGGCGCAGAACTACCCGAACCCGTTCAACCCTGAGACCAGGATTGATTACGTAGTCGCGGCTCCGAGCAATGTTCGGATCGAGATCTACAACATGCTTGGTCAGAAAATCAGGACGTTGATCAACGATTACCGCGCTGCCGGCGACTACACAGTCACCTGGCACGGCACCAACGATTCGGGCGCTCAGGTAGCATCCGGTGTCTATCTGTACAAGATGACTGCCGGTGACTATACCGAAACCCGCAAGATGACGCTGCTGAAGTAAACTCACTTCGAAGCGAGTCTTGTAATTCGAGACGTTTATTGGGTCAGGAGCTAAGGAAAGCTCCTGATCTGATATGACGATACATACCCCCAAGCCCTCGGGACCCCATCTCCCGAGGGCTTATTTTATTGGAAGGTTTTCCGAGTTGCGCGTTCTCGCCGCCTGCGGCGTCGTGACTCGCCGCGGCGAGTCCTCCTTGTGCGTGGCCTGAGCCTCGTAACGCAGGTCCCTTGAGAGACCTGCCGGGCAACCCGTAGTCACCAGCCACGCAACGAAATTCCCCTCTATCAAGAGGGGTGGCCCCGATTCCTCCGCCGTGGCGGAGGATCGGG
>CAYXUL010000024.1:1271-29125 GCA_964468475.1 uncultured Ignavibacteria bacterium | reverse complement strand
CAACCATTCTTGTTGACATTAATTCAATACAGCCTTATCATTAAGCCCGTGTTTTTTAGTCACCTACACGGGCCAATCCCGACATGATTAGCCGCGAAGAAGTCCTCAAACTCGCGGAATTAGCGCGTCTGCGCCTCTCGGAGGAGGAGATCGTCAGCCTCCAGCGTGACCTTGATCAGATGCTGGAATATGTCCGGCAACTCCAGCAGGTCGACACCGAGGGAATCGAGCCGATGTCACATTCGATCGATCTAAAGAGCGTCATGCGCCCCGATGAGGTCAAACCGTCGCTTCCCGTTGAAGAGGCTCTTAAGAACGCTCCTGAACGCGTAGACGACTTTTTTATCGTTCCCAGGGTGGTGGACCGGTGAAAATCGTCGGTGTTATTCCGGTTCGGCTGGAATCGAAACGCTTCCCCCGCAAGCCGCTGGCAAAGCTGGCGGGCAAGGAGATTGTCCTGCGTGTTCTTGAGCGCACCGGCGAATATGAGGGTTTTGACCGCCTTCTGGTGGCTACCGACAGTGAGGAAATCAGGGATTTGATCGAGCGCCACGGCGGTGACGTATATTTCTCGAAGCAACCGTTTCGAAATGGCTCCGAGAGAGTTGCCGCAGCCGTTGAGGATGTCGATTGTGATGTAGCGGTTAATATCCAGGGGGATGAGGTGATGGTCGATGCGGAGTTGATCGCGGCGATCATCGAGTTGTTGAAACGAGACGATTCGCTCGTAGCATCAACAGCGGCCTTTCCGTTGAGCGACAGCGATGACGAGCGGGATGAGAATCTTGTTAAGGTCGCTTTCGACAGGGCGTCCGGCCGCGCAAGAAAGTTCAGCCGCAAGCCGATCAAGAACAAGGATGAGCCGTCTGCTTACGGGCATATCGGTGTTTACGCATACCGCAGGGATTTTCTACAGAAATACAGGGAGTTGAAACAGTCCGAGGGAGAGTTGGAGGAGTCATTGGAACAATTGCGAATTCTGGATGCGGGTTTTCCTCTTGGGGTTGTGGTGGTGCCGACACCACGTATCGCGATCAATACGCCCGCTGATTTGAGCCGCGCTGAGGAAATAGTGGCGCGGGAAGGGGCAAGATCATGAGCAGCAACGGCAACCCCACCAAGTATATCTTCGTGACCGGCGGCGTGGTATCGTCTCTGGGTAAAGGAATCGCATCCTCCTCCATAGCAGTACTGCTACAGAAACGCGGCCTCAAGGTCAATATCCAGAAGATGGATCCCTACATCAACGTCGACCCCGGCACGATGAATCCGTTCCAGCATGGCGAAGTTTTCGTTCTCGATGACGGCGCCGAAACCGACCTTGATTTAGGCCACTACGAACGCTTTACCGGCAACACCCTGACGCGTGACAACAACGTCACTACCGGACAAATTTACCAGACCGTTATCACCCGCGAACGTCACGGTGACTACCTTGGCGCCACCGTGCAGGTGATTCCGCATATCACCAATGAAATCAAGACCCGTATCCGCAAGCTGGCCAAGCGGGACGAATCGTACGATGTCGTGATCACTGAACTCGGCGGCACCGTCGGCGATATCGAGTCGCTCCCCTTTCTCGAAGCAGCCCGTCAGATTGGACTGGAGGAGGGAACGCGCAACACGCTTTTCATCCACCTGACCCTGGTACCGTGGGTGACTTCGGCGGGAGAAATCAAAACCAAGCCGACACAGCACTCGGTGCGTGAACTGCGCGAAATCGGTATTCAGCCGCAGGTGCTGCTCTGCCGCTCGACCAAGCCGCTTTCGGATGCCGTGCGCGAGAAAATCGGTCTGTTTTGCAGCATCCCGGCGCGCAACGTGATCGAATCGATTGACGTCGAAACCATCTATGAGGTCCCGATCCGCTATAACCAGCAAGGGCTTGATTCCTATATCGTCGAGTACCTCGGCCTCGAAACTCCCGAGCCCGATTTGAGCGGCTGGCAGGCAATTGTTGACAAGATAAAGAATCCCGAACAAACCGTGCGGATTGCGATCTGCGGCAAGTATGTTCACCTCAAGGACGCATACAAGTCGATCATAGAAGCCTTCATCCATGCCGGCGCCGAGAATGATGTCTCGGTTGAGCTGGTATGGATTTCCTCGGAGGATATTAAGCACAAAGGCGCTGACCATTTCATGCAGGGCGTGGATGGACTGTTAATTCCCGGCGGCTTCGGCGAACGCGGCGTGGAGGGCAAGATTGAAGCAATCCGCTACGTGCGTGAACGCAATATCCCGTTTTTCGGAATCTGTCTCGGGATGCAATGCGCCGTAATTGAGTTCGCCCGTAATGTTGTAGGTCTGCAGGATGCTCACAGCTACGAATTCTACCGCGACCTCAAGCACCCGGTGATTCACCTGATGCCGGATCAACATGAAGTCACCGATATGGGCGGTACCATGCGCCTCGGCGCCTATCCCTGCAATCTGACCACTGACAGCAAGTCGCATCAGGCTTACGGCACCGACAAGATCTCGGAACGTCATCGTCACCGTTATGAGTTTTTTAACAAGTACCGCGAAATGATGGCCGAGAAAGGCATGGCATTCTCAGGAGTCTCGCCTGACAACAAACTCGTGGAAATCATCGAAATTCCTACCCACCGCTGGTTTGTGGGGGTGCAGTTCCACCCTGAACTGAAAAGCAAGTTCGGCAATGCGCATCCGCTGTTCCGTGATTTTGTCGCGGCAGTGAAGGCCTATCACGAGAATCCTCAGCAGGCGGAGCTTGAACTAAAGCCGCAGGAACTGCCGAAGTCTGCGGAACAACAGGAGCACGATGAGAGTGACGCGCGCGAACGTGAGCGCCGCCAGGCTGCGGAGGAACTGAATCTCCAGAAATGATCTGGAGACGGTTCAACGATGATCTCAGTCGGCAACTTATCAATCGGTGATGGAAAACTGTTCCTGATCGCCGGCCCTTGCGTGGTGGAATCGGAGGAGTTGATACTGCGCACCGCGGAGAGGCTAAGTGAGCTTGCCGAGAAGTTCCAGTTTCCCTTGATCTTCAAATCATCCTATCGCAAAGCCAACCGCCTTTCCGGAAGTTCTTTCACCGGAATAGGTGACCAGGAAGCGCTCAAGATTCTCTCCAAAGTGAAAACTGACCTTAATCTTCCAATCCTGACCGATATCCATGAGCCGTCAGAAGCGGCTACTGCGGCGGATGTCTGCGATGTCCTACAGATACCCGCCTTTCTCTGCCGCCAGACGGACCTAATCTTAGCGGCGGCCAAGACCGGCAGGGCAGTCAACATCAAGAAGGGGCAGTTTCTGGCGCCGGAGGATATGGCACACAGCGCGCAGAAGGCGGTTGACGCCGGGAACAATAAGGTTATGCTAACCGAGCGCGGCTCCAGCTTTGGCTACCGCGACTTGATAGTGGACTTTCGCTCGTTGGTGATTATGAAAGAGACAGGCCATATAGTGGTCTTTGACGCCACCCATTCCAACCAGCAGCCGGGGGGGAAAGGCGGAAGTACCGGCGGCAACCGGGAATTTGTCATGCCGCTAACCCGCGCTGCACTGGCTGTCGGGATTGATGGCTTGTTTTTCGAGACGCATCCTGATCCTGAGCATGCCAAATCGGATGCAGCTACGCAAATCCCTCTCGATGAGGTGGAGAAATATCTGGAGGAGGTCAGGCGCTATGCGCAGGCTTAATCGACCACTCGAGATTGAGATTGCGGAATTGAAGCTGCTCGTTCTCGACGTCGATGGCGTCATGACCAACAACCAGATGATTTTCCTGAGTGACGATCGGGAGGCAAAGTCATTCAATGCCTCCGACGGCTTCGCAATCAAAGCTACAACCGAGCGTTATCTGAAATACGCCGTCATCAGCGCCCGCAAGTCGGAGGTTACCACCCGGCGGTGCACAGAGCTGGGTGTAGGAGATATCATCATGAAGTGGAACAAGCTGGAAGCGCTCCATCAGCTGTTGGAAAAGCACCAACTTGATCCTACCGAGGTCGGCTACATCGGCAATGACATCCCTGACATGGTTGTTATGGAAGCGGTCGGATTAGCCGTCTGTGTAGCCGATTGCGAACCGGAATTACTGGAGTGCTCACACTTCCAGACCGAACGCAACGGGGGACGAGGCGCCTGCCGGGAAGTGATCAGATTCATTATGGAGAAACGGGGCATCGACCTCGTACAGGTATATCGAGATGGACTCACCGCGAAGAACCCGCGCTAAAGAAGTGCTGCGCCACGAGGCCGACTGCGTCAACGGTCTGGTCAAAAAGCTGACCGACGCCTTTGATGCCGCAGTCGATGCGATCATCAACTGTAAAGGCAAACTGATCGTAACCGGTATCGGCAAATCGGGGCTGGTCGGGCGCAAACTGGTTGCGACCTTTAATTCGACCGGCACCCCGGCTATCTTCCTTCACCCCGCCGAGGGCTTGCACGGTGATCTGGGGTTGCTGCAGAAGGATGATCTGGTGCTGGCGATTTCCAAGTCGGGAAACCTCGATGAACTTGAGCGCTTTTATCCGGTGATTGAGCGTCTCGACTTGAGCGTGATCTCTATCACCGGGAACCTGGATTCACCGCTGGCGCAACGGAGTACTATCGCGCTGGATGCCTCCGTGCCGAGCGAAGCCTGCGTTCTCGACCTGGCGCCGACGGCATCTTCAACCGCTGCCCTGGCACTCGGTGACGCGCTGGCGATAGTGGTGCAGGAAGAGCGCGGCTTCAGCGCCGAGGATTTTTCGCTGCTGCACCCGGGAGGCACCCTCGGTCGCCGCCTGACAACCAGGATCAGAGACTTAATGCATTCCGGCGATGATCTGCCCGTCGTGTCTGCTGATACACTGGTGAAGGATATGCTGGTCGAGGTTACCGACAAACGCCTCGGCACGGCGCTTGTCGTTGATGATTCCGGCAGGCTGCTCGGTTTGTTCACCGATGGCGATTTACGTCGATTGGTGAGTCGGGGGGAGAATTTCCTGACACTCAAAGCCGGCGAAGTAATGACTCCGAATCCGAAGCTGATTGGTCCGGAAGAGCTGGCGGAGAAAGGTCTCAAGATCATGGAGGATTACCAGATTACCGCGCTGGTCATTGTCGATTCCGATAGACACCCGGTCGGGATGATCCATATCCACGATATCCTCAAGAGCAAGATTGTCTAGCCCGGTTCAAACGCACGCTCCTCGTTTCCACACTATATTTTCCCTGACAGTAACGGATTGAATCTGTATAATTCAGTAATGGCTTTGCTAAGATTGATCATAGTTATGTTTGTCACGCTGATATTCCTGGCGGCGTGCGAGTCGGAGACCAAGAATACTCCGCCGGACACCCAAAAGAGTAACGTCATCGAGCCCGATCAGGTGATGACTGATGCCGAGATCTACCTGACCCGGGACGGTGTGCGCAAAGGCACGATAAAATCGAAGGAGTTGAAGGAATTCACCCGCTACGACTCGACCCTGCTTTATGATGTGACAGTGCTTTTCTTTGACGAGAAAGGCCAACATACTTCGACTCTCACCGCCGACTCGGCGGTTGTACGCCAGAATGCCAACCTGATGTCGGCGTTCGGAAATGTGAAAGCGTGGACCGAGGATAAACGCAAACTGGTCGCCGATTCCCTCCGCTGGGATGCCAACAGAGACTTGATAGTAACGGACGGCTATGTCGAGGTATATCGCGGCAATGACACCCTGACCGGCTACGGTCTTGAAGCCGACCAGAGACTGAAATCAACGGTAATTAAGCGCAACCTGAAAGGCAGTTTCAGCCAGCCGGAAGAAACTGCCCGTCAACCTGCACCTGTGACGGAGCCAATACGTGAAACTGATGTTAAAGCCGATTCTGCGAATTAGCCTTCTGCTCGTGCTGTTGTCCACCATGTTGTTGGCGCAGCACAAGGTGACTCCGGAACAATATCGGGAGATGGTGATAAGTGAACTGCAGAAACAGGGTACGGCAGCCGATTCAGTCGGGGAGGCACTCGCCGTAGCCGGCATCGGGGAAGATGTCTCTGACTATTTGATCATTCCTGTATTCGCGAAGGGAAGGGTGGTTGCCGTGTATCGGAATGATGCCGAGAGATCGTCAGTCACGCAGATCGCTTCGGCGATGGTGCTGCGCTCAGTGCGGCCCGAATTATTTGATGAACATGGAGCGATAGAGACATTCAACAGGCTCAAGCTCAGAAATCCCAGGCCAATGTTGTTCTCGTGCGGCCCCTTCTCGCTCTTTGGCACACTTGAAGCGGGCTGGTATTTGAAAACCGGCGATTCATTCCTGCTCTTGTCGCTAAATGGGCGGATAGTAAAGGAGTCGGAAGTCGCAGAACTCTGGCCCGATCGGGTCGAGTTGCTGCGTTCGATCGGCGCGTCAATTAAGACTGAAACGAGTAGCCCCGAGAAATAATGGCGGAACTGCACAAGCTACATTCCGAGGATCTGGTCAAGTCGTACCACAAGCGGCGTGTCGTCGATGAAATATCGATTGAGGTGAACCAGGGCGAAGTTGTCGGGCTGCTGGGTCCGAACGGCGCCGGCAAGACAACGACATTCTATATGGTGATCGGATTTATCCGTCCACGCTCCGGCAGGGTCTTACTGGATAGTCGCGAAATAACCGGTTTGCCGATGTACAAGCGTGCCCGCCTCGGAATCGGCTACCTGCCGCAGGAACCGTCGATTTTCCGTAAACTTACCGTCTGGCAGAACGTGATGGCCGTGGCTCAGACGTTGAGCGCAAGCAAGAAAGAGCGCCGGCAGCGGGTCACCGAAATCCTCGAGGAGCTCGATGTAATGCGTCTGGCGAAGTCGCGTGGCTATCAACTTTCCGGCGGGGAGCGCCGCCGGGTGGAGATCGCGCGGGCGCTGGTGTTGAAGCCCTCATTTCTTATGCTGGACGAGCCGTTTGCCGGAATTGACCCTATTGCAGTCGAGGATATTCAGCGTATAATAAGTGCACTCAAAGTGAAACAGTTGGGCATACTTATTACTGATCACAATGTCCGCGAAACCTTGCAAATTATTGACAGGGCTTATATTATGTGTGATGGGAAGATACTCAAGAGCGGCTCGGCCGAGTTCTTGGCTTCCGATCCGGAAGCACGTAAGATTTACCTGGGCGAGAAGTTCAGGCTAAACTAGAGTTAAGCTCAATGCAGCTTCCGCCGATAATATTAACAAGGCACCTTTGCTTATAACTTCTTACAAGGCAAGCAGATACAATGCGCTTAGGTCTTGAGCCAAAACTAGTTCAAACGCTAAAAATCGCACCTCAACTGATTCAGTCATTGAAGATGCTGCAGATGCCGGTGCTCAAGCTTGAGCAGATGTTGCGCCATGAGCTTTCGGTCAATCCCTTGCTCGAAGAAATCGAGTCGCAGGACCAGGACCAGGAACAGGAGCAGATGGATGAGCGCGAAGCCGAACTGGTCGGCGAATCTGACGGTAAGAAAGATGAAGATGAGAAGATTGACTGGGATGAGTATCTGCGCGACAACGAGGATTTCAACGCCCGCGAGTTCAAGCAGCCCAGGGAAACGCGCGATGACATGCCCGATTTCAACATCAGCAGCGAGATTTCGCTCTACGAGCATCTGCTGGAGCAGTTGAGTTATCTCAAGCTCTCGCCGGAGGATTACCTGATCGGTGAATTCATCATCGGCAATATCAACGATTCCGGTTATCTCTCGTGCAGTATCGAAGAATTGGCGGAGGCTATCAACGTTGAGCCCGAACGCGCCGAAAGAATTCTCTTCAAAATTCAGAGGTTCGATCCTTCCGGCGTCGGTGCCCGTGATCTGCAGGAATCGTTGCTGATTCAGCTTCGTGAACGCAGAATTGAAAATAATCTCGCCTACCGAATCGTTGAGGAGTGTCTCGACCAACTGGCAAAGAAGAGCTATCATCAGATTGCCAAAACGATGGGAGTTTCACTGGAGCGGATACAGGAAGCGATGGAGGTAATTCGAACCCTGGCGCCGCGTCCCGCCTACGGCCGGTTCTCACGTCCGGCGGCGGCCGTGATCCCCGATCTAATTGTTGAAAAGATAGATGGTGAGTGGGAGATTACTCACAATGACCGCAATATCCCGCAATTGCGGGTGAACAGCCAATATCGTGAGGTCTTGCGCCGGGGCAACAAGGCTCCGAAAGACACCAAAGCGTACGTCCGCGAAAAGCTGGACCAGGCCAAGTGGTTGCTTAAAGCGATTGATCAGCGCCGCAACACGATGGTGCGGGTGATGCACGCGATCGTGGAAGAGCAGATAGACTTCTTTGAGAAAGGACCCGAGCACCTGAAGCCACTGCGGCAGGCGGATATTGCCGACAAGGTGGAGATGAACATCGCCACGATTTCACGGGTATCGAAAGAAAAATATGTTCAGACGCCGCATGGTGTTTTTGAAATCAAGCACTTCTTTACATCGGGAGTAAGCACCGGGGACGGAGAACAGGTGGCCAAGCGCCAGGTCAAGCAGGAGATCGAGAAGATCATCTCCGGTGAGGATCCGGCCAAACCCTATTCCGATCAACAGATTTTCAGGTTTCTCTCCGATCAGGATTATCAGATCGCCCGGCGCACTGTCACCAAATATCGTGAGGAGCTGAACATACCGGCCGCCCGGTTCCGCCGGAGGGCAGCCACCGGCTCCGATTAACTCCCCTCGCTAGCGGAGGAGGTTGGACCGACTGACAGCTTCACACCGCAAAATTACGTTGCAAAACAGCTTGTGTCGTTGTACCAAGCGCTTAAGCAGTTACTGATCAAGGGATTATGGCTGAAGCAAGCATTCATCGGGAATCAGGAGTCTGAATTTGTCCAAGACTGCTAGTGTCCGTCAGCCCCGCAGCAAATCACAAGACATTATCACTATTCGTCAGACACGATGCGGTCGCTGCGCAATTATGCGCTTAAGTTTGAGCGACCGGGCGATATTTCCGTATTACTAGTGGGAGGAAGGCGAACGGGTTTCCTGATGCAGAAATCATGGCGTCACTGCAAGGCAACTCAACATCCGAATCACGAACATTCGCGACACCGAGACTGGAGGGCGATTATTTGCCGCACCGGCTGTCGCTATCACATGTACCTATTGTCGGTTTAACATAAATTGCTTTTCGGAAAGGAGCCGTTATGAACTTACAAGTAACCGGACGGCGCTGTGAACTCGATGAAAAGACCAAACAGAGAGCGATGCAGGAGGTCGAGAAGCTTACCAAGTTCTTCGACAATATCACATCCGCCAATTTGGTCCTCACTCAGGACAACTTTCGCTGTGAGGGTGAATTGACGATGAATGTGGCTCGTTCCAAGCTGGTCGCCAAGGCTTCGACGGAGGATATGTTCTCTACCATCGAGCAGGTAACCGACAAGATGGCCACGCAGCTTAAGAAGCACAAGGGTAAGCTGAAAGAGAAGGATCAACGTAAGCTCTCTGCTCGTAAGGCTGAGGTTGATCTGAGTACCGGCGTTGACGAGGTCGAATTCTAACTCGAGGATATCTGACCGATGCCGGGTTTAACTGTAGAGGATTTATACAAGGAGCGTAAGGAGGTATTGGACCTTACGCTCCTTGCCGGTTCAGAGGGTCTGTCGCGGCCGATTCAGACCAATGAGATCTACCGTCCCGGTCTGGTACTGGCCGGCTATACCGACCGTTTCGCCTACAAACGTATACAGATATTCGGCGAGACCGAGATGTCGTATGTCGAGTCGCTCTCCTCGGAGCAAAGGCGGGGATCGATGGAGAGGTTGACTTCATTCCCGATTCCAATGATTGTAACTACCAAGGGGATCATTGCGCCGCCGGAAGTGCTTGAAGTTGCTGACCGTGTCAAGGTACCTCTGCTCTCTACCCGGCTGAGTACAACCGAATTTATCACACGTCTTTCGTCTATTCTTGACGGCATCTTTGCCGCATCAATTTCCAAGCATGGCACTCTCGTCGATGTCTACGGCGTGGGTTTGCTTTACACCGGGAAATCGGGAATCGGTAAATCGGAATGCGCCCTCGACCTGGTCGAGCGGGGACACCGCCTGGTAGCCGATGATATGGTCAAGATTACTCGCAAGACACAGACGACAATCATTGGTTCAGCCAACGAGTTGCTGGGACACCACATGGAGGTCCGCGGTATTGGCGTGATTGACATCGAGAAACTCTTCGGTATCCGTGCGATCAGGCTGCAAAAGCGCATCGAGGTTGAATGCCGACTGACCTATTGGGAGGGTGGGCAGACCTACGAACGACTCGGCCTGGAGGAGCGCTATACCACGATCCTGGGCGTCGAGATTCCGGTCGTAACCATCCCCATTTCACCCGGCAAGAACATCACGGTAATTTCCGAAGTAATCGCGATGAATCATATGCTCAAAGTGTACGGCGAAAACGCCGCCGAGGAACTCTCTAAACGCCTTTCCGACAGACTACACCGTAAAACCATGACGGTGGACTACCTGGAATCCGATTTCGAGTAGGCGCAGCCTGCTTACTTCTAATTGCATTTCTTGAAAAAATCGTTGTTGACAAGCTCTAATTTTGCCGATAATTTTATACCGTAGTTAACCGAAGGACCTCCGCTTAAGATTTTAGGGTTTAGCCTCACGAAGATCGAGATAATTCCATAAAAGATTAATCTAGAGGACCGAAAGCGTGCTTCAGCCACGTCTGGAGCGCGTTAACCGAAACGTCCTGCCGATTTCTGGTTTCCGCTATAGTTATGCCCGGAATCTGCAGGCCAAACAGGAGAGTACGATGAATATCTTCGTCGGCAATCTATCATACTCAGTTTCCGAGGATGACTTGCGTCAGGCCTTCACCGAGTTTGGTGCGGTCGAGCGCGCGACGATCATCAAAGATCGCGAAACCGGACAGCCCCGTGGCTTCGGGTTTGTCGAGATGGCGACGCAGGAAGAGGGCGAGGCAGCTATCGAGGGGCTCAATGGCAGAGAACTCGATGGCCGCGCTCTTACCGTGAACGCAGCTCGTCCGCGTCCGGATCGCCCGCGCCGTGATTCCCGCGGCGGCGGTGGCCGTGGCGGCAACCGCGACTTCTAAGCGGAGCTGATTCAGCAGCTAACGTATCCGACTGGAAAAGCCGATTACTTATGACTTACCGCAATTACCGATATCAGGTTTGATAGAATGCCGACCTAGATTTTTCGTATAGAAATTTCGCGTAGATTGTCACGAGTCCGAAATGTGCTTTACGGCCGCTGCGGCGACCAGCCAGTTACAGGTCTCCGGTACGTTGCCCAAGAAATCAGTAAGATCGGGTACTCGCTTTGAGCGGGTACCCGCTTTTGTTTGCGCCTTAATACCGCCTCGTAGTCCTGCGCTTCAATCGTAATGTCATCAGCGCGCAACCTCAGAGGGCAATCTCCCGTAGACTAAGAGCACCACTATTAGTGGCTCATGGGCTTTATCCGGGAGCTAGGATGAAATCACGTCTACTTTTCTATCTGATGGTCACAGCGGTTGCCGCCATTTTTCTCACTTCGTCTGTGAACGCCGGGGAATTATCTGATCGCTGGATGTTGGAGCTTAATCTGGGAGCGTGGGCAGCAGGTAATGACGCCAGCGTGTCTACATCTCCACTCAGTGTGGAGACAACCTATGGCGGTACCGGCATGGGAGGAGGGCTCTCCTTCGGGCGCTGGCTCGGTGATAATCTCGCCGTTATGATCTCAGTCGAAGAGAGAAGTGTCGATAATACCGTTTCAACCGGCTTTACCGGAGTGAAAACCGAGTCAAATGTCGTCTCGCGGGTCAACCTCAAAGTCCGCTATAATCCTCTCGCGTCGACACTTTATTCGCGTGTGCAACCATTCATTTCTGTCTCAGTCGGCCCGGTGATCGGTCATCAGGGGAAAACCAGCGTGGGATTCACGGTCGCAACCGAGTCGGTGGATGAAACTGCATTCGGTGGTGAAATCGGCGTGGGCACTCACTTCATCCTCAGTCGACATTTCATTCTCGGTGCAGAGGTTGGCGCCTTCGGAATGACTGATTTTGGGCAACCAATCGGGGGGCGGCTGAACTACAGCGGCGCTCGATTCGGTATCAACATTGGGTTTCTGTTCGGCGGTAGCCACGGCACAATGTAGTTCCGTCGCACCGCGATGGTATGATGCAGCAACCGCACCGCGAGTCACCTCAGACGACCCAGCTTGTTTCCGCTGCGCCAACTCATTACCTTCATCTTCACTGTATTCAGTCCGTATTACACCACAGGAGGTAGTGCTTCAATGAAAAGCTTTCGCAAGGAACTATGGTTTAATACCGACAAACGCCGTCAATTACTCAATATCACCAGGGATGTTGAGCAGGCTGTTCACGACAGCGGTGTAACGGAAGGGTTTGTGCTTGTGAACGCGATGCATATAACGGCTTCGGTCTTCATCAACGACGACGAATCCGGCCTGCATCACGATATGGAAGTGTGGTTGGAGAAACTCGCTCCGGAAAAACCCTATTCGCAGTACAAGCACAACGGCTTCGAAGACAATGCCGATGCTCATCTCAAGCGCACTGTCATGGGGCGGGAAGTTGTGGTTGCCATCACCGATGGCAAGCTTGACTTTGGGCCATGGGAACAGATCTTCTACGGCGAATTTGACGGAAAGAGAAAGAAACGGGCGCTAATCAAAGTGATCGGGGAGTAAAGAAAGCGGCGCTCTTAGTTATTGGTCTCGGTATTGTTGCCCGGCAAATCTCGCTGCGCGGACACGGCCCTGCCAAGTTCGTCGCGCAGTTTTTGTGCGGGCTTGAAATCGGGATCCGCATTGCCCCATACTTTGAGAGCCTTCTGGCGGTATGCCTGCGCCGATGCTTTGTCGCCGTTGTCCTCATAAATGTCAGCGAGGTGAATCAGTGTGGGAGCGTGATTAGGATTGACAGAGAGGTTTTTCTGCAATTCTGAAACTGCCAGATCATGCTTGCCGTCTCGCTGCAGGACATCCGCATAGTAAATTCGATAGTAGAACTTGTCGTCGGGTCGGCTAACCATATCGATGGATTTTTCGAAGAGAGCCGCAGCCGAGTCCAGATTTCCGGCCAGGTCAGCAGTAGTGGCTGCCATCAACGTGTTCATGCGCTCGTGGAAGGGAAAGTCCCTTGTCTCAGGCATCTTTGCGACTACATGGGCCATTATCACGCGCGCGCTGTCCCAGGCAGCGTTCATCTTCGCCGCGTCGTGCTCTCGGTAGTAAATGAGGCCGAGCAGATAGGGAGCTGTTGTCACGCCACCCTCGGCGAGTTCCGGATCGTTGTCGATCACGTAGCGGCAGAGTGTGGTTGCGGAATCATAATCATCGCGATAAGCCAGAGTGCGCGCATAGCTAGTCAGATACCCCAGACGGCTTCTCTCGTTTGGTGCATCCCGAAGCAGAATCTGGTAGCAATAGTCTACCTGCGACATTTGACCAAGTTCATTGTATGATGCCGCCATGTGTGTAATTGCAACGTCGAATTCGGGATTGATGTTATAGGCCTGCCTGAACGCATCTATAGCCTCCTCATAACGGCCTGTGGCATACAGGATCTCACCGCGAGAATCGTGGGGATTGGCCTGATCCTTTGCATATTGCAGGTACTTATCCAGCATTCTAAGCGCGTCGTCATAGCGCCCCAGATAGAAATTGATATAGCCCAGCATGTTATAGGCTGGTGCATAATCAGGCTGGAGTTCGAGAGCTCGCTGGTAGTACTGAAGTGACTGCTCCCAATTGTTGTGGGCGAACTCCATTCCCGCCATCATCGAAACGGCGGAAACATTTTTGGGGTAAGCGGCTACGAATTGTTTCGCCAACGCGTAGGCACTGTCGGAATTTCCCTCCCATTCCTGCTCCCACACGTCAATGGTTAGCTGCTCTCGCTTGGAGACCAAATGGCGATTGGCTAAAGCCGCCTTCTGCATTTCCTTACCCTTCTTGGCAAAGCCTCGCGAGGCGTAAGCCATCGCCAACCGCGCCTGAGCCATTGCGAAATTACTATCAAGCTTGACAGCCTGTTCGAATTCGTCTACGGCGCTGCGTAGATAAAACTTATCGAAATAATCTCTGCCGGCGAGGTAGTGCTTATAGGCCTCTTGAGAGCTGGTAGTCACCTCGCGATCGCTTTTCAGCGCGACAATCACCGCCAGTGCGGTCATACCCAGAAATATGATCAGCGCCAGTTTCTTGAACATTCATCTACCTCGATTTGAGCGGCTCTGTGGAATTCAGAAGCTCAGCCGGATCGGCATGCCCTGAATTCCTGCAATCCTTATGAATATACGGAAAACAGGTTCGCATGTTCATCGGAATTCGCAAAATGCTTTGCTGTCAGAGAGCTGTTTACTACATTCTTCGGCATGCTGCGCTTGCTGATTCAGGTTCTGCTCGTTTCTATTCTTCTGGGACCTTCGTTGTCGGCGCTATCCCTTTCTGAAGCGCTGGAAACTGCCAAGAACGAGAACCGCACTATCGCTGTTCTCAGACAACAGCTAAAGGAGAGCGCAGAGGTCGAGAATCAAGCCGCGTCGGCATACCTGCCGCAGTTTGAGCTAAATGGCTCATACAATTACATTTCCCGGCTGCCGGAACTAAAGCTGGGCGAGCAGCTTCCGATCCAGTTGCCCAAAATCAACTTCAGTACGCACAATCAGCTCGATTTCAGTCTTTCCGCCGGCTACCTGCTGTTCGACTGGGGCCAGCGCGGGAAACGCGTCCAACAGGCGAAGGCTGGCTACAAGGTACAGGAGCTGGCCCTTCAGGCAGCCCAGGATCAGGTCGCCTATCAGACGATCAAAGCGTACTCTGTGGCAGCTCTGGCTAAAGAACGAGAGGTGTTGCTGCAGAAGTATGTCGAAAATGCTGACACACACCTGGTTGATGCACAGAACAAATATGATAACGGGCTCGTTTCAGAGTTTGACCTGCTCAAGAGTCAACTGCAACTCAAGGTCTTCTCTGAAGAACTTACGGTAGCACAAGCTGATCTGCAGCAAGCGCTCTTGAAGCTGAGTGAGGTAGTTGGTGCCGATTCGGGAAAGGTGGTTACGGTGGATCAGACTCTCTCTGAACTGCAGCTTACGATCCCCCCGGATGATGAGATCAACAAAATACTCACCCAGAAACCGGAGGTCGAGTTAACCCGCAAACAGATCGAGCTGTCAGGATTACAGGAGCAGGTGGAGAAACTGCGGCCCAAAGTGACCATTTACAGCTCTGCGGGCTGGCGAAACAACTACCTCCCCAACCCGGATGACCTGCTCTTCAACTTTGCCGGCGGGGCCAAAGTAAGCTACCGTTTCTTTGATGGTGGGCTGTCGCATCACAAACAGGCTGAGGAGCAGGCCAAACAAGTGCGGCTGCAACTGGAAATCGACAAGATCACCAGCGAAGCGACCCGCTCGGTTGCGGTAGTACGGGAAGACCTGAACAAGATTGAGGCCAAGCGCAGCGCGACCGCCGAGAAGCTGCAGGTAGCCAGGAAGGCGCTGGAGATAGCCTCCGTCTCGTATGGTGCGGGTTTGATTACGAACAGCGAATACCTGGATACAGAACTGGAGATCAAGCAAATCGAGCTGGATGCACTCAAGGATCGCTATGACTTGTTGCAAGCGCAACTGGAGCTGAAAAACGCGGTGGGCTACTGGCCGGAGATGGAGTAGGGGAAAACTTTGCCCGTCACTCTCCCGGCCTGACCGGTCTCCAGTCTTCCCGCTGCTTATAGTTAAATATCATCCATACCGGAGAAATCAACCACTCCAGCAACCCCACCGAAGCAACCACGTTGAGCCAGATGCTTCTGGTCGACACGATGAAAAGCAGGATTCCTCCCCAGAGAAGAACCCCTACGGCAAGCAGAGTGAAGTATTGGCGAAGATTCTTGAGATCGAATTCGGTTTTCATAAGTATGCGGATCAGAAATGTGTACACTAACAGGAGCACGCCGAGGCCGCGCACAAAGGTAACTGCGGTGATGTACATCTGGTTCGGCACGATATGTTCAGGCTTGAGCCCCATCGACAGCAGAGCTTCGTTTACTATTGTCGGAGCGACTATCAAGGCGAAGATACCGCAGGCAAAGGCATACCAGGCATTGATTTTGACCAATCGCTCAACTGTTCGCATCAGGTTGCTCCTCGAATCGTATCAATTCGAATTCACAAAATCAAAAAAAAGCCCCGCGTAGCGGGGCTTTGTAAATACTTTTTGACTATTACTTCTTGACTGCGACAAACCGCTTGGGACTGCGCGCTTCCCACTCCACCACGATGGGAGAAGCCACAAAAACCGAGGAATACGTTCCGATCACCACGCCAAACGTGAGTGCCAGAGCGAAATCGCGCACCACAGAACCGCAGAGGAAGAGAACCACCAGCACCGCAATGAAAGTGGTCAGTGATGTGATGATCGTTCGCGACAGCATGTCGTTGATAGCGCCGTTCACAGCGCCGACATAATCGCCACGCTTGCGAAACATTCTGAGATTTTCGCGAATTCGATCGAATACGACCACGGTGTCGGTAAGCGAATAGCCAGCCAGTGTTAGTAGCGCCGATATCACCAGCAATGAGATTTCACGATGCAGCAGGAACATGAAGCCGAGCACCACCAGAACGTCGTGGAAAGTGCAGATCGTCGCGGCCACCGAGAAACGGAAATCGAAACGAATCCAGATGTAGATCAGGATTCCGACCAACGCAATCAGAACGGCCTTTTGCGCCTGCGTCTGGAGTTCATGGCCGACAGTCGGGCCTACCTCCTGCACTGAGTCCAGGGTAAACTTGTTGTCGGGAAACTCTGCTTTTATGGCATTCTGAAGCTGCTGCGTTACCGATTCATCTTCCGCGCCACCGCCACCGGCAACCTTGACCTTAATGTTGTAGGTGTTCGGTACAGAACCTCCCAGGACGGCCTGAATGCTGGCCTCAGGGAACCCCTCCTTGGACAGGGCGCTGCGCAGATCACTGACGTTGATCGGTTGCGCAAAAGCTCCCTCAATGAGAGTGCCGCCGGAAAAATCGATGGAAAGATCCGCCTGTCCTACGGCGACCCAAATTACGGAGATGATACCGATTATCAACATGATCCCGGAAAAGGCCCAGGCGTATTTTCTCAAGCCGATAAAATCTATGTTTGTTTTGCCTACTATCTGCATGGATTCAAACCTCTATCTCAAATACCCACTCAAATACTCAGTGAAGCCGCTTTGCGACGATAATGGAAAATTGTCTTGCCGACGATCAGCGCGGTGTAAAGTGAAATCACGATACCGGAACCAAGTGTCACGGCGAAGCCTTTGATGGGGCCGGTACCGAAGTAGTAAAGCACTCCGGCGGCGATCAGGGTAGTGATGTTACTGTCAACAATCGAGATTGTCGCGCGATCGTAACCTGCGTCAATAGCGGCACGCACCGTCTTGCCGGAACGCAGCTCCTCGCGGATGCGCTCGAAGATCAGAACGTTGGCATCCACGGTGATACCCATTGTCAGGATGATTCCGGCGATTCCGGGGAGAGTCAGGGTCGCTCCCAGAGCCGCCATCACCGAGAGCAGGAAAAAGACGTTCAGCAGCAGAACAATATCCGCCACCACTCCGGAGAGCTTGTAGTAAATTGCCATGAAGAACATCACCAGCAGCAGCGCCGCAATCAGCCCTCTCCTGCCTGCTGCAATTGAGTCCTTCCCCAGCGTCGGCCCGATGACATTGCTGGCCACAATCTTAACGGGAGCCGGCAGGGCGCCGGCACGCAGCACTGTTGCCAGATCCTGTGCCTGGAAGAAGTCGGCGTTTCCGCCCATAGTAATTTGTCCCTTATCCCGAATCCTCGATTGGATTGTCGGCGCCGACTCGACACGTCCATCAAGCAGAATCGCCAGAGGCTTGCCGATATTGGGGCCGGTCAGTCGACCAAAGATCTGTCCGCCTTCACGGTCGAGAGTGAAGTTCACAATTGGCTTATGATATTGATCGTAGTTGGGGCGCGCATCAGTCAGGTGAGCGCCGGATAACTCAGTTTTCTTTTTCAACAGATACAGCTTGCGAATCTTGCGCCCGCTGGCCATTTCATCACCCGTGCTCCAGGCGAATTCGTCGTCGGAGGGGATGATGGCCTTGACCTCTGGGGAGTTAATGATTGCATCGACCGTATAGTAGTCGTCGGAGAGAACATCGTAGCACGGTCCGTCAGCTTCCAGGTACTGGGAGAACGGAGTCGAAGACGGCCCTTCTTCCGTGTTAGCAAACAGCCCTGAAGTGTCAGTCGTCGTATCGTTTTTTGCCATTTTTCCGCCGGTGGTGTCGACTGTGCCGACACTGTCGATCTTCATCGTGTCTTCCGCAAACGGATTGACGGCGGGTTGATTTTCGGGGCTCTCGGTCGCGGTCCCTTCCGGAGTCACACCGGGGAGTTTCAGCTTGGATGCCACCTTGTCTATTTGTGCGAAAAGCACATCGGTGTTTTCCGGGCTTTCGACCAGCTTAAATTCCAGTTGTGCTGTCTTGCCTATCAGGTTGCGGGCACGGTCGGGATCCTCTACAGCAGGCAATTCTACCAGGATACGGTCAGTCCCCTGTGCTTGAATTATCGGCTCGGAGACTCCGAACTGGTCAACGCGGTTGCGAATAATCTCCAGGGCGCGCTCACGGGCGTCCTTGGCGGCGTTTTCATCGAGATTAGTTTTGTCGACTTGCAGGACGACATGCATGCCTCCCTGAAGATCAAGGCCGAGGTTCAGGGCTTTGTCCTGCATGTGCGCGTAGCGACTCGGGTCGTTCTTCTGCATA
The DNA here is from genome assembly GCA_964468475.1 of uncultured Ignavibacteria bacterium. Taxonomy (GTDB): domain Bacteria; phylum Zixibacteria; class MSB-5A5; order CAIYYT01; family CAIYYT01; genus JBECKX01. The sequence goes on along the minus strand of CAYXUL010000024.1, from coordinate 10,359 downwards.
TCCGTTCTCTTTTGCAGACTCATCGAGTAGAATTGGATACTGGGATAGATATAATATATTCCCGCGACCACAAAGAAGAGCGTGAGCAGGACTTTCCACCTATCAGCTTTCATAAAGCAGCTAAACCTCCATAATTGGGAGGCACGATACTATGCCTTCCGTGCTGAACAATTAGTCGAGTAATATAACCGCGAACCCATCGTAGTCAACAGGAATTTGGACTGCCTGCAATTGCTACGAAGTCAGGAATCAGCCTGTTTTGTGAAGTTGTCGAGAGTTTTGACCACTAAATCCAAGCCTGTCAGCGCGGTTCAGCCCCTGAGAGCGGCCGTAGCCTGCTCTATCATCTCAGTTGAGCAGGCAAAACAGAAACGCAGCGCCGGCGCGGGATCGCCGAACTGGTTACCCGGAACGCAACCGAGACCATGAGTGTCAATGAGGTGATCGACCAGGTCCCAGTCGGTTCCCTTCCACTCATCGGTGATGGCTGCATACAGGTAAATCGCACCTCTGGGGGGCTGTTCGCAACTCAACAGGCTGCATTGCTTCACTCCCTCGAACAGCAGATCGCGGCGTTTTCTGTACTCTGCCAGCATATCCGCGATACATTCCTGCGGGCCATTCAACGCGGCAACGCCCGCATGTTGCGTGGGAGTAGAGACCCCGTTGATCGTGTATAAAATCATTTTCTTGGCGTTGTCGCAGAATTGCGGCTGCGAGCAGGCAAGGTATCCCAGGCGCCAGCCTGTCATGGCGTAGCTCTTGGAAAACGTGAACGCCGAAATGACCCGTTCCTGCACGCTGGGGGAAAACTCAGCAGCCAGTGCCGCAATTGACAAGTGCTCGCCTTCGTAGACGATATCCTCGTAGGCTTCATCGGCGATAATATAGAGACCGTGCTCCTCGGCCAGTTTCAGCAATGCCAGCAGATCATCTCTCTCGAAAACTCCCCCCGTGGGGTTGTGAGGTGAGTTGATCAGAATTGCTCTGGTTTTCGGCGTAATTGCCCGGCGAACCTCTTCGATATCCCAGCGAAAACCAAGCTCCGGCTGCAGCCTCACCCGCACCGGGTTGCCGCCGGCAATCACGATTATCCAGTTCGTCGCCGTCCAGTTCGGCTGTGGAATAATAACCTCATCGCCCTTATTCAGGATCGTGCGCATGCTGACGTATAGAGCGTGCATTCCGCCGTTAGTGACCAGGATCTGGTTGGGGGAAGTCAGATAGCTAATCTTGTTTTTCTGATTCAGCTTGCGAATGATCGCTTCCTTAAGCGGCATGATTCCCGTTGAAGGTGCGTAGTGAGTCTGGTTGTCTCGCAGCGCCTTGATCGCCGCTTCCTTGATATGCGCCGGCGTATCGAAACTTGGTTCACCCGACTCCAGCCGCAGCGGTTTCGGGTGCTGCAACAAGCGGTCACGGATAGTCACGATACCGGAGAAGACGACATCATCAAGCAGCGAATTCAAATGCAAGCTCTCGCTTGAACTATCTGGCATACTGGATTTCTGCGGCATGTTCATTTGATACTCCAGAAATGTATACGAAAGGGGTGGATTACGGCAGCCGTCCCCGGCCGCCCGCCAATATAGAGGTGCCCGGTATCTGTTTCAAGTAAAATAGCGAAGCCGTCACCGGAAAAAGCAATACCCGCCGGAAAATACTCCCGGCGGGTACTTTTAATCGTCAAATAATCAGGTCGCGGTTATTTCGCGGCAGCATACAGCTTGTTGACTTCGTCCCAGTTGATCACGTTGAAAAATGCATCGATGTATTCCGGGCGCTTGTTCTGGTACTTCAGATAGTAGGCGTGCTCCCAGACATCGATACCAATAAGACGGGTCTTGCCATCCGTCAATGGTGAATCCTGGTTGGCGGTGCTGGTCAATTCCAGCTTGCCGTTGTTGAGAACCAGCCACCCCCAGCCGGAGCCGAATCTACCGGCAGCCGTGGCGGAAAACTTCTCTTTGAATTGGTCAAAGCCGCCGAAGTCCTTCTTGATCGCATCGGCGACATCACCACCAAACTTCGTGTCTTTCTTCAGTATCTTCCAGAAGAAGCTGTGATTGGAGTGGCCGCCACCGTTGTTGCGGACCGCGGTGCGGATATCCTCCGGTACACTGTTCAGGCCGGCGATCAGGTCGTCGACCGACTTTGCCTCGAGATCAGCATGACCCTTTATTGCGGCATTAACCTTATTGACATATCCCTGATGATGCTTGGTGTAGTGGATCTCCATTGTGCGCGCGTCAATGTAGGGTTCCAGCGCGTCGTAGGCATAACCCAGTTTTGGAAGTTCGTAAGCCATTTAACTCTCCTCTGTTGCTTTATTCATTCTAAACCTGAATCATTCGCTAATTGCGACAACAAATATGGATTTTGTGGGTCTTCGCAGACCTTAACTACGGAACTATACGTGATCGATTTCTCGAATTGTTGGATTAGATGGTGGATATTTAACCAGTCACCGTGACGCTGCCGAAGATCAGTAGTCTTGCAAGTGGCCCCTTGGAAATCTGCAGGTTGTCAGGCCATCAATTCGGTGGAAATGCTTTAGTTGACAATAGTAGCTAACTTCAGCTATATAGTGTGAATCTGAAGCGAGTTTGCGGTTGGCCGCAATATCAGTATTTCTCAAGGATTGGTCTGCGGTGCAAAAATGGCTGGCGACAATCAACGAATCACCCTCCTGGGTGGCGTTTCTGCTCGGGCTTATCCTTGCGCTGGCAATTACTGCCGTCTACTACGTCACCGGCGCCCGGCTGGCGATGTCGATTTTCTACCTGTTTCCGATCGCATACGTTACCTGGGCAGTCTCCCGCACCACCGGCATCACTATTTCTCTTATCTGCGTGGTTGTCTGGATGCTGGCCGACTTTGCCGCCGGAACTACCACTGACACAGTGATGTTCATTGCGCTCAACGAGTCTTTGCGTCTTGTGGTTTTCCTGGTAGTCGTATTTATCCTGGCGGAGTTGAAACGCACGTTGCGGCGCGAAGCGCAATCAGCCAGGCAGGACCCGCTCACACATGTGGCCAATCGCCGCGCTTTCTACGAACTGGCGGCTATTGAGATCAGCCGTTCGCAGCGCACCAAGGAGCCATTCACGATAGTTTTTGCCGACATCGACAATTTCAAAGTTGTCAACGATCGCTACGGCCACCTGACCGGCGATCAGGTCCTCACCCTGACCGCGGAGACCATGAAACGCAGCGTTCGCGCGGTGGATATCGTTGCCCGTTTTGGCGGTGACGAGTTCCTGTTGTTGCTGACCGGCACCGATTCCGAAACTGCACAGCGGGTCGTGGAGAGAATCAAGGACGATCTCAGCGAAACCGCGAAACAGAACGGCTGGCCGATCCGCTTGAGTACGGGCGTGTTCACTTACACGGCCCCCCCCCACAGTGTTGACGAGATGATCACCCGCGCCGATCAGTTGATGTACAGTGTCAAGCAAGCTACCAAAAATCGATTGACGGAACTTGATAAGTAACCCAATGTTGGGATTGTCCTGCAGAAATTGGCTTGCTTAGCTACAGTTCGCGCACGGCGCCGGCCCACCCCCGAAAATGTAGTTTATTAAATAGACTGCATCCGCAATCGAGATATTGCCGCTGCAATCGACATCAGCAAATCCCGTCACGCCGGGCGCCGGTCCTCCACCGAAGATGAAATTTATAATGAAGACCGCATCCGCAATGGAGACGGAACCGCTGCCGTCAGCATCGCCACAACCAGACTCCCCATTCAGGAGCGGTATACCTGCCTGGATGATGCTTCTGCTCTTAACAAAAACCGACTTCGCAACCATTGGCTCATTGGCAGGTGCAGCACCCTGATACGGTGGTAGCATAGTGTAGGTCAGGGAAATGGCACGAGCAGAAGCTGAGGATGAAGGCATGTTTATCGTAAGCGTACCCAGCTTGTGTGTGCCGGCGGATATCTGAGCTAGCGAGTAACTCAAGAGCAGTAGATGACCGGCTGGAGCCCCGGTGATATTGGTATTGTACACAACTGTTTGAGGCCAGACTCCGTCATCGGTAAACGACATTGAAGACGGCGCGCTCCCTGCCACGGTGACCAGGCAGGGGATCGAAAGCCCCTCCGGTGTTATCGGAACTGTGTTTGCGAAGTCGATCTCGATATTCGTTGAGGTAACTCCTGCCGGAAAGGAAGTTCCATACGTCACATTGAGTGAGTTATCCACGTAAGGTACAAAGCGGTTCTGCGTGGGCGGGCACACTGGAGGGTTTCCGGCGGCAAAGATGTAATCAAATATGTACGAGATATCGAGCATGGTTAGTACCTGGTAGCCGTCGGCATCGGCAGTGCTAAAACTTGCCGGCGCAGATCCGGTACCACGGAGCCAGTTGAAAATGTAAACCGGATCTCCTACCGATAAGCTTCCATTGTTATCGGCATCCCCGCAGACACCAAGTGCTTGAATCGGGAACAACACCAGCAGCAGAAGCGAGCACGCGAGCACCAAGAAGATCGAAAACCTGGATAGCATCATACCTCCCCTGTTTGGGTGAATCTGGAACAATCAGCAGCTCAGATGCGCTAAAACGAGCTAAAATAGGTCTGTATAGTTTAAGATAGGCGTGTCGAACTCAGGTAGCAACACTTTACTGACACAGGCAGCATCCGCGCCGACAGGAATGCTTTAGGTCCCAGCCTTTTCGAACATCGCTTTGAGGCGACGTAGCGTCGCCGGAGCGTGGCCGGCGAAATGGTTGTTGATATACACCAGAGTCGGCACCTGTTGTTCTGTCAGCTTAAGGAGGAACTCCGACCAGCGCGTGAGACGATCCATCTGGAAAAGGACTTCCTTTTCCCAGGTGCGCGTGATTTTCTCGATTTCCTTACGATTACCGATGAGGCGGATATAGCAGAAGTCGGTCGTGATCGGATCTAATTTCTCGGCGACTTCATCCGCATGAGGCATCCACGCCTGATCGACCAACACCATCGCAACATTGTGTTTGCGCAGCATCTCAGCATACTTCTTACTCAGCCAGGCGCGGTTTCTGATTTCGACCCCGTAGCGAAAACCTTGCGGCAGATCGCCCAAAAACGCGTCAAGGCGTTCCATGAACTCGTTTTTCGACGGAAACACGCTCTTGTTGAAATAGGGAAACTGAACGACCAACGGCCCGCAGCGTTTGCCGAGTCGCGCAATCACGTCGAGAAATTTGTCGCGCTCCTTACGCGTTTTACCTCCCTGAAGAATTACTTCTCGGTTAGGCTTTGCATCTTCGCCGCCATGAACAATCGAGCGCGGAAACTTGGCGGAGATCAGGAAATTCTCAGGCGTCTTCTCCACCCAGCCGTCGACCATCTCTCTGGAAGGAATACGATAATAGGTGGCATCGATCTCGACCGTGTCAAACTGGGTAGCATAGTACGAGAGATATTCGTTGGGCTGAGTGCCGTCCGGATAGAACGGCCCCACCCAGTCACTGGAGGAGAATGAGGAAGTCCCGAAACGGATGAGGGGGGAACGGTTCGAATCAGTCATCATGTCAGCTATTATATCAGCTATCACATCAGCTATATAGTGAATGGCGTTTTCTGCTTCAACCGTCTTGTTTTGGGGAGTTGATCGAAACATATTGAGAGCAAAGTCATATTACCCTTGGCTGACTCTAGAGTTTTAGGAGTGTGAGGAGCGGTGAAGAAGATTTCAGGAAGCACTTTCTGGTATAAGAAAGCATTTCCGACAATCTGGTTTGGATTCCTGGGGTTCTTTGTTTTCATAATGATCTTCCCGACTGTCAGTGGTAAGGCCCAGGCAGGGTTCCTCATTGTACCAATCGCAATGGCGATTTTCGGGTACTTCATGTTTAGGAACCTGATCTGGGATCTTTCGGATGAAGTATTCGACGCCGGCAATGAACTGATATTCAGGAAAGGGGGAAAAGAACAGCATGTCAAACTCTCCGACATTTCCAATATCAGCTATAGTTACATGACTTCACCTGAACGGGTAGTTGTAAGTTCGCGTGTGAATGGGCCAATTGGAAGGGAGCTAGTCTTCTGCCCGCCAATGCGCTTTTTGCACTTCAAAAGGAGCCCGCTGATCGCAGAACTCATCGAGCGCGTAGATCGCGCAAGGAACAAATAGGTCGATAAGCTGCTATCGAGAGGCTTACCCGCAGCCTGCTACTTATTCTCCGCCATCATCTGCTTGACGTTGTTGATATGCCCCATCTCGAACTGAGTGAGATATTCGAACGTCTTGCGCAACTCGGCATCGTCAGCATTTTCAGCTGCTTCCTTGTAGAGATTGTAGGCGTCCTGCTCTAACTCCAGCGCGATGTCAAGGATATCCATGATCTCGGAGGCTTTCTTGACACGTTCCAGCCGGCTCACATGGCGGTCGCCCATCTCCTCGTCAATCTCCGGCAAACCGTCTTGATTCATGATATCACGGTAAGTGACCCACCGTTCGGAACGGACATTCTGGTCATACTGGTGCTCAAGGGTCAGGAAGTGTTTGCGTTCTTCATCGGCGAAGTGTTGCATCGCTGCGACCAGCTCTTCATCACTCAGGTTCTGCGCGCCCGTCTTGTAGAACACGTAGGCGGCAATCTCGGAAATTATCCCACGGGACAGGTAATCTAAAGCTTTTGTGCTCAATGCCATGACTAAATCCTCTCATTAGAGCTTTGTATTCAACGGCTTAAGAATAAGAATAACAGGCTGCTCGTTGTCAAGCGCTTAGACGGGTAGTCGCTGCTGCGTATTGGGATCGAAGAAGTGCAAGGTCGCGTCGGAGAAATCGATCCGCAACGATTTCATGTCATCCGGAATTTCCGCCAGTGCCGACCTGGCCAGCAACGGCTCACCATCAAGCAGGCAATGGATATACGTAGCTGCGCCATGGAATTCGGCCTGTCTGAAAGTCGCGGCAACAGCTCCGTCATCGAGTAAAGCCTTGAGATGGTCGGGACGGACGCCCAACAGATACTGACCGTCTGCGAGAGCGCTTGCACCGAGTTTCATCCCGGACTCTTCGGTTGTAATTCGCCCGTTTTCGGCTCTGACGTGCAAGAAATTCATCGGTGGGGAACCGATAAAACCCGCCACGAATGCGTGAGCAGGCTCGTTGTAGATCTCAGTCGGCGTTCCGATCTGCATAATCCTTCCGGCCTTAAGCACAACCAGGTGATCAGCCATCGTCATCGCCTCCGTCTGGTCGTGGGTGACGTAAACCATCGTTTTTCCGAGGCGACGCTGCAGCGACTTAATCTCGCCCCGCATCTGGTTACGCAATTGGAAATCGAGGTTGGAGAGTGGCTCATCGAACAGGAATACCTCCGGATCGCGTACAATCGCCCGCCCGACGGCGGTGCGCTGGCGTTCCCCTCCCGAGAGAGTGCGGGGAAGGCGATCGAGGAGGTGATCGATCCCCAGCAGGGTGGCGGCTTCCTCGACTTTCTCAGTAATCGCCGGCTTGGTAAGTTTGGCAATACGAAGCGGGAAGCTCAAATTCTCGCGCACCGTCAGGTGGGGATAGAGCGCATAGTTCTGGAAGACCATTGCGATATTGCGATTGCGCGGTTCAATTCTGGTGATTTCACGATCTTCGAGATGAATCGAGCCGGAATCAGGATATTCAAGACCCGCTATCAGGCGCAGCAGAGTCGATTTGCCGCAACCGGAAGGGCCGAGAAACACCGTTAATTGACCACCGGGAATGTCCAGATTAAACCTGGGTATTACCTCGTTGTCGCCGAATCTCTTGACGAGGTCCTGTAGTTTGAGAATCCCCATGCGGCTCAATCTATCCGTTGCTGCTACGGCGGCAACTAGAATCGAAGATTTCGACCAAATTGCCGATAATGGTTCATGAGGGGAAAGCGCTAACCATCCTAACAGGCCGACCGCTAAAAGTGCGGAGTGAGAAAATGAGCGAATCCAGTCCCAAAGTTCTCGTCGTTGACGACGACTCCAGTCTGACCGAGTTATTGGTCGACACGCTTGACGTGATCGGCTACGAATCTTTCAAAGCCGAGTCTGCCCGCGAGGCATTGGAGATTATGCACCATGAACATGTCGACCTGGTTATTTCCGACATCAATATGCCGGAGATGTCGGGGATCGAACTGCTCGAGCAGATCAAGCGGGAAAACACCGCAATGCCGGTGATGCTCATAACCGGTATCAGCTCGACTACGATCAAGGATCAGGCGTTTTCCAAGGGGGCCGATGGATTCCTCGCCAAGCCTTTTCGGATTCGCACTATCGAGAGCGAGATCGGGAAATTGCTCTCGGGTGTCAAGCGAAGGAAAATAGCGCTGATAGATGACAACGAAGAGTTTCTGATGAGTCTCGCGCAGCGGCTGGAGGAAAAAGAAAATACAGTTTACAGTTTTCGTACCGTCGCCGAAGCCAGGGCATTCCTTGAGAAAAACAAAGTTGATTTGATAATAACCGACCTGAAGATGCCCGATGGTGACGGTATCTCACTGACCAACGACCTGCGTCAGCATCACCCCGATGTTCCGATTGTGATGGTCACCGCCTATGCAACCGCCAATATAGTCCAGCAAATGAAGAAGCTTGGCGTGCAAAAACTCCTGGCCAAACCCCTCGATTTCAAACAACTCGAAACAGTGGTGGAGGAACTGGTGGGAGCGTAAGAGTTAATTTGCACTTTCTATCCCTACTTTAGCAAATCCTCCAACTCACACGCAAGCAGAGCTGATCTATTCAACACGATCTGTTCTTTCTGATTGAGATTGTCAGCGGTCATTCGGATGAGTTTGGTGTCGATTACGCCGCCAACTATGACGCGGCCGGATTTTTCGAGATATCGCAGATTCTTCTGATAGAATACCGCCGCATACTGCCCCAACTTGCCCGTCTCTTTTGCGGTTGGTTTTCTGCCCATTTCTTGGAAGTTGATTTCCATTAGACGGGCAATTTCCTCGCCTGCTTCGTTTTGTAGTTCACCTTCACGGGAGTTCAGCCAGTAGTCACTTAGTGCATACACGATTCTAACATTATCCCCCTCATCAGCCTGGTACTCGAACACGAAATAGAAGATTCCCCTCAGAGAATCTTCGTTTATCTTGATTC
>CAYXUL010000024.1:0-1171 GCA_964468475.1 uncultured Ignavibacteria bacterium | reverse complement strand
TGATAGATGAAATCAAGCACATAGTACTGCAATTCTTCCTTGATCACATTGCGCTGTGTCTCTACGTCTGCGCCTGTGAAGGCTGAAGCTTCCTCCAACTTCTTCTTGAGGATTGGGAGAATCTGATCACTCATCGCGAAGGAACCTTCTGACCATGTCGTAGAACTCAAGCCGCTCATGCTCTTCCATCTCATCGATGTCAATTCGCAAGTCCTCAATAAGAGGATCGATATCCTCCAACTTGATACCTCTGAACTGTCGGGTCCTGAAATAGAGCAGATCAAACAGGGCTTTTGCGGGAGAGGCAATGAAGAACTCGAACTTGTCTTTCGCTATAGTGAAGCTCGAAAACAGCGTCGGCTGGATGTGTTGGTAGGAGAAATTGCCCGCTCGGGTCTTGTAGTCTCGTGTGACTTTGGAGGTTACACTCGTGGTCGTATGTATCAGCTCCGTGGTGAGATCGTAGAACTGCAGCGCTGTCCACGAACTCACGTATGAGGGCCTACGAAGGATATTTGCCAAATAGAAAATGTAAGAAATGTCGTTCTTGTTTGCATTGAAGAAATCCGCCGATAAGTAGAGTCCCTTTCTGAGCGGAATGATCTCTCTGTGCCTGATTGCCTGGCTTATGTAAGCATCCAGAGTTGCGCTTTTGAGGCGATACTGCTCCCCAAGCTGGCGTATCGCCTGCTTTTCAAAATATGGCTGCGACTTGAGTTGCTCGAATATGACACTTCTGTGTTTCATAATTACTGTAATATTATCGTAAATGTGAAATAAGAAATCAAGAAGAGAAATACAAGAATCTTATGCCATCCCCCCCCTACAACCAGGTCTTTTTAAGCAGAACCTGTTGAATCTGCTGGTGGATATGCCCATTCGAGGCGATCAGGCGGTTGTCGTAAATGGAGAATTTGCCGCCCTTAAAGTCGCTGGTCTTTCCGCCTGCCTGTTTTACGATCAGGATTGCAGCCGCCGTGTCCCAGGGGTGAAGCTTTAATTCCCAGAATCCATCGAACCTGCCCGCCGCGACATAACAGAGGTCCAGCGCTGCCGAACCGGCCCGACGCACTGCACGAGCTGATTTGGCGAAGTTAGCGAAATTGCGGAGATTGTTGTCACTGCTGGTGCGGATATCATACGGGAATCCCGTCGCCAGCAGGCAATGGTT
>CAYXUL010000023.1:42007-43985 GCA_964468475.1 uncultured Ignavibacteria bacterium | reverse complement strand
CTTGAAAACCGTTGACCCTTCGCGGGGTCCGGGGGTTCGAATCCCTCACTCTCCGCCAGTTAATGTGACTGTATCATGATAGGTCACACCCCCCTTCAATTCTCCTGGAAATTCAAAGCCACTAGCCCCACGCGCGTTGCGTAGCCGAGCGCGGAAGTACCGCCACGAGTCTTGAGGTTTGCAGGCAAGCTTAAATGTCCAGCAATTGTCTCGGGAGCTGCCTTTTAGGAGTGGATATCGAAACTCACATCGTGGTGACCTTCGGTTTCGCTTCACAAAAACCAACCATGCGTCTACTGGTTTCATCCCAGAGGCGAAGGTTGAGAGATTTGAGGCTGTCGCGAATACCGATGTGGTGAACGGACCGAAGCTGGACTAGCTCTTCGTGACATTTCGGAAGATAGTAATTTGGTATGGTCGAGCTAAGATGATGAATATGGTGGTAGCCGATGTTGCCCGTGAACCATTGAATCACCGGGGGCAATTTGTAAAACGAGCTACCATCAAGTGAAGCAGCGACGTGCTGCCAGGCAGGAGGTTTCTCCCAATAAACGTCTTCGAACTGGTGCTGAACATAAAAGAGCCAAATGCCCGCGCTTGCAGCCAGCCAGTAGACCGGAAGCTGGATCATGATCAGAGTTTTCAGTCCGATTGTGGCGATCGAGACACCGAGAATGGCTAAGATTGACAGGTTTCCGATCCAGACACTGAGGCGATCCCCTGAGGTTGCGTCTTGAGGGGAACGGCGGTTATGGATCAGTAGCAGGTTCAGCGGACCTAGTATTAGCATCACAAAAGGGTTCCTGTAGAACGCATATTTCCTTCGTACCTTTGGGGTAGCTTTCCGGTACTCGGCAACCGTCATAGTCCAGACATCACCAACACCGCGCCTGGTAAGATCACCCGAAGATTCATGGTGAATGGCATGCTTGCGATGCCAGAGCGAGAAGGGCGTATATGTTAGAATCCCCAATAAGACGCCACAAAAGTGATTGATCCGACTCGAACGAAAAAAAGAGCCGTGGCCGCAATCATGAAATATTATGAATATGCGAATCAGGAATCCAGCAGCAAAGACTGCCAGACCTAGTGTGAGCCAGTAACTGACTCGCAATGCAAAGTACATTGCGACCAATAACCCCAGATACGGGATCACGGAGTCCATGAGTTGCCAAATACTCCGTACGCGACTTGGTTTCTGGTAGTGGCCCACGACTGACATGAGTGTTCGCCTTCTTGACACAACTCTGGATTGTTTCTTTGGATGAGACACTTGCTGCTTACCTCTCTAGGTTAGATTTCAACTCTGCAAGAGTGGACGCCAGAAGTCGGCGCAACTGCCATAATCGTCAGACAATATCGAAGTCGAGTATGAAATGGAGATGAAAAGAGGAAAGAATATCTCATTTGAGGCTAAAACAAACAAGGCGAGGTTATGCCGATGTTGACTAGTTTTAAGCAAGGTCAGTCGCACTTTCCAGCCCAAATGGTGATTGGCTCTATCCGAATTGCAGGCCACTAAGTCCGGCCATCAGCAAAAGCGGCGGACAGCGAAAAATCGCCTCAGCAATATCCAATGAACATCAGGTACTCAGAGCGTAGAAAGATAGAATGAACCGCAATCCTATTCCAGATGGATCAGAAGAGTTTATAAAGCCCCACGTTTGAGATCATCAACTGCTTAAATAGTGAGTTTTGTGGAATGAATGACCAGGAAAGAGTGATGAAATCCGCAGAGCGAATTGCGATCTCCGTTGTCATACCGGCACTAAACGAGGAGCAATACCTGCCCGCATGCCTGGGAAGTTTGAACAAGCAGGATTTTGAACTTCCTTACGAAGTAATCGTGGTTGACAATGATAGCTCCGATAGGACGGCTGCGGTGGCTCGTGAATTGGGAGCCATCGTAGTCTCGGAACCCCACCGCGGGATCACCTGGGCTCGACAGAGAGGACTGGAGCTGGCCAGGGGAGATATC
>CAYXUL010000023.1:24284-41907 GCA_964468475.1 uncultured Ignavibacteria bacterium | reverse complement strand
AATTTCGCAGTAAAGAGGAAAGCGCTGATAGAAGTCGGAGGATTTAACAAAGAGATAGAATTCTACGGTGAAGATACTGAAATGTCGTTGCGACTGGCGAAGGTGGGGAAGATCGTGTACAATAGTAAACAGGTAGTCTACACCTCGCCACGCAGATTTGAAAACCAGCCGCCTCTGAGAACACTGTGGCCATACATAACCACATTCGTGCATATGGTAGCGCTTAGTCAAGTCGGTGGCAAGAGACGTGGTTTGAACGGCAACCAGCGAAGGCCGTTGCTTAAGAGGTGTCTGTATGCCGGCCTGCCTTTGTTGGTAGCTGGAATATTGTTAGGTCTGGCTTTTGATCCGACATCTCAGTTTTACGGAAAGGTTTATTGCTCAAGCCTGGATCATCAAGCAAAGAAGATTGCTCTTACCTTTGACGATGGACCGAACGAGCCGTACACTTCAGAAGTCCTGAAAATCCTGGACAAATATCATATTAAAGCTACCTTCTTTCTCATCGGAGAGAACGCCGAAAGTTATCCCGCGTCAGTCAGGAAGATAATAAGTCATGGTAACATCCTGGGTAACCATTCATTCAGACATTCCTATCGTCTTCCTTTTCAAAGTAAGGCTGCAGTCGAGAACAACGTAAAAGAAACGGAAGACATCATCTATTCTATATCCGGTCTGAGGACTCGGCTATTTCGCCCTCCGCACGGGCTGCGAACTCCCTGGTATTTGAAAGAAATTGGTAAGATGGGGTACAGTTGCATTACCTGGAATGACATGACTGACGACTATGATCTCGCTGACTCTCCTCAGGAGATATCGGACGCAATCATCAAAGGCGCCAAACCCGGCGGCATCATCGTTCTGCATGATGGCAAAAACCTGAATCACGGCGTCAACCGCAGTAATACAGTAGCCGCACTTCCGATCATCATTGGTGCATTGCAGAAGCAGGGGTATACTTTTGTCACACTTCCCGACCTGCTCAGGATAAAGCCTTATGAGCCGAGTATCGTTAGTGAATCCCATAGCGCTACGGCTTGGATCGGACGCGACGAGATAAGCACTATAGACAGATAAGAACTGCATAGGATGCTCTATTCAGGCCTCGAGGACGCCCTGGCACAGGACGAGAATCACTGTCCTGGACCCGACTCTGAACTCCTTACGTAATCTCACAGCTCTGTTGAGACTTGCAGGCACCGACGAAAGGCATCTTGATCGATAAACTGATAGCCTTCCCTTACGTCAACAACTTCATCGTCAGGTAAATGTGCAAACAACCGCTCAAGCTTTTCAAGAACGACTGGTGTGATGGTCACTTTAGTGGTGCCTGCTGACCGCTCGACTTCTACTCTGATCAGACTCAGTAATTCTGAGGTATCGGCATCAGAGAGTGCCTCGCGCTGCAACAAATCAACGATCCGGGCGACAAAAGTCTTCTCCAGCCCGGCCCTGGCCACCAATGAACGCCACCGCGAGTTGTTACGCTTCCAGGTATTAGCATCTGGAAATGCATCACAGATCCACCGGTTCGACTTGAACTCCGTTGAGTTCAGATAGGCGCCGCCGCCTCCAATTATGAAGTACTCCGGCGCGCGGTGTTGGAGGGAAATTCCATACTGCGTCTCCAGGTAGTCCTGAAACACCGCTGCAGAGTAATGTTGATAGTTGTGAACGTGCCCCGTAAAGACAGCCTTAACACAAGGGAAAGCGCCAATCATTCGGTGCAGCGCTTCCAGGTGAATCCCTTTCTTATTTTCCTGATCAGCCAGCGCGGGAATGTGGAACAGGATGATCACTTTGTTGTCCAGTCGCTGCGAATATTCCAAGCGCTCCCGCAGCCAGGAGAGTTGCTCACTGTCGCGTGTTGAGTTGCCCTTCCAGAATTGCCACTGTGACGATTTACCATCGAGGTTGCCTTGCATGCCGGTATCAATCCCAATTACGACGAGATCTCGATCCCGTCCCGGCTCTCGCAATTCCCAGAACGAACCCGGCTGCTGAACCAGTCTTAGCCCGAACTTACTCCAACGGTTTTCGAAAGCCGTACTGCAGAAGGTCTCGAAGAATTCTCCGCCTCTACCGGGGCCATAGTACTCGTGGTTCCCGGGCACACCCCAGATCGGAATATTTAGATTTGCATACGGCTCAAAGAACCCGGCAAGGTAATCATCATCGTTTCGGTCAACTCCGGTGCGACCCGCCGGATAGGCGATATCTCCGGCAATTAGAATGAATTCGGGATCAAGCGCTCTGATAAGAGGCAGCAACGCATACTGCGACCGATCCCCTTCACCCGTATCAGCCATAATCAGAAAACTGAATTTGTCTGCCGACATCTTCCCTGGACTCAGCAAAGCCGAGAAAGGAGCAGAGCATGGGGCATCATTATTTAAGTGATGAAGTTCAGAATTGATTAGTGCACTGCTGTGCGCTTTGCGCCACTCAACACTCCGGTCGACGCGCAGGAACTTGCGCCTGGATGCCCACAGGTTTCGCGGTCGCAGCCAGAAGCCGACCCCGCGATCGTGTGCGAATGGAGGAAATCTCAGTTTGACCATGCTTGATTGTTTCACCCATCTACAATTTGGGGGTCAACTTGCTAATGCGGTGACGAGTGCAGCGGAGGCACACGCTCTCAAGTTGCACTGTTGCCTCACCTTTCCCCCGCCTGGAACTTTTGCTGAAAAACTAGTGAATAAGCTGCGAAAGAGAAAGCCAATAGGAGATCTTCAGGGCAATGAAATCTTCACCCTGCGCACCCAACGAATCGAAAAGTGATCCGGGGCCAACATTGACTCCCGGCTCTCGCCTCTCGCTCAGGTTTCGTTGCCATACCAGATAGGCGACGCTTCCGGGCATGAACTCCCAGCGGATCACTATGTTCGAGCGAAATGAGCGATAGCCAAAATCAAGATAGGGAATTGTGAAGTCGGTGCCGTTGTCGCTTATTGCATAGTACTTGCTGCCATCGTGATCTTCGGTGAGCGTGATGTCGGTGCCGGACGCCTGCCCATAATAGCGCAGCGCATAGTCGGCGCCACGCACCAGTTCGCCATGCTCGTGATAGTGCCCGTTAGCGGCGAACGGCTCAGCGTAAACCTCCAGGCTCAGGTCGGGAGTGAAGTAGTAGTTCATGCGAAACTGAAGTCTCAGAGTATTACGCGCAATGCGCGAGAAGATGTAACGGCTGCCATAGGTCAAGTCGCCACCGCCGGCGTCAGTAATAGTCGTGACGTACTGCCGTGGTTGATCCTCCCGGGTAAATGCCGGCGATACGGAGAATTCGGCGCGATTGCCTACGCGCGTACGAAAATACCCGTTGACGCTCCAGAGCCAGCCGTGTAGCACATCGATACCGTAGTTCGCGTTGACTTCCATGTAATTCGGTTTGTTGTAGTCACTATGAAAGCCCGCGCCCCAGGAATATCCATCCTCGAACCTCATTAGCGGGCCACCGCGAGTTTTTGAATCTGTGAAGCCCGGAAGCTGGCGCGCCATCCTGAACCATCCTCCCCAGTAATTCAATAGTGTGAAGCTGCTGTAACTATGTACTTCGCTGAACTGCTTTTGTCCGCCATAGTTCCATTCGCTGTAGTATTCGACCTCGCTGTAGTAGTTTCTCAAGAGCTTGCCGGGTTTGGTTTCCTGGTAGGCCGCATAAGCATCGGTAGTGTATTCGTCCGAGGTCGAGAGCTTACCGGCGTCATTTAATTCAAAATCAGGAGATTCCGTGGCGCCTGTTAATGACCAGTACCAATGTTCACCGCCATTCTTAGCAAAGCTGAGCAAACCGGTGTAACCGGTCATGCTGGTACGGTTCGAATCAACGGTAACATAGTCCGCATCCGGACGCTGGAAATAACGCGCACTGGAGCGCTGAGTACGAATCATCGACTCCTTCGAGCCACGCACCTGACTGAACCCGGCATACCCACTCAGAACATAGATACCATTCCTGAATCGCAGATTCCAGTCGGCGCCTCCGGAGTAGGCCGATTTGTGAAGTGCGTCCTCCAGGGTTTGCACGCCGTTGAGACTTCGCCCCACTGAAGTCAGGGAAATACCGACGGTGGAATTGCTTTTGCCAAACTGCTGTTCTACGCGCCCGACATTGTACAGCGTGTAAGGTTCGACCTCTGTTTGATAGGTCGAATCGTTGGCGAGGTCGTAGTTCTTTGCATACTCGCGATCGGTCAGCGCCGAGAGATAGCCAACAGAAAGACCTGACTGCATTCTACCGGTGATTTTGGCCGCCCCCAGAATTTTGGAGTTGTGGGGCTGATCTACAATGTCGCCTGATCCATACGTGTGGGGGGCTGCCCCGATTCGCCGAGAATAGAAATATGAGGGACCGTTGCCCTGCAGCAGTGCCGCGCCTTCAGTAAAGAAGGGTCTGCGCTCGTCAAAGAACGTTTCGAACGCACTAAGATTGACCTCCGCGGGATCGGCTTCGACCTGGCCAAAATCAGGGTTGAAAGTGGCGTCCAGAGTCAGGTTTGTGGCCAGTCCCATTTTGAGATCTCCGCCGCTGCGAGGGTTGAATTCGGAGTTATTTCTGAACGGATTGTTGGAAAAGTCACCGTCCACGTGGCTGGCGTCGCTGGCAAAATAAGGGGTAACTTCTATCCTCCTGGTCGCAGCGATGCCTTTAATTCCTTCCAGTTCGCCGAAATGAGAGATAAAGCCGGTTTCGTCTCGCGGCACATATATCCAGTAACTGTCCTCGTTCTTTTCCGGCATCCAGCGATTGAAGTTGATGCCCCAAACCTGGTTTTTCTTTTCGTTGAAACGAAGTTGCGAAAAGGGAATTCTCATCTCAGCGTACCACCCTTTGCTATCACGTGAGGTGGCAGCTTCCCACACCGGATTCCAGGAATAGTCAGCGCCGCCTTCACGATCCGCAGCATAGTAACGGTCGAACCTGACGCCCGCGGTGTTGACTCCGAACCCGAAACCCGTGCGCCGATTGTGGTAAGAATCAATTGAGACGATGAATTGTTCTGCGGGCCCCTGATTATCATGTTTTTCCAGGTGCATCAGCAATTTGTCGGCGTGTTTGCTTAGCAGGCGAGCACCCACGTAAAGGGCGTGCTCATCGTAGACGATCGCAACCTCGGTTTGATCACTCGCTGGTTCACCTTCGTTCGGGAGTTTCTGCTCGAAACCGGACACCCAATCAGCTTTGGCCCAGATCGGATCGTTCAGCTTGCCATCGACACGTGGTGGATGCGGGTTGGCCCGGATAGCGTGGATTATCTTCTGGGAATTCTTCTGTAAAGCTGCCGAAGTACCGTGCAAAACTGCGGGGAACACCAGCGATGCAAGTATGCTAACTATTATTACGAATGATACAAACTCTGGCGAACGCCTTCGCGGTCTTACCATCTATTACTACTCCGATCGATTCGCTGTCAAAGTTCCTCGCGGCATTCGGCTCCAGGCTGAATTGTTCAAAATGTTGTGCGATTTAAATGAATGCCTTATGATCGAATTGGCATATTTGACAGTTACTTAAAATCGACCTGCAAGGTTGCGGTTTTTTCGCTGCTTACACGAAATTGGCTCGCGAGGCGCAGAGATAAGTTCGCTAACTGAGGATGGTGCAAAGTTATGCGAGGTCTACCCGACCCCCGAAAACTGATCCCCCACCAACTGAAGCGCACTCGTGCTTCCATCAAGGTAGGGCGTGGTCCCGGTTCCATTGACTACATCGGTATAGATCGGGAAGTCCCGGTTTCAATCACGGTGATTTCTTACGATGCCGAGCATTTGGAGGAAACACGCTACAGCTCCAGTGACGATCTCGAATTCGATCTGCATCCCGGAAAGATCCACTGGATTAATGTCGACGGCCTGCACGACACCAGGATTCTCGAAAAGTTAAGTAAACGATTCGATATCCACTCGCTGGTGATGGAGGATATCGCCAACACTAACAACCGGCCCAAATTCGAAGAGTTCGAAAGCTATATTTTCTTCGTCGTCAAGATGCTGAAATGGCAGGAGGATGATGGGCGCGTGAACAGCGAGCAATTCAGTCTCGTGTTTGGCAAGAACTGGGTTATCTCATTTCAGGAAGTCGAGGGAGACGTGCTCGACTATGTCCGTGATCGCCTGCGGAAAACAGTCCCGCGCGAACGCTTCCTGCACTCTGACTATCTCGCCTATTCCTTCGTCGATGCTATCGTCGATCACTACTACCTGATACTCGAGAAATTATCTGACAATGTAGAGGATTTGGAAGACGGCCTGATCGAAAATCCCGAGCCTGAGCAATTACAGATCATCTACGAACTAAAACGCCATCTGATTCAGATACGCAAAGCTATCTGGCCTCTGCGGGAGGCAGTCGGCGCCTTCGAGCGCTCCGACTCCGCACTAATCGAGAAGTCATTCAAACCTTTCATTCGCGATCTGTATGAGCACGCGATTCAGGTGATCGACTCGGTGGAAACCCAGCGGGAAACGGTATCGGGGCTGCTTGACATCTATCTCACCTCGGTCAGCAACAGGATGAACGAAGTCATGAAAGTGCTGACCATCATCGCCACGATTTTCATTCCCCTCAGTTTCCTCGCCGGTGTCTACGGTATGAATTTTAATACTAACGCCAGTCCCTTCAATATGCCTGAGCTCGCCTTCAAATATGGCTACCCAATTTTCTGGGCGGTCGCTCTCATAGTCGGTGGCGGTCTGCTCTGGTACTTCAGGCGGAAAAAATGGCTGTAAGACTGCCCCGACCCTGACGAGAAACCCACAACATCGAACCGCACCCGCAATGCTTTACCGATTCCTGCTTCTCTTTACTGTGATCATGTGGGGCTGGACTTTCGTTGCCACCAAGATCTGCCTCGACTATATGTCACCTGTGGAATTGCTGGGATTGCGACTCGGAATGGCACTTCCGATTTTGTTAACGATTGTCAGAGTGAAAAGACGGCGGTTTGATCTCACTCCCCGGCTGGCACGACAGCTCGGTATCGCCGCTTTCGTAATTACGCTTCATTTTCTGATTCAGATCACCGGCTTAAAATACACTTCTGCAACCAACACCGGCTGGATCATCTCGGTGACACCTCTCGTTACTGCCTTGCTGGCATTCGTCTTTCTAAAAGAGAAAATCGGGCTTCGTCAAATTGCCGGAATTGTGCTGGCTACGTTCGGTATTCTGCTGCTGATTTCACATGGTCGTCTCACTTCGCTCGACTGGCTCGACAGCGTCGGTGACTGGTTGGTGCTTGCTTCAGCGCACACCTGGGCGATCTATACCGTGGTCACCCGAAATCTGTCGCGAACGCGCGCGCCGCTGGCAGTGACGGTTGGAGTGCTGCTGCCGGGGACTGTTCTGTTGTTGATTTACATGGCCTTCACTTCCGACTGGTCAAAATTCCTCCATCTGCCTCTGCGGGCCGTCGTCGCGCTGTTATTCTTGGGTATTGTCGGCATGGCACTGGCACAATGGTTCTGGCAGGAGGGTGTTGCCGCGATTGGTGCTGCCAAAGCCGGAATTTTTCTCTATCTTGAGCCGGTGGCAACAACCGCGCTGGCGGTACCGCTGCTGAATGAGCACTTCGGCGTATTTACAGCAATTGGTGGCACCCTGGTGCTTTTGGGGGTTTTCGTCGCAGAAAAGCGAAGGCGACACAAAAATGGAATTCAAAATTCGGCCACTTCAGGCTGAAAATCGCGACGCTGTCCAAACGCTGCTGGAGGAACGCTGGGGTGATTGCCAAATCGTCACCAGGGGAAAGCTATATGATGCCTCGATGCTTCCCGGCTTTGTTGCTATTGCAGATGACAAGCTGCTGGGCTTGATTACCTATCGACTGGATGGAGATGAATGCGAAATCATCTCCCTCGACAGCCTGAAGGAGAAGCAGGGTATCGGCACGGCTCTACTCAATGCAGTCCGTGACGCCGCACGCGAAGCCTCGATTAAGCGAGTCCGGCTGATCACCACCAATGACAATCTCGCCGCCATCCGATTTTATCAAAAGTATGGATTCAGACTGATCGCCGTCCACGTCAATGCTATCGCGGAGTCGCGTAAACTCAAACCGCAGATTCCCGAGACTGGCATCGACGGCATTCCGATCCACGATGAGATTGAGCTTGAGTTGTTGATCTAAAGAGAGAAGGGGACCGGGAACGTCGTGAGTGCGCAGGTTCTTGTTTCGATGCAGCTAGAGCGCGGTAGTGGTCGACCTGCTAATCAGAGTTCATAAACCACTCTGTTGCCAGCTTCTGTGTTATATTGACAATCTCGCGGTCAGCGGCGTTCAGGGCGCCGCGCTCAATCAGAGCATCAAGCGCTTTAGTTAGAACTACCGCTCGATCATAGACAGGAATCAGAGCGGGGTAATACTCGTTGTTGAAGAACATCTGGAATTTGTCGCGCTGGCGCCGATTGCCCAGCATGTCGCCGATCTTCTTTTCGAGTTCTTTCCCGGTCGCGCCCTCAAGCTCTACTTTTGGCGAAGTCAATCGCTTCGAGGTCTCGTTGAAGCTGTTTCGACACGTATATTTCATCTCCCACATGTCGACCATACCCAGGGAATTGATTACGAAAACGCTCACATTAATTTTACCGGTGTCTTCGTTGTAGGAGACACCTTTCATTTCGGGAACGAAGTAGTTATCGGTAATGGCCCCGAATGCGCTGATACCACCCGCGAACGGCTCCTCAACAATGTCATCCACCGTGAAATATGGTTTGCGCTGAAACCGTGCGTCCTGCATCAGCATGAATTCTTCATCATTGAAATTAAAGCGCTCGCGCCATAGCTGCTCTGCCGGCAGGTCCTTACGAGTCAGCGATGATTGGCTGGTAAGCATCCCGATAGCCTGTCCACCACGCCAGGTGAGCGGCAACACACCTACTGCCCATTCTGCGGAACCACCGATCTCACCGCACATCGATCTCAGCCCGCGTCCGTCGGGGAATTCAAGCCCACGCATGCCCATCACCAACGCCGGCATCAGGTCACCATCCTTGTCATAGGGAGTAGCCATCCCCGCCTTGTTGAGGATATCCATCGGCGGATAATGCCGTTTGCGGTCGAGGAAATAGACACTCAGATCTTCAACACGTTTAAGGTCGTATGCACCCGCGATCAATTCGGCGGCTTCGAGCGTGTCCATCTCTCTGGGATTGAACTCATCGAAATAAACTCCCGCCATCCAGCGTTGAACATAGGTGTCGGGAAGATGACGTTTAATCCCCGATTCGGTCAGCATCAACGCGGTAAAACTGGAGTGGCTGCCTTCCACAGATTTGGTGGTGCCGTCGATGACGTCGTTGCCCATCGATAACAGCGTCACGCTATGCGTGCGGTGTAACCCGTACTCGGCCTTATGCTCCTCTTTGCCAAAGAGAGCGCCGACTGCTATGGTAGGATTACCGCCCGCCTCCAGCCCCGGTTTGACTCGTACTCCTTCAGTTATTGCTGACTCGATAATTACTTCTTCACCGACAGGGAGGGTCTCCGTGGTAGTCTGCAGCACATCTCCCATCACCTGCGCGGCAGTACGGTCATTGGCTCGTTTGAGAGCGTTTTTGGTATCCTTCGTCTGTTGGTCCTGTGGGAGTTTGAAAAATGAGCCGCGTCCGTGCATAGCCACCGCAATTGCTGACATTGCCGCTGACAAAATCACTGATTGTCTGACTCTGCGATTACGAAGGGCGCCGAGGTTGGAGTTGAAGTTCTGCTCATCACAGTAATTCCAGATCGTGCACGATTCCAGCGAGAGATCGTAGTTGTTCAGTACCGCCTTGTGACGATGATTGAATTCGATGATGCGGTCTTCGTCGAATTTGAATTCGCTCGGCTTGCCTTTAAAGCTCAGTCGCTGATCGGCAATGTTATAACGAAGTTTCTTGTCTGTATTATCTTCCATGCGTCTCCACTCTTCCCACAGAGGCTGACATCAAAGTAGAGGTTATGATACAACTTCGAGTGGTACAATCAAGACTTATCTCTGCGCCGCTGCCGTACCATCGCTTCGGGGCTTAAGAGCCTGTCGAGAGCCTTCTTGGACATCAATTTCTTCTCAAGCACCAGTTCATATACGCTGCGATTTTGTGCCAAAGCTTCTTTGGCGACTTGAGAAGCCGCCTCGTAGCCCAACTCCGGGCTCAGCGCCGTGACCACACCGATGCTGTTATGCACCAGGTTGCGGCAGTGCTCGACATTGGCGGTGATTCCGTCGACACAGCGGTATTTCAGGGTCGACATGCCGTTTTTGAGCACCTCGATCGATTCAAACAGGCTGTGCGCAATGATCGGTTCCATGACATTCAGCTGCAACTGCCCCGCCTCAGCGGCCAGAGTTACGGTCAGGTCGTTGCCAATCACCTGGAACGCGATTTGATTAACGACTTCGGGGATTACCGGATTGACTTTGCCCGGCATAATCGACGAACCGGGCTGCATCGCGGGCAGGTTGATCTCATTGATTCCCGCGCGAGGTCCCGAGGAGAGCAGCCTTAGGTCGCTGGCGATCTTGGAGAGCTTGACAGCGAGGCGCTTGATCGCAGAAGAGTACATCACAAACGCGCCGGTATCCTGAGTAGCTTCGACCAGGTTTTTGGCGAGGACGATGTCCATCTCGGTGATTTCTCGCAAATGATGAATCACGCGCTCGGTGTAGTTCGCGTCGGCATTGATTCCCGTGCCGATCGCCGTGCCTCCCATGTTGACTTCAAGGAAAAGCGCGGCATTCTGCTGCAGGCGATCGATTTCTTCCTCCAGAGTCACCGCGTATGCCTCGAATTCCTGCCCGAGTGTCATCGGGACGGCATCTTGAAGCTGCGTGCGGCCCATCTTGATGACATCCTGGAATTCATTTGCTTTCGCGTAAAACGAATCAATTAGCTTCTGCAGAACTTTCGTCAGGCTACGATTGGCCAAAATCAGTGCAATTTTGAGAGCGGTAGGGTAGACGTCGTTAGTCGACTGCGAAAGATTGACATGGTTGTTGGGGTGGCAGTATTCGTACTCACCGCGCTTATGCCCCAGGATTTCAAGTGCGCGGTTAGCGATCACTTCATTCGCATTCATGTTAGTCGAAGTGCCCGCGCCGCCCTGAATCACGTCAACTACAAACTGCGTATGCCAGCGTCCATTGAGAATCTCACCGCAAGCCTGTACTATGGCATCGGCAATCTCAGAAGACAATTCGCCGGTATCATGATTCGCCCGTGCGCACGCCATCTTCACCAACGCCAGTGCATTTATCAGATTCGGCAGGCTCGCCAGAGAAATGCCGCTGATGTTAAAATTCTCCAGCGCCCGCAGCGTTTGCACGCCGTAGAGGTACTCTGAAGGCACCTGGCGTTCTCCCAGCAGGTCATGCTCGGTGCGGGTACGGCCTGAAATGTATTGCGCGGCGACATTGACCACACGCATGTCAGCCTGGCGCATGCGACGGGAGATCACGCGCGCGATGCGCGAGATCAATTTCATGCCGACAGAAGGATCCTGCTCGCAAAGCTCTCGGAATTGATCACGGCTCAGCGCCAGCAAATGAGCAGGCTTGACCGCCCGTGCCGAGGTGTTATGCGGGTACTCATCCATCAACGCGCCCTCGCCGATGAAATCAAAGCGGCTAAAAACGGTCAGACGGGTTTCCTCGTGGTGAGGCGTCATTTTGAACAGCTCAACTTCACCGGAAACTACAATCCAGAGATTCACCCGCGGCGTGTTTTCCTCAAAGACTAATTCGCCGGCTTTGAACTGCATTTCGATAAACGCGGCCGCAAACGCTTCCCGTTCCGATTTGTCGAGATCCTTGAACAGCTCTATCTGGGCGATGAATTCGTTTCTCTCTGGGGTATCCAAGCAACTGCTCCTTAGGCAAAAATATGGAGTAATATAGTAGATTCGCAGCGGGGCGCAAACGGGTAGCGGTTTTCTGGCTGATTCGGGATGTGACCTGGTGATTCCAACTTCCAGCGTAGCAGCATTTGTGCCCGCCCCCGATAAATCGGGGTCCTCGCCTGGCGGGCGGTGGCGAGGTTTTTGTGCTTAGTTTCCTTACTCGCCAAACTTCTCGCTCAGCTCCGCAAGAATAACCTGAACCTCATTGCCGCTGCGCTCGATCAGTTCGCCCAGTGTGCCCCAGAACACTTCACCGCACTGCAGGCAGAAGATGTTGCGTTCCATCAGGTACTTGTTCAGGGCAGGATAGCGCTCTAACAGGTCATCGACATTATCAGAGGCCTTAATCATGATAGCGACCTCCCTCAATCAGTACTTGCGGCTCGGGATTACTTCTGGCGCGAATATTTCCCCATCAACTCCGCCTGCGCCAGAATATGTCCATCCATCTGCTTGAGCAGGTGGTCTTTATCGACGTTTCCTTCCAGATCGAAGGTGGTATCAAGGGCATAGAGCTTGAAGAAATACCTGTGTGTTCCGCTCGGCGGGCAGGGGCCGCCGTAGCTGTTTTTGCCCCAGCTATTGGAGCCCTGGTTGATACCGGCCTCGATCACCCGTCCCGCCTGCACGCTGTCCGTTAGCTCACGATAATCGGCAGGAATGTTGAATACCACCCAGTGCACCCATGTCTGACCGGGAGCATCCGGGTCGTCGCAAATCAGCGCGAAACTCTTCGTGCTGTCGGGCGCACTCGACCATTCGAGTGGCGGGGACATATCCTTGCCGTCGCAAGTATACACTTCCGGAATCATTTGCTCATGCGCGAATGCCGTACTTGTAAGCTGAAGAGACATACTATCTGCACCTCCTGCCTTGGTTGAGTCCGTCTTGCCGTCCTGCGCCTGCCCGCAATGCAGGCTCAAAAGCGATGCGACAGCAACGACGACCCCAAGTGAAATTGCTTTCCGATTCATATTAACTTACCTCCCTGACGAATACGCCGGTGCCATTCATGGTGCTCGATGAGCTTCCGGCCCATACTACTTCTTTACTGCCGCCGGTTTTTCCTTCACCTGCTCTGCCTTCTCAAACACAATCCGCTTACCATCAAAATCGACCTTGACCGAGTCCCCCTCAGTAATCTTGTTCTCGATGATCTGCAGCGACAATTCGTCCAGAATCTCGTTTTGAATTACTCGCTTAAGGGGTCGGGCACCGAAGACTTCATCAAAGCCCGCTTCACCGATATGACGTGTCGCCGCGGGAGTGATCTCAAGGATGATTCCTCGTTTCGCCAGACGTTCCGACACGCGCGCGAGCTGCAATTCCACTATCGCCGCGATCTCATCCTTGCTCAGATGCTGGAAAATAATGATGTCATCGACACGGTTAAGGAATTCCGGCTTGAAGGTGTGACGCATCACCTCCTGCACCGCCCGCTCCTGCTCCTCGCGATCATTGGCGTGGGCGGCAATCTGCTGCGATGCCAGGTTGGAGGTCATAATGATCACGGTGTTCTTGAAATCAACCGTCCGGCCCTTGTTGTCGGTAAGACGCCCCTCATCAAGCAATTGCAGCAGCACATTGAAAACTTCCGGATGAGCCTTCTCGATCTCATCGAAGAGCACCACCGAATACGGATGCCGCCGCACTGCTTCGGTCAGCTGCCCACCCTCTTCGTAACCAACATACCCCGGAGGTGATCCCACCAGCCGCGCTACCGAGTGTTTTTCCATGTACTCGCTCATGTCGATGCGGATCATCATCTTCTCGTCATTGAACAGAAACTGCGCCAGCGCCTTCGATAACTCGGTCTTTCCAACTCCCGTGGGCCCAAGGAAGATGAACGAGCCGATCGGGCGGTTTTCCTCCTGAATCCCGGCACGGCTACGACGTACGGCATTGGAAACGGCCTTGATCGCCTCTTGCTGGCCCACCACCCGGCGCGCCAGCTCGTTCTCCATATTGGCAAGTTTGACCGATTCCTCGGTCAACATGCGCGCCACCGGAATGCCGGTCCAACGCGATACCACTTGCGCAATATCTTCCTCATCTACCTCTTCTTTGAGTATCTGGCGGTCCTTCTGCAGCTCTGCCAGTTTGTCTTTGGAGGCTTTTATCTGCCGTTCCAGTTCAGGAATCTTGCCATAATTGATCTCGGCCACACGTCCAAGGTCGCCTCGACGTTCCGCCTGTGCCGCTTCAACCTTCAAGTGATCAATCTGTTTCGAGAACTCGTCGATGGAATCGATCAGCTTCCTTTCATTCTGCCAGTGCAATTCCAAGCCTGAGGATTCCTCTTTGGCTTCCGCTACCTCCTTCTCGATCTCCTTGAGCCGACGTTTCGACTCGTCATCCTTCTCTTTCTTCAGCGCCTCGCGTTCGATCTCAAGCTGCCTGATCCGTCGATGCAACCTGTCGATCTCAGTCGGTTTGCTGTCAATTTCGATACGCAACACCGAGGCGGCCTCATCCATCAGGTCAATTGCTTTATCAGGCAGAAAACGGTCGGAGATGTAACGTGCCGAGAGATTCACCGCCGCGACCAGGGCATTGTCGCGAATCCGCACGCCGTGATGCACCTCGTACTTCTCCTTGATCCCGCGCAGAATCGAAATGGTGTCTTTGATCGAGGGCTCCTCCACCATCACCGGCTGGAAACGCCGTTCCAGCGCAGCGTCCTTCTCGAGATGTTTGCGGTATTCTTTCAGCGTAGTGGCGCCGATGGTGCGCAGCTTCCCCCGGGCCAGCGCCGGCTTGAGGAGGTTCCCGGCATCCATCGCGCCCTCAGCCGCGCCGGCGCCGACAATCGTGTGTAGTTCATCAATGAAGAGGATAATCTGCCCCTCCGATTCCTCAACCTCACGCAACAGCGCCTTCAGGCGGTCCTCGAATTCACCGCGATACTTAGTTCCCGCTATCATTTGTCCCAGGTCAAGCGCCAGCAACCGTTTGTTCTTAATTGTTTCCGGCACGTCGCCATCGACAATCTTCTTAGCCAGCCCTTCAACGATCGCAGTTTTGCCGGTACCCGGTTCGCCTACCAGCACCGGGTTGTTCTTGGTGCGGCGGGAAAGAATCTGCATGATGCGGCGGATTTCATCGTCCCGCCCGATCACCGGGTCAATCTCACCCTTGCGCGCCATCGCAGTGAAATCATGCGTATACTTTTGCAGTACATTCATTTTTCCTTCAGGATCAGGATCGGTAACGCGCTGACTGCCACGCAGGGTAGAGAGTGCCTTCAGAACCGTATCGCGATCGATCCCCACGATTTTCTGGACTTCCTTCTGCTCCAGCAGCGCCAGGAAGAGATGCTCGGTACTGATATACTCATCCCGCAGCTTACCCGCCTCCGATTCAGCCTGGTTGAAAACCTGCCGCAACTCGGATGAGGCATACGGCTCAGCACCTTCCACCTGTGGCAACTTGCTCAGCTCGGCCTTGATTTTCTCCGTCAGCGTGCCGACAGGTACTTCGAGCTTCTGCAACAACGAAGGTACGATTCCCTCCCGCTGTTGCAGGAGCACCAGCAACATGTGCAGCGGCACAATCGCCTGCTGCCCGAGTTGCCCAGCCAGTTGCATTGTCCCTTGAACAGCCTCTGCCGCTTTTGTCGTATATCTGCTAAAATCCATATTCAACTACCCTCATCATCATTGCGCCGCGAATCGAGTATTGCCCGGCGTATACCACGGCCAGTTTCAACGTAGTCCTTGCCCTCCATCAATATACTGCTCAATTGCAGAGTTCATTTGATTGCTTCAAGCGCCCGTCGCACCCGGTCATCGTCCGGCTTGAGCTTGAGATAACGCTCATAGTAGGGGACGGCATCGTGTGGTCTGCCTAGCTTGCGCTCGTAGATGAGCGCAATATCAAGTATCATCTTTGCGTTCTCAGGGTCGTACTTTTGGGCTTCCACGAAGTTCTCGATCGCGATGTCATACCTGCTCAGCCGCATTGCGAAATTTGCCCGTGCCTTGTAGATATTTGAAATATTGCGAGAGATTTCGTTTCTGGTTTGTTGTGCCAGGATCGGACGCTGCAGCCCTTCCCGGTAAGCCTTGATTGCCAGGCTGTCAAACCCCATGCGGCGGAAAAAGATACCGATCTGGTTGAAAAGGATGCCGCGGCGCTCGCGGTCATAACGGTGGAGCGCCATCTCAAACGCGTCCTCCGCACCGGCGGAATCGGGAGGAGTAGCATCGAGATCATCCTGCCCCCGAATCAGATCGAGATTAACCAGCAACTCGCGCGACATCAGGTCGCCGGGGTGATAGTTCGCCGGATATTGCGGAACCGTCATCGGCGTGTCAGGCGGAGGGCCAAATTCGTAGAGCATACCGTAAGAATGCAGAGTATCAAGTCCGCCCCACCACTCCGGCACATTTTGGTAATGATTTTTGGCGAGAAATTTCCGCTGGTGCTCCAGGTAAAGCAACAGGTTGCGTGCGGTGTAGAGGTCGTCGGTTATCGCGCCATAGCTCTTTGCCCGATCCAGCATCGCCTGTTTCCGGATTGAGCGGTCGTACAACGTAAGGTCACTGCGATACCCCTCCGCGTAGCGCAGGTAAGTCGGTCCAAAGGTGTTGATATCGCCGCAGAGAAAGAGGAGGCCGTCCTGGGGCACAGCATTGAGAAGGTCGCGGCTGTAGTCCTCGTAAAGCACATAGTCGGACTTATCCTGGTCAGGGAACTGCACGAGAGCCATGACAACTGCGATAGCTATCAGCGCAATGCCTGAGATTAGCTTTTGCTGCGCAATGCCTCGCAGCCATTCGAGATTCAAGCTGATCAACAGAAGCGTCATTAACATTGGGATAAGGTAAAACGGCACATAATCTACCGCCTGATGGAAGGCCGCGAGGAAGAGCGACGTTGCCAGTACCAGCAGCAGGAAGATGGTTTGTCGACGCAGCCTCTGCCATCCAATGACGATGCCGCTGGCAAGCAGCACCACCCCGGCGTAGGTGTAGCATTCCACGACGGTTCTGAAATATAGCTTGGCGGCGTACCACAGGTCAGCCCAGGAATTCTCCACCCAACCGGAATACTGCTGCATCCTCATGTGCGCCCAGAGTGCCGAGAAGCTCTGGGGATTGCCCCAGTCTGAAATCGGGTTGTTTACTGATGCCGCCCAGAGGTAGAAATAGATCGTACCTGCCAGAATCACCAATGCCGCCATCGGAATAAGCCTCAGTGGTCTCTTGTATTGTCGCTCCGCGATGTACAGGAATATCAATCCGGCACCCAGCGACAGTGCCGAGGGGTGATTTGACAATGACAGACCGAACAGGTAGGCGAGCAATAGCCAGCGATGATGCGGCCTCGCAAACACTGCCAGCAACACCAGACTGCATAGCAGCACGTTCAGAGTGTAGACTTCGACACCCGCAGTTTCAGCCCAGAAGATCGGTGTTGCTGCCCAGACTAAAGCAAGACCGATTGCCTGCAGCGGCGCGAAGAACTTCCTGGCGATCAGGTAGACCATGCCGGTTGCAGCGGCCGCAATCGCAGCATTGTAAAGCCCACCCGCGAATATTGGTCGCAGAAACGACAGCGCGTGAACTGCAATGGTGCCCATAATCGTGAAGAGGGGGTACCCCGGCGGATGCGCGATTCCGGTGGTAAAGAGCGCCAGGGCGAACTCAGCCGAGTCACCGATCCAGAGCGCCCGGCAGGTAGTTGCGAAGTAGAGCGCCCCTGCCAGGATTGCCGGAACTAATGCCAGCCAGTTGCTC
>CAYXUL010000023.1:0-24184 GCA_964468475.1 uncultured Ignavibacteria bacterium | reverse complement strand
CCGTTGACAGCGTCATCGCTCCCGGAAGTGAGTTCGTCGCCTCAATTATACTTCCCGATACAACCGACTCACTGGGAGGTTTCAGCCTGCTGCTGGAGTATGATTTTGATGCTGTAGTCGTTGATTCCGCGGTCCCCGGGTCATTGATAGCGGGGGAATGGGAATACTTTACCTACCGTACCGACGTGCTTCCGGATGATGACTCCGGTTTTCGTAAGGCTTACCTGCGCCTGGTGGCGATAGCTAATCAAAATGACCCTGAGAAAAAGATGCCATCGGCGCGTTCTCGAATCGGGGCGGGGGAGTTGGCACGAATCTATCTTTACTCGTCAGACAGAAGGGGTTACCTCAACAATACGACCATGCTACGGTTTCGCTGGAATGATTGCACTTCCAATTCATTCTCAGATGCCAGCGGTAACGACTCCTATCTCTCTCGGAGGGTATATGATGCGAAGGGTCAGCTGCTCAAGAATGGAGTAGATCGCTACTCTGGCGCTGCGAGTGGTTGTTTTCAGGCAATAATGAACAAGGCGATTCCCTACTTTGACTACTACGACGCGGAGTTCGTCATCCGGCCGCAGGTATACTCGCCCGCTGATTCGCTGCAGCCACACGGAGAATAACGGCCCGATACAAAAACGGCGGTGCTTGTGCGAAGCACCGCCGTCACATGTTGATCTATCTTATGATCAAATACTAGAATTCAGCTCCAAAGCTGAAGTAATGGTGCGGCTTGGTGGCTCGGTCAAGATCCCAGCCCCAGGCCAGATCATACCTCAGGAGGAAAATCCCCAAATTCACCCGCGCTCCGGCGCCGAAACCGGTTTTCAGGCCAAGCAGATGCTGCGATCCGCCCTGGGAAGTGCCCAGCTTGAAAAGCTCATTTTCGTCCCAGGCGGCACCGGCATCAAAGAACATCGCGCCGGTAAGGTGGCTGATGACCAGCGGCAACGGAAAATGCATCGCGAAGTAGTCAACAAACGGGTAGCGCAGCTCCAGGTTGACTAAGCCGAAATGTGATCCCTGCAATGCAAAGTAGTCATAACCGCGCAACGGCGTCACGATCTTCGAGAAGTAGAACCCGTTGATCGAGTAGACATCGTCGCCGGCATGCACCGAACCGATATAATTCGTGGAGCCGCCCATATAATAGCGCTTCTTATTAGCACCGGTAGAGACACCACCGGCAGCGCGCACAGCGAACGAGTACAGCCCGCCCAGGTGCCAATAGCGCCGATAGTCAAATTCAGCAGCCCAGTAATCCTGTCCCTGACTGGAAATCGGAATCGAGCGCTCCAGGTTCAACTTCCAGCGATTGCCGTTGATGGGACCGGTAAGCCCCCACAGCACGGTATCATTGATCAACGACAGATCGGCCAGCGTAGCATTTTCGCTGCCGTCGTCGTAAACATATTTCCCCTGGGCCGCGTCAAAGCGGGCGTCGTAGTAGGTACGATCGACGTAAAGCTGAGTCAGATCTAACTGCACGCGGCGGTACATGCTGAACGGATGTGAGAAACTTGCCAGCGCGCCGTAGGTCCTGTCACTAAATAACCGGCTGTGATTATCCTGGAAGTAGTTCTTGTTGTGGAATATCCCGACTCCGTAGTCGGTACGATGACCGGTATTGAGATAGAATACCTGCAGGTTGGACTGGTTGACCGAATTGACCACATCAGTGGAGATGTAGAAATTATGATTGCCGAGATAATCACTGATTACAATGAATGACTGCCCGCGCAGACCATAGAAGGCGTCATACGACAAGCCGCCACTCACCACGTCCGGAGTGAACTTGGGTGTGTATTTCTTCACCTTGTATTCGCCCTCGGGAGTCTTTGTGTACAGCGTGTCGCGACCGTCGGACTCTGGCTCGCTCTGATTTTGCCCGGTGGTATCCTTCAGAGCGTAAGTGCTTCGCGGCGCCGGGGTAAAGACGTAGTCATTGCTGCCTGAAAGCGTATCTTCTGCGGCTTTGTTGCCGGTGCTGTCACTCGAGGCCATCGCACCGGTTGTGTCGCTGGTACCTTGAGCGCCGGCCGCGGCGTATGTAGCAACCATTTCGCCTTTGAAGAACTTAGTATCGGCCAGGGGAGCGCTGTTCACGGTAACCGGCTTGATGTCCGACATCATGTAGATGTCATATCCCGCCTTATAGAACGTCTGAAATACAATCTTGTCGCCGTCGGGAGACCATGACGGCGCGCTAATACCTGTCAACACGTTCGTAATCGGATACGCGCTACTCTTGTCGTGCAGCTTCTTGATGTAGAGATTATCGATTCCATTGAGGTTCGACACATAGCAAAGCTTGGTGTCATCCGGTGACCAGGTCGGATAATGGCAGATACCCTTCTGGTGCGTCACGGTATCGACAATTGCTCCGGAGTTGGCATCCATAATATAGATATTGTAAACACCGTAGCTGAACTTGTCTCCCTTGTCCGGCGTCAGCGGGCGATCAGACGAAAAGGCGATAAACTTGCCATCGTGGCTGAATGCAGCCTGGTTGTCATCGTAGTAGTCGTTCATCATCCGTCTGAGCTTCCTGGTGTCCGGATCGACGATATAGAGGTCAGCCTTGGAATTCTTTACGCCGGTGAAGACTATGCGATTGTCAGTGCCCCAGCTCGGGTTCAGAACAGAATTAAAGCCAAACTTCAGTTTCTCGATTACGTGGCCCTTGTCATAATCATAGATGAAGAGCGCGTCCTCTCCGGACGACTTAGCCACGAAAACGAGCTCCTTGCCGTCGGGTGACCACGAGATGCCCGAAACAAAAGAGTGTAGCGATTCGAGATCTCCAGAGCGTTCACTCTTGGCCAGGGTCTTCAGATTCTTGCCATCGATTGCGCTCATGACATAGATCTGGGTGTAATCTGATTTGTCCGAGAAATAGGCTATCTTTTTGCCGTCGGGCGAAAACACTGGTTTTTCATTGAAGTAGGAACGATCCTTCTCATGATCGGTGAGACGCTTGCCAATTGTTGACGGCTCCTGGCGAGTCGCGATCTCGGGCCAGTACATCTTCTTGAGCCACAACTGAAATTTATCGTAGAACTGTTTCTCGGTGAGCCCAATCGAGGATTTCAGAGCCTTCTCCATCGAAAGCGAGCGACGTCCCTTATTGATCACATCTCTGATTTTTTCCTCTCCGTAAGTCTCCGCGAGAAACTTCACTGCGGCCTGGCCCTCCTTATAGGCGAGGTAGCCTCCCAGATATTCGAGCGGCTGCAAATAGCTATGGATAGTAGCATCGCGCATGACCATATCCGCCTCATAATCCCACCCATAGCGGGAGGAGTATTCAGCGTACCCTTCGGCAAACCAGAGCGGAAGCCGGAACAGGTATTGTCGCGAGACCAGTGACCCGAACCCTCCTCCATACAGCATGTCGTAGATCATGGCGTGAGTAAGCTCATGGTGCAGGACATGGCGAAGATCCTCATAAGAACCATTGAACGGCACCACTACACGATTCTTGAACGACTCGGTGAAACCACCCACACTTTCGGGCAGAATGTCGGGTACTACATTGGTCTGTTGAAATTCATTGGGGGAGTTGTAAACGAATACCGGGATGCGTCCGCGCAGGCGATAGTCAAGTTGGTCTGACACATAAACATAAGCCGATTCCAGCTCCGTTATGGAGAATTTTGCCAGATCGTAATCATCACCGTAGAAATAAACGTCGAAATTTGGCGATTGGATATATTTCCAATGGAAGTTCTTGTACTGAACCTTATTCTTGCCGAAGTATTCCTCCTGGGCGCCGGCAGTTGCCGCCAGCAGGAGGGTGACAGCAAGCGCTAGGAAGAGGATCTTTTTCATGCTGCTCACTCCTTCCGAGGGCTGAATCTATATTAAACTAACCTCAGAGAATTGGCCAAGTGCTCTGTAATGCTAGAACCATTTAACCAACTCACTATTCAGGCACTTTTTCGATGGATGCACCTGCTTGGCGGAGCTTATCGGGAAGAGCATCATAACCACGCTCTATGTGGTATATTCGTCTTACCTCACTGGTTCCTTCAGCCGCGAGGCAGGCGGTTACCAGCCCGGCTCCCGCCCGTATATCGGACGCCATAACTGTCGCTCCGTTTAATTGAGGGACACCTTCGATCGTTGCCACGTCACCATTTATACGTATTTGTGCTCCGAGACGCATCAATTCCATGCAGTGACCAAAGCGGTCCTCGAAGACCGTTTCCCGCATATGCGACGTTCCCTCGGCGATCGCTGCCAGCGCTACAAAACATGCCTGCAGATCAGTCGGAAAACCGGGATAGGGAAACGTCTGAAAATCAACAGCTCTCAAGCGCCCTTGCGAACTCAGCGTGACAGAATCTGAAGTAGTCTCGATTTCGCAGCCCATCTCACTCAATTTCAATAGGACGACATCAAGATGCTCCGGGGCACAGCCGTTCACCTTCAGTTTCCCGCCCCCGGCAGCCGCCATGCAGAGCATCGTGCCTACTTCAAGGCGGTCCGGCATCGGCGCATAATCGATGGCGTTGAGCCCATCAACGGCGTTGATCGCGATATTGCTCGAACCGGCGCCCTGCACATCTGCGCCCATCGCATTCAGGAAATTTGCCACGTCCACTACCTCGGGGTCACAGGCTGCATTGACGATGCGCGTGGTACCTTTTCCAACCGCCGCGCCGATCATGATATTCTCCGTACCTGTATGTGACGGCCGATCGAAATAGATCGTGCCCCCCGTGATGGCGCCTGAGGCGACCACATAGCCTGCTTCTTCGGAGATCTTCACGCCCAATTGCGAAAAACCCTTGAGGTGGAGGTTTACCGGACGCTGGCCGAGCGAGCATCCGCCGGGCAACGACACGCGTGCCTTCTTGAGACGCGCTATCAGAGAACCCAGGACGAGGAATGACGCCCGCATCTGGCGTACCAGATCATAAGGCGCCTCATCGCTTGAGAGCGTGGAAGCATCAATCGTCACTGTCCCCGCGGATTTGTCCCATTCGATCTTCGCGCCGAGAGCTGTAAGTACTCTGAACATGACGTCGATGTCGCGGAGGTTGGGCACATTTCGCAGGGTTGTCTTACCAGTCTCGGGCAGCAGCGCGGCAGCGATTATCGGCAAAGTCGCATTTTTGGAGCGCATCGTACCGATCTCGCCGTGGAGTTGTCGTCTCCCCTCAATGACATATTTGAACATCTACAGCACTAAACCTTTCCGTGGACCATTAGGTTCCATTGTTCCCGCATCTGCAGGCTAATATTGAGTTTCGGCAAAGTAGCGTGATTCACCGCTTTTGACAAAAGAAGTTGCAAGAAATCTGCACACCTCGCACAGAATTCAGTTGTGTCAACAGCGATCAGTTCTCTCCACTATCGGCTCTTCAAGTATGCCTGCAGTCTTCGCTCCGCTCTGCGAGTTCGAATCAGGCCCATCGGCGGCCAGGTATGGCCACTGTACTGCTGTGGCTTGGCTGTTTCTGCCAGCTTGAGGAGATTTCCTTCCCTGATTACCTGAGCCAGTTGGGTATACATCGAATAGACCAGATACCAGTCGACTGCGGTCAGGTTCCATCCCTGCCGCAGTTCTGCTCTCTGTTGCGTGAGTATCGGCCCGCCGTCGACATCGGGTGTTGCCAGATGGATCGTAAAGCCGATCTTGTCGAATTCACGGCGATATACCGCCCAGTGCATTGGCGAAGAACCTTTATATTCCGGCACGATACCGCAGTGCGGATTAATCACCAGGGGAAATTGCCGGAAAAATCGTTTACGAATTATCGGCGCGCCGCACAGAAGCACCAGATCGGCCTGCCACTCTTTCAGGCGCTTGATGAATTCCCGCGAATTCACCGAGTTAGTATCCCACCACTCCGGGCTTCGCTCACCTTTTTCGATTTGCGACTTGAAGTAGCGCAGGGTTTCCGCGTAAGCGGGCGGATTGTCTAAATCAAAATCTTGCAGGTTTGCCGGAGAGTCTTCTGCGACCGCCTTAGCCGACTTCGCCGAGGCAGCTCTCGCGACCAACGATTGCAGCCAGAGATCGAGAAAACAGAACAATCCACGCCTGCGAATAAACCTCCAGCTTCGCCACGGCGGTCGGCCCGGCGGTCTCGACTGATTTGCGATGAGCAGATTATTGTCGCTGTCAGCCAGCTCCCAGATCAGCTTGTAGACCCAGGGATTGGCATTGCGGGTGACGATGGCGATGCGCACTCAAACCTGTCCCGGCAGCTACTCGGCAGATCCTTTTTTGATCTTGAGTTGCTTGGCCAGAACCTTCTGACGCAACTCCTGTTTGAAACCGGCGAATTTATCTAGCATACTGTCACCAAATTCCGGCAGCCCCGCGCCCAAAATCTGCGCCGCCAGCAATCCGGCGTTATAAGAGTTGCCGATGGCAACAGTCGCTACCGGCACACCACGCGGCATTTGCACCGTCGAGAGCAGTGAATCGTAGCCTTTGAGCGGCTCGATCGGTACCGGCACGCCGATGATTGGCAGCTCCGTATGAGCAGCCATTGCTCCGGCCAGATGAGCTGCGCCGCCGGCGCCGGCGATAATCACTCTGATGCCCCGTGATCGTGCTTTCTGCGCAAATTCCGCAGATTCAAACGGGGTTCGGTGCGCCGAGAGGATATGCATTTCGTGTGGCACACCCAACTTCGAGAGTGCATCCACCGCGCCCTGCATTATCTCCAGGTCAGAGTCACTCCCCATTACGATAGCTACTCGTGGTGTCGTCCCTGTTTTAGCCATTTCTGATATATCTCCCTCCGGTCGGTATCGTTATCTTCTTCCTGCGCTAATCAATACCTATACCACGCAACAAATCAGAAGGCGGTTTGAGCTTTAAGCAACTCAAACCGCCGGATTTTCAGGACTTTCGCTTGGATGAGGTCAGATCAGTCCTCGCCCTGGGCCTTGGTAAAGCCGTCAACGCCGTCAAACGCCTGCAGCTTCTCGATGTGTCCCCACCTGTACTCTGAACCAAGCTTCTGCAGCACAGGAACAAAGATATCATCCGACATTTCCTTGCCGGAATCCCGCATCATGATGCGGACCTTATAGGCATCAACAGTATCAGTTATCGCTCCCGTTGCCGGATAAACCTTGGTGCCACGGCTGTCGATCATTTTCAGCTTCATCGGTGTTCCGTCAAGCAACTTCTCGACACCTTTACCGAGATCATCCACGGTAACAGCGGTCTCGACATAGACATCCGCACCTACCACCTGACGTGATTTCGGACGGACGAAATCCGGGCGACTGTCAACCTGCGGCATCTTAATCGGTTTGTAGTCGCGAATCTCCCAATTCTTCGGCTCTTTGCCGAAGTTGGCAATGATGGCGTCGGTATATTCTGTTGTGCTGGCAGCTTTCGCATCGCCGACGACATCGCGTGGCAACGTTTTGCCTTCCTCTAAGGTGTAAAGCAGTGCTTTTTCAATCGTCGCCGCCTCTTCGAACATATTGATGAAACGCAGCATCATCACGCCCGAAAGCAGCAGGGCGGTAGGATTGATCACGTTTTTGCCGGTGTATTTCGGAGCTGATCCATGCACTGCCTCGAAGATAGCCACGTCATTGCCCAAATTTGCGGATGGCGCAAAGCCAAGCCCACCCACAAGAGCTGAGGATTCGTCGGAAATGATGTCGCCGTTCATATTGGTGGCGATAATCACACCAAATTGCTCAGGCAGTTTTACCAGCTGGTGCGCGCAGTTGTCGATGATGATATGCCACGATTCAATATCGGGATACTCCGGTGCGATCTCTTCGAATGTCTTTTTAAGAAGACCCTCGGTCAGCTTCATAATATTCGCTTTGGTCGCACAGGTGACGACCTTGCGATTCTCGGCGCGAGCCAGCTCAAACCCGAGCCGGACGATTTTCTCGCAGCCCTTCCGCGAGATCAATTTCAGGCATTCAGCCACGCCGGGTGACTGCATATATTCGATACCGGCGTAGAGATCTTCAACGTTTTCACGCACCACTACCAAATCGATTTTGCGGCCGCTGTAGGGGGTCTTGACTCCCGGAAGCTCGCGTGCCGGACGAATATTGCCGTAGGTCTCGAACAGCTTGCGCAGGGTGACATTGGCGCTCTTCTCGCCGAAACCGACCGGGGTCATCAGCGGGCCCTTGAGCACGAGGTGAGTCTTCTTGACCGACTCAATTGTTTCCTGGGTCACCCCGGAGGGTATCCCTTTCTCGAAAATGGCAGCGCCAGCCAGTTGCTCATCCCAGGCGATCGGCGCACCGGTGGCTTCGATGATCTTGCGCGTTGAATTTACGACTTCCGGGCCGATTCCATCGCCCAGAATCAGGGTACACAGTATCTTTCCATCTTCTGTCTTGTGAAGCTGCATGACGTATTAACCTCGTGAAACAAATCCAATCTAAAATGGCTCAAAATATCCGTATTCAAAAGTTGGTGAATCTTTTCACCAGCAGGCGGTAATCTACAAAAAAGCTGGGATTTGGCTACAGAAATCTTGGACTATGCTAGATTATCAAACCACTCGCGGAATTCAGCCGCAATCTTGCGGTAAACCGAGGGCATAGGATACTGTTCCAGTTCAGCTATTGGTATCCACTTCGCTGAATCTAATCCCTTTTCGACTCCGACCGCTGTCTTATCCGCTTTGATTATGACGGGGGAGAGACGGTTTGCATAACGCGTGTAATGGTGGGTGCGCTCTTTCAGCTGCGCCAGTTTCTGTCCAGCTGCTCCATTTGCTTCCGGAAAGAGCCAGAGTCCGCGAAACAGCTTCTCATAACGCCTGGCCAGCAAGACGCGCTTTCCTTTCAGGTAAATCGCGATTGTGGTTTCTATCCGTTCAACGGCTTTGCTTTTGCAAACCGGAATTTCCTCCTGCGCTCCCACAGCCTGTGCCCGGCAACCTTTTGCCAGCGGACAAACCTTACAAAGTGGCTTGTTTCTCAGGCAAACCATCTGCCCTAGTTCCATTAGCGCTTCGTTGAATTCTCCCGGTTGGTTCTGAGGTATTGCCTTGTTGAGAAAAGAGCGCAGCTTCATCTCACTCTCCCGATTCCAAACTCGCAAAAGCAGAAACCGCTGCATGACGCGACGCACGTTGGCATCTAGAACAGGATAGGGCTTCCCGTAAGCAATACTGAGAATCGCAGAAGCGGTATATTCGCCGATTCCGGGGAGCTTCCTTAAATCTTCATAGTCTTCGGGAAATTTGCCGCCATGTTCTGAGACAATCAGCTTGGCCGCCAGTCGCAGATTCCGCGCTCTACTGTAGTAGCCGAGGCCCTCCCACATTCTGACGACATCTTGCTCGCTGGCAGCCGCGAGTCTTCTTACCGTGGGGAAGTGCTTCATCCAGCGACGATAGTGGCCAATGACGGCGCCCACCACCGTCTGCTGCAGCATCACCTCGGAAACCCACACCGAATAGGGCGCGGGTTTTAGCCGCCATGGGAGTTCGCGACGATTGGCTGCAAACCACTTGAGCAGCTTGCTGACATCTAATCGGGCTGCCCAGCTTTGACCAGAATCCGCCATCACGATTTCTGGTGTAGTAGCATCAGGACAAATGCATATTCGAACGCCATCTCGTGGTACATCTGGTAACGCCCCGACGGCCCCATGTGCCCCGAACTCATGTCGGTTTTCAGGATCAGGATGTGGTCATCCTTCTTGGTCGCGCGTAACTTGGCGGTAAGTTTAGCCGGCTCCCAGTAGGCCACGCGGGGGTCATTCAGTCCCGCTGTTATCAGAATGTTGGTATAGGTAACCGGCCGCACATTTTCGTACGGCGCATACGACTTTATGTAGTCGTAATACTGTTTTGTGGCGCCCGGATTGCCCCATTCATCATATTCCGGCACTGTCAGCGGTATAGTCGGGTCGAGCATCGTATTGAGTACATCCACAAAAGGTACATCGAGGATGATTCCTTTGAACAGCATCGGGCGCAGGTTCAGCACCGCACCCATTGTCATACCTCCGGCGCTGCCGCCGGAAGCGAACATCTCTGTGGAGTCACAATACCCGTCATGCGCCAGTTTCTCGGCACAGGCAATGAAGTCGGTGAAGGTGTTTTTCTTGTGAAGGAGTTTGCCGTCCTCATACCATTTGCGGCCCTTGATACCGCCTCCACGGACGTGCGCCAGCGCGAAGACAAAGCCACGATCGAGGATCGAAATGCGATTGGTGGAGAAGTAGGGGTCATAGGAGATACCGTAGGCCCCGTAACCGTACAAATAGAGTGGATTGGTGCCATCCTTGTGGAATTTGTCCTTGCGGTAAACTAATGAGATCGGCACCTGCGCGCCGTCTGCAGCAGTTGCGAATATTCTTTCTGATTTGTAGTTACTCTTGTCGAAACCTCCGCCAACTTTGTACTGCTTCTTCAGCGTGCGTGTCCACTTATCCATATTGTAGTCATAGACCGACTTCGGCGTGACCATTGACTCATAGACAAAGCGCAGCAGGTCGGTATTGTACTCCGGATTTTCACTGAGCTGAATCGAGTAGGCGTCCTCCGGCATATCGATTTTATACTCCACGCCGTTGACATCATCTTGCACGTCAATCTGCAGTTGAGCATTTTCCCGTTCGAGGATCACCAGGAAGTTCTTAAAGGGCAACGTGCTTTCCAGCGTCACATCATCCCGTTCCGGAAGCATTAACTTCCAATTCTTGGGGGAGGGATCCGATACCGGCGCCTTCATCAGCTTGAAATTGACCGCGTCCTCGTTTGTCAGAATCAGGAAGTTATCACCACGGTTCGTCACCGAGTACTCGATCCCATCTGTACGAGCCTGAATCACCTTGAACTCACTGTTCGGTTTGTCGGCGGGCAGGTAGCGCCACTCCGTGGTGGAGTAATTGGCCATGTTGACGAAGATGTACTTATCGCTCCGTGACTTGGTCAGACTCAGGAAATAGGCGTCATCATTTTCCTGATACATGAGCTTATCGGTGGATCCATCCGTTCCCAGGGTGTGGCGCATGACCTGATACGGCAAATGCAGCAGCGTGTCGAGCACAGTGTAGAAAATAGTTTTGTTGTCCGCCGCCCAGGCAATCTCGTTGCCGATGTTGTCGATGGTGTCGGGGAGATTGCTCCCCGTTTCCAGATCCTTGAAGTAGAGCGTGTAGTCCTCAGCTCCGGTCGTGTCCAGCGAGTAGGCGAGGAAACGCTGATTCGGGCTGACTTTATCGGAACCAAGGGAGAGAAACGATTTTCCCTGAGCCAGTTGGTTGAGGTCAAGCATTACCTGTTCGGTGCTGTCAAGGCTGCCATGTTTGCGGCAATAAATCCTGTACTCCTTGCCTTCCTCTTCACGGGTATAGTAGTAGTAATCACCCTTGAGTACCGGCACCGAGAGATCATTCTGCTGAATTCGCCCAACCAGTTCCTTGTAGAGAGTATCCTGCAGTGCCTCGGTCGGTTTCATCACCGAGTCGGTATAGTCATTCTCGGCATAGAGATAATCGATCACATCAGGATCATCCTTGTCCCGCAGCCAATAGTAGTTGTCGATGCGGATATCGCCGAAAGTGGTGTCCGGATGAGGAATCTTGGTCGCCATCGGTGGTGGTGGCAGAACTCGCCCGCCGGTGGATTGTTGAGCGGGCATGGTAGCGGGCTTGTCTTGTGCGAGTGTAAGTGCGGCAAATATCAGCGCGAATATCAGTGCGCCGCTAAGTAGCGTCCTGGTCATGGGTGTCCTTTCCCTAGTGATTCTATCTGATCGAAAATATCAAAATTCGACGGGAAAGGTAAGGAAATCTATGAAGCAAAATTGCTGCAAAGCGGGCAATTGGGAATGGCTGACCGGTCGGCACTCAGAAGAAATCAAATTTCGTCAGTACTCTGAGTCGCTCTGAGACACGCCCGGCAAATGAAATCACTAGGTATGCATCGACTCCAACCGGCGCACACGTTCCTCGATCGGCGGGTGAGTGCTGAAGAGACTGGTTAGGCCGCGTCGACCCGAAAATGGATTGACAATGAACATATGCGCGGTCGCAGTACTGGCGCGCATCGGTATCGCTTTGGCGCCCGCGTGGAGTTTACGCAAAGCGCTCGCCAGATCGCGCGGGTTGCCGTGGAATCTGGCGCCGGTTTCGTCGGCCTGATATTCCCGCGAACGCGAAATCGCCATCTGGATCATCAGCGCAGCGATTGGAGCCACGATTATAGTCGCCAGCAAGCCAATAAGGCCGCCGTTGCGGTCTCCGCGACCGCCACCAAAGATGGCAGCCCAGCGCGCGAGATAGGCCAGCATCGAAATCGCCCCGGCAAAAACTGCAGCGACCGTTCCGATCAGGATGTCCCGATTCCTGACGTGCGCCAGTTCGTGGCCCAGTACTCCCCGAAGTTCATTCTCATCCAGCAGGCGCAGGATTCCCCGTGTCACCGCCACAACGGCGTGACTGGGGTTTCTGCCGGTTGCAAACGCATTCGGCGTGTCTGAAGGAATCATGTAGACCTTCGGCATCGGCAGATTGGCGCGGTGACTCAATTCACGAACCATATTGAATAAGCGTGGTTGCTCGGCTTCGCTAACCTGTTGTGCCCGATACATTTTAAGCACGATTTTGTCGGAAAACCAGTACGAGATCAGGTTGCCGCCAAGCGCGAACAGGAATGCGATAACCATACCGTTCCTGCCACCCACGAGGAACCCAACCCCGACAGCGAGCACCATCAGCAGCGCCATTAAGAATGTGGTTTTCAGCGTCTTCACTATCTCAAACCTCCACTAAAATCCAAAATCACTCAGCTGACGCCCGGGTCAATATAACTCGAACATCGTTTCATCCACCTAGTTTAACGGTTTTGGCTGAAGGGGGGTTCCGGGAATCGGTTCCGTAAGATTCCCCGCTAAGATGTTGGCGCGGCCATTGTGTGCCGCAGCAGGATCACAAACACGATCAACGCCAGAAGCGCCATCGAACCAAAGATAAATTCCGAGCCGGCTTTGACATTGGCATGAGCTGCCACTCGCTTGAAGGTCATATAACCCATCAGCAGAACCATCAACCCTACCCAGCCGAGAGAAATCTTGCCAAAGAGCAGGCTGCCGCGGGTCGCGAGAAACCCGAAGATCAGTGTTATCAGAGCAAAGCTGTTGTTGACATACAGCGCTGTGGGCGAGCCGGTACGAATATAGCCGACAATCCCCATCACTATCATATAAGCGCCGAGCGCGATTACCCAGTAGTAGATCCCCAAAGGTCAATCCCTCCCAATCAGTTCGTTGTTTTGAATAGATACGCTCGCCGCGGCGATTCCATTAGCCTTTCTTCTGCTTCTTTGCTGCCAGCAGCAGGCGGATTCGGGCGGGTGGTTTAAGCAGATAAGTCATGACGACGATGACGGCTGCGATTGTTGTGGCAATGGTGAGTTCGCTGCGACTGAAGTCCCAGAAGACTATTTTGTTGAGATAATAGACCAGGAATGACTCCGGTCGCGAACCTGTTGCACTGCCTGACCTTAAGGCATTTTCAAGCGTTGTCAGGGGACAAATCCAGCCGAAAATACCGATGGCGGCGGTGCAAAGCAGCCCGAAAAGATGAACTGTCCGAAATAGAGTCCACTCAAACCATGATCTCTTAATAAATGCCCCCAGGGTAACCAGGATGCCACCCACCATAAACAGCACCCAGAGAGCATGAAGGAAAAGTATCAGGTCTGCCAAAGTCTCAGAACTCATTGATAATCAAGCCAGATCAGCGTCTTATGGAAGCTGGGTTTCATGGACGTTGTTCGCTCTCTATCCCGGAATTATACGATTCACACCTTAACTTCCAGGGTTGCTAACGTCGAGAGAACCGTGTATATTTTTACTGAACCCGAGCTATATTCGATAAAGGAGCACGCTATGAAGATCGCAACCTTCGCGGGCGTTGTGATTATGCTGGGAGTTCCGTTGCTTCTGGCAATCCCGCAACCTCTGCTCGCGAGTTGTGGGGATTTCGACGGCGAC
Source organism: uncultured Ignavibacteria bacterium (assembly GCA_964468475.1). Taxonomy (GTDB): domain Bacteria; phylum Zixibacteria; class MSB-5A5; order CAIYYT01; family CAIYYT01; genus JBECKX01. The sequence continues at coordinate 10,219 of CAYXUL010000023.1, read as the reverse complement.
GGCATAGCAGCTGTCGGCGATATGGTCGCTTTGGGCCTGTACCTCTTCGAGGGCGCCAATCCTCCGGCGGACTACAACCAGGCTGACTTCGATCGCCACGAAAAGCTTACTTTTGATGACCTCGCCTATTTTTGGGCCTGTGCACCCATTTGTGATTTTCCGGAGTTGTACTGCCCGCCCACCGAGCCGGCGCTGGCGCCGGTGGTTGATCCGGACTTCAGGATCAGATACCCCGATGCAGTACTTCCCGGGCTTACACAGTACGCGATCACCCTGACTGCAGTGGCCTCGGAGGAATCGCAGGCTATTAGTCTGCCATTGAGAATCAGGATCGACGGCCAGGTTCCGCAGATCGACTCGATTGTGACTCCAACCGGATCGTCGTATTCAGATGAAAGCGGCAACGCTGCATTCCATGTCTACGAGATCATTTCCGCCGACTCGGGAATTGTGGTGGTAGGCGGCGCCAAGTGGAATACCTCAAACAACGACATGGATGATATCGCCACCATCTTTGTCACGGTGGCTCAGCAAGCATATAAGCAGCCGATAGATCTTCAGTTCGTCACCTTGACGCCTTCTCAGGCTGCCGCCGGGCAGGATGATGCCGTCTTCCCGATGTATCTTCCACCATTTTTCGTGCAGAACAGTACTCTGCCTCTTGAGCCGGTCCTGTCGCCGCAGTGCTGCGTTTTGCCCGGAGATGCCAATGATGACGGAACAGTGTCGATAGCGGACGCAGTGTACATCATTATCTCGATTTTTGGAGAATCGCCACCATACCCATGTCCGGGTCAGGTGGATGCTGACCACAGTGGTGGCATAAGCATCGGCGATGCCGTATACCTTATCAACTATATTTTCGGCGGTGGTCCCCCACCTGAATGCGGACCGCAATGAGCTAACTGTTTTCTCCAATTCGAATACACGGCCGGACATTCCTGCGGGAGTGTCCGGCTAACTCTATGTGTGCCACTCAAAATTGGAAAATCTTATCCTGTATCCAAAATTCCACTTGACAAACACCACCAATATAGGTAAGATTGTCCCAATTGCAGGCCCCGTCAAGCCTTTCAAGGCAGAAACCATAATCTATATCCGGCATTAACGCCGCTGGTCAAATGAGTAAAATGCCAGTATGCAGTGCTGTATCCGCAGCAATACTTTTATCCGCGGGATCAACGCGGTTTTGGCTCGGATTATCGGCGCAGGCTTGACGTTTTCGGCTGAATGAATTGACGGGCGAGTATTTGACTCGCCTGTTTTGTAATCACAATTCACTTCGGGAGGGAGTTTCATGATTTATTTGATCGACCCTCAGGACGCCGGAATTGACTGGTGCACGACGCTTTGCTTTATCAAATGCGATGGCGTCTGTGGCATCAAGCCGCTTTACGGCGTGCCCCCGGAAACCTCATAGGCCTTCCTGAGAGGTCTGCAAACGCCGGAGGGGGAATATCTCCCTTCGGCGTAGTTAAAGTCCGATTTGCTCAGTTAGTATGTAGGACGAGTTTCAGACTCGTCTTCATTTCTTACTTAACTCACTTTTGGAGGGAGTCTGATGATCTTTTTGATCGACCCTCAGGACGCATCAGTTGAGAAATGTCCGGCCAAGTGCTTCTTGAAGTGCTCCGGTGTCTGTGGCATTAAGCCTCTCTACGGCGTTCCAGTGGAACCGTTATAGACCTCCATTGACAGGTCTGCAAGCGCCGCCGGGGGCAGCAATGCCCCCTCCGGCGTGAGTAAAACGCGATCACCGGGATCAGGAGGAAACATGACAAAGCTTTCAAGATACAACCACTTTCAGCCCTGGAAGGATGGCTACCGGATCGCCTACAACGCCCTCTCAGGAGCGCTGGCAGTGATGACCGCCGAGCACTATGAAGCTTATCTGAAAATTGCAGATAAAATTGCCACAGCCAACGGCAGCTACAAACCTGATGAGGGGGAGCAGGAACTCATCAAGCAACTTATTTATGGAAAGTTCGCTCACTCAGGTGAATACGACGAGCTTGAAAGCCTCAAGTTCACTCACAACCTGAATCGCTACGATCGTACCGCCCTTGGCTTGACGGTGGCGCCGACGATGGCCTGCAACATGGCCTGCGAGTATTGCTACGAAAGCAGCAACGCTCGTAAAATGACGCCTGAAGTGATCGAAGCCCTCCTCGATTTTGTTGATAAACGTGCCGATCACCTCCACACCGTTGATATCTGCTGGTACGGCGGCGAACCACTGCTGGCGCTTGACACCATTGAGGATATTACCCAAAGTCTCATCGAGTTGGGCGAAGAAAAGAATTTCGATTACAGTGCGACGATGATTTCCAACGGGTATCTCTTGACTCCCGAGGTAGTAGACAAGCTGGTGGCGCTCCGAGTGAAGATGGTGCAGGTAACTATTGACGGCCCCGCCGAAATGCATAACCAAAAGCGCCCACTGAAGAACGGCAAAGAGAGCTTCGCTACGATTATCGAAAACCTGAAACACGCCGTGACCAAAATTGCAGTCGGCGTTCGGGTCAATGTCGACAAATCATTTACTGTCGAGACGATCCGGGCATTACTCAGCGATCTCAAGGCCGCCGGGCTTGAACGCAGGATCGGAATCTATTTTGGCCAGCTTGAGCCGGCCACAAAAGTGTGCGGTAGCATCGCAGATGCGTGTTACGGTAATGCCGACTTCTCCGACATCGAGGCTGATTATTTCCAATTACTGCTCGATGAGGGCTTTCGCATAGAGAAGCTTCCCTCGCCGGTGGGAGTCTTCTGTATGGCGCAGCGCGTCAACGCCTTCGTGATCGATCCCGAAGGCTATTTCTATCGCTGTTACAATTATGTCGGCGACAAATCACACGCCGCCGGCAACATCAAGGATGGCCAGGTTGATTACCAGAACCACAATTTCAAGCGGTTATTCGATTTCAATGCATTCGAGAACACCCGTTGTCTCGACTGCGAGATTCTCCCGATTTGCATGGGCGGCTGCCCCGCTCAGCGCGTCGATCGGGCTCAAAGTGAAGAAGATGTTTGTTTGAGCTGGAAGCATAACCTGCAACCAATGCTCAGCATAATTGCCCGCTCGCGGCAACAGAAGCTGCAAGCTGCGGGCAAGGAGTAGGTGATATGAACAAATTCAAATTCTATCCGCAATCGGTGGTCTGGGAGATCACCTTCGCCTGCAACATGCGCTGTATCCACTGCGGCACCGCCGCCGGCAAGAGGCGCCCCGATGAACTGACTACCGAGGAAGCTCTTAACCTCGTTGATGAACTGGCCGATCTGGGCTGCGAAGTTGTCGCCATTTCGGGCGGGGAACCGCTGATGCGCGAGGACTGGCCGTTGATCGCCGAGCGTTTCGTCAAACGCGGTGTCACGACCTGCCTGATCACCAATGGCCTGGCGGTCACCGAGGAGGTTGTCGACCAGTTCAAGCAAATCGGTTTGAAGCGTATCGGCGTGAGCTTCGATGGCACCAAAGAAACGCACAACTATATCCGTCAGCGCGATGACAGCTATGATAAGGTCATCGATGCCATGAAGCTGATGGCAGCGAAAGAAATGCCCTTCTGCGCCGAAAGCCAGATCTCGAACATCAATGTTGGTGAGCTTGATCAGATGCGTGAGATTCTGATCGAGTGCGGCTGCCCGCTGTGGCGCATCCAGATGACCACCAGCACCGGTCGTATGGCTGCCAACAAAGAGCTGGTACTCTCGCTGGAAAACTACAATCTGCTGATCGACAAGATGCTCAGCTACCAGAAACGTAATGATGAAATCATGATCGATGTCGGTGAAAACATCGGTTTCTATGGCTGCAAGGGAACGGAGCTGTGGCAAAACACACCTTACTTCGGCTGCTTTGCCGGCACCCGCGTCGCAGGTATTGAGTCCAATGGCACCATTAAGGGTTGCCTGTCGATGCCGGAGGATTTTGTTGAAGGGAATATTCGTGATTCCTCCTTCACCGAAATCTGGAATGACCCTGACAAGTTCGCCTATAATCGCAAATTTACCCGAGACAGCGCTGAGAGCTTCTGCCACGACTGCAAGTACCTGCCGTTGTGCCGGGGGGGATGCGCAACCACATCGTACTCGGCATCAGATTGTCGCGCCAATAATCCCTACTGTACCTATCGAATCGAACAGGAGCAGGGGATTGTTGCCCCCGCTGACTCTGAGGTCGTGGCGGAGCTGCTCAAGCGCTTCCAGCCGACGGCCACGATCGAGCTATAGCGAAACCTCTTCACGGAGGTAACCTTGTCGCGCACCAAGCCGCGCATATTGATTCTCTATCCGTCCTGTTTCTATTATCCCGCCTGGATGGAACGCGCCGAGATCAAGACTCCGCTGCTGCTGCTGGCGTCATATCTGCAGCAGTACTTCCCGGTGGAATATGCTGACTTCGAAATAAGTGTGGGCAGGCCCAACACTTCATTGCAGATTCGGCGGTTCGAAAGGAAAGTGCGTGAATTTCTCACGACCGCCGAGTTTGATATTCTTGCTCTTTCCTGCTGGACCAGTCTTTCGTATCAGGCTGCCCTGAAAGTGGCTCGTGTCTGCCGCGAGCTATTTCCCGAGAAGCTCATTGTTGTTGGCGGATATCACGCTTCTGCGCGGCCGCAGGAATTCGCGTCTGAAGACCAGCTATTTGACTACGTGATTTGCGGCGAAGGTGAAATTGCCCTGCGCGAATGTGCCGAAGAGTTCGCCCGCTCAGGCCGGCCACAAAGCACGCAGATAATCTCCGCGCCGATTCTTCCCGGAGAGGAATTCGTGCGGCATGATTGGTCTCTGGTCGATGATTTCGTAGGCACCCATTTTCCGGATGGTCTATATAATGTCTATATTTTCCTGTCGCGCGGCTGTCCCTTCGATTGCAGCTTCTGTATGGAGCCGCTTAAAGAGCGAAAGTGGCGCGCATATTTGCCGAAACTTGCAGTAGAGGAAGTCGTTACAGCGCAGCAGCGTTTCGAGGCCCATTCGATCTCGATTTGTGATGCCTGTTTCGGAATGAGGCCAGGGTGGCGCAAAGAATTTCTGCAGCGGTTAGTGGAGTTGAAGCCTGAGTACTGGCTGACACTGGAGACACGCCCCGAGTATCTCGACGAAGAGGACATCAAGCTTCTCTCGCACCTGAAAGTTGAGATTCAGCTTGGTATCGAGAGCTGCTCGCCGGCGATGTTGCAAATTATGCGTAAGAGCAAGCAACCGGAACATTTCCTGAGAGAATTCAGGCGGGCGAGCGAGATGATGTCACAATATGGCGTATTGCATCGCGCTAATTTGATTTTCAATCACCCCGGCGAGACTAAGCAAACGCTCACCGAGACTTTCGATTTCATCGACGCCATGTCTGCGCGCAACAGCTCGACCCTGATGTGGGCGAGTCATGGGTTCATGCATTTTCCGGGCTGCGATTGTGATCGCAACAGTGCGAGCTATAACAAAAATTATGGCAGCCATCACCCTTGCGGGGATTGGTGGCATCAGCAGGAGGATCAGTACGCTAACAGCTTGCGTACGGTGCCTTCGGCGGAGCTGGAAAACCGCAATCTCGATTTGTGGCGCCGGATGCTGAATGAGCGCGATGATGCACTGAAGGCTGCACTGTCAGATCGAGCTTTCCGTTTTGCTGCGGAGAAGTATTTCTTAAACTGGAAGAATGATGAGCGATACCACGCAGTTCACTAAGAGCCGGTTTGAAAACTGGCCCAAGTACAAACGCTTGTGGGAGTACCTCCGGCCCTACTGGAAGCTGGAGCTGGTGGCGTTCCTGGTGCTGGCCGTACTGGCGCTGCTGCAACTGGCACTTCCCGTCGCGTTGCGTTACATGATCGACAACCTGATTCCTCACCTCGATTTCTCGGGCGATGTCTGGCTCTACCTGGCGCCGATACTCTTGTTCGGTGGTGTTCTGGCGGCCGCTTACGCCTTACACCTGGGGCTCTCGATCGTCCGCGACTACCTTGCCGCCTACATCGGTGGTGGCATCATTGTCGATATTCGCGCGCAACTCTTCTATCATTTGGAGAGGCTCTCGCTCAAGTTCCATAAGGAGCACCAGGTGGGGGAGATTATGTCGCGGATCATGTCGGATGTTTCCAGACTGCAGGAGCTGCTAACTTCGGTTCTGCTTTCATTTCTCACCAACTGCTTCTTCCTGCTGGCGGTGTTGATCTACCTGCTGGTCACCAATTGGTACCTCACCCTGATCACGCTGGCGCTGGTGCCGGTGACGATCTGGCTGACTTATCTCTATGGCAGGAAAATGAATATCGTCGCCGAAGTCCTGCAGCGTACGACAGCGCGACTCTCAGCCAAACTTCAGGAAACACTGGTCGGTCTCCGCGTGATAAAATCCTTCGGGCAGGAACGTCGCGAGTTGCAGCAAACTCACGGCGTCCTCAGTTCGCTGTGGAAGATCTACATCAACTATTCAGTCACTTCCTCGCTATCCGGAAACCTCGTTTATTTCGTCAGTATGGTCGGGCCGATCACGGTGATGTGTATCGGTGTTTACCTCGTCGCCACCAACAGCATGACCCTCGGTGCCCTGATCGCCTTCTTCTGGCTGGCTTTTTACTTGTTCATGCCGATTCAGACTCTCTCAAGAGCTCGGGTGCAGATTCAGGCTTCGATGGCCTCGGTTGACCGCGTCTTCGCGTACCTCGATGAGCCGCTCACCGTCGCCGAAGCTGCCAGTCCGGTGTCGCTTTCGGACGTGAAAGGAGCCCTTGATTTCCAGGATGTTGCTTTCGCCTACGAGGCCGACACCTTCGCTATACATCATCTCAACTTGAAGATCGCGGCCGGTGAGAAAGTCGCGATTGTCGGGCATTCGGGCAGCGGTAAGAGCACAATTATCGGGTTGATCCTGCGGCTGTTTGATCCCGATGAGGGAGCGGTTTGTCTCGATGGAGTTGATTTGCGCAAGCTCTCGATAATGACACTAAGAGACAACGTTGCTGTCGTGGATCAGGACCCGCTTCTTTTCCACGCGACAATCGGTGAGAACATCGCCTACGGCAAACCTGACGCCAGCTATACCGAGATCGAGGATGCTGCCCGGATCGCGAATATCTACGACTTCGTGACGGCATTGCCTAACGGCTTTGATTCCATGGTAGGTGAACGCGGCGTTACACTTTCAGGCGGCGAAAAGCAGCGCATCTGCCTTGCTCGAGCTGTGATCAAGAACCCGAGAATCTTATTGCTCGATGAAGCCACCTCAGCTCTTGACACGATCTCCGAGAGACTGATTCAGGAAGCGCTTGACAAGATCCTGCTGGAAAAGACCGCCATCATCGTGGCACATCGACTGTCAACTGTCAAGAAGACTGACCGTATTATCACGATGCAAAACGGCAAGATCGTTGATCAAGGCACCCACAGCGACTTGCTTGATCGTTCGCAAGTCTACCGGGAGCTCGCTGAGAATCAGCTGGCCTAGTTTCCTCGCTCTTTATTCCATTCCGAAATTCAATCTACCATTTCGGTCTTCATTTTGTATTATGCACGGACTATGAAGATTTTAATCATCGGTGGCACTCAGTTCGTCGGGCGGCATCTGGTAGACGCGCTGCTCAAGGATAACCACGAACTCACGCTCTTCCATCGCGGGCAGACGAACCGAGGTTTGTATTCCCAGGTTGAGGAGATCTTCGGCGATCGCGACGGAGAAATCGACAAGCTCGCGGGTCGAAAGTGGGATCTCTGCATCGACTCCTGCGGATACGTACCGCGCGTCGTGAGATTGTCGGCCGAACTGCTTCGTGACGCTGTCGATCGCTACCTCTATATCTCCACCTGTTCGGTGTATCATGCCGATAACGAAGCCGGCATGACTGAGGCTGCGAAGCTTAAGGATCCAATTGACGATTCGGTCGAAGAAGTTGATCGCTACACCTACGGCCCCCTCAAAGCGATGTGCGAGCATGTTGTCACCGAGATCTTCCCGGAGAATCATCTCATCATTCGACCCGGTATCATCATCGGTCCTTATGATCCGACCGATAGATTAGTCTACTGGCTGAGACGATTTGCCAGCGCCGACAAAGTTCTCTGTCCCGACAGCAAGGATCAGCCGGTGCAACTGATCGACATGCGTGACATGGCCGTCTGGCTGGCCAAAATTATCTCTGAGAAGCAGACAGGTGTATTCAATGCCATAGGCCCGGATAAGCCAGTTCCGTTTGCTGAACTGGTAGCGCGCTGGCGTGCGATGTTTGACGAAATGGCCGATCCGATGTGGGTATCGGCGGAGTTTCTGCTCGAAGCCGACCTGCCGTTTGGTGGCTTACCGTTCTGGTTAAGCAGCAAACGTGAACTCTATAGCCATTTCCAGGTCAATGCCGACAAAGCTCGAAGCGGCGGGTTGAGCCATCGCCCCCTTGAAGATTCCTTCCACGCAACCTACGAGTGGGACCTTAAGCGCGGACAACCTGCATTAGGTATTGGCATCACTCGCAAGCGCGAACAAGAATTACTTGAGCAATTCGCGAAGCGGTAGACTAGACACTAGCGTTGCGGCCACTCTGCTGCCGAACTAAGACCCGCCGTTGAGGGACAACTGCAACACACCCCTCTAGTCCCCTCTCAGGAGGGGACGTATTCGACGCGACAACAGCGCTGCGAGAAACAGTCGGTGCGTCGCGTCGAAAGTGCGGCGCCATCGCCGGTCAGGAGATTAGGCAAACCTATGTGGCCACAGCAAGCTCCTGCCCCTCTCGAGAGGGGCAGGCTGAGATCCACCGCGGCGGATCTCAAGCCGGGGTGTGTCGATAGTCCGTTCGCAAATTCGATTAGTAGCTATCCCCCCAAAAGCGATTGACTTGTTCCACGCTTAAGCCCACCTTCCAGCCATGACAGACCAGAAGACTTTCCAGATGGCGATCAAGCACCTTTCACGCGATAAGAAACTCGCCAAGGTGATTAAGCATGTAGGTGAGTTCAATCCACCCAAAAGCACCACCAGCATGTTCGATGTGCTGATGCGCATTATTGTCGGCCAGCAGCTCTCCGGCAAAGCGGCGCAAACAATCTTCGACCGCGTGCGCGCCCTCAACGGTAAGAGGCCTTTCTCACCGACGAGTATGGCCGGACTCAGCGACGAACAACTGCAGGGAGCCGGAATATCCCGGCCGAAAATTCGCTCGATTCGCAGCGTTACTGATGCGGTAGCTTCGGGAGAAATCACCGCCCGCAAATTAAATCGGATGAGTGAAGACGAGGCGATGCAGGTATTAACGGCAGTCAAAGGCCTCGGCCCCTGGAGCGTACAGATGTATCTGATGTTCCACGCGCAGCGTCTTGATGTCTTCCCGCCGGGGGATCTTGGTATCCAGCGCGCCATGCGCCAGATCTACGGCGTCGAAACTAATGATCCCCTCTGCGACCGCATCACCGCGAAATGGCGTCCCTACCGCACTGTCGCCTGCTGGTACCTGTGGCGCTCCCTCAGCGCCGGCGGGATATGAAGCAGGCAGGAGGACAGACATTCCTGTCTGTCATTGCAGCGAAGCTGCAATCTACCAGGGCCCAGTTCACCGAAAGCTAGTGAATGCGGCGTACGCCCCCGTGCGCCGCGTTGATTGTGCATCGCGCATAAGCAACACACCCCTGTATTCCCCTCTCAAGAGGGGATGAGTTTGTCGCCGCAACATTGCCAAGATTTTCGCATGACTGTGCCCCGTTAAGTACGTCCCGCTAATCACCAGACTTGACCACAGAAACGACCGCGATCTCAACAGACTCCCGCCCCTATCGGGAGGGGCAGGTCCCGGATTCTCCGCGTTGCCGAGGATCGGGGACAGGGTGTTTGAATCCGTCTCTACAATCGGTGCAGCCCTCAATGTGCGATCTGAGCATAACATCACGCCATCTTTCTCACTCAAATCCGATTTTTGAAACCCCCCCACCTAATTTTCCGTATTTATTGTTAGGACATGAAAATTTTACGTTTTACATAAAATAATCGTTGCTTTAATTAAAATAGAGATTAGCTTATGCACATGGGAATTCAGGTAAACTTAGATGTCATACTGGCGAAACGGAAGATGTCTCTTACCGAGCTGGCAGAAAGAATCGGAATCTCAATCACAAACCTGTCACTGCTAAAGACCGGGAAAGTGAAGGGCGTTCGGTTCAGCACCCTAACGGCAATCTGCCACGAACTCGAATGTCAACCTGGCGATATTCTCGAATTCATCCCCGATTT
>CAYXUL010000022.1:43883-45753 GCA_964468475.1 uncultured Ignavibacteria bacterium | reverse complement strand
CGCCGCGGCGGGCGACGTCAGACTCGCCGCGGCGAGTCTGACCTCCTGTTGCTCCTGCGAATCAGCTCGATTCGAGTGGGCGACCGTAAAGGTCGCCCCTGCGATCTTGTGATTAATCCCTGCTCTACTTTATCCCGTACAGTGGTTTGAACTTCTTATTGAGGAAGGTCATCAGCGGCTTGTGGCTTAGCTTCTTGCCGGTGACCACCTTGACCAGATCTTCGGCGCGGTAACGTTGTCCCTGACTGTGGATATTCTTCACGAGCCAGTTCAACAGCCCGTCGAACTTGCCCATCGCGAACTGATCCATCAGATCCGGGATATCCTGCTGCGCCTTGGCGAAGAACTGCGCCGCATAGAGATTGCCCAGGCAATAGGTCGGGAAATAGCCGAACAAACTGGCAGCCCAGTGAATATCCTGCATACAACCCTGCGAATCATTCGGCGGCGTAATGCCGAGATATTTCTTCATCCGCTCGTTCCAGGCCCTGGGAAGGTCTTCCGGCTTGATGTCACCATTGAATATCCCCTGCTCGATCTCGAAACGCAGCAGTATGTGCAGGTTATAGGTAACTTCATCGGCCTCGACCCTGATCAGCGACGGGCGGACATCGTTGATGGCGAAGTAGAAGTCGTCAAATTTGACGTCAGCGAGTGCGTCATGGAAGGTCTGCTGTGCCAACGGGAAGAAGAACTTCCAAAACGCTTTCGAGCGGCCTACCTGGTTTTCCCACATACGTGACTGCGATTCGTGAATTCCGAGACTGACAGCCTCACCCATCGGCGTACCGAAATACTCTTTCGGGAGGTTCATTTCATACATCGCGTGACCGGATTCGTGCATGGTGCCGAACAGCGCCTGTCCGAGATGATTCGGATTGTAGCGCGTGGTGATGCGGCAGTCACCGGGGCCTATGCCTGAGCAGAACGGATGCGCGGTCACGTCAAGCCGTCCGCTGCGGAAATCAAAACCGATCGCGGCGGCTACGGTTTCGCCAAACATCCGCTGTTTGCTGACATCATACTCGCGCTCGATGATCGAGACATCAGGCTTCTTCGGCGCCTTGGCGATTTTGGCAACCAGTTCGACAAGTTCCTTACGGAGACCTTCGAAAACTACTGCCACGTCTTTGGTCTTGGCGCCCGGTTCGTAGTCATCGAGAAGGGCGTCGTAGATGACATCATCATAGCCGATCGCTTCGGCATATTGCTTCTTCAGCTCGATATTCTTCTTCAGCGCCGGCAGGAACATCTTGAAGTCGTTCTTCCGGCGCGCTTCAACCCAGACGCCCTGCCCCGTAGTCTCAGCGTGCGCAATTTCCTCCACCAACTTTTTGGGCACCTTAGTGCGCTTGTCGTAGACGCGGCGCATCTCGCGCACGTTGACCGCCTCCGGCTTGAGGCCATCCTTCATGATCGGGCTGTCTTCCAGCTTGCTGAGGATATCGCCAACATGAGGATCAGTGATCTTCTCATGATGTTGTCCCATCAGGTAGGCAATCTGTTTCGCCCGCCATTCCGAGCCGTTCCTCGGCATATGGGTGCGTTCATCCCAGCCCAGCAGGGCCGCCGTCGATCCGATGAGAGCGGCCTCATCCATAACGTCTTTCAGTTCTGTTAAAGCTTGTTTCGACATTATCTATCTCCTGAAGAAATATATCAGAGGTTTAACTTGGTATGTGTGGTTTGCTTTGATCTGTATCATCTGCATCTTCTGCCTGTTTTCAGCTTCCATATATAGTCGGCGGAGCGTTTGGAAGCAACCGGAATGCGCGCGGTTAACGTAATTTCGCAGCAATTGCCGAATTGTCGATAAATCAGGCCGCTGATATTTCATAAAAAAAGAGCCGGTCCCTGCGATCGGCTCTCA
>CAYXUL010000022.1:35554-43783 GCA_964468475.1 uncultured Ignavibacteria bacterium | reverse complement strand
ATTTGGAATTTACCATCCTTGGCCGGTGTCACTCCGGTTGAGACAAAGGAGATTGTGGGAAAGGAATCGGCGGCAAAGAAGTTGCCGCTGCGCAGATCGTTATCTCTTCTGTCGTTCTCTGTGTTTATGCTCTTGACGTTAATGTCGACTGACACCGAAGCATCCTTGAAATTGCTGCCGTCGAAGTTCTTGATGCTTCCGCTGAATTCATTGAATCTGCCGTTGACTCGGCTCACTACCATATGGGTAACCTGGAAGCCCACGTTCGAGTGTACCGGGTCGATGTTCCAGTCGGCGGCAGTCGCAGTCGTTGTAAGTAAGGCAGCAGCGGCGAGTACTGCGATTGTGTTCTTCATGCAATTTCCTCCGTAGGTAGCTATGATCGCTAAATTCGCTTTTCTATTTCTTCAACTGAGTCCCGTAATCGATGACAAAAACCATCGACATTCTGTCTTCGATAGATTAAACCAATCAGAGATGGTTTTCGTTCCCCTTTTGCTCCCCGAACAGAGCTAGCCTCGGTACTTCGGACCGGCTTTTTTTATCTCTTCAGGTACACCGTCAGTGTACTTCGCGAAATTCTCGTGAAACATCAGCGCCAATTTGTGCGCTTGTTCATCGTAGCTGCCGCCATTACTCCAGGTCTTGCGCGGCGTGAGAATCTCATCCGGCACTCCCTCCACCTTGCGGGGAATGGCCAACCCGAAGATTTCATCAGTATTGAACTCACCGTCATCGAGCTGACCGCTCAGTACGGCGCGCACCATCTTACGGGTGTAGGGCAAATCTATGCGCTTGCCGACGCCGTACTTCCCACCGCTCCAGCCGGTGTTAATCAGCCAGCAATTGGTATTGTGCCGCGCGATCCTGTCACGAAGCAATTCGGAGTAAACAGCCGGCGGTAAGGCCATGAAGGGCGCTCCAAAACAGGTACTGAAAGTCGCGGTTGGCTCGTTGCCCATGCCAACCTCGGTGCCGGCGACCTTGGCGGTGTAACCGGAGATAAACTGATAACTGGCCTGCTCTGGCGTGAGTTTGGCGACAGGAGGAAGGACCCCAAACGCATCAGCAGTTAACATGACCACCGTTCTTGGATGACCGCCGGTACCACTTTCCACCGCATTCCTGATATGAGAAAGCGGATAAGCGGCGCGGGTATTCTCGGTCAGGGAATTGTCGTCAAGATCAACGTGACGTGTATCAATGTCAAAGCCGACATTTTCCAGGATAGTACCAAACTTGCGGGTGGCGGCGTAGATATCAGGTTCATTTTGTGGCGATAATCGAATTACTTTCGCGTAGCAGCCGCCTTCAAAATTGAAAACCCCGTTGTCAGACCAGCCATGCTCATCATCGCCGATTAGTCCCCGCTCCGGATCGGCAGAAAGCGTCGTCTTACCTGTTCCAGAGAGTCCAAAGAACAAGGCTGTACCGTCAGGGTTGCCGATGTTAGCCGAGCAGTGCATCGGCATAACCTTCTCCTGTGGCAGCAAATAGTTGAGAATCGTGAAGACGGATTTCTTGATTTCGCCTGCGTAGGCGGTACCGCCGATCAGCACCAGCTTCTTCTCGAAATTGAGCAGGACAAATGCCTCGCTGCGCGTGCCGTCCACTTCCGGAATTGCGCGGAAACGCGGCATAGCGATGATAGTGAATCTGGGACTATGCTCCTTCCTCTCGCCCGGATCATGAATCTGCCGGAACATATTGCGAGCAAACACGCTCTGCCAGGCATCCTCGGTGATCACCCGAATGGGCACGCGAAAGTCGTTATCGGCGCCGGCATGACAATCCTGAATGAAGATATCCTTGCCCTGAATGTACGCCTGCAGACGGTGAAACATATCTGCAAAGCGTTCAGGGTCAAACTCGACATTGACCTTACCCCACCACACTTTATTGGCGGCTTCACCTGATTTCACGATAAATTTGTCGTTAGGCGACCTCCCGGTATGCTGACCGGTTCGAACCACCAATGCACCATGATGTGAGATGTACCCTTCATGCCGATGGACTACTTCTTCGTACAATAATGGTGTAGGTGCATTCCAATAGACATTGCCCAAATTCCGTAGACCCAATTCATCGAGAGTCTTGCTGTCTCCGCTGGCTATTACCTTCATTTCCTCTTATTCCGTGATAGATTCCAGGTTTTGCATTTGCGTGTCGCCACGAATTTCAGGTAGTTTTTACGTACACAGAGCGGCTTCCAATAGTACTATTCTTCTGTCGATAGTCAACAGCGATTTCGTCGGTATATGCGACCGTATTACTCCGCGTTTCATCCCGGCCATTGAACGATAATGCCAGGCCACCGTCAAAGAATCAGCGATCACGCTATAATTGACAACGCAGATTGTTTTACTATATTTTTGACGCCAGCCAAATTCAGAAGCACGCGAGAGTAAAGATAAGCAGCGTCGGGCAACTTCACCCTTTTAGACGGCTGGCAATCTTCAGCACATAACCCACACGGCTACCGAACGAGCTATGGAGGAAAAGTGAGAGCATTTATTTTAGTGACCGTCGTTGCTTTGTCAGCCTGTGTGCTGGTGCAAACTGCCCCCCTGCGCGCCAGCGACTTCACTATCGACAGCCTGGCCGCCTTCACTTACCCTTCAACGGGTGGTCTGGGCGGCAGCGACGACTGGGGCTGGAATGCGCCCGATGGAACCAGGTATGCGATAATGGGGGTGAAGGCTGGTGTGGCATTCGTGAACGTGACGACCCTGTCAGCGGTCGAAGTCATCCCGGGACCCAGCGGCAGCTGTTCTGCGTTCTGGCGCGACATTAAGACCTACCAGCACTACTGCTATGCAGTTTCGGAATGCGTCGGCACCAATGAGGGTTTGATGATAATGGACATGGCCTACCTGCCTGACAGCGTTCATTTCATCAGGAGTATTCCGGTAGACCCGCTCGGTGACGTTACCTCTCATAATCTCTCGATAGATACACTCAACGGATTTGCGTATCTCGAAGGCCGCAACCAGGCGAATGAGTCAATTCATGTATTCAGCCTGGCAGATCCGGAAAACCCGGTGCATGTGCACAGTTTCGGGGATGCTATCGGCATTCACGACATTACGGCGATTGATGATACCATCTATGTAGCGGACGGGAATGCACCTACGATTTCCGTATATGATATGGCTGTCAAAACCGCTCCGGTGCTGCTCTCCCGTTTCACAATTCCCAGTGCCGGCTACGTGCACAATTGCTGGCCCACTCGCGACCACAAGCATCTCGTTACCACGGAGGAGACTTCGGGAAAGACAGTGAAAATCTGGGATATCCAGGATCTTCTCAACGTGCAGTTGGCGGGTCAATTCATCGGCAATTCCGATATAGCGCACAATGCTCTTTGTATCGGTGACACTGTATATCTATCGCACTATGCCGCAGGCGTTGAAGTGTGGGATATCTCCACTCCATCGACCCCGACACGTCTGGCTAACTTCGATACTTACCAGCCGGGAAATACCGGTTTTGAAGGCTGCTGGGGAATGTACCCCTTTGCCGGCGACGGCTATATGTACGCTTCGAATCTTGACGGGCGCTTTTTCATCCTGAAACTGGTGGATACCACCGCTGTCGCCGATGATGACAGCGATGGCGTGCCCAATGCCTCAGACAACTGTCCCAACATGGCCAATCCCACGCAAGCGGACGACGACAGCGACGGTGTAGGCAACGTCTGCGACAACTGCCCCGCAACGCCAAATCCGGGACAGGAAGATGCAGACTCAAATGGCGTCGGTGACGCGTGTGACTACGTTTGCGGTGACGCCGATAGTGGCGGCGCAGTCACGGTCGCAGATGCGGTCTATGTCATCAACTACATATTCGCTGGTGGTCCGGCACCGTATCCGCTTGCTTCTGCGGACGTAGATTGCAGTGGCACCGTAAGCATCGGTGATGCTGTCGCCATAATCAGTTATATATTCGGTGGAGGTCCTGCACCATGCTCAGGCTGTCCCTAGCACGACGCCTGCCGACGAGCAAATTGAGAATGAGCAGGAAGCCTCAGCGGCGTCCTTCATTTTTCAGGCGAGCTTGACGCGAGTTGATTTGCGAGTTATACTTGCCAGCTGAATTGCTGAGGCCGTAACAGGATCGAAAGATGCAAAAAGCTGCTTTACATACTCTCGGTTGCCGTCTCAATCAAGCGGAGACTGCCATCATGGCACGCAGCCTCAACCGGCGCGGATTTGAAATCGTCGAGTTCGGTGAGACTGCTGATTTGATTGTCATCAATACCTGTACGGTTACCGAGCAGGCTGACTCCAAATGCCGACAGGCGGTGCGACTCGCTCTGCGGAAAAACCCCGATACCTACGTAGCCGTAGTTGGCTGCTACGCCCAGAGCGGTGTCGATGCGATTGGCAAGATCGACGGTGTTGATCTGATTATCGGCAATGAGCATAAACTACGTGTGGGAGAATTTCTCAACGGGTTGCGTAAGCAGCAAGAGCCGCAAGTTGTCCACACTACCGACTTGCCACAAGCGGAATTCACGATTTCCGGCAGTGGGCTTTACAATTTCAATACCAGAGCGAATTTGAAAATTCAGGATGGCTGCAACCACTTTTGTTCATTCTGCATCATTCCCACCGTGCGCGGCCGTGCCCGCAGCCGGGAGTACGATGACATTATGCGGGAAGCGCGTGAACTGGTGGCGGCGGGCCATCAGGAGTTAGTGCTAACCGGTGTCAATATTGGCACCTATCGCCACAACGGCAAAGTGCTGGTAGACGTGGTACGTGGTCTTGAGGAGGTCGATGGTCTGGAGCGCATCCGTATCAGCTCCATCGAACCCACCACTATTGGCGGCGCGCTGGTGAAGCACATGGCTCAGTCAACTAAGTTGTGTCACTACTTGCACATCCCCCTGCAAAGTGGTGATGACACGGTGCTGCGCTCGATGCGGCGTAAACATACATTGCGGCCGTTTACCAAGTTTCTGGAGCGTACACACGAATTGGTGCCTGATATTGGGTTTGGCACCGATATTATGGCAGGCTACCCGGGTGAAACCGATGAACAATTTCGCAACACCATCGACACGCTGACCAACCTTCCCTTCTTCTACTTTCACGTGTTCACCTATTCCGACCGTGAAGGCACTCATTCTCAAGGTCTGGAGAACAAGGTACCGCATCACGTGAAGAAGGCGCGCACGCGGGAGTTAATCACTCTTAGTGATCGCAAGCGGCGAGCTTTCTATGCACAGCATATCGGCGAGGAAGTAGAAGTCTTATTTGAGCAGATCGAAGACGGCTACTGGACCGGATACACTCCCAACTACATGCGCGTACATGTGAAGAGTGATCGCCCCCTGGATAACAAGATTCAGCGAGTGAGGTTGACCGCCCTCAATGGTCTGCAATTGATTGGCGAGCTGACAACCTCGCCGGACTCTCACCAGCATCTGCCATTTGCGGTATAGTCTTTCTCTGCTGTTTATTTAGCTACTTGATTCCGAACCAGATTTGACGCGGGCGATTGGGGCTGAATTCTTCGCCCTGATAGTTGCCCAGTACACCTTCAGTAGTTAGCCCGGCGCGCACTGCCAGCTGCTTGAATTTCCCGGGTGAGTAGAGCCTGACGCGTTCGAAGTATTCTCTTTTCCCTTTATCATCAGATATTTCAATCGTCTTAATGACATGCGTTTTCGTGATTCTGCGTCGCTCGACGACCGTCGCCCTGCCGTAAGGGCCATCCAGTTCTCTCATGGTTTCAGGAATCAGGTTCGCTCGCAAGTGCTCAGGATTGATGATATCAATCCACCACCAGCCGCCCTGCTTCAGGGCTTGCTCGACATTCCTAAGCACGAGAAAGTCATCGTCGGGATTTTCAAAGTAACCGAAGGAAGTGAACCACATTGAGACACCGTCGAAACGCTCATGGTAGTCAAGCTCGCGCATATCCTGGCGTTTGAAGGTCGCGGTGAGTCCGGCGCGTTTGAGACGTTCGCGCGCCTCTTGCAGCAGCACTTGTGAAAGGTCTACTCCGGTGACCCTGGCCCCACGGCGGGCAAATGCCAGTGAATGGCGCCCGGCGCCACAGGCAAGATCAAGGATGCGTTGCCCTTTTTCGAACTTGACGTGTCGAAGAGCCAGGCTGATCTGCTCGGAGGCTTCCCGCACCGTGCGATGCGAATAGAGGAAGAGATAGTCATCTTCGAAGGCATGACGATACCACTCGCTTTGATTGCCGGTCATGATTTATCGACTAGCAGCTCCTCGAGTTGATCCAGCAGCCGGCTGAACAAACGTACAACCGCTTCTACCGGTTCGGGAGTGGTCATATCGACGCCGGCATCCCTGAGTATATCAATCGGGTACTTGCATTGCCCGGCCTTCAGGAAATTGAGATAGCGCTCCTGCTGCTCATCATCGCCGCGAAGCAGTCGCTCGGCGATCATCGCCGATGCCGCGAAGCTGGTAGCGTATTGATAAACGTAGAAGGCGCGATAGAAATGAGGGATGCGCAGGCAACTGATATCAGCATTCTCGTGAAGGCTGAGTTCCTTGCCCCAGAATTTTTCGTAAATCTCGCGGTAAGTCTGACGGAATTGCTCCTGCGAGAGCGGCTTACCCTGTTCGACGTCCTGATGAATCTTATCCTCGAAAGTTGAGTACATCACCTGGGTAAAGAAGGTCCCTACCACTGATTGAATCTGATAGCTTAGCAGGTACGCCTTCTGATCATCATCTTCTGAACGATCAAGCAGGTAATGCATCAGCAGTGCCTCGTTTGCAGTCGAAGCAACCTCGGCAGTGAAAATCGAATGCCCGGAATACACATAGGGCTGATTGGCGTTGCTGTAGAAGGAATGCATCGCGTGGCCCATCTCGTGCGCCAGCGTAAACATGTTATCGAGCGTATTGTTGTAGTTCATCAGCACGTAAGGATGGGTCGCGTAAGTGCCCCACGAGTAAGCGCCGGAACCCTTTCCCTCAGTCTCATAAACATCAACCCAGCCCGACTCGAACCCCTTCTTGAGATTATCGTGATACTCCTCCCCCAGCGGCCATAGACCGGCGAGTACGCGATCGACGGCCTCATCATACTTGATCTTGATCTTAGCATCGGGAACCAGTGGCACATACATATCGTAGCTGTAGATCTTGTCTAGTCCCAGTACTTTCCTGCGCAGGGAGACGTAGCGATGCAGGATCGGAAGATTGTTCGAGACGGCATTGACCAAGTTACGATAGGTCTCTACGGGGATGTTATCGCCGTCGAGTGCTGCCGGCAGGCAACCCTCATATTTGCGCGCGCGAGCGTAGAAGAGATCTTTGTAGACTGAGGCAGACAGCGAGGCGCCCAGTGTGTTCAGAAATACCGAATAGCCTTTGGTAAACGTCTCGGCCGCTTCTTTGCGAACTTCTCGTTTTGTGGACTCGAGAAGCTCATAGTAGCGTTGCTTGGTGAGCTTGACGCGATTGCCGTCATCATCGGTTACTTCAGCGAACTGCAGGTCGGCATCGTCGATCATCCGGAATATCTGGGAGGGGCCGCGCGTGACATTTCCTGCCAGCGCCATCAATTTTTCCTCAGCCGGTGAAAGGATGTGCTCCCGCATTCGGCGCATTTCATCAAGGTGATGCCGGTACAACTGCAGCGGCTCGTGCTCAGCGTACATCTCGGTCATTCGCTTGTCGGAGATCGCCATGATTTCCGGTGTGATATAGGATGACGCCTCGGCATAGCGAGTCGACAGTGCCGCAACTTCGTCAGTCATTGACTGATAAGTGCTGTTGCGATTGTCCTCGTCAAGCTTGAGGTGGGCGTAAATAAACAGCTTTTGAAATGTATTCGAGGTGTTATCGCGATGCTCAAAGCAATCGCACAATGATTTGCCGGATTCAGCCAGCTTGCCCTGCCATTCCGAAATACTGGGCATCATAGCCTTGACTTTTTCGAAATCTTTCCGCCAGTCGGCGTCAGATTCGTAGATATCCTCAAGCCGCCATTTGTAACGTTCCTCAATATCTGAACGCTGCCTGACCCGGTTGGATGACTCGGCTTCGGCTGACTGCGTGGCTACGGTATCTCTATCTTTGCGAAATTGATTGAGTACTCGTGCGAAGTTCCATTCGCGCATTTGCATATTCCTTCTTTAACAGAATTGTCAGCGGACTGCCCGACTAAATTAGGCGAAATCGCGCCAAATATGCAACCGCTTTAGCGGGAAAGTCGGCAGGAAACCGAGAGCGCCGG
>CAYXUL010000022.1:30795-35454 GCA_964468475.1 uncultured Ignavibacteria bacterium | reverse complement strand
CGAATCTGGTAGGTCATGTTGGCGCTGAGCAGGTAGAGGAAAGCGTCATCCTCCTTCTGGTCGTGATACTCAAAATCGGTGCTGCCGATGATCGAGAACCGCAGAGACTGAGCGACGCGCCAGTCTGAAAAGAGATCGAGTTTCAGGAACCAGTTGTCGGAGTAGAAGGTATCGTTACCGGAAGTATAATTGCGATGACCAAACTCAGAGTCGAGGCTGATCGTGAAAGCTGTCGAGGCCAGCGACTCGAATCCTGCAATCGCCTGGATTGAGTGGAAATCCTCGTCGGCATACTCTCGGGAAGTCGCCAGGAACGACTCTTCGCCGACGCCGAATTTGAAATTTGACAATAAAGTGTAACGATATTCCAGCAATGCTTTTGATTCGGTCCTGACATGCGAAAAGGTGGCGAGGTCCTGCGTGTCATAGTTGTAGTAGTGCGCCTCCAGCTGTGGAACAAACGCCCACTGGTCAGACAACGAAAGGTCCAGATCGAGGTATGGGTAAATGTAGAAGTAGTCATCTTCGGTATTGCCGCGATTGTAGTTCTTTCGTTCAGCAAACAGATTTCCCTGCACCGAGACGCGGCTGCCGATGCGATCGATGCCGCTTTCGACGATTAAGCGATTGTAGCTGAGCAGAGTCGAGTCGTAGGCGTCACGGCGATCGTAGCGAATCGTGAAATTTGCTTGAGAAAAATCACCCAGATCACGCAACAACCGCAGGCGGGTTTCATACTGGCGGTAGCCGAAGACGGAGCTGCTCGGGTTCCGGTAGCCGGAGTACTCGAATTCTTCGGAGATTTCAGCACGCCAGCGGTTGCGGTCGAACACTGCCAAGCTCAGGCGCGAGCGGTTTTCGAGTCTGTCATCGTACAAAGAAAATTGTTCTTCCGGCGAGTACGACTTGAGATCGGTTTCGGTATCGAGTCGCAGCAGACCCCATTCAAAGCCAACATTTAACAGATCACGTATCTTCTGATTGGTCAGGAAAACCCTGTTCGTAACCGACACTTTGGTGTTTCCGGTTCTTTCAAGCTTTAAGCGAAGATTTATGCCTCTTTCATCGATGCGGTCGCTGTAGAGATGAAGCTCCTGCAGAGAATCGCTGCTGATGCTGAGAGTGTCGATGGTAAGCAGGTAGTAATCGTGGGAGATGTAGTCGTAGTTGAGACCCGCATCAGCCTTCCAGTCCCAACTGTCGGCGTTAGCATGATTGGCGAAAAGAAAAGGGAGTGCCAAAAGGAACAAGCCGCCCCGCTTCAGCAGGAGTGTAACAAGCTTGGCAACTGGGGAAGTTGACACCCGGTCAATCTCCCAGCATCCGGGCTGCCTGCTGGTTGAGTTCCATCACGATTCGCACCATGACCAGGGCACGCTGGTATTCCCCCTGATCGTACAGGTTACGTGCCCGCTGCAGTTTGTCGGCTGCCTCATCCAACAGGTCAAGAACGTCGCGGTTCCCGTTGTCGCGAGCCCGTTCCTGCAGATTGTCATGGCGGTGCTGGGCAATATCGATTGCACGCTGGGTACCCTGAGGAGAATTGCCGATCTGGATAATCCGTTGCGCTTGTCCGATCTTGCTGCGAGCCTGCGCCAGCATGCGGATGGCTTCTTCGACCCGACCCATTTCATAGAGCTGCTGGGCGCGGTCAATTTGCTCGTTACCGGCCTCGAACAGCCTGGTCGCTTCATCTGACCCGGAATTGTAGATGAACTCGTGCAACGATTCAGCATCATCGCGGGTTTGCTGTAGATAGTGCTCGAACTGACCCTGCTGGCGTCGGCGATCACCAACTTGATCCGAAGCCTTCTTGAGAAGTTCCTGCGCCCGCCGCGTGAACTGCAGAGCCTGCTTGAGATTGTTTTCGCTGAAGTATTCGCGGGCGCGATCCTGCATGCGGGCGGCCTCATCGACAAACATCTGCAGAGCAGGCGCATCCGTACCGGCAAGCCCCTGGCGCGCACGATCGAGGTAGTCATCGGTGCGATCGAGCTGCTGTTCTACCAGGGTACGATCTTCATTTCGAGAAACAAACTCACCCACAATTCGCTTGATAACATCCCGAGCTTTGGTGGTCATGCTCAGCGCCATCACATAACGGCCCTGTTCAAAGAAATCATGCGCCCGGCGCTGCAGCGCGGCGGCTTGCTCCAGCATCTGATTTGACTTGGCATCGGTTGACTGACGAAGGTGGTCTCTCGCCTGCTCAAGCATTTGATCGGTGAGCGCAAGTTCCTCCGCCAGCCGGTCTCTATCGTTGTGCTGCGCGAGAGCCGGTGCCGTGAAAATTGGGGCGAGAGCCAGAAGTGTGGCCAACACGATTGGCAGCGCTATAAACGAGGGTTTCCGCCAGAAGCGGGTACGTGGTGCGTATGTAAGATGCTCGTAATTCATGATTCTTCACTCTCCACTCATGAATTGGCAATATTCATGCCAAAAGACGCGGGAGAAGGAATAGGCTGACCTCTGCGAGGACAATCCGCTGAACCTCAAGCGGTTGGTAAGCTCCGATGACGACGGGCTGTGTTCTGGAGAAATCCGAAGCACCAC
The DNA here is from genome assembly GCA_964468475.1 of uncultured Ignavibacteria bacterium. Classification (GTDB taxonomy): domain Bacteria; phylum Zixibacteria; class MSB-5A5; order CAIYYT01; family CAIYYT01; genus JBECKX01. The sequence continues at coordinate 32,901 of CAYXUL010000022.1, read as the reverse complement.
TTAATGTACTCTCAGGTTCACGCAAATGTACCATCCGGTCCAGGTTTAATCTCATATATCTTCATGCGCGAATAAAGTTTGCGCCGCGTGATCTTGAGGATATCCGCCGCACGCGTCTTGTTTCCCGCAGATTTGTTAAGGGCATCGACAATCATCCGGCGTTCGTTTTCCACCAGCCCGGCACTCGGATCAGGACTGATTTCTTCCTCAGCGTTAATTCCGAGCAGGTCGGGGGAGATCTCTTCACCATCAGCAAGAATAAAGGCACGCTCGATCAGGTTCTTCAATTCGCGAACGTTGCCGGGGAATGGATAGGCAGTGAGCAGGCGTTCGCATTCTGCAGAGAGCTTTCCATGCGCATAGCCGAGGCGATCGAGAAAATACCGGGTCAGTGGCGGGATATCCTCTTTGCGATCGCGCAGCGGGGGAACTTCAATCGGGAAAACACTTAGGCGAAAATAAAGATCTTCGCGGAAATCCCCCTTCTCCATCGCCTGCTTCAAGTCACGGTTAGTTGCCGCAATGATTCGCGCGTCGGAGTGAAGCTGTTCGGTACCGCCCACTCGGACAAACTGCCCCAGTTCAAGCACGCGCAGGAGCTTAGCCTGCATCGCCGAGGAGATCTCGCCGATTTCGTCAAGAAAGAGAGTACCGCCGGCAGCCAGCTCGAATCTTCCCGGCTTGCGTTTGACGGCGCCGGTGAACGCCCCCTTCTCGTGGCCGAACAGCTCTGATTCGAGTAAAGTTTCTGTCAATGCTGCACAATTGAGGGCGATGAACGGCCCTCCAGTCCGGGGTGAACGTTTGTGAATCAAATTGGCAACCAGCTCCTTGCCGGTGCCTGATTCACCCAGCAGCAGTACCGTCGATTCACGTTTGGCGACTTTATCCACGAGATTGAAAAGTTTTTGCACTCCCTCGGAGCGTCCGACAAATTCGCCGAAGGCGACGCGCTCGTAGTCGCTGCGCAACTGCTCGTTCAATGACTCAGTACGGCGCGATTTCAGGAAGCGTTCGACCAGCATCACCAGTTCATCGAGGGAGAATGGCTTAATGATGTAGTCATACGCGCCCTGCTTCATCGCGGTGACCGCCGATTCGGCGGAAGCATAGGCAGTCATCAGGATGACTCCACAGTCGGGCTGCTCCGACTTAACCATTTCAAGAATTTGCAGACCGTCGAGCGGCTCCATCTTGAGGTCGGTAATTACCAGATCAAAGCCGCGCCGGCCGATCATCTCAGCCGCTTTTTCGCCGTCGGTGGCTGTGGTTACCTGGTAGCCGGCATCTTCGAGTGTCGAGGCCACCAGCAGCGCCATCCGCTCTTCATCATCTATTACCAGAATATTACTCATCGCCCGATCCGCTGAACATTATAACAAATCTCGTGCCGTTTTCCTTACCTGACTCGATTTCAATAGTGCCGCCAATCTGCTCAACCAATCTCTTCACCACAAACAGACCCAATCCAGTGCCCGAAACTTTCGTGGTAAAGAAGGGGTCGAAGATCCGTTTTTGGTCTTTCCTGGAAATGCCGGGACCATTATCGGCAATGACAAGCCGCGCAGTTCCCTTGTGGACGCCGCTTTCGAGCGAAACTTCGACTTTTCCAGCTCTTCCGACTGCATCGATGGCGTTATGCAGGAGATTAATTGCGATTTGATGCAGCGCGTTGGCATCAGTGAGAATATCTGCAACCTCCGGTTGACTGGAATAGTTCAACTCCACTTCGTGCCGTTTGGCCTCCCGCTGGGTAGCCTCCACGACTGATCTGACCGTATCAGCAGCCGGCGCCAGCTTGCGAGGGGAATCCAGCGGAGCAGCAAACTGCAGGTAATGAGTGGTGATCTGATTCAACCGGTCGACTTCTTCCGGGATAAAGTCAAGCAACGCTGCGTCCGGGCTCTCATCAGCACCGAACTTCTTCTTGATTCGTTCGGCGGTCGCCTTGATGATTGCCAGCGGGTTTCGCACTTCATGCGCAATAATCGCAGTCATCTGCCCCATCTGCGAGAGCGCCGCTTGTGATATCAACAATTTCTCCGTGGAAATCAGCCTGCGATTGAGCAGAAGAATCGCCGCGCCGATAATCAGCAGCACCGCGAG
>CAYXUL010000022.1:21032-30695 GCA_964468475.1 uncultured Ignavibacteria bacterium | reverse complement strand
TCAGCCTGCGATTGAGCAGAAGAATCGCCGCGCCGATAATCAGCAGCACCGCGAGTGCGATCGAGTTGACGAGTATTACCGAGCGTTCGAACCGATCCAGGCTGGAAAAGAGCTTGAAGCTGCTCTCCACAATCAGGATCGCCTGTACCGGATCCTTTCCGATCGGCTGATAAGCTGCTTTGAAGCTGCGGTTGCCTACCTGATAAAGCGGCGAAGTGAGTGCCTGTCCGAGTTGCGCCTGCGTTAGATACGGTTCGTGGAGAGGCATCAGTAGTTCGATCTGTGACAGGCTGTCTTCCCAGGCCAGCATATCTTTGCCCTCGGTGTTGACGAGGTAGATTCCGGAGAGATCATCGGTTGAACTGACCTTCTCGAAATAGTCCTGCAGCAGCACCAAGCTGACCAATGATAGCTCGCCGGGAGTATCAGACTTGTCCACTTCCTGCTCAACCAATGGCGCCAGCGCGCGCCCTACCGAGAGCAATCTGTCACCCAGCCCACGCTCAAGCGCATGCAGAGACTGCTGATATAGTAGATAGAGGGTGACATTGAAGCCGATGACCAGCATCAGCAGCAAAATCACCAACGATGCCGTGAGTATGCGTCTATTTGAGAACATGGTTCGATTCTGAAATTAAGCTCGTGAACTCACCTCAGTGTACTCGCAGGTGTACCTGCCGGTCCACCCCCAGTGATTTTTGAACGTTCACGTACACAAACCGGGACGATTAGCTGCCTGAATTCGTAAAGTCTCCACAAGTGGCCACTACGCCTAACCACTTAATCTGTCGGCATTTGAAGCGATCCTGGCAAGTTGAAAAGTGAGCTGGCACGACATTTGACAATGTGTTAACCGTGAATTCAAAGCTAAGAAAATACTCGTAAGAGCACTCAGAAGGAGAATATGAAATGAGATTATTCAGGGCTCTTTGGATAATAGTCCTGCCCTTGGCACTAATGATGCTGGCGGTGGGATGTTCAAGCGACAAAGTCAGTTCGAATACAACCGACCAAACACAACTGAACCTCACTGATGAATTTGGTGGATACAAGGCCACAGATGAAGCCCCCGCCTTTGGTGATGCGGATATCATGGCGCTGGGCGAGGATGAAGAAGCAAACGATCCTTTATCGCAGTCACCTGAAGTGAATGCAATTCGAAACCTCACCAATGTCGACGTTTACTCGGTCGAGTTCTTATGGGGCAAGCTCGAGTTTGACTCGACTGAGACGGCGATTACCGACTGGTCAGGCAAGATCAGCGTCGATCGCGGCGCTATCATTGCAGTACGGTTAATCAAATTTGAGGGCACCGATCATATCGTCCGCCCGCGAGAGTCACGTGAAGTGCTGGATTTCGTAAGCCATACCCGCCCTGCCTATGACGGTATCCTGGTCTATGTCTACGATCCGGAACCCACCACTTACGACACCGAAAACACCCTGACATTTGAAACTGCGCCGTATACGCGAACCCTTAAGATGTCCGAGTTGGCGGATCTGCAGGAAATCGTGGATGTCGGCAATAACCAGGTCTCGATTACTGCGGTTAAGCTCGATAAACTTGATTGCGGTGAAGGCTTCCTGGAAGGACGCTGGATACGCCAGGGCCGTGACGGCAAGCGCGGGAATTTCTTCGGACGCTGGATCGCTTCCGATGGCCGTAGCGCCGGGTTTATTCGCGGTCACTTCGGCACTCGCGCGGATGCGCAGGTATTCTTCGGCAAGTGGATCAGCCTCAGCGGTCAGTTCCGGGGACTGCTTAAGGGTACCTGGGGCTATGGCAACGACGCAACGCCAAATGCGACCAATCTCGGCTGGTTTGACGGTATTTACGCCGATGCTGCCGGAAATGAGAAGGGTAAACTCAGCGGCAATTGGATGGCGCGCATGCCTGTCACGGGACCACCCGATGATCAGTTTGAGCCGGGCGATTTTGGCCAGAATGACAGGAATGGCCGACACGCCGGACGCGGCTACGGCAGTTTCAGCGGACAATGGAAGGCCGACTGCGCCGAGTAGCCGAGTAGAAGGGAAAACAACCCGCTAAGGCGGCCGTTTTTCACATAGATCGGTACACCGACTTACCGAGCGTGAAATAGAGTTGAGTGTACTGGCGGAGGATGCCGGAGATGAGCCGGCATCCTCACTTTTTTTGTTCAGCATTTGAGGGATTAGAATCAGGTCTTTGCAGGCTTAGCGAGTTCGGATAGAAAATCGAATGCTGCCATGCGAGCGTTGACGTTGCGCCTCAGCTCCTGCAAGGTTGTTTCCACCTTTTCCAGGTACGCGAAGAGATTACCAGATCCGTTGGTATCCGCCACTAGCTTGCGGTATTCGGGTTCAAGGTCCGGGTAGCAAAGATCATCACCCGGGCTTTCCTCTGCGGTGCTCGTTTTCAGCAACAACAGATCGCGGAGAAACATCTGCCATTGACGCAGAGTCTGCTCGACCGAATCGCGCGAGATCAACTGTGAACTTTCGCCGTGCTTTACCAGCAAGTTAGGCGGTGACATCGTGAACGCCTCCTGCAGAATCTTCCAGCAAGCGTCACGATCATGCAACAGATCCCCTTCACTCAGTTCGGCAATTCCATTCAGTGATCCCCGCAACAGCCGGGCGAACACCGCAACCTGATCGGAGTCGAATTCGCATTTTTCCAGCAGATACTCCCTGACAAAATCGTCGCTAAGCGCCGGGAAGTTCACTCGCTGCAGTCGCGACAAGATTGTTGGCAATAGCAGTCCCGGCTTGTGGGTCATAACAATCAGTTGAGTATCAGCAGGTGGTTCCTCCAACAACTTCAGCAATGAGTCCATCGTTGCCGGCAACATCCGCTCAGCTTCGCTGATGATCCCAAATTTGACCTGCGAAAGTGATGGTTTACGCGAAAGATTGGTCTGGAACCGCCGTACGCTATCAAGCAAAATAAACTGCGTAGCCGCGGCGGTGCTGTCACCAAAAGGATCCTCTCTGCGGCTATGCAAGTATTGGGTCGTGTTCTCCGGCCATAACTTATCATTAGCGGGCAATGGCAGAAGGTAGTGCACATCAGGGTGTGAGAAGTGCTCGACCTGGCGGCACGAGGCACAGCGGCAACCATCCTGACGCGGTTGCTCAAGACAGGTCAACTCAAGCGCGAGCTGCTCGGCGATCACCCACTTGCCAACTCCTTTCCGGCCCGCAAAGAGCAGTGCCGTAGGCAACTTGCTACTGTGCCGCAGCTGCTTCAGGCGCTCCAATATCGCCGGATGGAGTTTGTGAGCTAGTACGTCATTCATATTGGATCGTGACTCATCTGCGTGGTTTACCTCAGCCAGGGGCGCGGATCGACCGGCGTCTTGCCGTCCCTGATTTCGAAATGCAACCTGTCGCCGGCCGTCGTGGCGAACGGTTCACCTCGGATCACAGACTCACCCTCGGTGACTTTGAGATCGGCTAGGTTGCCATAGAGCGAGTAAATTGAGCCGCCGTGGTCGACGACGAGGAAATTTTCCAAACCTCGCGCAAAACCAATATACAAAACTCGACCGGTCAACGCTGCAACTACCGGACGACCCGGTTTCGTGGTGATATTAATGCCGTTGCTCTTGCTGGAGAGACCCGTGCGGCGGTCGGTCTTGGTGCCGAAGTCGGTCACCACGTGCCCTTTCACCGGCCAGCGCAGGTTACCTTTCAGGCGCAGGTTCAATTCACGCTGTTGTTGCCAAAGTTGATCAGTCGTGCGACGCAGCTCATCATCGAGTGAGCTGAAAATATCGCCTACCGTAGCTGAGGATTCCTGCAATTCGTTGAGTTGCTGATCCAGCTCTCGCTGTTGGCCTTTCACTTTAGCGAGCAGGCGTTCTCGTTCCTGAAGAGTGCTCTTCATGTTTGCTTCTTCACGACGCCGTTCGACAACAGCGGACTCCAGTTCAGCCTTGCGGCTTTTAAGATTATCCAGAAGCTCTGCCTGGCTGGATATTGCCGTACCCAGTGCGGCAAGACGCAGATTATCCCTGCCCACCAGTTTCTGATAGAGAACAGAATTATTGCTGGCGCTGAGTTCTGCGAAAGGCGCAAACGGCAGTAGCAGGCCTGGCTCGGTCTGGATAATGTATAACTGATGCAGTCTGTTTTCATATAACTGACTTTCCGTGTGTGATACCCCCTGGAGTGCGGCAAGTGTATCGGAGGTAGCATCGACTTCGGCTGTCAGATCGCGTGTCTGTCTTCGCAGTTTGCGCAACAACCGGCTGCTGAGTTCAAGTTCATGGTCAAGCGCGGCGAGTTGATCATAGAGGCCGGCCTGTTTCTGGATTAGCGACTCCGCTTTGGTGCGAGTCGACTCCAGTTCCTGCTTCAGCGTGTCAACATCCTTAGCATCATCCTGGGATTGCAACGAAGAGAATAGCAAACTCAGGCAAAATGCTGACAGGAGCGTAATCTGCAGCGCTAACTTAAAGAATTTCAGAATCATCATCGGTAGCGCAGTAGTTTGACAGAAAGCCCGACAACAGCAATGCCGAGCACCGAACCAACCAGTATTAGCAGCAGGTTCGGATCGACAAATATCTGCGACTCGAACCGACTCTTATAAAGCTTCCAGGTAAAGTATGCCAGACCAATGCCCAGACCCGTTGCGAGAAGCGCGAATCCCGTCCAGCGCCCAACGAACCGGCGGGAGAGGGTACCAAGCCCGGCGCCGTGAAGACGCAGTGCCTGCAACACCGCGCTATGCTGCTCTTCCGCGTAGAAAACACTCGATATCAGCGCAAATATCCCTGCGGCAATGCTCATCAGCAGACCACCGAGGATGATGTAGTGCCAGCGTGAGAATGCCTGCTCCTGCGCCGCCAGCAAGGGGCCGTTGTAGGTCACAGTATCGACGACATTGGCGGATTGGAGTATGGCGGCGACATCCCGGAAATTGGCAAGATTCGCGTGCTCAGCGGAAAAACCGACAATGATACGGTCGGGAAACGGATTGCGATCTGAATCAGGGAGCAGTTGCTTTCCCAGCAACGACTGCATCTGTGTAAATGCTGCGGCTTTGCCTTGGTGGTTGAAGTATTTGTACCCGGGAAGTCTTTTGATGGCGTTTATCAGCGTTTCGAGCTGCCGAGCCGAAGCGGATGAATGCAGGTAGACTGCAACTGTCTGCTGCTCGCGAAAATCGTCAACGTAGGTGCGGAAATTGGCATCAAGAGAAAGCGTCAGCGTGATCAGCAGCACACAGACTGCCAATAGTAGTATGTAGCTGATACGTGAACTCACGGTAAGATCGCCTCTGGATGTGATTGCTCCACCGATTCGGCGCCTTCCACCATCACCGTGGAACCGTTGCGCACGAAGTCTCGGAGGATCATTTCTACCCTGTCATTAATGTCGTCCCCCCAGCATTTTTCTGTCATAATGAACTTTGGCACCTTCACGATCGCCTGCGCCAGAGATACCAGTAGCTTCTGTGAAGGAGTCAGCTGCCCGACTGTGCTCTTCGCCACGCCGATCAGTTCAAGCTGCGAAAGCGCAGCGTGGATTCCCTTCCGGCGAGATTTCGAAATATGACCCCTCACACTGAGCGGGAGTGCCACATTATCCTGTACCGTCCAGTCGGCTATAATCCCCAAGGTCGGTGACAAGAAGGCAATCGAGCGGCGCAGCCGCAACAGTGTGCGCCGGGAGGCAACTTGCAGCGGCGTGCCCAGCAATTCGATGCTGCCGGAGGCCACGGTCGCCCCCTGCGTCAGTAGCTGCAACAGCGCCGTGGCAAACCCGGAATCGCTGCCGGGAATCGAGATATATTTTCCGCGCGGGACGAAGACATCGGGCAGACGTATTGCCCACTCGCCGCCGCGAAGATCGAGGGTAGCATTCTTTATTTCTAAGACGTTATTCACTTGCTCGCGCCAGTATTGATTCGATACGTACAGCCTAATGTTGGCATCTGTGGTGATGAATCACAACCACTTTTTGGTTGACTTCATCTCGTGAGTCGTCGAAGTTCATTTGTGTCAAAGACTGACCTGTGGGGAGAGGAGAACCATGCATCGCTTTTCATACAAATATATCGGCTTCATCTTGTCGATCGTTACCATCATACTAGTCGGCTGCAGCGAAAAACCTGCCGAGTATCTCAAGTATGAGACCCTCACGTTTCCAACGACTGACAATATCGTAAGCCTCTATTTTACCAACGGTAATGAGGGCTATGTCGCCACCGCCAAAGAGGTCTATTTCACCAGTGACGCCGGCAGCTCATTCAATAAGGTGTACCAGAGTGACGGCCGGGAGATCACCGGAGTTTACTTCGTAGATGATAAAGTCGGATTCATTTACGGCAATGCGGGGTTGTTGGTACGCAGCGCGAATGGCGGAACAGACTGGCAAAGTGTTGCGGTGGATAACAAATATCGCTTTGCTTCGATGGCGCGAGTTGACGATGACCGCCTGCAAATTGTAGGTACGATGGTTTCAGACACGGTCCCGGCACCGGCGTTTATGGGATCTTCTGACGACAAGGGAATCACCTGGAGTGTCAGCGGTGTACCCTATCACGGCTATCGCAAAATTGTGAGCGCTAGCTCTACCCATAGCTGGATACTGGGCAGCGATGCGGTGATGTATACGACCGACGGTGGCAAGACATGGGAACACAATGCCACGCGCAGTGAACTGAAAATCAATGACTTTGCCTTCTCCGACGTCTCACACGGATGGGAGGTATCGGGGGATGGGATAGTCCGCTACACCGACGATGGCGGGTGGTCGTGGGAGAAAAAGGCGACGCTGAGTGACCGCGCCCTGACCGCGGTGGATGCCCCTGAGACAGACGTGATCTTCATCGCAGGTGACCGACTGATTGCGATGACGCCGAATCACGGCCTGAAGTTTTATATCGATGATGTCACGCCGCCGCAGCGCCTCAATGCTGTACAGGCTGTTGACGGCAAAGTGTACTATGGCGGAGACGGGGGGACATTGCTGAGGCTGATGTACTAGTTACTTGCAGTTGCGTGGCAGAGTCGAGGGAAAACCTGCACCTGCGCTTATGCCTACCTTTGGCTGACTACCTCACTGCCAGTAACTCAATCTCAAACACGATCATAGAATTCGGGGGGATTTTGCCCACTGGCTCGCTTCCGTATCCAAGCTCGGGCGGGATATATAGCCTGCGGATTCCCCCTACTTTCATTCCGCTGATGCCTTCGCTCCAGCCCTTAATGAACTGCTGTCCACCCAGCAGAAATTCGAATGGCTGCCTGCGCCTGCGGGAGGTGTCAAACTTCTTGCCGTTCATTAGCCAGCCGGTGTAATGGACGCTGATCCACTTCAGCGGGCGAGCTTCATCACCGGTACCCTCTCTGACGTCATGATAGCGCAATCCCGACTCCGTGGTTACCGAGTCGGGATCGATTATGATGGGTTTTCTAAAGAGCGAGAATGGCACCTGTGGAGTCTATTGTACGTTCAAAAGATCAATCTCGAATGTCAGCGTCGAATTCGGTGGTATGCCGGGTCTGCCTGCCTGCCCATAGGCGAGTTGCGGCGGCACGATCAGCTTGCGCTCACCGCCGGCTTTCATGGTGCGCAAACACTCAGTCCAGCCGTCGATTACAGCGTGAGGCCTGAGGACGAAGCTGAGAGGCTGGTTCTTGTCCTTCGAACTCTGCAACTTTGTCCCGTCTGCCAGCCAGAGAGTATAGTGAGCCGTGACGCGGTTACCCCAATCGGGAGTGGCGCCGGTACCTTCCTTAGTATCAACCCATTTTAGTCCGGAAGAACTGTAGGTCGTGTCGCCCTTGGTGACATAATGGCAGGTATCGGCATAGAACGATATCGCCGGCTTTGCCGGTGTTTGCTGTGAGCTTTGAGTTTGCGATTCTTGCTGAGTATTCTGCTCGGTTTCGCCTTGCTTGCCGGAGTCCTTCTTGGAACAACCTACGAACAAAGCTGCGGCGAAAAGAGCAGTGAGAGCAAAAGTCAAAATTGAGCGCATTTGATTCTCCTGCAGTTGTTAGTTCGATCTAATTATAGGCCGCAAGATAGGGAACGTTCCCTGAATTGCAACAGACGAGTTGGGGGAGATTCCGATGAATCGGGGAGATTTACCTCAGAGCCTGACCAACAGGCTCTCTGCACAAAAGCCGGGGCCAAGAGCGCTGATAACGGCAAGTTGATCTGATTTTGCGTACCTGGCAATATGCTCGGCGAGCACGAACAGCACCGTCACCGAAGACATATTGCCGTAACGACGCAGCATCTCACGACAGATATCAAGCTTGCCGTTCTTCAAAGCCAGTGATTTTTCGTAGGCCCCGATCACTTTGGCGCCGCCCGGATGGAGAATGAAATGTTCGATCGCGTCAAGGGAGAGAGAGTAGCCGGAAAGGAATTCATCAAAGTTGGACTTGGCTTTTGCCTCAACGATAGCAGGTATGCTGCGGCTGAATACAACCTGCATTCCCGAATTCATAAAATTCCAGCCCATGACATCAAGCGAATCGGGCCAGAACGTGCTCTGCGTTCCCAACATCTCGACGCCGTCAGTTCCCACTTCATCCCCTGCCAGCAACACCGCGGCGGCGCCATCTCCGAACAAGGCGGTCGCGACGAAATTGCTCTTGGTGAAGTCGTGCTGCTGGAAAGTTAGCCCGCATAGTTCAACCGCGACCAGAAGAACTCTGTCTCGCGGGTGCCCCAGCAAATAGTGGTAGGCGTGCGCCAACCCGGCGGCCCCCCCCGCGCAGCCAAGACCCCAAATGGGAGTGCGGCGGATATCGCCGCGCAGTCCGAGGATGTTGATCAATCTCGCATCGATCGATGGTGTGGCCAGGCCGGTCGTGGAAACGAAAACGAGGTAATCGATCTCCTCCGGCTTGCATCCTGAGATTTCGAACAGATCACGGCTGGCGCGTTCCCCCAACTCACAGGATGATTTGATGTAGACCTCGTTTTTCTCCAGAAAAGTGCGCTCCTGCCGGTACCAATCGATGGGAACCGCGAAATAGCGTTCTTCAATTCCTGAGTTGGTAAAGACTTCAAGCAGGCGCTCGACCGGGAGCTCTGATTCAGCGAAATGAATGTTGGCGAACTCGCGAATTTCTTTCTGAGTCAGTTTGTAAGGCGGGACCACCGGTGCGGCGGCGATTATCTTAGGCATGATGCGGTGCACCTACTTTCATAAGAGTAGGACGCATAATTCAGGGCATTGCCCAACTATTTCATTCCAATCTGTGAATTATGCTAAGGTGTAGCCACCATCGACGATCACAGTTTGTCCCGTGATCCAGCGGGCATCGTCGGTGCAGAGGAAGTAGGCGACACCGGCAACTTCATCAGGGGTGCCGATTCGCCCAAAAGGTGTGCGGCGTTCAACTTCCTTCTTCATCTCCTTATAGGATGGGAAGACTTTCAGCGCATCGGTGTCAATGAACCCGCCGGAAACGCAATTGACATTGATTTTCTTCGGGGCCAGTTCATAGGCCAAGTACTTGACCAGATTCTCGATAGCCGCTTTGGAAACCCCGATAGCGGCGTAGCCGTCGATGTAGCGATGCGAGCCGAGCGATGACAATGCGACAATTTTAGAGCCATCCGGCATCATGTCGATGCAATGTTGCACACAGAGCAGAAAAGCTTGCGCATTGGTGTGCATCGATAAATCCCAGGCTTTATCATCGA
>CAYXUL010000022.1:13242-20932 GCA_964468475.1 uncultured Ignavibacteria bacterium | reverse complement strand
AGCAGAAAAGCTTGCGCATTGGTGTGCATCGATAAATCCCAGGCTTTATCATCGATCTTGAGGGCTTCGGTATAGAGGCCGAGGGCGGCATTGGAAATCAGAATGTCGAGACGCCCGTATTTTTCGCGGATTTCATCGAAGATACGATGCAGCAGTTCATGTTTGCCTACATTGGCCCTGATCGCAATCGAGTCGGAGCCGAGAGCTTTCAATTCTTCCACCATCGCCTCTGCCGCATCCCGGCTGCGGAAGTAGTTTACCACTACATTGGCTCCGGCCCGGGCGAGCCGAAGTGCCGTTGATCTCCCGATTCCTTTGGTTCCGCCGGTTACCAGCGCAACTTTTCCGTCAAGTTCACCCAACGCTTTCCTCCTGAAGCACTCCCATGATCAAATACCGCCTGTCAACCTGAGCCGTGAATTTAAATAAATAGAGCATTGTTGTCAATGAATTGAGATTGATGATATGAATGGAGGAATTCAGTACAGAACGCGAGACAACATGGATTCATATAGTCTATTGTAAAATAATGACTTAGAAGAAATTCTGTCCGGTTCGCTTCCGGAGGTGTCGGAATAATGGACAATTGCAAACTCAGAAGAACCTCCGTGGGAGTTTAACTTCTTGTAAAGTAATAGCTTAACGATTGTCGGCACAGCATTTGCTTGAAATAGAGTTGTTAAAGGCAAACTCTAAGCGCTATTAGGGAGAGACAATTTCATGAAGAAACTCATAATTCTGGCGTTGGTATTGAGTATCGCGTTGATCGGTAATGCCTTCGCGCTTCCGAACTGGTTCGACGTATGGGAGATTAATCCCAATACTCTGGACCAAACCTTGCTCGGCCAGATCTCGGCAATTCACGGTGGTACTGACGCTGTGTCCTATTACAACTACTACAGTGCCTCAGGTCACCCGGCCAATCCAACGCCGCAGGCGGCTACCAGCCAGGTCTGGATGTACTACGACAATAATGACAATCTGTCATTCAATATCATCCACAACGCTGACGCCGCAGGCCCCAACTACTGGAATCACGTAGAATGGGACACCTACTTTTATGGGACCGGTTATAGTGCACTTTTCCAGGACGATTCTCCGGAGAATCACGGAGAAGGTGGCCTGGTAGACCAGGGGGGCGGCTACATGACTGCCGATTTTGCCTATAATCAGAATACAGATGGCGGAATAGTCAGCCTTCGCCCCGAAGACTGCTGCGACTGGGCGGTATTGTTCTATCCGTACATGACGGGTGACATCAGCGCTATCCGCGCCGGCTCGGGTACCGGAAATTCGCTGACCCTCTGGGAAGGCAATGCGTATGCTAACACTTACGGTGATGATGTAGATTATATCTCCGACGTCTGGGGTGGCCCGGCCTATGCGATTACCCCGCACTGCACCCCCGAGCCGGGAACGTTGCTGTTGCTTGGTTCCGGTCTGTTGATGGGCGCCGGGGTTCTGCGTCGCAAGCGGAATCAGTAATCAGAGTTTGCTTTATTGAAGAATAGAAGAGCTTCGCTGAAGCCTTCGCATACATCTTAAGCACATTTACAACAACACTCTATTTCCCATTAAGAGGAGCGGTCAATTTGACCGCTCTTCTTATTTCTAATACCGTCGATAATACCCCCGCAGCGATTCATCACATACTCTGGCGAAGCATAAGTGTTCAATTCAGGGTCATAAAATACCCCGCAGCCGGGCGCTGCGGGGTATCTGAGCCGAGCAGGCTCTTTGAATCCGAAGGGTAGGTCAGATTCAATTCAGTTCTGGCCGCATATTAGCGCATTGCCGTACCGGTGGGGAATGAACCCGCGTTATTGCCCATACCTTGAAGCACGCCGATGCCAACGTCTTCGATATTGCCATCGACCAGCGGCTTGAGGGTGAAGGGAGCGGGGCTGTTGTCAGCGTCCGGCTCGATGGTAATCACGGCTGCATCACCGATCAGATTCATCGGCGGGTTGATGAAATCCTGTCCCGGAAATGGCGGGAAGCCATCAGGACCGGAAGTCGGACCTGCACCATCACCATCAGCGCCTGAGACGGAAGTGAACTTACCGGTCGTCACCGGGCCACTCGGACCAACGACCCAGCCTTCGTACATCCAGCCGGCAGGCAAGGTGGGCAGGTTCAGTGTCGGGCCGGGACCGGCCATCGGATCCAGCCACCAGATACCCTGGGCATAGTCACTGTTGTCTGACGCCGTTGACGGTGTATTCAGGATGTATTCACCCGCTGCCGATGAGAAATCCGATCCCAAAGCAGCCGGATCGGAGACGGTCAAACTGGCGTTGCTGCCGCTGAAATTGCCGGCAAGATAGTGTGTCATCGAGGGACCGGGATCAGGATCGGGATTGGGCTCGATCGTGAGCACAAACTTAGTGGCGTCCATCAAGTTGGCCGCCAAAACCGGGAAATCAGTCTGGCTCTGGTTGCCGCTGCCATCAACAGTAAAGCGACCCGTGGAGACCGGATTGCCATTCACGATAATCCAGCCCTCATATACAAAATTAGGTCCGAGATCCTCAATGCCGTTGAAATGAAGCTTCAGATTAGCCATCGTCGGCGCACCAAGCTGGTGAGTGCGATTGTAGCTGAACTGATTGGTGCCGTTGAGATCCTCCCATGGAGCGTTGAAATACCTGACTATGTTCGCGATAAAGCGGTTGTCGTGCGCCATCGCCTTGAACTGAACGCCCAGACCGAAGCGGTCGAGGAAATTGCGGAAAATCAGGTCGTTATGCCCGGCTGCCGGATCACCGGAGCCATCGGGGTTGTAACAGACTGCCAATAGTCCGCGATCGCCACCAATGACGAAGTTGCGATAGATGATGTCGTTGTAACTGCCATCGCCCCGGATGAAGATTCCGAGATTGACCAGTCTGATGTGATTCCCGAAGATTAAGTCATCGTGGCTGTTGAGAGACATTATTCCGATTTGCGGAGCGACACCATTGGCAGGATCAGCGAATTCGTCGCTGCCGTTAATGTGAACGCCAAATACCGCGACGTGGCTCGAATTGATCATCACCACACCGATGCCGAAATGGTCAAAGTTGCCGCCCTTGATGAACACATCGTTGGCGCCATCAACAACGATCCCGCGACCTTCCTTGTCTCCCGGACCGGTAATGGTGCGGCCGTCAATCTGCAGGAAAACACGATCCGCCTGGATGACGATGGCGTCACCGGTAGCGCTGAAGTCTTCCGAGACGCGATAAAAGCCGGGTGACGTAATCGTTGTCGGACTACTGATAGTCTCCCAGCGAGCTGCCTTGGCAAACTGAGCATTCATATCTGAAATCTGCTGATTGATATCAGCCTCAGTCTGCTGCATTTCCGGAACCGGAAAATCGAGTTGATCATTTGAGGAACTGGGGGATGTAATATCCGTGCTGTTGGAACACCCCCAGGCGAGCAGTGCAGCGCTGACAATAGCCGTAAGTGCCAATAACGACTGTTTGTGCCTCATGCGTTTACTCTCCTTGTCGTTTGAGTTAACGTGGTTTTTATTCTGTGTATTGAGTAGAACAATTTCTTTATCACGAAACTGTCACGCTGAGGTACACTATTGATAACGATGGGGGTTAAGCACGAAAGGCTGTGAGAGAGCTGCTATCGGCATTCGCTCTGGAAGCGACTGAAATTCTAACTGAGTCGTGTGAGTCTGGCGAGCTTAAGTCTATCTGGTCACTGACAAATCAAAATAGAAAGTAGTCCCCTTATCCAACTCTGATTCGACTTCAATGTGACCGCCGTGCAACTCCATAATCTTGTGAGCGATGGCCAATCCCAGCCCGGTTCCGTCAGAGTCTCTGCCGCGTTCTCTGCCGACGCGATAGAAACGATCGAAAATATGGGGTAGATCCTGCGCCGGGATGCCGTAGCCGGTATCGGAAACGGCGATACGAACCTTGCCGTTGCTCTGCACCGGTGCGATCTTCACTCTGCCTTCGGGTGGTGTGAAGCGAATGGCATTTTCGATCAAATTAGTCAGCACCCTTTCGATCATACCGATATCGCCTGATACCATCGGCAACTGCCCTTTGAAATCGGCCTCAAGATCGATCCTCTTCTGCTCAGCATCCTGGCGAAACTTCATGACCACATCCTGTGCCAATTCAGCGATGGAAAATGCTTCGGCGTGTGGCTGAACCTGACGCGCATCCAGCTTGGAGAGCTCGAACAGTTCATGAACGAGACGATTCAGCTTTTCGACGTTGCGCAGGCTGGTTTCCAAGAACTTCTTACGCTCTTCCTCGGAAAGGGATGGGTATTTTATCAGGACTGTTTCGAGATAACCTTGTACCGAAGCCAGCGGGCTGCGCAGGTCATGTGAGACATTGGCAACCAACTCACGTCGCAGGTCATCGTTACGTTTTAGTTGCTCGATGTCCGCTGCGATGGTATCGGCCATTTTGTTAAAGGTCGCCGAAAGTTGCCCGAGTTCATCTTTTGAGGCGTGCTCGATGCGTGTCTGGAAATCCCCCTGCTCAAATTGATGGACCCTTTCGGTCATCGAGCGCAGCCGGCGAGTCATGAAGAAGAAAAGCACCAGACCGATTAATGCCGTTGCGAGTAACGATATTACAATTCCCCGCGCTATGGTGCGAGTCAGGAATCTTTCCTGCAGTGCCGCCGAGGCGGCATCGTACTGCTCACCGCCGAGGATAACGTAGATGTAGCCGTTTGCTTGTCCCTCTATCTTAAGGTGCGCCACCGAAAAGGGTTTCTGGCGATCGGGATTGCGGGGGTCAGCTCCCAATACCGGTTCTTCCTTGTCGTGTGCCAGGAACTCGCGAATAGGATTGAGCGGCACTGAGTCGAGCTTCACCACCTTGCTGGGCTCGGCAAAAAACGCCAGTATCCTCCCCTGGCCATTGAGCAGATAAATCTCAATGTTCGGGTTCACGACCATCAGGTAGTGCAACAGGTTATGGATACCACCTGAGTTGATCGAGTCTCTTACCAGCGGTTCAAACTCGACGGCGATGTCTTTGGCGAGATTACGGTTTACTTTCTGTTCGGTTTCCCGAGCGAGGTTCATCGCAGAGTTGAGCGTCGTCAGCACCTGCACCAAGCCCGCAATTACCAGCAGTATCAGGAAGACGATGGAGAGTTTTACGTAAAATGAGCGAAACATAGGCCTGTTAACTCAGCTCCTCCAGCTCCGCAAAGCGGTAACCATGCCCCCAAACGGTCTTGATGAAACGAGGATTGCCGGGATCTTTTTCAATCTTGGTGCGCAGGCGATTTATGTGAGTATTCACAGTATGATCATAGCCTTCGAACTGATAACCCCACACGGTGTCGAGCAACTCGCTGCGGCTGTAGGCCCGGCCGGGATTGCCCGCGAACAACACCAGCAGGTCGTATTCTTTCACCGTCAATTCGAGCGGTTTCCCGTTCAGCAGGACTTTGCGTTTCTCGAGATCTATAAATAAGGGCCCGCGTTCGATGGTTTTCGCCCCACCGGCAGTACCGGAAGGACTCTTGCTTTGCAGTTGGCCCCGCCGCAGCAGCGCTTTAACCCGCGCGAGCAGTTCCCGGATGGAAAACGGCTTAGTCAGGTAATCATCCGCGCCCAGCTCCAGGCCAAGCACTTTGTCGAATTCCTCCGAACGCGCAGTCAACATCAGAATCGGCGTCTTGCTGTCATGCGCACGCAGACTTTTGCAGACCTCGAGACCATCGAGCCCGGGCAACATCAAATCGAGAATGATAAGATCATAGCTGCCCTGCTCAGCTTTCTCAAGCCCCAGGTGGCCGTTCGGAACCGCATCAAGATGATGCCCCAGATCGCGCAGGTGCATGCTAACCAAATCAGCGATCTCGGAATCATCTTCCACCAATAGTATCTGTTTTTCGCTCGTCATCTTTCTCCCGGATATCAAATAAACGGCATTGCAGTCATAATAGTCTAGCTGATGATGTCAGGAAATCCTCACAAATCTCTAACGATTTGCAACGGTTGTCAGCGCAGGAAACTGTCGAAATCAGGGCGATGGAATCTGATCAAGGCTCGTGTAGACCGGTTTTCCCAGGCTTTCGATCAACTCCCGCTCTTTATCAGCGCCCGGGGAAGAACCGACAAACAGCATCGCATCGCAACGACCAACGACCGCAAGGGAGATGTCAGTTATTGCCTGATAATCATCGTGAAGCTTTACTCTGTCTATTACGGGAAGGGCGCAGTTGAGACCAACTACGGGGATATGACCCAGCTTGAGCACTTCCGCGGCGGCACGGTTAAGGCGGTCAAAGTTTTGCTGGCGTTCTTTCGGCGTGGCGGCCATAAATGGGCCTGCCACTGCGATTAGCATCGTCATGGTTTCTTCTCGCTTCTTCAGCCTGACACCCGTATATCTACCACATTTACAACCGTTGGCAAAGGTGATCTTTTCGCGCATTTTGTGATTGCCCGGCGAGCCGCTAAAGCTATGTTATCTGCATCAGTTGTATACTAGTCTACAGTAATCCATGATTAAAATTACAGGAGAGTTAGATGAATGATTTGATGAAACCGGTATCCGAGAGCCTCAAGGTGAGCGGGATGATGTTCAACCTCGGTTTCGAAGAGATAACTGAGGACCAGAGCCGCAAACAGGCAGCCGATGGCGCCAATTCCAACACCTGGTTTATGGGTCACCTTGTCACTTGTCGTTACCACACCGCCAATATGATGGGCCTGGAACTGACCGTACCGTGGGATGGCATGTTCGACAAGAGTATCGGGGACGTTGACCAGGCCAAGATGCCTTCGCTGAATGAGATTAAAGCGGCGTGGGATGAGGTCACACCGAAACTGGAAGCCCGCATGGCCGAGTTGGATGGGAAGTTCCTCACTGCCGAGGCTCCATTCAAGTTCCCGACAGAGAGCCAGAGCAATTGGGCCGGGATCGCGTTTATGGCAATGCATGAAGCGTACCATGTCGGCCAAATGAGTCACAACCGCCGCGTGATGGGAATCGAGACGATTTTCAGCATAGCGATGAGGAAGTGGAAAGCCGCTCAAGAGCGCGCAGAAGCAGCAAAGTGAGAAATTGAACACTATGGAGAAAATTACACCATTTCTTTGGTTTGACAGTCAGGCAGAAGAGGCAGCTAAGTTCTACACCTCAATCTTTCCGAACTCGAAAATCACCGGTACCACCCATTACACGAAGGAATCCGCCGCGGCGTCGAAGCTGGAGGCAGGCTCGGTGATGACGGTGGAATTTGAACTGAATGGCCAGAAGTTCGTCGCGCTCAACGGTGGACCTGTTTTCAAGTTCACGCCCGCTACATCGTGGGTGATAAGCTGCGAGACTCAGGAGGAAATTGACCACTACTGGAGTAACTTCCTCAATGGCGGTAAGGAGCAGGCGTGTGGCTGGATCGATGATAAGTTTGGCGTCACCTGGCAGGTCGTGCCGAAAATCCTCGGCGAGTTGCTGTCGCAGGGGGGCGAAGCCGCAAGCCGTGTCACGCAGGCATTTCTGAAGATGACCAAGTTTGATCTCGCTGCGATTGAGAGGGCGGCGGCGGGAGAATAGCGGTTCGGGCAAGTTTCATGCGGTTTTGCAGGAACGAATTTATTCGCGACCCTTGCGGGCGATAACGGTGAGTCGTGAACGGAAGTTGGCGAAATGCGATCTGCGGAATTAACGCCCGAAGTGGACATACACACCCCGTCTCGCCTCCC
>CAYXUL010000022.1:0-13142 GCA_964468475.1 uncultured Ignavibacteria bacterium | reverse complement strand
TGCGATCTGCGGAATTAACGCCCGAAGTGGACATACACACCCCGTCTCGCCTCCCAATCAAGATCGGGATGCGATCCACCCCTCTCAAGAGGGGATTTAGGTAGGTGCGAATTCATTCGCGACCCTTGTAGGCGATATCTGCACGTCGCGGTTGAAACCGCTCCTACATAGACGTTTTACATAAACCGCTACCACAAATGCAGTCTGCATTGGGAATTCACCGCCCTATCCTGTTAATTCCTGCCAGTGACAGAAATTGGCAATAGTGATTGCGGGAGCCGAAATCGCTCCGTATATTTTCAGATTGCCGTGAAATGCGGCTCTGGAACAGCTTTCGGAGGATATTTTGGCTTCTGGTTATATAACGATACAAGGCGCGCGCGAGCATAACCTTCGCAACATCGATATCAAAATTCCCCGTGATAAGCTGGTCGTGATCACCGGCTTGTCGGGATCGGGGAAATCGTCGCTGGCTTTCGATACCATCTATGCTGAAGGGCAACGGCGCTATGTCGAATCACTCTCGGCGTATGCCCGGCAGTTTCTCGGTTTGATGGAAAAACCGGACCTCGATTTCATCGACGGCCTGTCGCCGGCAATTTCGATCGAACAGCGGTCAGCTTCAAAGAATCCCCGCTCGACCGTGGGTACTGTCACCGAAATCTATGATTACCTCCGCCTCCTCTTTGCCCGCGTTGGTGAGCCGCACTGCTACATTTGCGGCTCGAAGATCGCGCAGCAGACAGTATCGCAAATAGTCGACCATGTGATGGGGTATCCGGAAAACAGCCGCATTCAAATCCTGGCGCCCCTGGTTCGCGGCCGCAAGGGGGAACACCGGGACACGATTGCGGAAGTCAAAAAACAGGGTTTTATGCGGTTGCGCGTTGATGGCGAGGCCACCGATGTCGAAAGTGAGATTGACCTCGACAAGAAGAAGAAACACACAATCGAAGTCGTCGTTGACCGGCTGGTGGTGAAACCGAAGATTACCGGCAGACTCGCCGATTCGCTCGAAACCGCGGTTAATCTCGCCGGTGGCGTCGTGGGAATCCTCAACGGTGAAGGCGACACGCGCATTTTCTCCACCGAATACGGCTGTCCCAACTGCGATATTTCGTTCGAGGAACTCTCGCCCCGCATGTTTTCGTTCAATTCCCCCTACGGCGCCTGCACCGGATGCGGGGGTCTGGGACACAAGATGGAGGTTGATCCCGAACGAGTGGTGCCCGATCCCTCACTTTCACTTAATGAGGGCGCGATTCACCCCTGGCGCTCCGATATGGCAAACTGGTACCGGGTGATGTTGCGCGGCGTGTCTGAATCGCTGGGATTCAAATTCTCCACTCCCTTCGCCAATCTCAGCGAGAAGCAGAAGGACGCCGTGCTCTATGGCATCGACAAGGAACTAACCTTCAATTATGAATCGCGCCATGGCAAGCACAAGGGGCAGTATCAGGGTAAGTTCGAGGGGGTAATCCCCAATCTCGAACGCCGTTACATGCAGACCGAATCCTCCAGCATTCGCAGCTGGATTGAGACTTACATGAGGATGTCTCCCTGCAACATCTGTAAAGGCACGCGCCTGCGGCGGGAGGCCAACGCAGTTTACATCGGCAAGAGATCGATTTCGGAAGTGACAGCAATGTCGGTCAAGAGAGCGCACGCGTTCTTTGCTGATCTCAAGCTGAACCAAAAGCAGGCTGCCATCGCCAAACAGGTGCTCAAAGAGATTCGTGAGCGCCTGGGATTCCTCGTCAATGTCGGATTGGACTATCTTACCCTTGATCGGCAGGCTTCGACGCTTTCCGGCGGTGAGGCGCAGCGAATTCGGCTGGCCACTCAGATCGGCTCACGGTTGGTGGGTGTACTCTACATCCTCGATGAGCCCTCGATCGGCCTGCATCAGCGCGATAACGAGCGCTTGCTCAATACCCTGCTGGAACTTCGTGACCTCGGCAACACCGTCCTGGTGGTCGAGCATGATCGTGACACCATCGAGCGCGCCGATTACGTGATCGATCTCGGCCCCGGCGCCGGCAAAAATGGCGGAAAAGTCGTCTTCTCCGGGACGCCGCGACAGATTGTTCGCAGCGCCAAATCTGTTACCGGCAAATATATCTCCCGCGCCAAGAATATCGCGGTGCCGCGCGAGCGACGGAATGGGAATGGCAAGCACCTCGTATTGAAGGGAGCGACAGGAAATAACCTGAAAGCGATCGACGTTGATATACCTGTGGGTGTATTTACCTGCATTACCGGTGTGTCCGGATCGGGTAAATCAACCTTGATCAATGAGACCCTCTACCGCATCCTCTCGCGCCATTTCTGGGATTCAAAACGCGAGCCTCTTCCCTACAAAGAAATCAAGGGGCTCGAACATCTCGACAAGGTGATCGATATCGATCAATCGCCGATCGGCCGCACCCCGCGCTCGAACCCAGCTACCTACACCGGCACATTCACCTACATCCGTGACCTGTTCGCGCAGCTGCCTGATTCCAAGCTGCGCGGCTACAAACCGGGGCGTTTTAGCTTCAACGTCCGGGGCGGGCGCTGTGAAGCGTGCCAGGGTGACGGCATAATCAAGATTGAGATGCACTTCCTGCCTGACGTTTATGTTCCCTGCGAAGTTTGCCACGGCAAGCGTTACAACCGCGAGACGCTGGAGATCAAATACAAAGGTAAGTCGATAGCTGATGTGCTCGACATGACGGTTGAGGAAGCGCTGAAGTTCTTCTCATCGATTCCGTCACTGAAGAAGAAGCTGGGAGTGTTGCAGCAAGTCGGATTAGGCTACATCCACCTCGGCCAGCAGGCAACGACGTTGTCGGGTGGCGAGGCACAGAGAGTCAAACTGGCGACGGAGCTTTCCAAGACCGCGACAGGCAATACGCTCTATATCCTTGATGAACCGACAACCGGTCTTCATTTCGAAGATATCAAAATGCTGCTGCAGGTGCTGAACCAGCTTGTTGATCGTGGTAATTCCGTAATCGTGATCGAGCACAATCTTGATGTCATAAAGACTGCTGATCACATCATTGATCTCGGACCCGAGGGTGGAGATGATGGCGGGTTAATTATCGCCACCGGTACGCCCGAGGAAGTGGCCAGAAACAAAGATTCCTTTACCGGTCAGTTCCTGAGGGATGAATTGAAGGTCAGCAAGAGATTGCGGTCGAAATCAAGAGCCAAAAACAAGGCGTCAGGGAAGAGCGAAGCGAAGACCCCCAAACAAGAATCTTCCACAGCTTAGCAATCGCCAACAAGATGCCCATCAGCTAAACCGGCGCGGTAAACTCCAGTTTGGCGGCGCGACGCGGAATCACGCTCTTCATTATTCTGTGAAGTACGAAATTGACGAGCAAGGCGCTGGCGAGATAGATTGAATAACCGACGTAGCCACCATATCCCACATTCGCAACAACCACCATCGGAATCAGCATCACCGGAAAGGTAACCAGTATCATAAGATACATCGAGACTGTGCGCTGTCCTGCTTTACTTGGCTGCGAGAACGGTACTCGCGGGTGGACCAGCACCATCAGCTTGGTCAGGATCATCAGGATCACGTAGATCATCACACAATGCAGCAGCGCGTGTAAGACATTGCCAAAAAACCAGGTGAAGAGCCCCACCAGCAGAATCGTAAAGGGCAAACAGAAGTAGGTCAGGGCGAAGCGGGCACTGGCAAGTATGACCGCTGTTCTATCGGCGGGAGAAGTGTAGAACACCCAGGCGCTACGATACGATTCACTGTAGGCGGTACCGATTGTGATCAAAAACGGCAACATCGCTGCGGCGACGTAAAGCAGAAGGTTCATCCCTTCCGTCTTGGTGTGGGCGGCTACAATGAACGGATTGATGATCGCCTCGCCTTTTGCGACTCCTAGATACACGTAGAATCCCGTCAGGGGCACAATGGTCAAGATCGACATCTTGAAGCGGTTGTCGTATTTGAACTGTTTGCGAATCAGTCTCCAGACCGCGCGGTCCTCATGGTTTGAGATCAACAACATCAAGCGGTTCAACACGCCGTGCTTTCGTCGTGCCTGTAACTGCTTCTGTTGCGCGACGGTGTTAGCAAGCGTCTGCGCGTACTTCAGCGAGAGTCGCGTAGTTCCGGCGCGGTAGACGATGTAAAGCATTACGACTGCGGTCAAGGCAGCAATAGTCCTGCTGAGCGTCAAAGCGCCCCCCGGCAACGCGGCGATTGCAGCGAACCATGATGTCGGAGCCAGATAGAGCCAATTCGAATGAAAACCGTTGACCTGCAGCAGCAGCTTGTTCTCGAGGATGTGCGGTACGACAAAATAGGAGAAATAGATCAGCGCCACCAGGACCAACTGAGTGTAGCCGAGGAGACGCTGCATGGTTTCGCGGTTGACGACTTTCAGCATAAGCGTATACAGCAGCACGAAGGCCATGCCGATGCCGGTCGCTGTCATCAATCCCGCCAACGTGAATGAAAAGAGCAACAGTGGATCTCGATTTACGCTCATGGCGACAACTGCCGAGGGCACGTACATGATTATCCCGAGCAGATTTACGTAAGCAAGGAGATGAATCTGCTTGGCCATGAAGAACGTTTTCGACCCGACCGGTTGCGCCGCAATGATGGCATATTCGTCCGGGCTCAAAATCAGATTGGAAAACTCCAGTAGAATGATGATGGCGAGGAAGACACTCATCACCGTGAAGACAGTAAACGCCGAAAGAAAGGGATCTATGATCGTGTAGGTAAACGCCGCCAGGAAAGCACCCAGAATGGCTTTGAGGATGAGGACGCCGATAATCGGAGGAAACTTTCGCGATCGACCAGCCGTGTTCATCGGGTTGCTGGAACCACGCCAGTCAGTCTTCAGGGAAGCGCGCAGCAACGCCTTTAGTTGACGTTTGTCAACCTTGCCCTCGGCGACATCAATCATCGTTCTCTGTTCTCGATTGCATCGAGAATGTCGCGCGCCTGTGAATCAATGTCGGTGGCGCCGGTGAGTTGATTGAAGGCGGCGCTGAGGCTGTCGGCGCCGATATGAGAGATAATCTGCTCCGAGGTGCCCTCCACCAGTTTTTTGCCCTGGTGGATAATCATGAGACGATCACAAAGTCGCTCGACAACTTCAAGAATATGAGAGCAAAAAATCACGATTCGTTTCTCGCGCACGAAATCCTTGATCAACTGGCGGATTACCGACTGCACATTGGCATCCAGACCTGACATCGGTTCATCAAGAATCAGTAAACGTGGATTGTGGATAATTGCACCCGCAAGCAGCAAACGTTGTTTCATACCTTTCGAGTAGCCGGCTATGCGTTTGTCGGCTGAGTCTTTCAGCTCGATAGCCTCCAGCAGGCGTGCCACCTGCGAATCAATGCGCTCTGATGCGATGTGGTGGAGGTTACACACCATTTCAAGATGCTCACGGCCGGTAAGGTTTTCGTACAGAGCGCTCGACTCCGGAACGTAGCCGAGATCGGATTTCGCCTGCAGCGGATGCGCTAATGCATCGATGCCGTTGATCTCGATATGCCCATCGTCGGGTTTAAGCATCCCTACGATCATCTTGACCGTAGTAGTCTTACCGGCGCCATTTGGACCCAGAAGACCGAAAATCTCCCCTTCATTGATTTGGAAGGAGATATCATCGACAGCCTTCAGCTTGCCAAATTGTTTCTGCAGGTTTGTGACGCGAATCATTGATTTATCAATTCCGTAGGTGAGAGCAGTCTGAAGACTTGCAAAAGTTAAGCTTCAGGGTTGTCTCGTTTTGAAATGTAAATGATATCATCGTGAATCTTATAGCCAAGACCTTCGAAGAATTTCAGTGCGGTCGCGTTTGATTTTTCCACCAGACCGAAGATGACCGTCGCGCCCGCCTTTCGCAACCGATCTTCACAGATTTTGGTCAGTTTTTCACCGATCTTGCGCTTGCGATAGCCGGGGACAACTGCGAGACGATTGATTGTACCTCGGCGTCCATCAAACGTTCCGATTATAAGCCCGACCATCCTATGCTCATCGAATGCGCCGATCAGGAAATCGGGGCTGCGTTCCATCTCGGTCTGAATGCGATCCCGCGAGTCGCGCCCACGCAGACGCACCGGCAGTTCAGCTTCATCCCAGACCTTTACTATCTCATCGTAGTCGGTGGGGCGCAGGTTGCGATACTCTATTTCTCCCATAGTTAACCTCTCTCTACGTAGAATAGGTCAGTTCTCTTCAGATATTTTCTGGCTTGGACGCTGTTGAAACTCACCTAGCAATTTTGCAGAATGCTCAAACCCGGCGGCGGCATCTGCAAGCAGATTCCGATTGAATTCTCCGCTCTCGATGATCTTGTACAGTTGCGTCAGACGATTCTTGAAAGCCTCGTCAAACAACTTTGGCATGGCCTGCAATGATCCCAAAGCGGCTGTCTTCGAGACGCGTTCAAGCATCCCTGCCGGGCCATACTCCTCAATCATGGCAGCAAGTAGCTTGAGTTGGCGTATCGTCTCAAGACGAACGTTCTCGGGTGGGAGCCCATTTTGCAGCATTGTCTCGATTACTGCATCAGTCAAACCCGCAAGGCCGCCCACAAGCAGCGCCTGTTCGCCGAACAGGTCACCGATAGTCTCTGCCGCAAATGTCGTCTCATAAATACCGGCGCGGCTAAAACCAACAGCATCGGCAAGCGCCAGGCCGATCTGAGTCGCCTTCCCGGATACGTCCTGCCCGACCGCGAAGAAACACCCCAGCCCGCTGCCATCGAGATAGAGTCGTCTCACGTCAGTTCCCGGGCCATGCGGCGCCAACAGGATAACGTCATCATTATCGGAAAACTCGATATTGCCAAAGTGGAAATTCAAGCCATGCAACAGTACGACGGCTCTTTGCCGACCGGCGTCCGCCTGAAGGTATTTGTTATAGAATCCAATCTGCTCATGATCAGGGATTGCCATGATAATGATGTCAAAGTTGCCGGATTCTGCCGGTGCGACTACCGAGAGTTTATCAGCTTGTGCAACTCCCCGGCTGCCGCTTCCATCCCGCAGAACTGCCGTCACGCTGCAACCGCTGTCATGCAGGTTTATTGCGAATGCCCTGCCCTGCGAGCCATAACCGACAACTGCGATCTGCTTATCGTTCAGGATGCTGCGGTCACAGTCGGACGCGAAATATGTCCGACCGGTGGTCATTTAAGCTTGAGGTCCTTCAGAGTGAAGATTGGGTCGAAGCGCACGCCTTTCTTCTCGAAGTTTTCCTTCCCTCCCGCGAGCCGGTCGACGAGACAAATGACCTTGACGACCTCGCAGCCTGCCTCCTGAAGTGCATCGATTGCCTTCAGTGAGGAGGATCCGGTAGTGACAACATCCTCGACCACCACCACGCGCATCCCTTTCTTCAAGGGCCCTTCGATTCGTTTCTCGCGACCGTGCGACGATTTTTCCTTACGGATTATCAGCCCTACCAGCGGGCGATCCACTTCGTACGAAATGGCTGAGACGCCTGCAATGATCGGGTCGGCGCCGAGGGTCAAGCCGGCGATGGCATCAACATTGTCCTCGACCATCTCCAGGATTACGCGTGAGAGATAATTCAGTCCCTCAGGCATGAGCGAGAGCAACTTGCCGTCGATGTAGTAAGTTGATTTCTGCCCCGATGAGAGGGTAAAATTGCCGTGCACGACGGCGTGGCGATTGACCAGATTCAGCAGTTTCTCCCTAAGCAAAGCCAGGTATTCTGACACAAATACTCCTTCCCGTATTCCCGTCCCAGGATTGTTCGAACCACTAAAACATCTACAGGAAAAGCAATATATCGGCGCCCTGATTGCGTGTCAAGCCGGGCGGGAAGCCGTCTCGCCTACTCGTAGCGCAACGAATCGATGGGATTAAGCTTGGAAGCTTTATAGGCAGGGAAAAGCCCGAAAATCACACCAATGATGAGGGCGAAGAAAAATGACAGAAATATCGAATTGGGCGCAATCATGGTGTTCCACTGCGCAAACTCGGAGAGGGCAAAGGAGCCACCGACTCCCAGCAGGATACCGAGGATACCGCCGACCATCGCGATCACAACCGCTTCGATCAGGAACTGGAAACGAATGTCGCGCTTGCGGGCCCCGATTGCCATCCGCACACCGATCTCGCGCGTCCTCTCCGTGACCGAGACCAGCATGATATTCATGATCCCGATTCCGCCCACCAGCAGTGAAACCGCCGCGATCGAGGCAAGCAGGGTTGTCAGCGTCTTGGAAGCTTCCCCGAAAGTGCTGAGGAAATCAAGCTGACTACGAACCGTAAAATTGTTGTCTTCATCGGGTCGTAAGCGCAGGTACTTGCGGAGAATCTGCTCGATCTGTATTGAGGCTGCATCCATCATGTCTGTCGTCGGCACGCGCACGATGATTTCATCGACATTGTCAGTTCCGAACAGGCGACGCTGAGCGGTTTCGAGCGGCACAATAATGACATTGTCGGGATCGCCCCAACCTTCGCCCTTCGCTTTTAGCACGCCAACGATCGTGAAATTTACATTTTTGACGCGCATTTCCTCGCCGACGACATACTCGTTATCGCCGAAGAGGTTCTGGCGTACTTTCTCACCGATCACCGCTACCCGCTCGCGGCGTGCATTGTCGGTGTTGGTGAAGTATTTGCCCCGGACTACCGGTGCGTTCCGCACCCACTCGTAGTCGGGGGTAGTGCCGATGACACGGGCATAGGTAACATTGTTGCCAAACTTCATCTGGGTGAAACTGTCGTATTCGGGCACGACTGCCTCGACCATGGTGGCTTCTCTCTGGATAGCGTTCACCTCATCCATGGTGAAATGAATCGTCGCGCCGGCGGCCCGCCGAAACGCCCGATTCATCGAACCGGGGCGTACCGTCAGAATATTCGTTCCCAGTTGCTGAATCTGTTCCTCGACTGCGCGCTTGGCGCCTTCACCAAGCGAAATCATTGTAATCACGGCACTGACGCCAATGATGATACCCAGCATCGTTAAGACCAGCCTGATTCGGTTTGCAAGCAGTGAGGTTACTGCAACGGAAAATGATTCTGATATGTCCATATCTCTCTCGGCTCGAGCTTACGTATATAATACACCCACACGGGCCTGCCCGTATGCTAGGACAAGCCAGGGAGCTTCATTCTTGCGCTGAATATACACATGAAAGGACGAATTTCTCAATGCCAAGTAGAAAAAAGATGACTCCGGATCAGATTAGGGAGAAATTGAAATCGTTCGAAGGCTGGCGCTACGAGGATGGCCGGCTTAAGACAAGCTTTGATACCGGCAACTTCAACGCCGGCGTGGAACTGATCGGCAAGATCGCCAAGCTGGCGGACGAGCTGAACCACCATCCAGACGTGAAACTCACCTATCCCCGGGTAGAAATCGAATTGAAGACGCACGATGCTGACGGTATTACCGAGTTCGATTTTGAGCTGGCTCGGCAAATAAATCAACTCATTTGAGTCGCTCAGACGAACGCTACCCCCTCCCTGATTTCCCCTTTACATACCTGATTTTCGCAGTAAATTATAAATTGATAAAAGATTCGATTCTCCGAAAAATGGAGGTAAATATGCAAGTCCAATCCAGACTGCTCACCACAGAATTAACTCTGTTTCTGGCTGTGATCTGCATTCCGGCGGTCCTCATTGCTGCGAGACCCAAATCTGCTTCATATCAGAATCACACTGCCCTGATCCTGGACACGGGCACAACTCTTGATGCCAACAGCCTTGAGATGTTTGTTTACAACGACGGCAATTTCGCCTATGACAATGCGAATGTGATGGGTAAGACTGACGGCCTTTATTTCCCGCGTGGCACCAAGAAAACAGTGATTTATGCCGCCGGTCTTTGGGTTGGAGCCAAAGTCAACAACGATTTGCGCCTGGCAGTTGCTGAGTACAGTTCGGAATTTGTTCCCGGTCCCATGGCAAACGGGACATATCAACCAGATTCACCTGAATTCAAGGTGTACAAGATCAATCGCGGTGATACACCTCAATCAAACCCCGATTACGCCGATTGGCCGGTCGATCAGGGTGCGCCAACATATCCGTCGACTGAGCCGCTGATCTACGGAGATCAAATGACCTGGTCGGTATTTAACGATGCTGATCCCGCACGGCACACGAATAATGCAGCTTCGACCGATCCCTTGGGAATCGAAGTGCAATTGGCGGCCTTCGGGTATGCAAGATCGGGTGCGCTGGGGCAGACATACTATTTGAAGTATACGATTATCAACAAGGGTGGTAATCAGCTTGACAGCACGTACGTCTCGATCTGGGCGGACCCAGATCTCGGCAATGCTGCAGATGATCTGGTGGGATGCGATACGGTTCTTTCACTGGGCTACTGCTACAATGATGGTGCTGATGCCGACTACGGAGCCGCGCCGCCGGCGGTGGGATTCGACTTCTTGCAGGGTCCGACCGTTCCCGGAGCTGCGGATGATACCGCTTATGT
This sequence comes from uncultured Ignavibacteria bacterium, assembly GCA_964468475.1. Taxonomy (GTDB): domain Bacteria; phylum Zixibacteria; class MSB-5A5; order CAIYYT01; family CAIYYT01; genus JBECKX01. Next base: position 2,668 of record CAYXUL010000022.1, on the reverse strand, counting down.
ATCGGGTGAGGCCCGACCGGGATTTCGCAATCTGCCGATGACTTCCTTCAACAAGTACATCAATGGAATAGACCCGGATAATCCTACGCAAACCTACAACTATATGAAAGGGCTCAATAACTTTGGTGAGCCGGTGGTTGATCCGGAAGGCGATACAACGACCTTCGTCGTGAGCGGTGACCCTGTCACTGGCAACGGCTGGATTGATGAAGCACCTTCAGACCGCCGGATGATGCTCTCCACCGGACCGTTTGACATGGCGCCGGGTGACACTCAGGAAGTAGTGGTGGCTGTGCTGGTCGGGCAAGGCACTGATCCACTCAATTCAATCGATGCACTTAGAGCAGTTGATGGCCAGGTGCAGGGATTCTATGATGAATCTCTATTTTCACCACCTGCTTATCCGGAGTTGTCTGTTTCGGGGCGCGGGTTAGACGGCGCTGCGGAGCTGTTCTGGAGCCCTGACCTCAAAGATTCCACCATCTCGTTTGATGCGCTTGACGAGGATTTTCACTTTGAGGGATATGACGTTTACAAGTCTGACGGCGAGAACGGTCCCTGGGACAAGATCGCTACATATGATCTGATCGATAACATCCGATTCATCTACAATGATGTTTACAATCCCGACCTCGGTGGTATCGAGCGCGTAATAGTGCAGAATGGATCCAACAGTGGTCTGCAGTTTCATTATGTCGATCCGGCATTGGCCAACGGACAAACATACTATTACGCAGTTACCTATTACTTCTATGACGCCAACCATATAACAGAATTCAGAGATCAGGGCGGTAATCTACTCGGCCACCTGACCGAAGTCTTAGAATCTCCGAAACAACCGCTGGCGATTACGCCAACGGCAAGCCCCGGAATCGTCAGCGACACGGCAGATCACATCAGCGGGAGCAGCAACGGCCTGGTAATCGCGGAGTATGTCGATCCGAGTGTGCTTACCGGAAACGTGTACCGCGTGACCGTTAACGGCGACAACACCTGGAATCTGGAGGAACTAACCAAGAACAACCTGTTGCTTTCACACGAACCGTTGCAGCCGGGTGGCTATGGAGCACCCGAAGTGGACGGCGTCATGTGGCGCGTGATCAGTTCCCCACTCGGCGTCAATGCCGTCGTGGAAGTACAGAACGCGTATGGCCCGGTTGATCCTCCCGACAATGTCAACTACAGCCTCAACTCCACGCGTGACTGGTACATTGATCCGGGCAGCAGTGGCGATCTAGCCCGTTATAGCTGGTCCGGCGCCACCTCGCATGATTATGAGATTCGCTTCACCCCGGGTGCGACGGAACACGCACTCGGCTTCTTCAACTCAGGTGACGGCAACTATGCACAGGATATCGGTTTTGAAGTTCCTATCGAGTTCTGGGATATCGGTATCGGAACTCCCGATGATCCATCGGATGACAGGCGCATTGCGTTCATGTTGTATGATTATGATTCATCAGGCGATTTTAGCTGGGGTGACGGGCTCTACATCTGGGATATCGACTACGATGCCATTCCCTGGGATCAGCCCGGCTGGAACACGGGAATGGTCGATCCCGACTACAACCAGCTGAGCTACGGTCGCTGGTTCTTTTATGACTATTCAGACGCAACTGAGCGACCTGCAGCCGGGACAATCGTACGGACATTGACAAATAAACCGCTTACGACCGCAGATGTATTCGAGCTTAGAACCGGCTCCGAGTGCGGTGACGTCAATTTCTCAGGCGGCATCGATGTTTCTGATGCTGTCTTCCTGGTAAACTACATATTTGCTTTTGGTGCGGCTCCTGTACCCGGGACAGCGGACATGAATTGTGACGGGAAAGTGAATATCACCGACGCGGTCTACCTGATCAATTACATCTTTATAGGCGGACCGCAACCGTGTGCAGAGTGTGGTGGGGCGAAGGATATGTCGAGGAGCGATCTCGAATTGCGTTAGTGAGACTCGACTGTAATTGAGTACGGCACTACGGCTCGGGGACTTCCTCCTCGATTCCGACCAGGCGGCGGGCCATATCAACTTTATCGTCGACTTTGCTCATGGAGCGAATCATCAACCGGGCGCCGTCAGGTGAGCCACCGCCATGCATACAGCCCGGCACGCCGGCGCCAATGGTGGTCCACTCCACCAGGCGTGCGGCCTTCGTGCGGATCTCGGCGGAGTACTTCGCCTTCATGTACTTCTGGATCAGCTCTCCGTACCTGGCAGACTTGTAGTCCTTTGTCGAGGGCATACAACCGGTTTCCGCAATTCCCCCGGCAATATCTTGTGCTAACCGCGAGGTCTCATACGGCAAGGATGCCACATGCACCTTGTTGACGTTGGAAAGCAATTGATCGGCAAACCATACGCCTGATTCGTGCTTCTTACCCATCGCTGCGGCGGCGATTCCCATGCCGAAGGTAGTCTCGTTATTCACCTGCATCTGCGTGATCTTGTCGCGGAAGACCTTCGAGCTGAGTCCGTTGGCGCGGGCGGTAAGAATCGCTGAGCCGATTTTGACATCCCCCTGCCCCGCCACACAACCGCCGATTGCGGCGCGATAATTACAGATGAAATTAAGCACCGCCGCCAGGCTGTATTTGTACTCACCCGCCATAAATACGCGTTCCTGCGGAATGAAAACATCTTCGAAGATTAGAAACGCCTGCGTGATTC
>CAYXUL010000021.1:28058-46262 GCA_964468475.1 uncultured Ignavibacteria bacterium | reverse complement strand
TGGTGGGGTTATTCATCACGATCAAGTCGAGGTTCTTCTTACGCAGTTTCTCCTCAGCACGTTGACGACTTGAATCAGTCTCCAACGCAAATCCAACCGTGATCTGCCCCTCGCGTTTTTGTTTTCCTATCTCCTCGGCGATGTCCGGGTTTGCTGTGAGCTGTATCGATACCGGTACCGGATGAGCAATCTTCTCTTTCGCATACTGGGCCGGACGAAAGTCTGCCACCGCTGCACAGAGGATAGCAGCATCCGCCTGAGTGAAATTCTCTCTGACCGCGGTCAACATTTGTTCTGCCGACTCAACCGAGATTCGATTCGCACCGTTCGGTGCTTCAAGAGCGGTTGGGCCGCTAATCAGGATCGTTTCCGCTCCACGGCGGGCTGCTTCGGCGGCGATGGCATAGCCCATCCGTCCTGAAGAGAAATTGGAGATATAGCGAACCGGATCAAGGCGTTCTATCGTGGGTCCGGCCGTGATGACTAACTTCTTGCCAGCGAGAGACTTACTCGAAGAAAAATAATGGGCGATATGCTCAGAGATATCCTCGGGCTCAGCCAGGCGTCCGACTCCAACGGTGTGACACGCAAGTTCACCTGACTCCGGCATGATGAAAAGATAGCCGAGTTGTTGCAGCTTCCGCATGTTCTCTTGCACAATCGGGTTCTTGAACATCTCGGTATTCATAGCAGTAGCGATGATAACATCGGATTGCTTTGCCATGACGATGGTGGTCAGCAGATCGTCGGCAATTCCGCCCGCGATCTTACCAATGAAGTTGCCAGTCGCCGGCGCCACCACAATCAAGTCAGCCCACTCGGCATAGGAGATGTGCTGCGTGGATACAAAGCGGTCGGCGGGGAACATCTCGGACGCAACCGGATTATCGGAGAGAGTCTCTAAAGTGGTCTTGGTGACGAATTCCGCCCCTGATTTGGTGAGCACTACTTTGACCTCGGCGCCCGCTTTCTTCAGCAGCCGAATCAAGGTGCACGACTTGTAGGCAGCGATGCAGCCGGTGATTCCTAATAAGATTCTCTTACCGGCAAGGGACATTGCATTTCTCCGAGGAGTTGACCGCCAGACTGCGGACTAGTTAACGGTTTCGCTGCCGTCAATGTTGAACAAGTTCAGATCGATGGCAGCGCCCGTAGAGAATACGTAGCGAGAGGCGATGACTTTCATCACCGGCAGGTCGATTTTTTCGTTGCCAACAAGGAAGGCCTTGTCGACGATGCGCTCGAATTGCACCGGGCTGATGAGGTTAAAGCGCAACAACTGAATCAGAAACCCGGCGGCATCGGGCGTAAATTGCTCGAGTTCGGCGGAACTGAGCACGCGGATTGCCTGTCGCGAATCGCGCCCGGTTTGAATCTTGCTGGTGTCTTTCTGGAGTTCGTCAAGGAACCAGCCGTAGGCCGAGGAAATCTCCGAATCAGTGAAACCCCTGCTCTTGAGATCTTGCGAGATGGTTTTGAAGGGGCCGATATCTCCGTTGCGCGAGCGTATATGTTCAACCAGGTAGAAGACTATTTCAAGGATTCTCTCTTCCATTTCACCGTTCCCGAATCGAGCTTGAACTAAGCTCTGGTTGTCTTGAATCGCCGCTTCCAGCTCCATCGGCTACGCCAAACGGCGACTGCACCTGTAGTTACATCAAAGGTACGTTGCACAATTACGGGGCGCAACAACAAATCCTTTAATTCGCTACAAGAATTTGATTCGGCTCATGTGTGGTGCGCAATTAGCACTTTTCGTAAAGACTTGCGCGGGAAAGGCTTAGTGCCGAAAATGACGAATGCCGGTGACGACCATCGCGATGCCGGCTTCGTCAGCGGCAGCGATGGCATCTTCATCGCGCTTTGAGCCGCCCGGCTGGATAATCGCTTTCACGCCTGCTGCAGCAGCGGCCTCAATTCCATCCGGCATCGGGAAGAATGCGTCAGATGCCAGAGTCGCTCCTTTGGCTCGCACTCCGGCTTTCTTGACGGCATTCTCAACCGCGTCGACTCGTGAGGTTTGCCCGCAACCGGTGCCGACAAGCGCGGTGCCATTCATGATGATGATGGCATTCGACTTCACATGCTTGATCATTTGAAAGCCAAACAACAGCGACATGATTTGTTCTTCCGTTGGCTTGGCTTTGGTCACAACCTTGAGATCGGTTTCAACGACAGTCTTGTTATCACCACTTTGATACAGGTAACCTCCATGGATCGCCTTTAGCCAGAATCGCTGCTGAGTTTTACTGCCCAACTGCGGCAGGCGCAGCAGGCGGCGCTGCTTCTTCTTGCGCATCAGGGCAACCGCTTCCTCCTCATAATCAGGCGCCAGAATACACTCGATAAACTTCGTTTCATGCAGGAGCCTGGCTGTCTCCATATCAACCTTGCGATTCAAGCCCACAATCGAGCCAAAGGCCGACATCGGATCAGCGGCGAGTGCTTGCTGATAGGCTTGCGCCAGTGTGGGCGCAATGGCGGCACCGCAAGGATTGGTGTGCTTGATCACCGTCGCGAAGGGGTCGTCGAAATCGAGTATCATTCCGAGGCAGGCATCGAGATCAACATAGTTATTGTAGGAGAGCTCTTTCCCTGATAGTTGTTCTGCTTCAGCAAGTGAGAGTTCGGTCCCGCCGTCGATGTCATACAGGGCCGCCTGCTGATGCGGATTCTCACCGTAGCGCAGCGCGGAACGCTGTCTGAGCGAAAGATTGATCGTCCCGGGGAGTGAGACCGCAGCTTCCGACTCCGGCTTCGCCTGTTTTGCTTCGCCGAGCTGTGAAAAGTAGTCACTGATTGCTTCGTCGTAATCATGAATCATCGAGTAAGCTTCAGCAGCGTAGCTGCGACGCAGTTCGAGAGGGAGGACTCCGTCATTCTCTCCAAAAGACCTGGAGAAGCTCTTGTACTGACCGGGATCGACAAGCACTGTAACCGATTGGAAGTTTTTGGCGGCGGCGCGGATCAAGGTTGGACCACCAATGTCAATATTTTCGATGATCGCCTCTTCTGTAGCACCGCTGGCGACAGTCTCCACAAACGGATAGAGATTAACCACTACCAGATCGATAGCCTTGTAATCGAGGCTGTCGAGCTGCTGCTGGTCTTCAGCATTTTCACGACGGAAGAGAATGCCCGCAGCAATCTTGGGGTGGAGCGTCTTGACTCTCCCTTCGAGAATCTCCGGCGCACCGGTAAACGAGGAAACCGGCACCACCCTGATTCCCGCCTCTTTGAGCACCTGCTTGGTACCACCGGTGGAGATGATCTCGACGCCGTTGCTGAGGAGGAATCTCGCGAGGTCCACTATCCCGGTTTTGTCAGAGACACTGATTATAGCCCGCCTTATGCGCAAATCCTTTCGCACGTTGCTCATCCGAACCCTCCCTTGCTGTCTACCTGGCTAACAGCAGTTTCTCAACTTGCTCATACTTCTCCCGCGTCTTCTCAATCACGTCCTGAGGGAGATGCGGTGGTTCTGAGTTCTTGTCCCAGCCCGTTTGCGAGAGATAATCACGGACGAACTGTTTGTCAAACGACTCTTGCGATTTTCCCACCTGGTATTTATCCGCAGGCCAGAAACGCGAGGAATCTGGCGAGAGCACCTCATCGATCAGAATGATTTGATCGTTGTGGAATCCAAACTCGAATTTGGTATCGGCCAGGATGATGCCGCGCCCGGTGCAATAGTCGGCGGCTTTGGTGTAGATCTTCTTGGAAAGCGTACGAAGTTTCGCAGCGATATCGACGCCTACCATTGCCGCCATTTCCTCGAAAGATATGTTCATATCGTGGCCGCTTTCTTCCTTGGTGGCAGGAGTGAAAATCGGCTCATCAAACTTCTGTGATTCCTTCAGATCAGGCGGAAACGTGAAACCCAGGAGCTTGGCCTCGTTGCCATCCTGCACTTGCTTCCTGTAGTCCTTCCACAGTGAACCCGCGAGGTAACCACGCACCACGCATTCTATGTCGATTCGTTCAGCCTTGTGAACCAGCATCGAGCGGCCCTCAAGCTGGTCGGCGTAGTTGGGAAGCGGATCGGGATATTGGGAAACGTCGGAGGTTATAAAGTGGCTGGGCACGACATCTTTGAGGAATTCAAACCAAAACAGCGACATACGCGTGAGCACCGCGCCTTTGCCGGGGATTGGATCAGGGATAACATAGTCAAAGGCTGAAATGCGGTCACTGGCTACGATCAGCAGCTTATCATCGAGGTCGTAGACGTCCCGCACCTTGCCCCGGGAAAACAGTTTTACATCTGGAAGTTCCGTTTGCAGTACACTCTCCATAATTCTACTCCAGTGATATTTCACCCGCTGCGATCTTCGCGATCACTTCCGGATATAGTTTATGCTCTAGTTTCAAAACACGCTTTTGCAGAGTATCGGGATCATCATTGACGTTAATTGTGAGCCTCTTCTGAGCCAAAATCCTGCCATGATCATAGATTTCATCGATCAGATGAACGGTAACGCCTGTTTCCGATTCGCCCGCCGCCAATACTGCCTCGTGTACGTGCCTGCCATACATCCCTTTGCCACCAAACTTTGGCAGCAAAGCCGGATGAATATTTAATATACGATGCGGATACTCGTGAAGCAGCAATTTCGGAATCTTTTTCATATAGCCCGCCAGACAGATCAGATTGACGGACTCTTCGCGCAAGTTTGATAGAAGTTCATTAGCGTACGAGTCCTCATTGGGGAATTGCTTGTCCGAAATCACCAACGTGCGGATACCATGCTTTTCGGCGCGCTCCAGAGCGTGGGCTTTGCGATTGTTCGATACCACCAGCACGACGTCGGCGGGCATGGTGCCCTGCTCAGCTCCATCGATCAGTGCCTGCAGGTTCGAGCCGCCATGCGATGCAAAAACTGCTATCCGTATTCTCTCATTCATTGCGATTCACCCAGTTTCCGGTTGAATAACTGTGTCGCCAGCTTCGGATCCGCCTTACCCTGCGTAGCTTTCATAACATTACCTACGAAGAAACCCATCAGTTTCTTGTGCCCGGCCCTGAACCTGGCGACTTCTTCGGGATTTTCGGCGATGATCTGGTCAACAAGTTTCTCCAATTCACCGCTGTCAGTAAGAGGAGCCAGGCCGCGCAAGTCAACAATGACGTCTGGCGGAGCAGGATCAGACTGCATGATTGCGAATACCTCCTTGGCGATTGGACCGGTGATCTCATTGGAGAGGGTCATCTTTATCAGGTCGCCCAGGCGTTCCGGCTTGATAGCAAACTCGTCAATAATTATCTGCTGCTCGTTGAGCCGCGCCATGACTTCCGTCATTATCCAGTTGGAGACGGCCTTGGGATCTTGCACGAGTTCTGCAGTCTCCTCGAAATACTCAGCAAGCGCACGAGTGGAGGTCAGCACTTCCGCATCGTACGCCGGAATCTGATATTCTTCGACAAATCTCTGGCGGCGATGCAACGGCAGCTCGGGCAATGACGCGGCAACGCGGTTTATCCACTCCTGCGACACTTCGAGAGTCACGAGATCGGGGTCAGGAAAGTAGCGATAATCGTGTGATTCCTCTTTGGAGCGCATCGGGTAGCACTTGCCGTCAGCGGCATTGTAGAGCAAGGTTTCTTGCTCGATACTGCCCCCGGTTTCCAGTATTGAAATCTGGCGATTGATCTCGTAGGTAATCGCTTTCTGGACGCCATGGATCGAATTCAAGTTCTTAACTTCTGTTTTGGTGCCGAATTCGATTTGACCTGCTGCGCGGACACTGACGTTGGCATCGCAGCGCAGGCTCCCCTGTTCCATGTTGCCGTCGCAGATTCTCAGATACTCCACCAGCTGTTTCAAGGCGTGCAGGTAAGCGAACGCTGCCTCCGCGGAGTGAATATCAGGCTCGCTGACAATCTCGATCAAAGGCGTGCCGCAGCGATTGAGGTCGACGCGCGTGTAGTCGTCGCCGCTGCCCTCAGGATGCAGCGACTTACCGGCATCCTCTTCAAGGTGGATACGATTAAGCTGCACGCTCTCCTCGTGACCCTCAAGCATGAAAGCCACTGCGCCACCGATTCCGATCGGTTTGTCGTATTGTGAAATTTGGTAGCCCTTGGGAAGGTCGGGGTAGAAGTAGTTTTTCCGCGCGAAAACGGAAACAGGCGCGATCTCTCCCTGAGTCGCGACAATCATCCGCATCGCAAACTCGACCGCGCGCTCATTCACTACCGGCAGACTTCCCGGTAGACCGAGGCAAACCGGACAAGTAGAGCTGTTGGGCGACTGGCCGAAGCGCGTGCTGCAGCCGCAGAAGATTTTGCTGTCGGTAAGTAACTGGGCATGGACCTCAAGCCCGATGACCGCTTCCCACTCAGCCATGATGCTCCTTCTCGATTTCGCGTGCCACGGTGAGAAGTTGTTTCTCAGCGAACCTGCGCCCGATCAATTGCACACCGATCGGTAGCCCACCGTTGTCTTTCCCATAGGGAACCGAGACGGCCGGCAATCCCGCCAGATTGACACTCACGGTGAAGATATCTGAGAGGTACATCGAGAGCGGATCCTTGAGCTTCTCGCCGAGTCTAAAAGCTGTAGTCGGTGTCGTAGGTGACAGGATGATATCAACTTTCCGGAATGCCTTCTCAAAATCCGCGGTGATCAGTCTGCGAACCTGCAAAGCCTTTCGGTAATAGGCTTCATAGTAGCCGGAGGACAGCACATAGGTGCCCAGCATAATGCGGCGCTTGACTTCCGTGCCGAATCCTTCACTTCGAGTCGCGGTGTACAATTCAGCCAGATCACGCACATCTTTGGCGCGATGTCCATACTTCACTCCATCAAAGCGCGCCAGGTTTGAGGAAGCTTCGGCATCCGCGATTGTGTAATAGGTCGCAATGGCATGACGCGAATTGGGCAGGCTAACATCGACCAGCTTAGCACCGGCCGACTCAAAGGCTTTCTTCACGCTGTCAATGGCATTCGCAATCTCCGGCTGGATATCGTGCTCAAAGTACTCACGCGGGATGCCAACACGGAGCCCAGCAAGATTGCCTGATGCGTCGGTCGCGGGTCTGCGATTCTCGGGGATTGAAGTTGAGTCGCGAGGATCGTGGGCGCTGATAACATCATTTACCAATTCCGCTGTTTCGACATCGGCAGCCAGGGGACCAATTTGATCGAGCGAGGAAGCAAACGCCACCAGACCATATCGGCTGACACTACCGTAGGTTGGCTTAAGTCCGACTACACCACAGAAGGCTGAAGGCTGCCGGATAGAGCCTCCGGTGTCGGAGCCGAGGGCAGCAGGCACCAGCCCAGCAGCGACTGCGGCAGCAGAGCCGCCGGAAGAACCACCGGGAGCGCGGCTGCGATCGTGCGGGTTGTGCACCGCACCTTGCGCGGAATTCTCATTGGACGAGCCCATGCCGAATTCGTCCATGTTGCTCTTGGCAACAATGACGGCATCCTCGGCAAGGAGTCTGTCAACTACGGTTGCATTATAGGGAGGGACAAACTGCGTGAGTATTTTTGAGGAACAGGAAGTGGCTGCTCCCGCGACACAGATGTTATCCTTGACAACAATCGGTACCCCAAACAGCTTGCCTCCGGTTTGGCCGGAGGCAGCTTTCTTTTCGAGGATTTCTAATGTGCGTTGCGCCAGATCGGTCGTCAACGAGGTGAAGCAGTTGAGATCGGAGTTGGCAACCCTCAATTTGGAATAGAGCAGTTCGTAATACTCTGAAAGGTTTAGCTCACCCGCGACAAACTTCCGGCGCAGCTGGTCGGCTGCACCCATTATTTATCATCGATTCTCGTTACAGCGTACGGTAGTAGGCATCAATCTCGTAATCAGTGACCTGAATTCGATACTGATCCCACTCCTTCTGCTTGTTGGCCACCAGACTCTCAAAGATATGATCGCCCATGACTTCGCGCATCAACTTAGACTTCTCAAATACGCGCAAAGCGCTCTCCAGCGTTCCGGGTAGAGAATCAATCTTGCGTTTCTTGCGCTCCTTGTCGGACATATGGAAAATGTTGTCCTCGGTAGGCTTCACCAGCTCATAACCATTCTTGACACCTTCCAGACCGGCGCCCAGCATCGCCGCGAAGGCGAGATAGGGATTGCAGGCCGGATCAGGTGAGCGCAACTCCACGCGAGTGGCTTTCTCCTTGCCATAGCGGTACATCGGAATACGGATCATTGACGAACGATTGCGCTGCCCCCAGGAGATATAGCAGGGAGCCTCATAACCGGGTACGAGCCGCTTGTAGGAGTTCACCCACTGATTGGTAATCAGCGTGAATTCCTTGACGTGATTCATCAAGCCGGCGATGTACGATTTGCCAACATCGGAAAGGTGGTATTCACCTTCCTTCGAATAGAAGGCATTACTATTCCCCTTGAACAGCGACTGGTGGCAATGCATGCCGCTGCCGTTCTCTCCGAAGATCGGTTTTGGCATGAAAGTAGCGTAGATGCCGTTCTCCAGCGCGACTTCTTTGACAATCATGCGGTAGATCATCGCGAAGTCGGCCATTTTCAAGGCGTTGTCATACTTTAAGTCAATTTCCTGCTGTGAAGGCGCCACCTCGTGGTGCGAGCACTCCACCTGGACGCCGATAGACTCGAGTGCTACTACAGTTTTTTTACGGACTCGGGTGCCGAGATCAATGGTGCCGTAATCGAAGTAGCCGCCTTCATCGATAATCTCCGGGACACCGTTGTCGCCGTTGCGGAAGTAGAAGTATTCCAACTCGGGACCGACGTAGAAGTTGAAGCCCATCTCTTTGGCCTTGTCCACCATGCGGCGCAGCACATAGCGCGGATCGCCTTCGTACGGCTCACCTTTGGGATTCTCAATATCGCAGAACACCATCGCCACTTTCTCGCCGGCAATCTCCCACGGGAAGATACGAAATGTCTGCAAATCGGGCCGCGCTGTCAGGTCAGACTCCTCGATGCGCACGAATCCTTCGATCGACGAACCATCAAAACCCTGTCCGTTTTCCAGAACCTCGTCAAGCTCCGAACGGGTAATGGACATACCCTTCAAACGGCCCAGAATATCGGTAAAGTAAAGGCGCAGATAACGAACGCCTTCTTTATCCATCAGTTCTCGGATTTCGTCGGCAGTGTACGACATCGAGATCGACTCCTTCTATTTGGCTTGTTTTTTCAATTTTGCTTACAGCAGTAGTGCGCTATTACGATTTTGCCTGCGGGCGCTAAAAGTGTGCCCGGAAAGTGTGTAATGATATCATAAGGAGACGAATTGACAAGGGCAATTTTTGCCGGGAAAGAAAAAAGGGCCAACCGGGTGGGTTGGCCCTCATAAGATGCTTCACATCATGGGATTACGATGCAGAGGTTCCGCCAGCATGCTTGTTGAGGTCCTGACGAACCTTCTCAATAAATGGAGTGAACAGGTCTATGGGCACCGGGAATACCAGCGTGGAATTCTTCTCCGCGGCAACTTCCGTCAGGGTTTGCAGGAATCGAAGCTGCAGCGTGTAGGTCGATTTCTCCATGACTTTGGCTGCCTCGGCCAACCTCTCTGCAGCCTGATACTCACCCTCGGCATGAATGATCTTGGAGCGGCGCTCGCGCTCGGCCTCAGCCTGGCGGGCGATGGCGCGAGTCATCTCGGTTGGAAGGTCAACATTCTTGACCTCTACAACAGAAACCTTGATGCCCCACGGTTCAGTCTGTTCATCGATGATTTTCTGCAGGCGGTGGTTGATTTCATCGCGGTTGGAAAGCAGGTCATCCAGTTCGACCTGGCCCAGCACGGAACGTAGCGTTGTCTGGGCAATCATCGAAGTTGCATAGAAATAGTCCTCCACGTTGATGATCGCGCTGGAGGGGTCCATCACCTGGAAGTAGATTACCGCGTTAACCTTCACCGTCACGTTGTCCTTGGTGATGATATCTTGCGGAGGAACATCCATCGTGTATGTTCGCAGAGAAACCTTCACCATCCGGTCAATAAAGGGAATCAGCAGAATCAGGCCGGGGCCCTTCACTCCCACCATACGCCCCAGACGGAATATTACGCCTCGTTCGTACTCAGCCAGAATGCGAATGGCATTGAGGAAGACAAAAAGTACGAAGACGATTATGACAATAATAACAGTTATACCACCAGACATTTAGGCCTCCTTATGAGCTGCCAATTTTTCAACAACGAGTATCTGATGCTCGCCTGACACAATCTTGACTTTTTCACCCGCTTCGATCGGTTCGTCTGCTATGGCTTTCCAGAGCGCTCCGGCGACATAGACCATACCTTCATTATCGATGCGCTCCGCCACCCGTCCGATCTTCCCCACCATGCCTTCAAAGCCGGTGGCAACCTGTTTGCGATGAGAGCGCACGATCAGTCCAAGAACAACGACAAGGAACAAGGCCGTGCAGATCGCGACGGTAAATATCACCGAAAGCGAAACTCGCAGTGCGGGTTCGGGGCTATCAACCAACATAAGCCCTCCCAGAACCAGGGATATTATCCCCCCGACGGTCAACATTCCGTAGCTGGTTATTTTGATCTCCAGCAGGAAAAGCACAATGGCGAGTATGATCAGCGCCAGCGCCGCAACATTAATCGGCAAGGTTTGCATGCCGAACAGTGCAATAATCAGGCAAATCGCGCCCACCACTCCGGGGAAAATAGCTCCCGGATTATAGAGCTCAATAGCTAGTCCCAGCGATCCCAGGGAGAAGAGAATGAAGATTATATTGGGATTCGTAATGATTGCCAGGATGGCCTCGGAGAAAGTGGCATTCACCTCTTCGGGCGTCGCGCCAGCCACATGCAGGGTATCCTCACCATTCGCCATGGCCACCACCCTGCCATCCGCCTTGTCGAGAAGCTCCGTCATGTTGTCAGCCTGGAAATCGACGACGTTGGAATCGATGGCCTCGTAGTACGGTAAACTCGCCCCTTCGCGGACGGCGCGTTCAATCCAGGTTCCGTTGCGGTGTCGTTTCTCGGCGGCTGCCTTCAAATTAGCGACGGCGTCATTTATGACTTTGTGAGCCATCGAGCTGTCCATCTCGCCACCGCCCATCGTAACGGGCGTAGCCGAACCGATGTTGGTCGAGGATGCCATTGCCGAGACATGTGCGGCATAGGTGATGTATACTCCCGCGGAGGCCGCCCTGCCGCCCGAGGGAGCCACCCAGACGATCACCGGTATTTTCGAGTTCATGATACCGGTGGTGATTCGCAACGTCGTCTCCATGACACCGCCCGGCGTATTCAGCTTGATGACAAGCGCGCTGGAATTATCCCTTTCGGCGTCCTTCAACGCCCTCTCGAAATGCTTAAGCGTAATGGCACCGATTGGGCCGTCAATTGTCATCACTTTCACGGTATTCGCTGCCAGTGATGAACTCAGTACCGTCAGCGCCAGTATTATGCTGAAAAGTTTGAGAATTGACCTCATGACCGCTCCTTCCGAAGAGCTTAACCTGACAGCGGCATGCTAATCGCAATTCCGCTGTCAGCCGTGTCGGACTTCTTCCTCCGACACAATAAAAGTGGCTAAACCGGAGCGCAAGGTCAACTAAAAAGAGCCCTCACCGTGTGTCCGATCCAGAGATATTACGTCCTGGATTACCGAGTAGTTGCTATTGAAGCTCGGCCACGCCAAAGAGTAACGGTTGCGGAGTACCGTCCGGCGAATCTGTGGGCAGCACAAATCCGAGGGCCTTCACTTCCTCAGGATCTTCCGGATTGTCGTTGTCGACCAGCTCAATGCCCAGCCCTATTCGTTTGGAATCGCTGCTGAACCACTTGCCGAAGGCAACCAGCGGAATACGCAATTCAAAATCGTACCCGCCCGCGGTGCGAGAGCTGGCTATCTGGTAGGGTGCCTGCAAATCGGTGTTGAGTCTGGCTTTCGGTTGTGTAGAAGTTGGTGCAATTACGGAGAACTGGAAACAGCCCGGGTCGCAACTCTTGTCGCGGAAAAAGAAATTGCCGGAATTGGGCCGTAGATCAAGGAAGATCCTGACCAAGTCGCCTTTACCGCCCGGCAGATTCACCAGCGAATCGTCAAGAATGGAACCTGCGAAGAAGATATCACTCTCGTTGTAAGCGACGTAAAGTGCCCCGGAGAGATCTTCGTTGCCACGCCAGCCCGCGCGGCCATAGTACCAGCCGTTGGTGGCTGACATCTCTATCGGCTTGACATCTTTCCATTCGCTCAAGACGCCATCAAGAGTGGGCGCGTTTTTCATCTTCTTAATTTTGTAATACACAGCCGCTTCGCCGGTGGCCAACGCGAGGCGCGCTGAGAGGCCGCGCACCGCAACAGGGTCATCAATGGCAGTTAACTGACTCTTAACTTCGGTGAAGCACTTGCGGGCTGTGCCCTCCTCTTTGATTCGGTAAAGGTGAAAACCGATATCGAAATAGAGGTTAGCAAGAGTCTGACTTTGCACCGATAAATCGAGGAATTTCCTGGCAACATCTTTCAGGTAGTCTTTGCCGAACTGGTCTGATAGCTGAGCCAGTCTTTCAACCGTGAGCTTTAGATCACTGGCAGGGGGCATTTGCGGGGTGGCGGTAGCCGCCAGATAATCGGCGAGCGTTGTCATCGCCTTGACTGCGTATTCGGCAGATTGAATGAAGAATTTGTCGTTGTAGCTGAATTTCGACATTTCCAGTCCCGCCTCAATCGCGGCATAACTGGCTGAATAGCCCTCGATAATGCGTTTGTATGTCGTCACGACTTCGTTATTGTCGCCGGCAGTCTTCTGAAGATAGGCAAGCTCGAGTAGTTTCTCAGGTACGTTCTCGTTTATCGAGTCAGCGGCCAATTCCGAATTAATCTCGGCAAGCTTCCTGTCAACGTCAATTGACACCAGCGCAATTGCGTCAGGCTTTGCCCCGGCAAGATAGTCAGGGAGCTGCTGCAGAGAATCTGATTCGAGATTCAATGATATGATCCCCTCATCCGGATCACAGGCGATCCAGCTATGCTGATCTGGCAGCAGCAGCCCGGAGTGCGGTTGCTGTCCCAACAAATAGTGTGACTGCTCCGTTCCAAAAAGACCCTTCGAAGTTAGCTTTCCCGAGAACTCACGGATGTTAGAGGGCGGATCAAGCAGGGGTGTGTAGTAAGTCAAGACGAAACGCCCGGCGCTATTCCCGATTGCCAGCTCAGACAGCGAGCTTCCCAAGTTATTGTTGATCCAAAGTGGCGTTCCGTCAGCCGGTGACACTGCCGAAAGCTGTGCGCCACCATTCTCACCCTTCGCCAGACCACGGCAGACTGCGATCAGGACTTTGCCGCTGTCGACCATCTCAAGGTCAACCGGCTCCGGGCCTACATACACTGTCTCGCCCTGCTCGAAGCTGGGGATATTGAAGCTGGTGATGGTGCCTTTGCTGACGGAAGAGATCCACACTTTACGTGAGTCGGCGGTCACTGCCACGTCGCCGACATCATTGACCTCCGTCAACGGATAGAGAAGCTCATAGTTTTCGCAGTCAACGGCGAAGACCTGAAGCCCCGCGGCCTTGGTTTGGTAGCCAATCGCGAAACCGTAAGTACCGTCTGGTGAGAAGACGATTTTTTTTACTTCAATTTCAGTGTCAAAAACTTTCACGAGGCGATCGGAGGTGGCATTTATCACCTCGCATTGTGTACTCTGAGGTCCGAATAGCCATACTTCTGAGTTGTCGGGTTTGGCGAAAGCACGGTCGGCTTCGAACTCGGCATTGTAACGACGAATCAGGTTGTCGGATTCGCTGCCGAAGATTATCACTTCATTGCTGCTCCCGGTGGGCACGTAAACCTTGGTAACCGGCTCGGCGCCGGCAGCACCCGCAACGGCGGAAAGCAGCGCAGCGGCTATCGACAATATGTACTTTGCGTGCATTTTGAAACGGGTCATGATCTTACTCCCTCACCCTTATTCAGTGCAGCATTCCCTCGGCTGCATATCGAAACTCACCATTAACGATTGTCGCCAGCACGTTCGTTTTCAGCAGTTCACTCGGCTTTGACCGAAGCGGGTCGCGGTCAAGAACTACCAAATCGGCTTTCTTTCCTGCTGTCAGACTACCTCTCCCGGCCGACTCACCCACTGCCATCGCACCGCTCAGTGTGAAGCCCTTCAACGCCTCACGCGCACTCACGGTCTCGCCGCGGTTGTAGCTTTGGCCACCATTAAGTCTCTTGCCGGTTGTCGCAGCATAAATGCCATGCAGTGGATTTAACTCCTCGATGGGGGCGTCAGAGCCAAATGCAAGCAAAGCGCCGCTCTTCGCAAGTGAGCGAAATCGATAGCTATCCCTGATTCTGGCGCCGAGGTATCTCTTCATAATATCGATATCGGACGGCGCATGGCTCGGCTGCATCGAAGCTGTCACACCCAGCCTGGCAAATCTGTGCAAATCGTGCGCTTTGACAATTTGGCAATGTTCAATGCGATGATGAAACAGTTTTGCGGGATGTTTCCCCACCTTTTCCAAGGCATTGAGCACCTGGTGATTGGCGCGATCGCCGATCGCATGAATGGCACACGCCAAGCCTGCTCGCGTTGCGGCTTTGATCAGATAAAACAAGTCATCCGGAGAGGTTACTTCCAGGCCACAATTGCCCCTGCTTCCTTTGAAGGGCTCGAACATCAGCGCTGTCTGTGATCCCAGAGCACCGTCGGCGAATATCTTCATTCCCACAAACTTCAGATAGTCGGAGCCAAAGCCGCTGCGCAGATTCAGTTTGATCACCTCATCGACGTATTTGATTGGTAGATAGTTGCGGACTCGTAGTGGAAGCTTACCGGCGGTGTCTAGCTCCTGAAAAAGCGAGAAACGATCGATTTCGAAATCAAAATTGCAGACTCCCACGCAGCCGAGGCGATGCAGTTCTTTGATGCCATCCGTTAGAATCTTTTTCAGTTGCGCCGTGGTAGGCTCACGGCGCCTGTCCCAGATTGGCTTGTAGGCTTCATCAAGCAGAACGCCCGTCGGTTCGCCGTCCCGATCGCGCAGGATTTCGCCACCGTCAGGAGCACGAGAATCTCGGGTTATTCCTCCGACCTCCAATGCCTTGCTGTTTGCCCAGAGCACGTGGGTATCCTTTGAGAAAATCGCCGCGGGCCGGTCAGGTATCAGCTTGTCAAGCTCCTGTCGATGTGGCCAGCGCGGCTTGCTCCATTGATCCTTCTTCCAGCCTTTCCCGAGGAACCACTGCTTTCCCTGAAGCGAATGAGTCTTAAGATGGGTTTTGATCCTCCTGAGGGCATCCTCATACGAGGTGGCGCCGTCAAGATCAACCTGATAGCGCGACAGCGCCCAGTATACCAGGTGGACATGCGAATCGATCAGCCCCGGGATCATCGTTGCACCGTCGAGGTCGATCATCTCGTAGCTATCGGAGGGTACCGCGGAAAGTTCGTGTCCCGAACCCACCCAGATAATTTTGTCCTGCTCGGTTATGAGGGCATCAGCGGTCGGATTCTTTTCATCCATGGTGATGATGCGACCGCCGTAAAAGAGTTTGCGAGTCGTGCTCACTCGACCAGCCTCCGGTAGTCGCCATCGCGTTTCGTGATACGGCGGCGATCGAGTTCCTCCAGCAACGGCACGACAACTTTTCTTGAACTGCCTGTCAAATCGCGCGCTTGCGAGACCGTGATAGTCTCATTACGGGTCAAGTGAGCTTTAATCTCGGCAACCATCGACTCAAAGTCATCTCGCAGGAACACCAGGCCGTCAACATCGACTATCTCGTTTGCTTGTTTGAGAAATCCATAGACAGCTTGAGCGTCGTCAGCAACCGCCAGCAAGTCCTTGCGATTTATTGGAGTACGTTTGTTGCTGCCGAATTTCGCCAGCATCGTTTTTCTGGTTTCCGCCTGCGCCTTCGTCAAACCGGCCGCAAAGCCGGACTTTCTCAAACCGGGACCCGCGCGTTCCACCTCGCCGCGAGACTCCAATTCGGCAACAATCAGATCTGCCACTTGCTCCGGTAGATTCAATTGCGAGTAGAGTTGTGGAAGTGGCATTGACTTGAGGTGCTTGTTAGCGGTGTGAAATTCAGCCAGATTTCGTTTGCATGAGTCAAGTGCATCCTGCCACCTGCTGGATTGCACGATAAGATCATCAGTCTGCAGTATAGTGCCGTCACCCAACAATTCCTCGACGGCCGCTGCGATATCCGGCTTGGGTATGAGCGTTTGTTTAAGCAATTCAGATCTCGGCACTATAAAGCGGCGCGAGCACTCATACTGCACCATCGCACGCGGGGAGAGAGAGACCGCTTGTTTTAACATCTCCCAGAAACTCATATCGCGCCGTACTACTTTTCCCGGAACAGGGTCAATCACCTGGCCCCCACCGATCAATAGTGATGGCGTTGGCAGCCTCAGGACAAAGCGATCACCCGACTTGGCGATAGTTCGATCATTCAGACGGACCAGCGCCAGGTAGGAACCATCATCACAGACAATTTCCGGGCTCGGCAAAATCAGGCGTCCATCAATTTCGCGGGTGCCGTGCAGAAGGGTGATCTCACGATTGTGCTTGATGTAGCGAATCTGATCTCTTTCCGGCAGAATTTTCACAGCCAACCGGTCTGACTCCGCTAACTCGGGAGGATAGAATATCAGGTCTCCTCGCCGCACCAGATTACGCTCCGCACCCTGGAGGCCAACGGCGAGACGAATCCAGGGTTCGGCTTTCCGGAGGTCGGAGTAGAAGCTCTGTAGCGAGCGGATTTTCAGAATCCGGCCCGACGGGTAATGCTTAACCTCTTGTCCTACCTTTAGATCACCCTCACGCAGTGTTCCAGTGACTACCGTACCCGTGCCCGCGACCGTGAATGACCGGTCGACAAAGAGTCGCGCTGAGTCATCCGGGACCTGGCGAAGAGTCTTGTGGAGAGTTGCTTCGATTTCGCTTCGAATGACATCGAGATTGCGGTTATCTACGTTGGAGAACTCAATGATATTGCAGCCCTCAAGAAAGGTGCCCCTGGTTTTGCTGCGAATGTCAGCGCGTACCAACTCGATCCAGTCAGAGTCTGCTAAATCAACCTTGGTGAGTATGACCAACCCCAATCGTGCCCCCAGGTAGCTCAGGATCGAGAGGTGCTCCTGAGTCTGCGGCATCCAACCGTCATCGGCAGCGACGATCAGAAGCACCATATCGATCGCGCCGACTCCTGAGATCATCGTCTTGATGAAACGCTCATGGCCGGGCACATCGATGATACCGACGGGATCGCCGTTGCTGAGTTGAAACGAAGCAAAACCCAGCTCGATCGTCATTTCGCGTTCCTGCTCCTCAGGCAGACGATCCGGGTCGGTGCCGGTCAGAGCCAGCACCAGGCTTGATTTGCCGTGGTCGATATGTCCTGCAGTGGCGATGGTGAACATTGGTTGCCCTCAGGCTACGGAGAGTAAAATTCGGATCAGATCAGCGTATTCAGACTCTGCGACGGTGCGCAGGTCTACCCAAAAGCGGTCATCTTTGACCACACCGACCAGCGGAGGATCGGCGGCGAGCAGTTTTCGTTGAAATGCGGACGGAGAAATTTGTGGAGTAATCGCGATCGCGACTGATTCCAGGGCTCCACCGGGCAAAGAACCTCCGCCGGGAGTCGATTCAAAGGCCTCGACAGTTACTTCCAGCTTAGCCTTAAGCTGCTCCCTGGCTTCTTCAGCGCGCCTCCGCAAATCGGAGATTGGGATAGAGATCATTTTCCAGAGCGGAAGCATCTCGCGGTCTTCTTCGCGGAGATAGGCAAAGATAACTTCTTCCAGGACAGCCAGGGTAAGTTTGTCGAGCCTGAGGGTGCGATAGATCGGGTTCTTGTTCAATTTCTTGATTCGTTCCAGCGAGCCGAGGATTATCCCCGCCTGCGAGGCGGCGAATAGCTTATCTCCGGAAAAACAGACCAAGTCGCAGGAAGTCCGGAGAGCTGAGGTAATATTCGGTTCGCGCTCCATACCAAACTTCTCAGTCTGATAATACGAGCCGGAGCCGAGGTCATAAACCGATACTAAGTCATGATCACTGGCTAACCCGGCAAGCTCTCTTGCGTCGACCTCCTCAACAAAACCACTGATCTTAAAATTAGACTGGTGCACTTTGAGAATCATGGCGGTCTTGGGGGTGATGGCATCTTTATAGTCCGCAAGCGTCACCTTGTTTGTCGTACCCACTTCCACCAGTTTAGCGCCGGCGCGCCTGATGATATCTGGTATTCGGAAGCC
>CAYXUL010000021.1:1816-27958 GCA_964468475.1 uncultured Ignavibacteria bacterium | reverse complement strand
TTGATGACCCTGGTGATACGGCGTCGCTCAAAATCGCTGAGCTGAGTAACCAGCGCTTTGACAATCTTCTCCCGAGTGACTCCGCTCTTGCCCTGCGAGATCTGTTCGCGAAACTTCTCCAGCACGACTCGTGCTATCGAAGTGACGACGACACGCGAGAGGCTGCGGTTGAAGCCTGCGAGAGCTTCATTGCTCACCAACTCATCGACGGAAGGTAGTATTCTGAGATCATCGTTTGGCATAGGCTTTCTGACTATTAATGGCGGAAGGGGTAGGAGTCGAACCCACCGCAGACGGTAAACGCCTGCCAACGGATTTGAAGTCCGCGGGAGCCACCGGGCCCCATCCTCTTCCGCTGCATAGTAATCACCAAAGCAGTTTAAGGTTTCATGAGCGATAGCTCCGCCAAAGCGAGCATTCGCAGAAATTCCCCCAAAAATGTCGTATCATGGTAACGGAGTTGACGGCCAATGTCAAGCGAGGCTCAGATCGAGAAACCGATAAGATCGAGAGGATTTTCAACGCCTACGATTTCTTTCTGAATGTAGCCTTCCGCGAAGCCGACACGCATTTTCATCCCCAAAACGCGATCGCGAGAACGAACGAATTCAAACACGTCGATGCCGGGAACAAAAACCTTGTTGTCGCGACCTTCACGGGGAAACTGAGACTTGTAACATTTGATGGCTTCCAGCTTGCGCTCGAATTGATCGGTGATGTTGACTGCGAGGTTCGGCTCAACCAGTCCGTAGTAGATGGCATAGAGGATTTTCCTTGGTCGATGTGGTTCTCCCTCAAGCTTGGCATTCTTCAGACCGGCATAATAGCAGGCGTCGTAGCCCACCTGTGAGCAGACGCGATGATCGGGGTGGCGCTGTTCCCAATGGGGCAGGATTACCAGCTCCGGTTTGTGGTCACGTATTTTCTGAGCGATCGCGGCGCGGGTGTCGTGGTCGTGTTTGAGGTATGCGTCGGGGAGCCCCAGGTTTTCACGCGACGCAACACCGAGAACCCCGGCGGCGGCGGTCGCTTCTTGTTCACGAAGCTCTGCATCCCCTTGTGAGCCCATCTCACCTGCAGTGAGATCTAGCATCACCACGCGTTTGCCCATATCACCGAATTTGGTGATCAGACCGCCGGAAGTGATCTCCAGATCGTCGCGATGTGCGGCGATGGCAAGGCACTCAGCCTTCGGGAAATCAGCCGACAATTTCTTTCACCCTGCCTGAGGCTACCTGTAAGTAGAAATTCTCATACATTGGAACAATTCGATCCACGGGGAATTTGGTGACCGCTGTATTGCGGGCTGCCTTCTTTGTGGCTTCAAGCTTGTTCTCATCACTCAGCAGGTCGATGGCTGTCCGCGACATCCCATCAACGTCTCCAACCCGGCACAAGTAGCCATCTTCTCCATCGGTAATCAACTCTGGAAGGCCTCCGGCATCGCTGGCAATCACCGGCACTCCGCATGACATTGCCTCCAGAGCGGCGAGGCCGAATGACTCGGTTTCCGAAGGCAGCAGGAACAGGTCCGCTGCCGGCAGAATCGACTCGACCGAATTCTGGCTGCCGAGCAGGTGAACATCTTCGGTTAAGTCGTAGTTGTTAATCAGATCCTCTACTGCCGCCATTTCAGGACCATCTCCAACGAGAACCAGTTTTGCTTTCAGCTTACTTCGTACCGTGTGAAAGACCTCTACTACATCTTTGGCGCGCTTGACGGGGCGGAAATTGGAAGCGTGCATGATTATCTTCTCGTCGGGCTGCGCAAAACATTCGCGCGAGCATTTGTCGGGATTGGGTTTGAATTCCTCGGTATCGACGAAGTTAGGAATCACCTCAATTGGGCGCTTGATATCAAACACGTCGTAGGTCTGATTCTTGATCGACTCGGACACCGCGGTCAGACCATCGGAGGCTTCCAGTGCAAAGCGAGTGATTTCGTGGAACGACCGTTCGCTACCGACGAGAGTGACATCCGTACCATGAAGCGTAGTGACAACCTTGATATGGCAATCGCGGGCAATCTGCTTGGCCAGAAATGCCGCGGTTGCGTGCGGGATTGCATAGTGAACATGCAGCAGATCAAGCTTCCAGCGGCAGACAACATCAGCCATCTTTGCCGCAAGTGAAAGTGTATAGGGCGGATATTTGAACAACGGATACGAGGAAATCTCTACCTGGTGGAAGAACACATTCTCGCGGAACTGGTCAAGACGGAATGGAAGCTGGTATGAGATGAAATGCACCTGGTGGCCCCTGGCAGCCAGCGCCATTCCCAGCTCGGTGGCAACTATACCGGACCCGCCGACGACAGGATAACACGTAATTCCAATTTTCATCAATCGTAGCTCCAGGAGTTGATTACTGCAGGTTGATCAAATGATGCACCTTGCTGTTACAGTCGACCCGGTCATAGATTTCGCGAACAATACCGAAACCGTACTTAGCTATATAATGGTTTAGACTGAACAATCGTTCCTGCAGTTTTCCATTTGGAAAGAGATGAAATCCAATTCTCTCAATCTGGCTGCGCACGATTTCGTTCTTCTTACGGTGGGCTTGAAACACTTTTTCTTCGAATTTCTGAATCTCGCCGTCGATCCGGGCTGACATCCGCTCGGCATTGTTGAGGAGCCCATGATCATCCTTGTCGAGTCTACTGCGAATGTCTCTAAGCCTTCGCTCCACTTCAACGCGTAAATCCTTGAACTTCTCGGTGAAAACTGACGGGAATGATTCCTCCAGCAGTGATGTCGCTAACTGGCCGTGATCGCCGGTGAAGTCCGCAAACCCTAAATCGTATTTCTCCAGCAGCCGCCTGACTTTAGCCTCAATCAGAGTCGCCGAAAAGCGGGGATAGATTATTGGAGGCTCTTCGCCGAACAGCTGGAACAGCTCCCTGATCTGGCTGAAATAGGCAACCTCCGCAGGTCCCGCGAAATAGGCCAGCGTTGGAAAGATGTGGCTCTGGACGATCGCACGCAGGAACACATTGGGCGAAAACAACTGCGGTGACTTTGCCAGCTCAGCTTCCAGTTCGCTTTGCGATACGAACTTGTCATCGATAGTAAACCCACCATCGGCAAAGTAGACTTTGGTGCGAGTGCCGTTGTAGTAGAAGAGGTTGGCATAGTCACCCGGCTTGGCAACCTGGAGATGGTAGCCCTTAGCCTCCAGACGCTGATTAAATTGCTCTACGAGCTGAGCTCCCCGCTCTCTGACCTGTAGTTCTGTGCGGAACACCGGTTCAGCCAGTTTGCGGAATTCAGCATCGCTGGGATCAATCAGCACCAGCCCGGTATCGCCGAGCAGGCGCATCATGTATTTTCCAAATGCAGTGACTATTGACTCTCCCGGCTGGTAACACTCGCGCAGGACGTCCATCAATTCCGGGCGAAATTCGGTGTCCGGCAGCAATTGCTCGTACTCGTCGAGAAGTATCTCGACTCCTTTATCAAGAGTAACTTCAGACATTGGCTTACCGACAACCGAGTCTTCCGGTTTGTAAGTAAGCTCAGCGAGGCGGTCATCATCGGTTTGCAGCGTGAGATTGGCAACTTCATCGAAATCGGCATCATCGGCAGCCATCCAGAAAATCGGCACGACGTTACCGGGTACTTTGCGGCACTCGGTATCGGCCAGGCATACGGCGAGGGCGGCCTTGTAAAAGGTGTAGAGCGGTCCGCCAAACATCACCACCTGCTGCCCGGTGAATACCGCAGTAGTGTCTGGCTTGCGAAGCTTCCTTATGTTCTGAAGAGTGCGCTCGCCGGCGCCATAGCGTTTGTTTTGCTCGGTCAGAACGGCAACGATACGTTCACGATCGAATTCACGCTCAGAGAGTTTCTGCTGTAGCTGCCGCAAGTCATCATCGGAATTGAAATCGTAGCGGAAATAGTCCGAGGTCTTGCCAGCCAGAAAATCGAGAAAGAGCTTCCTGCTGCCGGGAATCTGATCGAAGCTGATTGTTTCCTTCGGGGTAATCGCTTGCTGTGTTTTAACCAACCGTTTTGCCTTCACCAGATGTGCTCGTGTCGAGTTTCCCCCTGCCGGTCACCTTATGGATGAAATCGTCCAAGAGACTGTACACGACTGGTACGACAATCAGGGTCAATCCGGTTGAGGTTGCTAAGCCGCCGATCACCGCCCGGGCAATACCGGCACGTAGTTCGGCGCCGGGACCGAATCCAAGCGCCAGTGGCAGCATCCCGAAAATCATCGCCAGGGTAGTCATCATGATCGGCCGGAACCTGATACCGCCGGCATCCACCAACGCATCCTGACGATTGACGCCCCGCGCTAGTTCTTGCTTGGCGAAGTCGACCATCAGAATCGCGTTCTTGGTGACCAGTCCCATCAGCATGATGATACCGATCAAAGAGACAATCGAGATCGAGGAACCGAATATCAGCAGGCCCAGGAAGGCACCCAGGAGCGACATCGGCAGGGAGAGCATAATAGAGAACGGGTCGGTGAAGCTCTCGAACTGGGATGCCAGCACCAGGAAGATCAAAATGATAGCCAGCACCAGGGAATCCATCAGATAGCCGAAAGACTCGGCCTGCTGCTCCGCCTGACCGGTAGCATAGATTCTGTAGCCGGGAGGTGTGGGTATCTTTGAGGCTTTGGCGAATGCTTCCGCGCGGACATCTCCCGCCGTTCGCCCGGAATTGGTGGCGGTGACTTTGATCGTCTTCTGTCGGTCATATCGTGTGATCTCGGAATAGGCGCTGGCCTCGTTGAAGTCGGCCACATAGCTGAGCGGGAACTGCTGTCCATGCTTGCCGTTGATCTCTTTGCTCGATGGAATCAGGATTCGGGAGAGATCGGAGAGATCATTACGATCTTCCGGCCGCAATTGCAGACGAACGTCAGCTTCCTTGTCCGACTCACGAAAACGGAAAGGCACAACGCCGTTTACCAGATAGCGCATCGCCAGTGAGATCTGCTGCACATTAAGCCCCAGATCGGCAATCTTGTCCCGGTCCAGCGACACCTGCAATTCCGGCTTACCGGAACCCAGGGAGTTATCAACTTCAACAGCCCCCGGCGTGGCACGGACGGAATCCTCAACTTCGTGTGCGATCGTTACCAGGCGGTCAAGTTTTTCGCCTGAGACGGAAATCTCGACTGGCAGGTTGCCACCTCCCTGCGACTCTTGTCCAGTCATCGTCAGCTTGAAGCCTGCGTAATCGGCCAATTCGCTGCGAAGCTCATCCATCAGCTCGAATGACGACTTGCTGCGCTTCGACAGATCCACAAGCTTCACCGTGATCAGCCCCTGGTTCTTAGGAAGGTTGCCTGTACCGATGGTCAGATAGATATCCTTAGCCTCCGGATGTTTCTCAATGGCCTTTTCCAGTCCCCGCGCCATATCAGCCGTCTCCTCAATGCTGGTGCCGGGAGCGGCTTCGAAGGACATAAAAAATTCACCCCTGTCGTAAGCGGGCACGAATTCTACGCCAATAAACCGCACCAGGAACAAGCTGCCAACAAAGGTGACTATCGCGATGATCATGACCTGCCAACGATGCTTTAGTGAAAACCTGATCGCGACCTTAACATAGTCACGCACTTTTTCGAAAGAAGTATTCCACCAATTGGTGACTCTATAAATCGGGTTCCGGGTGCCCTCGTGATGGACATTTTCCTTGGTGAGCCACCGCGACGAGAGCATCGGAGTCAACCAGAAAGCGATAAACATCGAGAAAGCAACTGCCGCGGCCACGGTAATGCCAAACGAATAAAAGAACTGGCCGACGATTCCCTTCATGAAAGCCACAGGCACAAACACCACCAGAATTGTGAATGTGGTCGCCAGTACGGCCAGAGCAATCTCGGAGGTTCCATCGAGAGCCGCCTGCTTGGGTGACTTCTTCATCGCGAAGTGGCGGTAGATATTCTCGATCACCACGATTGCATCATCTATCAACAACCCCACAGCCAGCGACAGTGCCAGCAACGTCATGAAGTTCAGGCTGAAATGCAGTGCGCCCATAATGATGAAGGTTGAAACAATGGAGGTTGGCAGGGCAATTGCCGAGATGATCGTTGGTCGAACATCAGCCAGGAACAGGAAAATCACGATAATTGCGAGGATGCCACCATAAATCATGTTGGTGATCACATCATCGACCGCGTCTTCAGTGAACACGGAATTGTCCACGACTACCGCTGCGTTTGCATTTTTGGGAATTCTGTCACGCAGGCTCGCCAGCGTACTTCTGACTGCATGTGCCACATCGACAACATTTGCGCCTGATTGCTTGATTACATTCAAGCCAACCGCCCTGGCGCCATTGAGACGGGAATACGAGGTCAACTCTTCGGTAGTATCTTTTACCTGGGCTATGTCCCGGAGACGCACCTGGACCTTGCCGTCATCCTTGACGACGAAGTTCTCGAGCTCTTTGAGCGAGGTGATTTCGCCGAGAGTCTTGATCGTCAGTTCCTGTCCGCGGCGTTTGAGATTGCCTGCCGGGATTTCCAGGCTGGCGGCGGCGAGCTTATTTTGTACGTCGAAGATCGAGAGGTTGAGGGCTTCCAGCGCGCTCAGATCGAGTTGAACCAGAATCTCGCGTTCCTCGCCGCCCACAAGCTCCACATTACCCACGCCCTCGATATTCTCGATACCTTTCTTGATTGTCTCCTTCGCTATCACCGTGAGCTGTCTGATCGACATGTCCCCCGAAAGCACTATTGACATAATCGGTTGCGCGGTCGGATCGAACTTCTGCACAACAAGATCTTGGAGATCTTCCGGCAAATCGGGCTGTATTCCCGCCACTTTATCGCGGACATCCTGGGCGGCGACATTGTCGTCCACCTCAAGCTCGAATTCGACAATGATGAAGGCGATTCCCTCGCGTGAAGTGGAGGTGATGTGCTTAATGCCATTCACAGGATTGATGGCATCTTCGATTTTCTTAACGACCTCCGTTTCCATCGTCTCCGGTGAAGCACCCGGATAGGTGGCGGTGACGGTAATAATCGGGAATTCGATGTCAGGGAACAGCTCCATGCTGAGGCCACGGAACGCGAAGGCGCCCAGCACCAACAGCGCCAGCACCACCATGGTGGCAAAGACGGGTCGATTAACAGCTACGCGGGAGAGTATCATAGGTGGATTTGCCTTCTACTTCTCCGAGCGAACAATGGGGTAGCCGTCGGAGAGGAAATTCTGTCCCAACTGCACAACTTCTTCTCCGGCCTTGAGGCCGGAAGTGATCTCAGCATTCACGCCATTCTTTATGCCAACGTCAACCGTGCGGGCATAGGCGGTATCGTTTTCGACGACAAACACCGAGTAGATTCCCTCCTCGGAAAGGAGTGCTTTCTGCGGAATCGTCAGCACGTCCGGCTTGTTATCCACGATGAAGCTCGCCTTCGCAAACGTTCCCGGTTGCAGCACACCGTTGCTGTTGGGGACGGATGCTTCGATGGTGAAGGTGCGGGTATCCGGGTCGGCAGCGCTGGAAACCTTGGTTACCGTGCAATTGTGAACTACTGAATCAAATGCCACCGTCAACTCCCCGGTCATACCCAGCCTGAATTTATCTACCAGATTCTGCGGCACGCCAAAATTCATGTGTAGAGTATCGGCCCTCGCGACACGCGCAACTACGTCCCCCAGCTTGGGAACGTCGCCGACCTGGACGTCAAGTTCTACTAGCCGGCCAGTGATTGGCGAGGTGATATCAACCTGATCACGGGCACTTTTGAAGTCAGCGCGGGCAACTTCGAAACGACTCTGAGCGTTGTCAAACTCAGTCTCGGAGATCGCCTTCTGCTCAAAGAGATTCTTCATCTTGTCGAAGTTCTTGCGGGCATTTTCGAAGGTGGCCTGCGCCTGATAATAACGCGAGGTGCTGCCGCCCTTGTTCAGGGAGACAACGACGTCACCCTGCTTTACACGATCACCGATCTCAAACGGCAGCTTCTCCACCGATTCTGAGACACGCGCATGAAGATCAGCCTGACTGATACCAATCAGGCCTCCTGCGAATTCACGAACGACATGGATTCCGCCCGCTTCGACTTTGGCAGTCTTGACAGGTACCGTCGGCAGCGGAGTGGTGCTCTCTTCTTTTCCGCCACACCCCCAAACCAGAGCCGAGGCCAGAAGAATCAAAATTGCTTTCGTCAGCCAAGCTTTCATCTATTGCTCCTCCAACTCATTGCTCAACTCAGCGAAGTTCTCGACTCCGGTGACATGCAGCAGGCTATAAACGGCCAGCGCGGCATCATGAGTTGCTTGTACATAATTGTTCTTTGCCTGTGTCAGCGCGGATTCCGCCGACAACACCTCAAGCTGGGTGCCGACGCCGTTGCTGTAGCGAAGTCGTGCGATTCTTAGACCCTCTTCCGCCTCCGCGATCGTTGTCTCCTGCGCCTGCAGCCGTTGTCCGGCTTCGTGATAACGCAGGTAGGCTTCGCGAACATCGGCTTCAAGCTGATCAAGCATCTGTGCGTAGGTCAATTCGGCATCGTTATAATCAACCTTGGCCTTGCGTACCTGGGCCTTATTCTTGAAGCCGTCGAACAGCGGCCAGGTAAACACGAGGCCTGCCGACCACTGCTTCGACCAGAGATCGCTCTGCCCAAGTTTCAGATTATCCGACTGGTATGACCAGCCGTACTGCGATTGCAGGTCAAGCTTGAAAGAATTGTCGGCATCGGTGACACCGATCGCCTTTTTCGTGATTTGGCGGAGCAAATCCTGCTGTTCCAGCGACGACCTGTTTTGTTTCGCGAGGCCGATCAGACGCGGTAACTCCAGCCGCTGCTGCATGGTGGAGTCGTTGAAACTGTACTCAAGCTGCAGGGAATCGCTGAGGTTCATGGCAATCAGGTTTTTGAGCTGGTTCTCTGCGATACGAGCCTGGTTTTGCGACTGCGTCAGTTGCGGCTCCAGGTTAGCGACCTCGACTTTGGCGCGCAGCAGCTCGAATTCCGACCGCACACCCTGTTCCTGCATCTTCTGCACCATTTCGTAGTTGAGCTGGGCGGCGTCAAGCGCATCCTGGAAAACGGCCACGCTGTTGCGTGCGAGAACAGTGGCTAAGTAGGCGCGCCTGACACTAAAGGTTACATCCGCTCCGGCCTGATCCACACCGCTCTGGGTATATTCTCGGTAAAGCCGGGCGATCTTGATAGCCGCCAGTACCGTGCCGCTGTGCCACAGAGACTGGGTGACTCGCACACCTACATCGATGGTGTTGTCGGTACCGAGCTTAAAGCGCATTCCCTGAAACACCGCGGTCGGTACAATCAAATTTCGGGTGTAGCCGGAATTGAGACTCAGGTGTGGCAGGATGTCAGATTCAGCTTGCTGGACTTCTGCCTCCGCTTTCTCCAGCTGCGATCGCGCGATCAGATACTGCTGGTTTCGTTGAAGTGCGAATTTGACCGCTTCATCGATCGTTAAAGCGGAGCCGGTGGCAGCTGCCAGGAGGAAAACTACCAGAGCCAGGAGCAATTGCGATCGTCTTATTATTTGCCTCTTCACTATTCTCATCCAGGGTGCTTCATGTAGTTAGTTCGAATGCATCCTCTCTACTGCGCAATTACGCCACGCAACAGCAGATCAACGGCGTGGCGGATGTCTTTCTTGAGAGTGTTACGTTTACCATACAGCTTTCTTTCAACGATTACGCCGGCCAGTGACAGGTAGCAGTAGGCCAGGAAGCTCGGATCAAGATCTACGAGATACTCTGCACGAATTCCTGCCTTTATGCGGTCTACGAGCTTGCCGATATGAGTGCGATGGCCTTTGATAGTCTCCTCGTGCAGCGTTAGGCGTATCTCCGGACGTTCGATCATCAGAATCCGGTAGTACTCAGGGTTGTCGATAAAGAAATCCACATATAAAGTCAATTCCTTTGTGATGATTTCTTCGAGCTTGATACAGGAATCATCGTAAGCTTCAAAGAACTCGTCCATTTCCTTCATTTTCTCGTCGAGGAACTCATAGCCGCGGTCAATGACGCTGACAAAGAGGTTCTCTTTGGTGGGGAAGTGACGGTAGATTGTCCCCTTTCCTATTCCGGCGAATGCCGCGATCTTGTCGACTTCGCACGACTCATAACCGTATCGGGAGAACATCTGCAGCGCAGCATCGAGAATCATCTGTTGTCTCTGCACGGGTGGCAAAATCTGTCGTTTTTTCTGGCGCACTCGTTTCATATTTCCTGTTAGACGGACTGGTCAGTCCGTTTGTTGCAGAAAATAACAGAAAATTCCTTAAAGCCAATCTCTTTTTTTGAAGAAGACTAACAGGGCTACGATGACGATGACGATAAGCGCTATCGAAAACGGATAGCCGTATTCCCAGTCCAGCTCCGGCATCTGGTGGAAGTTCATGCCGTAGAATCCCACAATAAAAGTCGCCGGCAGGAACAGCGCCGAGAGCACGGTGAGGAATTTCATGACATTATTGGTATTCGAAGAGATAATCGAGAAGTAGAGGTCCATGGCCGAAGTGATCGAATCGCGCTGGTTGTCCGCGGTTGCAAGCAAGACGTGGAGGTGATCCATGATGTCAGAAAAGTAGATGGCAGCCTTGGGAGTGATTACATCAAACTGTTCCTTGCTGAACTTCGAAACTACCTCCGACTGCGGCAGAAGTACCCGGCGAATGATCGAGAGATCGCGGCGAATCCTGAACATCCGGCGGAGAGTTCCTTCGCTCGGATCCTCAAATACTTCCTTCTCGATAACATCTACCGCCAGCTCCAGCGTGTTCAACGCGCTGAAGTAGGCGTCCACGATATAGTCGACTATCGTATGAAAAAGAAAATCGGCGCCGCGTGAGATCAACCGGCTGTCGCGGCTCAGGCGCTTCAGCACATTCTCCAGCGAGCGCACCTCATGAAAATGCACTGTGACTACGGCATTGTGAGAGAGAAACAGCCCGATCCCTTTAACTTCTATGTCTTCCTCTTCGAGCGGCGGACCCAGGACCTGGACAATGCTAAAGATATACCTGTCGTAGTCATCAGCCTTGGGATGCGACATTTCCGAAAGAACATCCTCGATGGCCAGTGGGTGAAATTTGAAATCAGAAGTAAGTATGTACGACTCTTCATCGGTTGGCGCTGCCAAATCGACCCAGAGCACCGATTCGGGGCGTTCAAGCAGCTTCTTGAAGTCCTGAATGCCTTCCCCCTGCACGAGTCCATCGTCCGGCGTGAAATAGCTGTATCGAATCATAGGCTGCTCGATTCCGATAAGTGACGCTGACAGATACTGTTACGAGCTTAAGCGAAGGGGGAGTTAGTATCTCATCGGCACTCTGAGCGGGAGAAATAGTCTACCCGTTCCACCCTCCCCGTCTGCGATTGTCTAAGGTGGCTGCCTCAACTACTATTGTCAAGGCTGAATTCGAGGCTGCGTCAGGCGACCGGCTCGGCCTCCTGAGCGCCGACCTGGGCTTCTTCGCGCAATTTCTTGAAGGTAATGTGATGACTGAACAGGAAGAAAATGCCGCCGACAAAGGCCGGAACGACATCCATGAGGTGGAGAATGATGCTGAACGCAAACGCCGGTGAGGCAGCGACGCCGAACAACTCCACCAGCGTGCCTTTGACAATCAACTGAAAGGACCCGATATTGCCCGGGGTTAGAGGTATAAGCAGCAGGAATGAGTTCACGATGATGACGACGACTCCAGCCCACACCGGGACATTGAGCCCGAAGGCAAGAATCAGCATCACGGTCCCGCCGACATGAAGGAGCCAGACTATAACCGAATAGAAAGTGACTTCGAGGATTCTCTTGCTGCTTCTCAGCGAAGTCATACCGCTGGTGATGGAGGAGACCCAGCCCTTGAGCTTTTCGTAAAATCTTGGAAAACGGCGCTTGATTTTTTTCTTTCCGAAATACTCCAGCGCTCTCTGATTTCGCCAGGTAATGATCCCAAGTGTCAGGATCAGGCCAACGGCGATAGCGGCATAGATCTCGGCCTCCCTGATCCAGTCGGGAAAAGCGAACAGGAACGAGGCAAGGTATACCAGCACTACCAGGCTGATCCCGTCGAAAAGCACTTCCATGGCAACCGTGGTCGCACAGAAGGTTTTGGAGAGCTTCTCCTGACGGGCCAGCAACACAATTCGGGCTGCCTGACCGGTAAGAGCCGGCAGTGACAGATTTACCATCTGAGTGACGTGAAAGAGTGCGAGGCTGCGAATATGCGAGATTTCCTTAACGTCAAACACCAGCGCGCGCCAGCGCATCGCCTTGGCCCAGTTGACCGTTGCCGCGCAGGTGAAGGCACATAGAATGAACACGAAATTGACCCCCTTCATAGCATCCCACAGATCAGCAAGATCTACGTTGTGGATACTCGCATAGAATAAGCCTATCGCGATCAGGAATCCGACTAATTTCTTCCACTCGAAATTTCTGATATTGCGCTCCTGCCAGACCTCACATTAATGCGGGCAGCTGAAGATACCTTTTGCCGGGGGAAGTGTCAATACATTCGGGCTAATGTAAGCTTATGGAGATTAACGCGTTACGGCCACAGGCCGGCTTCGACTATATTTGTACGACATCAGACTTGTTCACCCAGCCCTTTAGCTTATTGGCAAACAGGCCGAGGTAATAGTTCGAGCGCTCGTCGAGGATCTCGAATCTAAGCCCCTCGTGACCTTCGAATTGCAGCTCGAAATCCTGTCCGGGACCTGAAAGAACGTCGGTCTGATTAGCAACGATTACACCCTCTTTTACGAGATAGTTCTCGTCAAGGACCCAGATCATCGAGCTAACCGATACAACCACTACCAGTGCTAGTATCACCACCGGGATATTTCCTGCTCGCAGGTAACCGATCCGCCGCAGCGCGAGGTATCCAAATAACAGGACTATAGCGATAAACGTAATCAAGAAATAGTTGTTCGGGGAAATAATGCCAAGATAGTCGGTGATTCTGTCTTTCAGAAGGCTGTGCGTTTGATCGACCTTGTCAACGGCGAAGAGTTGGGCGAACTTTAAATTGGCCTGAATGTCTTCGTCATCCGGCGCCAGACGCTGTGCGCGGCGGAAGTTGGCTATTGCCTGCCCGAGTTTGCCCGCCTTAAAATACGCACAACCGGCATTATAGTAGAGACCTGCCGAGGAGTATCCTTTGTCGATAATCGACTGAAATTGCCTGGCCGAACTCTGAAAGTCCCCCTGATCATAGAGTTTCACCCCGTTTTGAAAATCCTCATTAATTCCTGCCTGTGAGGATGCAAACAGCATCAACACCAGAATGAGTGAACGCCAGATCACCGCTGTTTCTCCATCTCCACAATAAGCTCTCGCGAATCCTCCCACAGTTTGCCCATGATCTCCGCTTCCGACCCTCCCGGAGCAAAGCGCCCGAAGTCACATTGTTTGAGGAGGTTCACCATCCTGTCAATCAGGTTGCCGTCCGGACGCCCGTCGGCGAATTCTCTGATCTTTTCCTCTGTCAAACCATGCGCCGGCAGATTGAAGCGATCGGCAAAGTACTCAATTAACGATTTATGTGTTTCCGCATAGAATTTCTCAGCTTCGCCGCCCTGCAGGTGCTGTTTTGCCTCAGAAAGCCGCTTTTCCGCCATCTTGCGAGCGCGCTTCAGGCGACGCAGTCCCAGATCGCTGGCCAGTTTTTCGCGACGGCGCTGCTGCTGTACCACGACCAGATAGCCAACTACCGGCACCAGGTAAAGCAAGAACGCCAGCGGCTTGGTGGGAAGGGGATCAGATCTCTTACCGTGCAGTTCCCCGATATCGGACTTGAGATAGCGGATATCCTTTGCCGTCAAATCGAGCTGATTGGTTTGCAAATTCTGCAGCGAAGAGGTAAACCGCTCCGACGCCGGAGTGACCTCGACGGCAACGGGCTTGGTGGAGACGGTCTGGTACGATTTCGACTTCGGGTCAAAAAACGAGAACTGGACTCCCGGTAAAGTATAATTTCCCGCGCGTTTGGGAATCAGGACATGCTCAATAGAGCGGCTGCCACCAAGCTCGAAATTGACTCTTTCCGTTTTCTCGTTATCCGAGGCTTCGTAACTGCGGAAATCAGGCAAGTCTGGCAAATCCGGTGGAACGATTGACTTCACATTTCCGGTGCCGTTGATCTTGAGGGTGAGAGTAATCGGCTCGTTGACCTCTACCTTGGTCTTATCAACTTTCGAGGATATAGTGAAATGGCCTACCGCACCCGAGAAGTTCTTCGGTTGGCTTTTTTCAGGAAGGGGAATTGCAACGACGCTAATCGGGTCTGAGTGCAAAGTCACCGTCTTGGAGCGGCCAAAAAGAGAGTTGAAGTTGTTGAAGACGCTGAAGGGATCCTGCCGACTGCGCTCGCTCACCACGACAGCTATTGTGGCGGAGCCGATTGTATGAGTGCCGGCTGCAGTAGGAAAGAGCGCCTTCTTGATCTCATTGACATGGTAGTTTTGACCGTTGACCCGCTGGGCGTAGGTCCGTTGTGGCGGCAAATCCTCTTTCCAAAATCCTGTCCAGGTCGGTTCCGAATAATCGGGTGTCTGCAGGGGCTGCACATCGCGGAAGAATTTAATGGTCAAGGTTATCTGCTCGTTGACGTAAACGGTGTCTTTATCAACAGAAGCTTCCAGGAACAAGTCATCTTTACCGACATTGTCGGCCGAAGCACTGCCGCGTTGACCCTGTGGAGGAGTCGCTCTCGCCTGTGGCTGCGGCTGACTCGACTTAAGCACTTGGACCTGCAGGCTCTTCGTGACGTGACGCTTCCCGTCGATCTCTATAGTCTGCGACGGAATGGTCAGCGTCCCGCTGGACCTCGGCGTCAGCCGGTAGGTGATATCGACGCTTTGATTCGATTGGCCATTTATCCAAGTGTAATTGCGTGTCGTGCCCGAACTGAGAACATCCCAGTCCTTCATATTGTCGAGATCGATTTCCGGGTAATTGTTGACGTCGCCGCTGATCGAGATCGTGTACTCAAGATCCTGATTGTCGTAGATGCGGGTCTGACTGACTGAGGCCTGCACGGTGACTGAAGCCAGCACCACGCCGCTTGATAAGATTGCCAGTAGTGTGCTTATAACAATTCTCCGCCACATAACTTACCGTGCCTTACCTCAAAATCAACAAACAAGAGTTCCGACTTACCAATCTTTGCCGTTGTATCCCGTCGGTTTGAATGCCCGCCGTTGCACCTGTTTCTGTACTTCTTTCTCCTGTCGGCCGAGAGCCTGCAGTAGCCGTTCAGCGTCTTCTTTGCTCATTCCCTGCTTCTGTGCCTGGCCCTCTTTCTGCTGCTGATCTTTGCTCTGGTCGCCCTGCTTGCCCTGTTTCTCCTGGTCTCCCTGCTTGGCGTCCTGCTGCTGCTGCTTCTTCTTGTCGCCCTGCTGGTCCTGCTGTTGCTGATCCTGTTGCTGTTGCTGCTTCTTATCCTGCTGTTGATCCTGCTGCTGTTGCTGCTGTTGATCCTGCTGCTGCTGGTTTTGCTGATTCTGCTGGTCTTTGTTCTGCTGGCTCTTCTGGTCCTTGTTCTGCTTCTGCTGCTGTTTGTTCTGTTGTTGCTGCTTTGACTGGTCCTTTAGCTTCTTGCGAGCCAGCTCAAGATTGTACTTCGCATCCACGTCGCTGGGATTTATCTCAAGCGTCTTCTTGTATGCTGCGATGGCGTCGGTATACTTCTCCGCCCGAAACAGGCTGTTGCCCATGTTGTAGTAGGCGTTGGCCTGGAACTTGGCGTTGTCAGTGTTGAGGGCCTTCCCGTAGCGCTCAGCCGCATCCTTGTAGTCGTTCTTCTTGTAAAGCGCATTGCCGATATTATAGCTAATCTCAGGTGAGCCGGGATGCTCTACGTCGGCTTCACGATAGTTTTTCAGCGCATCCTCGATTTTGTCTGCTTTCAGAGCTTTGTTGCCTTCCTTGTTGAGATCGCGGTAATCGGCGCGTAATGGTGCGGCTCCAATGAGAGAAAGCGTAAAGACAATTGTCAATGTCGTCAAACTATGATGTCGCATTGCGCTGCTCCTTATTTCTGCTGCGCCGACGTTCGGAGATCATCACGTCCGCAACGAGAAGAATAATCGCCAGGGGGAGGATATATTGAAATCTATCTTCGTATTGCGTCATCAGTCGCTCTTCCAGTTCCTTCTTCTCCATCTGAGAGATATCGGCATAGATGTCATCCAGGGCGATCTCCCCGGCGGAGGCGTGATAATACTTACCGCCCGTCGCGGTTGCAACCTGTTTAAGGGTGACTTCATCGAGACGGGTCAGGATGAGTTCGCCGTTTCGGTCCTTCTTGTAGCCAACCATTTCACCGCGGCTGTTGCGAATCGGTATCGGCTCGCCGTCGGGGCGGCCTATCCCTATAGTATATATACGCACACCGGCGAGTTTCGCCTGCTCAACGGCGTCATCGAGGCCTTTGCCAAAATCCTCGCCGTCAGTGATTATGATCATCACTTTGTGCTTACGTTCCTGAATATTAAACGCCTTGGTGGCAACCTTGATAGCTTCCGGCAGATTGGTTCCCGGCTGAGGGATCAGGTCGACGTCGATGATATCGAGAAACAACCGCGCCGCCGAGTAATCGAGAGTCAACGGGCACTGCACGAACGCCGCGCCGGCGAAAGCGACGATTCCTACCCTGTCTCCCTGCAGACGATCAAGCAGGCCGCGTACCTCCTGTTTGGCGCGTTCGAGGCGGTTCGGCCGCATATCTTCGGCCAGCATTGAATTAGATACGTCAATGACCAGCATGACATCTTGCCCTTCACGCTTAACCAGCTGCATGTGGGTGCCAAACTGTGGACGCGCCATTGCCAGCACCAGAATGACCAGCGCCAGAAAGAAAAACGTAGTCTTATAGCGACGGCGACGCGCCGAGAAGTTGCGAATCAATCCCGACAACAGCTTCTGGTCAGCGAAGATACCCAGCAGGCGCTTCTTCTTACGCGCACTCCAGTAGGCAAAGATCGCAAGCACCAGAATGGCAATGAATCCCAAAAAGTACTGTGGCGCTGCAAATCTCATTATTTGCTCGCGTCTACTGTGGTTTCAGTCGCAATAAGC
This sequence comes from uncultured Ignavibacteria bacterium, assembly GCA_964468475.1. Lineage (GTDB taxonomy): Bacteria > Zixibacteria > MSB-5A5 > CAIYYT01 > CAIYYT01 > JBECKX01. The sequence continues at coordinate 10,909 of CAYXUL010000021.1, read as the reverse complement.
ATTTCGTCCATCAAGTCAGTCATTATTCTCCTGCTACGGTAGTCTCCGGAACACCGTCTCTCTCAAGATAACTTCCAGTCCGAGCAGAAGTCCCGCCGGCCAGAGCAGGAATGGGAAGAACTGGCTGAACTGCAGGTATTCCTTTACCTTGAACTTAGTTTTCTCGAGATCGGAGATCTGGTCATATATTTTCTTCAGCATCCCCTCGGATTTCGCGCGGAAATATTCGCCGCCGGTCAACTTGGCGACCTTGGTCAATTCCTCTTCATTTAACTGGCTTTCGATCTGCTGATATCGGCGCCCGAAAATCGGGTCGTCGATCGGAATCAGCGCCTTTCCCGGTTTACCGGCGCCGATCGTGTAGATGCGAATCCCGAGTGTTTTGGCGATCTCCGCCGCTGTCAGCGGATCGATCTCACCGGAGTTGTTGTTGCCATCGGTGAGCAGGATGATAATCCGCGATTTTGCCTTGGAGTTACGGAGGCGATTGACCGCGTTGGCGATTCCCATGCCGATAGCGGTGCCGTCCTCGACCATTCCAAAGTCGACATCGTGCAGGAAATTGATCAGAACGCTATAGTCGAGCGTCAACGGGCATTGTGTGAAGGCTTGTTTGGCGAACACGACCAGCCCGATGCGGTCATTCTTGCGGCCACTGACGAAGTTCTCGATAACTTCTTTAGCGGCGACGAGGCGATTCTGCGGTTTGAAATCCTCGGCGCGCATGCTGCCGGAAATGTCGAGCGCCAGCATGATGTCGATGCCTTCCGAATTAACCTCAGTGATGCGTTTGCTTGCCTGCGGGCGGGCCATGGCGAGGATCAAGAGCGTAAGCGCTCCCAGCCGCAGCACATTGAGCACTACTTTGCGATTGCGGGCACGGGTAGAGCGCTTGAGGCCGCGCAGAAGCGTAATATCAGAGAATCTGATGGCTGCCTCACGCCGTTTGCGAAAGAGAAAGAAGCCGACGACCGGCACGATCAGCAACATCCAGAGGAAATATGGGCTGGCAAACTGAAGCATACTAGCTCGTAGCCTCCGGAGTTTTTTCGACATTCATGCTTCTGGCGTCGCCGCTATCCGGCTGGGAGCTGAAGGGAAGCGATCGAGTTTTCATCACGAATTCTTTGGTTTCCTCGAAATGGGCGGTGGCGCCCTCAGTCGTGGGCGGGAATTTGGCGAATTTGACGAGGTCGCTTTCGCCGAGCAGCTTCTGGATCTCCTTCTCTTCCTGCGAGTCAAGCGACAGCGAACGGAATTCGTTTATGATTTCGTAGGATGTACGCTCCAGCGCAGCGATGCCGTACCGCCGCTCGATGTAGCCGCGAAATATCTCCGATAACCGGAAATAGAATTCGCGGAAGAGCCCCTTCGTGAGCAGTCCCGATTCCTCAAGTTCCGCAAGTTCATCCAGCGCAATTTCCCAGGGAAGCCTGGTGTCGACCTCCTCGACGCCAAGGTCAATCGGCTTACGCGCACGGCGATAGAAGATGAAGAACAGTATCGCTGCCAGAATCAAAAGACCGCCACCCACGACCCACCACGTTGGAAATGGCGTCTTAAAATCAACCGGTCCGCGGATCGGGCGGATATCCTCGCCCTTCTCGCCGGTCAGAAGCGATTTCACTTTGAGCGGGACCGGGTCGGTCTTTATCGATTTCACTTCCCCCTTGGCAGTTTTATAGTTGATCGTCAGAGAGGGTATCTGATAGTCACCGGTGGTAAAGGTAGTGATTTTGTACGACTGCTTGTAAACGCGTAGCCCACTCACAACCTGACTCTCTCGCGGTGTATAATCCTTGATCTCAAATGCGCCGAGGTTGGAGCCGACGGCCAGTGAATCAACAGACAAAGTTGTGTCAGCAGTAATTATCACGGTATAGGTAACAATGTCGCCAATTGTGACTGATTGCTTGTCAAGCTTCGACTCGACCGAGATGCGATCCTGCTGCGCCGATAACGGCACGCTCAGCAGTACCAGCAGGACGGTTGCTGTCATTAGACCAAGTCTGTTCAAGTTAGTCATCATCTCTCTTGTAAAGAAACGTGTCACCGGTCTTTCCTATCAAGTTATAGTTAGCTTGCAGCGCTGGTTCCCACTCAGGGTAGATTTGGTAGTCGATTACAACCAATCTGGGGCGCTGCTGATCGAGGGCTGCGACGATTTCTTTGTTCGTCAGTAAGTGATTCTCGGAGTAATTCGATTTGTCTACTTCAAGCGGAAAATAGAAGCCAACGTGCTCACTCCCCGGCAGCTGTTTGCGACCCGAGAGGGCGCTGTAGCCGGCCCATTCGGTAAGCAGCGTGTCCGACGGAAGCGTCTCCGATTGGATTTGCGACACTACCGACTCGATGTGCGGCCATTCCATGCGTTTATCGTGCTCACGCGGTGCCAGGATAAATAGGTAAAGAAAGGGGAAAATCCCGGCGACGTAGAATAGACCCGCCGACGCGCTTATCAGCCGCTGAGTATCGTAGCGCCGGAAAATCTCGGCCGTTGGCAGGGCAGCGATTATTAAAAACGGCAACGTCTCCTGGAAATACTGCAGATGTGTCGGAGTCGGTATCAGGTAGGCTGCGAAAATAACCAGCCCGACAACGATTGTGGGCGCGTAGATATCAGTCGAGCTCACGAGCTTCTTTCTTACAAAGTAGTGCGCCCCGCCTGCCATCCCCAGCAGCAGCAGCGTTTGCGGCAGGATGATGAATTTACCCACAGTCAGGAGCTTATGCTCAATCAGGGCTGAAAACGGCCTGATTGGCTCGCGGTGAAGATGGAAGATTAGATTATTGAACCAGAACTGGTCAAAACCGGCAATCAGGAAATATAATGCCGGCAGTGAGGGAATCGTCAAGCCAACCAATCCTGCAATGACGTTCTTCCCCATCGCCCCGTCGTGCTGTCTGACTGCCGTGTAAAGGAAATATGCGTAAACAGGAATCAAAACTGCAAAGATTGAGCGGAAGTTGATTGCTATTCCCAGAGACAACATCGTCGCGAATATCGTCCAGCCGAGGCGCTCTTTCTGTGCCCGCGCTTGAAGCAACAGGCCGAAGGAGGCAATCAGAAACAGATCAACGAAGGCATACGGCTTGAACGTCGTATGCCAGTTGAGCGAGAGGCCATTGAAAGCCACCAGGAAAGCGGCAATGGCAGCGAGTTTTTCGTTTTTCAGTTGTACCGTCACTATGCGATACATGGTATAGGTCACCAGCACTCCCGCGAAAGCAGCGACAATTCGCAGGAGGAGCAGCGAATTTATTCCCCAGTTTGATAAGCCAAAGAATGTGAACGGTAGCAGCGGCATTTGGGGAAAGAAGAAGTCACGGTATGGCATCATGCCGTCCGCGACACGCTGAGCCGCAGCGAGGTAAAACCCCTCGTCGGCGTCAACAATACGATTGAAAACGAAGAACAGGCTTACTATCGCCTGTGACGCCAGAATCAGGTTGATTGGTTTCAACAGCTTGCGCATGGCGTCCTACCGATATCTTTTCTCTCGCTTTTTGAAGAAGGCCGTGAGCGGCTTGATGTAGTCGAGGCCGGTGATGAGCTGGATAAAGTCAATATTCAGGCGGCGAAAAGTCCGCTGCAGCTCATCGTTTAGTGTCACCGATTTGTCGGTGAATTGAGTACGGAAAACGGCGTCTGCCGTGTCGATCGTGATAATCTCTCCCGTCTCGGCATCTTCGAAATCGATCAGGCCGAAATTCTCCAGCACCGCCTCGCGTTCATCACTTATGCGTATCGCCACCAGGTCGTGTCTGCGGTTAGCGATCATGACATCGTGGGCATATCCGGAGTTAAGGAAATCGCTGACCAGGAACACCACGGACTTACGCCTGATCACCCGGTTGAAAAATTCCAGGGCGTTGCTGATGTCGGTACTGTGTCCCGTCGGGCGAAAATAGAGAATCTCGCGAATTAGGCGGAGTACATGCGCCCTGCCCTTGCGCGGCGGGATGAATTTCTCAACCTTATCTGTGAAAATGATCATCCCCACCTTGTCGTTGTTGCGAGTGGCGGAAAATGCCAGGAGCCCACAAACCTCGGCGGCCATCTCTTCTTTGAGCTGATCACGGGTACCGAACTGGCCGGAGGACGAGGCATCAACCAAGAGCATCACCGAAAGCTCGCGTTCCTCGCGGAATTTCTTGATGAACGGGATTCCGGTGCGCGCGGTGACGTTCCAGTCGATCAGGCGAATGTCGTCGCCGGGCTGATACTCGCGAACCTCGTCGAATTCCATACCCCTGCCTTTGAAGGTGGAATGGTATTCACCCGCAAAGACATCATTGACCAGCTTTTTAGTCGTTATCTCGATTCTGCGGATTTTGCGAATAATCTCACTAGGAAGCAACGGTTACGGCACCTCCACCTCATTGAAGACTCGCTGCACGATAGCTTCACTGTCGACCTCTTCGGCTTCCGCTTCATAGGTGACAATAATCCGATGCCGCAGCACATCCGGGCCGATGTTCTTCACATCATCGGGAGTGATGTAACCTCTGCCTTTCATGAAGGCATGAGCTTTAGCGGCCAATGCTAGATTGATGGTAGCACGCGGCGAAGCGCCGTAGTCGATCAACTCACCGAGATCGAGATTGTAAGCTTCCGGATTGCGCGTGGCATAAACCACGTCTACAATGTATTCCTTCACTTTGTCATCTACATAAATGCGATTCACGACTTCACGTGCTTTGAGGATCATCTCCGGCTGGATCACGGGCTGGACATCAAAGGTGGCGCCAACCGTCATGCGATTCATGATCTGCAGCTCTTCAGCTTTGGAGGGATAAGTCACCCTGAGTTTGAACATGAATCGGTCAACTTGCGCCTCGGGGAGCGGGTAAGTCCCTTCCTGCTCGATCGGGTTTTGCGTAGCCATTACCATGAACGGCTTGGGCAGCGGGTAGGTTGTCTCCGCAATCGTGACTTGTCGTTCCTGCATTGACTCCAGCAGTGCCGACTGCACTTTTGCCGGGGCACGGTTGATCTCATCAGCAAGAATCATGTTAGCAAAAATGGGCCCCTTCTTGACGGTGAATTTGCCGTCGTGCTGGTTATAAATCATAGTGCCGACAAGATCTGCGGGCAGCAGGTCAGGTGTGAACTGCAGCCGCTGGAAACTTGCCTGAATGGAGTCGCAGAGCGTCTTGATAGAAAGTGTCTTGGCAAGACCGGGAACACCCTCGAGGAGGATATGGCCATCGGCCAGCAGCGCGATCAGCATGCGGTCGACCAGGTATTCCTGCCCGACGATTACTTTCCCGATCTCCGCTTTCAGTTTGTCGACGAATTCGTAGTTCTTCTCAACTTCCGCTTGGATTTCCTGAATATCTTGATCCACGTGCAACTTCTCCCTTATCGACTAAGTTGGTTGACAATGTTGTACGACCTCATGCCAATAGCCGTTCCACGATTTTTTTCAGGTCGCTTACCCGTCCCTCTGCTGCCTGAGGTTCGACATGACCCGTCGTGAACTTGACGCTTTCGCTGTTCTTGAGGAATCCGGTTATCATATCTTTGAGTTCGTCGGACATCTCCTGCCCTCTCACCCAGCTGCATAAGTCATCCACCGTTTTTCCTTTAAGAGTCGTATCGTTCACTTTTTCCAGTAATCCGACTAACAAGCGGCTGCCTTTGTCAAAGAATTCGCGGTAATTCTGGCGTTCGGCTAACTCGAGGGCACCATCGAGCTGAGAGCGATATTCGGCCTGCCACTCCGGTTCCGCTGTCTCAGCGGCGGCGTACTGAGTTCGCCTGATCCACCACCAAACGCCTGCAGCCAGCACGACGGCGGTAATCACGAGAATACTCCACGGAGTCTTGCCTGGCTCCTTCTTTGGCACCGGCTGCGCTACGGTGACCGTAATCGGCTGAGAGTAAAGGGTATCCACGCCTACACTGTCGCTGTATTCCAGCGCGAATGCGGGTATCTGAACCGGTCCGCTCTTTGAAGGAAACAGTTCATATTTGTAGTGACGTACGATCTTACCTGCCTCCTGGGAGACCGAACTAACCGAACCGCCGATCCTGAAACCAACCATGCTGGGCGGCGCCAGCGGTGTCGTCTCGACGTGGGGATCTGATACGGTTACTTCCAAATCCAGCGTTACCTTGTTTTCAAAAGCAGTTTCGACTTTGTCTACCGATGCCCGAAATGAAACCTCAGCCATCGCCTTTGTCACCATGAGAGCGGCGACAACACAGATCGTGGCGATCAAAACTCTCATTCTTAGTCTAATATGCATATCCCACCCTGCCGTTGCAGAGATTCACATTATTTAACAAAAATGCCCGACGTCAGTTTACGCCTAACACTAACAGCGCTGCGAGCGCCGGAAGCATGATGATCTTCAGTGCGATCGACACCCGGCCGGCCCAGGCAGACGGATCGCGGCGCAGATAAAGTAGAAAAATCAAAGCGATCGGCAAGTTGACGCCCAAAGTGACTATCAGAAGGTACGCCTGTCGCGGCTCCTGAAAGTAGACAAAATACGAAGTTGCCAGCATCAACAGTAATATGATCCCGGCGATGAGTCGCGACCTGGCCGCGCCGGCCAAAAGTGGCAATGTTGCGCGACGCATGGCGAGGTCGCCGCGCATATCCTCGATGTCTTTGACAATTTCTCTGGCGAAGTGATACAGAAACGAAAGGATGACCGCGTACGCGAGTAGCTGACAAGCAGCGTCACTCGCATAATATCCGGGTAAGACAACCGGCAAATAAAAGACTGAGGCACACATTGCCGCGACCCAGAGATTGGAGACCACAAGTACGGTCGACAGGTATGCTGCATATGCGAACAGAGCCACCAGCAGGACAGCGCAGTAGATCCCCAACGCGAGGCTGTGGAGCAGGCTGAGTCCAAGTGCAGTGAGCGCCAGCGTCGCGGCAAGCAGCCAGGCTCCGGAGATATTCAGCTGGCCCCTGACTAACGGACGCTGCTGGCTGTTTTCGCGGTCGCCAGTTATGTCATAAATATCGTTCACGACATAGCCAAACGAGACCAGCAGAAACAAGACCGCCCCGGCATGCCAGTCATAGACAAGCTTGCCGGTCGCCAGTGTCAGTGCGGGAAGCAAACTCGCAGCGGCGACAACGCCATTCAGTGGCCGGATAATGGTTATGATTCCTGCGATTGTCCTCAAAGTTCTCCTATTTTCAAAGCTCTCCTGAAAAGCCGAAATGAACCAGCATTTGATCGAGTGACTTCTTCTCGCCCAAAGCGGCCTCGAAGCGAAATTCACCGACCGAGGAGTCGATCAGGAAGCCTGCGCCGAAGCCGGTGAGCCCAAGGTTGGCATCAGGAGTCTTGATCACGCCGTTATCACAAAATGCCAGCAGCGTAAAGTTCTCCAAAGCCAACCAGCGTAGCTCCGAGTTCGCCACCGCGCCGAGCCTGGCGAAGAAGCTGTTGTCGCGGTAACCGCGAATCGATTCCGGGCCGCCCACCTCGATCAACTCATCGAGCGGCAACGGCTGGAAATCGGAAGCCGCCTGGAAAGCCCAGACTCGCTGGCGCCAGACCAGATTTCGCGACAAGGGCTGATAAACAACGCCGTTTCCTTCCAGCCGTCGCGAATAACCGGATATTACGCCGCCGCTAGCGGGAAACTCGCGCCGGTAGGCTGACTGGAACGAGTATTGCACGAACAACCCCCGATGCGTGTGCGTCTTTTCGTCCCGGCTATCATAAATAGTTCTTAAATCAACCACCAGTACGCGAGCGGCATTTGTCAGTCGCTGTTCCTCCGGCGTAACTTTACTCCAGCCGAAACCGGCTGAGACATTCCAGTCAGAACTGAGATGATATGAGAGGCTGAGTCGGGCTGAGGTGCTTACGAAGCTGGAATCGCGGTCATTTTGCTGTAATTGTACGCCGGCATCGACAGGAGTTGAGAATATGCGCCGCACTTCTGACGCTAGAGTTAAGCGGGCGGAAGTCCTGTTGGCGCGCTGCCAGGAGAAATGGAATTTTTCACCGTAGCCGAAGATATTACTCAGAGTAGTATTGACATTACCCGCTATCTCATTATCCGGCGTCAGGTAGGCCAAGCCGTCAAAAGCGAAGTTTCGCTCTTCGCGGAGAGGAAATATCACTGTCACATCTTTGTCTCGTGGTTGGAAGACAACGTCCGGTGGTGAAGTCGCGCGTACGAAGTCAAGCCTGCGAAGATTCTCATACGATTGCTGCACTGCCGCTTCGGTATACTCGTCTCCCGGACGAATGTCAATGTAGTTGTCCAGCGTTGAAGGACGAGTTACGCGCAAACCCTCGTAGGAAACCTTCGCAATCGCGACCTGTGGGCCGGTATTAACCGATATATACACGCCTGGCGGCGAAGCGGCCAGAAACAGCGAATCAATTGTTGCAGTGGCATACGGAAACCCGCCATCGGCATAGATGTTGACAATTGCTTCAAGCAGATGCTCAAGGCCACTCTCAGTCGCCTTGGTGTCAGACCCAACGGACGAGAGTGATGCCTGCACCATGCTATCCGCAACTCCCTTGTACCGCAACTCTCCCAGTGCATATTGATGACCTTCGGTGACGGAGAGGCTCGAATCGGGATTCGTCTCGAGTGAAAGTTGGACATCAAAGTAACCTTGAGCGACGTAACTTTCCCACAAACTCTTGATGAGGTCAGCGGCAGATGCTGAGTTCGCCTGCAGTTGATTCAATTGCTTCGTCCCGAACGCCTTTACGCCTTTGATCTCCAGTGCCCGGGCGCCTGATGAGAACGCAGCGCACACCAGCAAAATCATGATGAGCCTTCTCATTGAAACCTCGATACCAGTTCAGTGCGGAGGAAATACCGGTTGTCGCGGCCGGAGAGCATCTCTGCTCGCCCCAGAAGACGAAAGCTAAAACTGTGACCCAGTTTGACATCGACGCGGGCTCGCCCTCCCCAGTGAGAACCGCGCGGGAAGTTGTCTGCCATTTGAATCAGCAGTTCGCGATGGTTTTTCTCAGTTACCGACATTACAAACAGGCTTGTCTCCACGCGACCCAATTCACCTAGGTTGTAGTTCAGACCCGGTTCTAACCGCAACGATAACGCCTGCAAATTCAATGAGTCGGCTT
>CAYXUL010000021.1:0-1716 GCA_964468475.1 uncultured Ignavibacteria bacterium | reverse complement strand
TTCACCTTCGCGCTTTGAATCAGTTTGACCGCTACCCTGTTGTTCCTGTCGACGCAGGTCAAAGTCGCCCGCCAAATTCACCTCTAACGGTGATATCGAATTGCGTAGCTGAGGTTGGAATCTCAGCAGTTTGTTACGAATGTCATTGTCGGTTGCGCTTGCCAGATCAAGCTTCCACGTTGCTGCGGAATTCGCCACTGAGTCGATTCTGCCCGACCACCCGAGTCTCATAGATTCGAAGTTGTTGCCCTCATGCGTGTAACCTAGCTCCAGATCAGATTTGTCATGCTGACTGATCCCTCCCCCCACTCTTGCAGTATATCTCTGTCGATCGCCAACAGCGTTGGAACTCCGCTGCCAGAGGTAGTTTTCATCCACGACTTCATAGCGTTGCAGCCGCGCAAAATTAGCAGGCAAATACTCCGCCTCGACTTGAGCATAACGACCTGTAGATTGAGATTTGGCACCTGCCTGCATCTCAACTGCCGCACTGGCATTATTGGCGTCATTGATCTTCGAGAAGAGGTTCTTGTCCTGCAGTGAGAATGCCGACTCAACCGAGCCCCACAAACCGCTGTTCCCCTGATACTGAGCCGTAGCGGAAGCTATCTGAGTCCTTGCCGGCAACGGCAACGGGCGCAGCGGCAGATAGGTTCCTTGCCCCTTGCCGACATACTGATAGCGGCCATTACCGAGGTAGATGTAATCGCCGCTGGCGAATTGGGTAAATCGCACGCGGTAGTCGCCGTTGCCTTGACCGGCATACGCATACACCGTATCGCCATCAGTATTGAGTTCCAGCCGATAGTCGCCGTCACCCGTCCCGACGAATGCCGCGCCCGGCACAATAGCATTGTCCGGGTTGTCGCCAGCAGCCTGCAATGCGGAGACGTCGGTCTGACTCAGTTCGAAGTCGACCGGATCGGTGCGTGATTCGAGCAAGCCGACATATCCGAGTCCGAATGAGATCCCGCCGGAACGCGGAGTAATTTCGTTGTTAAGCGCCAGTACCGTCTTGCGGTATTCCAACCGCACTGATTCGAATTCGACCCGCACACGGTCGCCGTCATCAATGCTGCGCCTTCCGGTGAAGATCAACTCACCCCGAGGATAATCGATGTAGTAATCGCGGTCGCGACCGCGCTCAAGGCGAATTCCGTTCAGCCAGACAGTCTCGGAGTTTTCGACAACCGCGATTCCCGGGACGTTGTTGTTATCGTGAAGGCGATAGGGTCCGAAGTTACCGTCAGTTGTCGTGAAGGTGTTGGTGGTGAAATTACCCTGCGGCACACCGACGGAAGCGCTGCTGGTTACTGCACCGGAGGTCACTCCGAACTGTAATCCCTGAATCTTGCGGGTCAGGCGCAGATACCTGGATTTATCCTGCGTCAAAACAAACGACCCGAAACGTCCCCTAACCTTGTCTGATTCTGCCTCCAAATAGACATTCTCCAATTGGGAGAAGCGCTTGGTGACGAGACGGTCGCTGCGCAGACCCTGATCAGAGAAGCTACCTCGCACGGTAATCCCGGCGCCGACTTCGCCATTCAAAGTCAAGCTCAACCCCTGGGAAAGGTTAGTGCCGGAGTAGTCGGAGACATCAGCATAGAATGTTTTGGTACCGGAGACTTGCAGCTTGCCGGTCGGGAGCCTTGTGGGAGTAACGGCAGATTGTGGCGTTACATGGTTCTGCCGCGGACCGCGAGATTGCTCCGA
>CAYXUL010000020.1:16747-47870 GCA_964468475.1 uncultured Ignavibacteria bacterium | reverse complement strand
GATGATTCAGGATTGCTTCGTAATGAGAAAGGGCCTTGTTCACAACCACAAGATAGGAAGAAACGCCGATGAATTGCAAGCCCGCGTGATAGTAGGACGACGTTACTCAAATCGTGTGTTCGAGCAACGCCGTCGCTGCACCAAATAGGATTGTGGGATTCTCCTGCGGGAGAATTTTGCTCAAAGGGCATTCTCTCGAGCCGAGAAGACACCCTTATTCATTCAGTGTGACCTTACATTGCAGGCCGGGGCGATGCCCAGCTTCTCATAGTAATGCTGGTGATATTCCTCTGCCTTCCAGAAGGTCTGCGCCGGTTCGATGGCGGTAGCAATAGGTTTCTTATATCTGCCGGAGGCATCAAGTTCCTCCTTCGACTTCTTCGCCAGCTTCAATTGCTTGGGGGTATGGAAGAAAATCACGCTGCGATACTGCACGCCGACATCGGGACCCTGCCGGTTTACCTGAGTCGGATCGTGGCATTCCCAGAAGACATTCAGCAACTCCCGGTAACTTACCTTCTCAGGATCATATTCCACCTGCACGACCTCGGTGTGACCAGTTGTGTGGGTACAGACTTGCTCGTAAGTGGGATGATCAACATGACCTCCCATAAACCCCACCGTTGTCGCGAGCACACCAGCGACATGCCGGAATGCGGCCTCGGCGCCCCAAAAGCACCCTGCTCCGAACGTTGCTATCTCTGTCATAGTCGTTATCTCCACTGCTCGAATTTGCAATATCGCCTTCAGTAGTCTTCATTGATAACAACGCGTCAGCGCAGATTCTGTTTCCCCTGAAGTTATCACGTTTTTCTAAACTATTGTGGGGTGTGGCGAGGTTCGAATTGAAGGCTGAGACCTGTTGCGGGAGAGTTAGGCGTCCGCTTTCGCTTCCACCTCGGCGGATGAGCGCGAGCCGAGCAGAATTGCCAGCCAGCGGGTTTCCTCACTGGCCTGCAGGGCGATTTTCACGGTCATTGTCAGAGGTACGGCAAGCAACATTCCCACCGGTCCGAGCACCCAGCCCCAGAATACCAATGAGACAAACACGACCAGGGTCGAGAGCCCCAGCCCGCGTCCCATAAAGCGCGGTTCGATGATGTTACCGATCAGCACGTTGACTGCAACGTAACCGATAGCGACGACAAATGCCTGGGACAGCCCCGTTTGCACAATCGCCAGCAATATCGGAGGGATAGCAGCCAGGATCGAGCCGATGTTGGGAATGAAATTGAGGATAAACGCCAGTAGCCCCCACAGAAGAGGATAATCCAGTCCGATTATTGCTAAAAAGAGGGCGACGGTACAGCCGGTGCCGAGACTGATGATCGCCTTGATCGCGATATAGCGGCGAACGTTGGAGGCGAATACATGCAGTTCACTGAAATCCTGCGCCGGTTTGCCGAAAGCGTAGCGCAGTTTATCAGGAAAACTGGAGGCTTCCAGGAGGAGGAATATAATCGTCAGTGTAATCAGGAATCCGTTAGTGACCAGCCCGCCCAGTCCGGTCAGGGTATTGCCCACCACTCTCATTACGGCGCTGACGTTGAGATAGTCACGCAGCGGCGTCTCTGTCCACCTGATGCCGCGACTCTCCAGCCAGGTCTGCACATCGTTCATCTGGGTCTGCAGACGGTTCTGGTACGCAGGCAGGTTGCTGGTGAAATCGTCGATCGATTGTCCGATCACCGCGCCAAACAGCACCATAACTATCGCAATGACCAGCACCACAATCAGCAACGCGAGAATTGCGGGAATTCCCTTACGTTCCAGCCATACCAGCGGCGCCGAGGCAATAATTGTCACGAAGAGCGAGAGCAGAAACGGTACCAGGATCGTCTCTGCCGCGCGCATGCCGGCAATGACGATGACGAATGCGGCCAGCATCAGCAGCACCCGCATCGGGCGCGACCGTGTGAGCGAGGGTACGTTCTCTGCCATAGCAACTAATAAAGCTGCAGAGTTGAAAGATTTTGAGCAAGCAAGAAGTTGTGAGCGTGGGATGCTCAGGCGCGCCGTCGCCACTCGAGCGGGGTGCGCTTGATCAAATGACCATAACGTCCAAGCACCAGAATCAGCACCCCTGAAGAAATCAGGAAACCGCCGACGTATTCCCTCAGGGTCGGCAAATGTCGGAACGCGAAGTAGCTGATGATTATGACAAACACCGGCTGCAGTTGCGATATCACCGCCAATTTGGATAACGGCATGCGATCGAGAGCCAGTACATAGGCGAAGCGCGTGCCAAGCGGCCCCAGCAGCGCGAGTGCGAGCACTCCAACCCAGACATGTTCCAGACCTTCAAACCCGATCCCGGCGAAATACCAGGCCACCCAATAGATGCAACACATAGCGGTATTGCGCACGGCAACCAGTGTTAGCGGCTCAAGGTAGCGCAGAGCTATCTTGGAAGAGAATTCTGCCAGACCAAATAGAACTGAGCCAGCAAGGACGTACCAAAATCCGGTCATGTAATCAACACGAAGTGTAAAGCGCATCACGACTATCCCGGCGATGGCAAACAATGCCCCGATCGTTTCCAGGCGGGTGAATCGCTCGCGCAGGAACACTACACCGCAAATAATAGCCACGGGCACCTCGGCACGGTTGAGAAATGCTGCCAGCGACGGGTCCATCTTTTGAACGCCGGTCCACAGGGTCAAGACTGCACACGAAGAGGTCAGGGTGAAGACGCCCAACCACAACCAGCCGGGGCGCGCCAGCGACTTGAGCTTCCGCAAGTTGCCACGAACAATCGCCAGGGTGAGAAGAACAACCGAAGCCAAACTGAACATCAGACTGTTCATGAGCAGAGGGGCGATGAAGAGCAGGTTCCATTTACCGACAACAGTTCCGGCGCCGGACGAGAGTGCCGAGCCAATTCCTATGAGATGCCCGCCTCGTCCGCTGGTTTCTCTGATTTGTGATTTTTGCGACGTTTCGACCAAATGCTAACTCAATCGTTGAGAGCTATTGCTGTCCCAAATTAAGGCACTCAAATTACATCAGTCGGGAAGGTAGTCAACAGGACTTTCAGAAAGTAAACAGCCACAAAAAAAGGCCGGATAAAAATCCGGCCTTCAGAGATTCTTCTAATTCATTTCACTATTCAACATTTGCAGGCGTGTGATCATTCGGGGAAACATCATTGCAGAATTTCCGCCAGTTGCCCTGCAGCGGCAAATTATTGTCGGCAGCATCTGGAGCATAGCCGAATTGCCCCTTTATCACACCGACCACCATGCCATTGGTGTCGGAAAACACACCCTGATACTTACCATGTCCGGAGCCGCACAGCGGGCACATACGGGGATCATCGTAATACCACGAACCTTTGAACCGGTAGATTACCTGATCAGCGACATAGCCCGATACCTGGCCGCTGAAGACACCAACGCCGTTGTTTTGCCATTCGAACTGCCCGTTGAACAATCCGGCGGGAGTATCGCTGTTCTCAAACCACTTTCCGTGCAGAGTACCTGTCTGGCCGCCAACGTTATCGCGAACCCACTCTCCCACCATGGTGCCACTGGGGCAATCGGCGGACAAAATGCGCCTGGCCACTACTACCATCGCCTGGGTGTTACTCACGTTGTAGATGTCGGCGAAGTTTTCCAATTCACCGAAATCGAAATCGAGGTTTATTTGCGCGGTCTGTATGGTTAGTTTCGGCGCCGTAATATAGGTGATGTCGCGATCGAGGTAGATCAGCATGCTGATACCATCCAGGTCACCTGCCTGTGAAGCCCAGGCGATATGAGCCGGACTATCGACCTGAATCAGCGAGTCCTCCCCATCTTCAAAGTCGATTTGATAGACAACATCAATGACTGCCACACCGTTTATGCTCGCCTGCCCGGACCAGTCGATCGGGGCTGCCGAGCTGTCTGAAGTGCTATAGAGCTCGCCCCACAGCAGGGTTACCGAATAAAGATCGTAGTTATCGTAGGGTGGGTTGTAGATTGTACTTGAGGGAGTGAATTTGCTGATTCCGTCCGGAACAGGTGCGAAGGGCATGGAGTGCTCCTGCGCAATTTGCATGACGTTCGCCGGAATATCACTCTGTGACGCCTGCGACTGCGACTCAGTGGGCGACTGGCTGCAGGAATAGACTAAGGCGAGGCACGCCAGGAATAGTGCGCAAATCCCGAAAATTCTGAACCACCGCATACTTCCGCTCCCTTCTCTTGAAGAACCACCCTCCACTCTACATTATATAGTATCGGCAATTTGAAAAGAGGTCAAGAGTTATTGGGCGAACGGCACTACTAACCAGAATCTCCTGAACCGGTGAAACATACCCGGATCGAGTCAGGTCTAACCAATTGCCGGGGTGCAATCGGGTATGGGGGCAAGCAATTCACCAATCGCGGCAAACAGATTCGAATCGGTCAGATAATTATATCGGGAGTCTTGTCATTTATGAAGAAACGAACCAGGAGAATCGTGCTGTTGGTTGTTTTCCTCGCGGTTGCTGTTGCCGTGGGAAGCACTCTGATATCGGGTGGATCCGATGATGGCACCTCAGTGCAGGCAGATTTGGCCTTCACGGACGACATCAATGAAATCGTCACTGCGTCGGGCAGGATTCAGCCACAAACGAAGGTCGATATCACCTCCGAGGTTTCCGCCCAGATCATTGCCTTGCTGGCAAAAGAAGGCGATCATGTAAACGCGGGGCAGCCACTGATCGTTCTTGATACTATTCAATTGCAGTCGGACGTCGCCCAGGCAAAGTTCGGCCTCGATGAAATCACCGCCCGGGCCGAGGCGGCGCGCACGCAGGTGCAAATCGACAGCCTGGAAGCAGAACGGCAAGCGCGGCTGTTCGAACAGAATCTGACCTCGGAGACCGATGCCACCAATGCGCAGCTGCGTTTCGAAAACTCCCGTGCGAATCACAACGCCGTATTGGCACAGGTAGAAACCGCGAAAGCTGCCCTGGCAAAAGCGGAGGACAACCTCACCAAGACCAGCATAAAGGCGCCAATGCCGGGCGTGGTGACCTTTCTGAATGCCGAGGTGGGTGAGATCGCGCAGGCGCAGACGGCCTTTACCCAGGGACGTACCCTGATGACAATATCTGATTTGTCGGTATTTGAGGTAGAGGTTGATGTTGACGAAACCGAGATCGGCAAGGTCAGATTGGGCCAGGATGCGGTAATCAAGGTTGATGCCTACCGCGATACGACCTTTGCAGGCAAAGTCGTCGAAATCGGCAATTCTGCGCAGGTACAGGGTGAAGGAACGGAGAACTACGCCACCAGCTTCCGTGTGAAGATTCGCTTTGCGGAGACCGACTATATTTTCCGGCCCGGAATGTCAGCGACGGTTGACATCACTACCGCCACCGCCAAGGACGCTTTGCTGATTCCCTATGCAGCTCTCGTCACCCGTGAATTCGACGCCGACACTCTCAAGGCCAAGGAGAAACAGCAGGACTCGGGCAGTGGCTTAGTGCAGTCAGTTAACGCTGCTCAGAATGAGACAGAACCGGAGCCGCAAGAGTCAGGCAAGAAGCGCGCTAAAGAGAAAATCAAGAAGACGGGTGTATTTGTTGTCAGTGACGGGAAAGCCAAATTCGTCGAGCTGGCGACCGGAATCGCCGACGAACGCAACATCGTGGCACTCAATGGCTTAGCACCGGGTGACACCGTTGTGTCAGGCTCGTATCAAACCCTGCGAAAAATCGAGGAAGGCGAGCTGGTGAAAATTGACAAACGCTCCATTGAGCGCATGAATGAGAAAGATTAGCTCTGTCAGGATGAACCGGCGATGATCTTCTTTACGCTCATCCGCGAAGCCCTGGCGGCGATCTGGGCCAACCGGCTACGCTCCACCCTGACAACCCTGGGAATGGTAATGGGGGTCACCTCGGTTATCGCCATTGTCTCCTCGGTAGAGGGGATGCAATCCAACATCGAGGATGCAATCCAATCGCTGGGGTCTAACACCTTCCTGGTCACCCGCTTCGGCATGAACCTGTCCTCCGATGAATTTCTGCGGCGCATGAAGCGAAAGAAACTCACGCGGGGGCTCATCACACCGATTGAAGACGCCTGCCCCGACTGCGGCTACGTCGGCGCCGAGGGATACAGTTCAGACAATGTCAAATATGAAGCCAAAAAGCTGAGGCAAGTAGAGATCGATGGACAGACCCCCAACATCATGGCGATGCGCGACCTTGATGTAAAGATGGGACGTTACATCTCGTGGGAGGATGATCGACGTCGCCTGCAGGTAGCATTCCTCGGCCACCGAATCTACGAGAGCCTTTTCGGCAAAGGCACAGATATCGACCCGGTGGGGAAGAAGATAAAAATCGGCCGGCGCGAGTTTACTATTATCGGCGTGGCCGAGGCGGTTGGCGGGCTGGTGGGAGAAGATATGGATAGCTTCATTGTAGTCCCCCTCTCGACCCTGCAGAAACTTTATTCTCAGCCCGGCAATCCGGTGAATTTGATTATCAGCGCCGCGTCGTTATCACAGCGGCAGGCAGCGATGGATGAAGTGCGGGTGGCGTTGCGATCGGCTCGCCATCTTGACTACGAAGAAGATGACGATTTCACCATCCTGACTCCTGAAGCAATCCTCAAGGCAGTCAATGACATTACCATTGGTTTTCGGGCAGTATTGATATCACTGCCGCTGCTCTCGATTATAATCGGTGGCATCGTGATTATGAACATCATGATGATCTCAGTCACCGAACGCACCCGTGAGATAGGCATCCGCAAATCGATCGGCGCCAAGAGGCGGCATATTCTGGTGCAGTTCCTTTATGAGTCATTGGTGATCTCATTGGTCGGGGGCGCTCTGGGGATCTTTTTCGGTGCAATCCTGGGGCGAACGGTGCTGGTCAAGTTAATGGATATCAATGTTTCGCCAACCGGTTTGGCAATCATCCTGGGAGTTGGAATTTCTACTGCAGTCGGGCTGTTCTTCGGGATCTATCCGGCGTTGAAGGCTTCGAAATTTGACCCGATCAGAGCGCTGAGCTATGAATAAACTGCGCAGGATGTTCCCCGAGATCAGCGAGGGTATGAAACTGGCTCTCGATTCGGTGAAGGCGAACAAGTTTCGCAGCGCCATGACGATTCTGGGTGTGATGGTTGGCGTGGGGGCGGTGATTCTGGTCAATACGATCATGGATGGCTTCAAGGAGTATGTGGAAACGTCAATCGACAAGATCGGCTCGAATGTGATCTACGTCTCGAAGTGGGACTTCGACACTAATTTCGATGATCTCACTGATGAACAGCGTCGACGACCTGATATTACCATGCGTGAAGCGGTTGCGGTCCAGGAGATGTGCCCGCTCGTCAAGGCTGTTTCGCCGGAAAAACGTGCGTTCAACAACGTCGCCAAGTTCCGCAACAAGGAGATTCGCAATCCCGATGATTTCCGCGGCGTTTGGCCGACGCAGATGATCGTAGCCAACCGCGAACTGGAGTACGGACGTTTTATCGACTACAATGACATGAGGCGCGCCGCCATGGTTTGTGTTATCGGCCCCGATGTTGCTGACGCACTGTTCCACGACCGCGCCGAAGCCGTCGGCAATGAGATTGCAGTTAACGGCTGGAAATTCAAAGTGATCGGGGTGCAGGCGAGGGTCGATGATCTATTCAATATCTCTGAAAATGATTATATCTTCATTCCCATGACGACTTTCGACAAGTTCTACCCCAACCGGGAACAGGTCATCCTCTTTTGCAGTGCTGTCTCTCGCGCTTCTCTGGGAGAATCGGTGGATGAAGTGATTAATGCGCTGCGGCGGGTGAGGCATCTCCGGCCCCAGGAAGACAATAATTTCGGCATCATGACCCAGGATCGCTACAAGAACAGGGTGGGTGATATCACCAGAATCGTCACCATGGTGGCGGTAGGCATCGCCTCAATCGCCTTGCTGGTAGGCGTGATTGGCGTAATGAACATTATGCTGGTGGCAGTCACACAGCGTACTCGCGAAATCGGGGTTCGCAAGGCAATCGGCGCTCGTCGGTTCAATATCCTGTTCCAATTCCTGGTAGAGGCGGTGACGCTAACGGGCTTAGGAGGTTTGTCGGGGATTATTTTCGGGGCTCTCTTTGGGCTGCTTGTCACTTCGATCCTGGGTTGGCGTTATTATCTCTCCCCCCATTGGGCTGTGATTGGGGTTCTGCTCTCCGCCGGCGTAGGGATCATTGCCGGCATGTACCCCGCCTGGCGTGCCTCGCGAACCGATCCCATCAACGCGCTGCGCTACGAGTAGCGCCGACAATATCTCAGCTCAAACTCACTTAAAATCCGACTGACAAGATTGTCACAAAATCTTGTATCATTTTCCAATGCCGTTGCTCATCAGAATATGAATCGGGGAGTGCGAGAGGGATGAAACAGTCAGCGTACAGGAAAGGATTCCTGAAGCTGTCTTAAATCGGAACACAGGCGAATGCGTAAAAGCGGTTCGCCGCCTAGATAGTTTGTGAGAAAGTCAGGTCGTGTGTCGAATCGAGCACGTGACTTGGAAACGTGAAATGCTTCAGCAACTGCGAAGCAGCGCTTCCCAGATGAAGCAACAGCTACTATTCCCACGAGAGGCGAGACGGGCGATCGCTCCGTCTCCCTTTCGGAGTCCCGGTTTGGCACAACGCAAAATGTGTAGCGGACTCGCTCGACACGGCTTTCAACAACGGCATCACCGCAATCTGTTTGACCCCACTTCCGGGCCTGTAGGTGGGGATCAAAACGGTGCTGCCGTTGTCGGAAGCGGGGTTAGAGCAAGTTGCACTTTGACGAAGAAACGTCGAAAAGACCGGACATAATCACCTCTTTACAGCAAAACGGTGACGACTCGTAATCGAGTTCGCCACCGTTTTTTTGTTTGGTCATCTGCTTTACAAGAATTCAAGGGCAGGCATTCTTGAAGGGTATTAAGGTGCAAGCTGGCAGCAGCCGCACGATTCATATCCAATCATCCGCCGGAGCCGTCAGCTCATTGTTTACGTCGCCGGTGTTTAATGTCCCCTTCGGCTCAAACAGGAGGATGTGCGCTTCTTGATCAGCAACCGGGCGATGCTCTACGCCCCGGGGGACAACGAATATCTCTCCCTCGGATAGTTCCACATTGCTGTCGCGCAGCTCAATTGTGAGCCTCCCCCTGATCACCAGAAACAACTCATCCGCGTTGTCATGCTGATGCCAGCTAAACTCCCCCTTAACTTTCGCAAGCTTGAGGTGCTGACCGTTTAGTTCGCCCACGATTTTCGGTGTCCACAGCTTGTCGATCAACGCGAGTTTTTCCCGCAGGTTGATCTTGCCGGGCAGCTGATGATCACTCATCACGAATCGACTACCCGCGCCGATAGTAGTCAGTGGCCGGTCCGTAAATCAGTTCCGCCGCGCCCATTATCGTCTCACTCAGGGTGGGATGAGGATGAATCGTCAACGCCACATCCTGCGCAATCGCTCCCATCTCAATGGCAAGTGTCGCTTCCGCGATCAGCTCGCCGGCGCCGGCGCCAACCACGGCAATTCCGAGAATTCGCTCGGAATCTTTGTCGACAATGAACTTGCTCATGCCATCGGTGCGCCCCAGAGTTAGCGCGCGCCCGGAGGCCGCCCACGGGAACTTGGTCACTTTGTAGTTGAGCCCCTTCTCCTTCGCCTGAGTTTCAGTGATGCCGGTCCACGCAAGTTCAGGATCGGTGAAAACAACCGCCGGTATCGCCATCGGCTCGAATGTTACCTTGTGCCCGGCAATCACTTCCGCGGCATGGATGCCTTCGTGCGTCGCCTTATGAGCCAGCATCGGTTCACCGGCGACATCGCCGATCGCGAAGATTGTCGGTTCAGCGGTGCGTCGCTGCAGGTCGACCTCAACAAATCCCCGTTTATTGACTTGCACTTTCGTCTTGTCCAGGCCCAGGTTTTCCGAATTAGGTCGGCGACCGATTGACACCAGTACTTTGTCAAAGACGCGCTCCGGCTTGTCGACACCTTTCCCGTCCAACGTCACCTTGATACCGTTTTTCTGCTCTTTCATTCCAGTGACTTTGGTATCAAGCAGGATTGCCTCAAACCGCTCCTTCAGGCTCTTTTGCAGCACATTGACCAGATCTCGATCGGCGCCCGGCAGCAGCCCGGAAGTCATCTCGACGACGGTGACCTTACTACCCAGGCTGGCATAGACAGTCCCCAACTCAAGGCCGATATAACCGCCGCCAACAACCAGCAGTGACTTGGGAATGTCTTTGATATCGAGTGCGGAAGTTGAATCAAGCAGGCGTTCCGATTTGATATCGATTCCCGGGATGGTTGTCGGTCGGGAGCCGCTGGCCAGAATCGCATTCTCAAAACGAAGCTGGTACTTGTCGCCTTCAGATGGTTTGACCTCCAGCGTGTGGGCATCGAGGAATTTCGCGATTCCGCGGATATGCTTCACCTTGCGAGCCTTCGCGAGTTGGCCGAGACCGCCGGTCAATTTCTTGACAACATCAGTTTTCCACCCGCGCAGCTTATCGATATCGATTTCCGGTTCTTTGAACTTGATGCCCCAGTCACCGGCCTGCTCCGATTCATGAATCAATTTCGCCACATGAAGCAGCGCTTTTGACGGGATACAGCCACGATAGAGGCAAACGCCTCCGGGGTTTTCCTCCGGGTCGATCAGGATTGTTTCCAAGCCGAGATCGGCGCATTTGAAGGCTGCGGCATACCCTCCCGGGCCACCCCCGACTACTACCACCTGCGTTGATTTATTGTCGTCGGCCATCTCTCCTCACTATTTCACGATTGATCTTCGATATGATAAAACTCTGATTTCCCATTCAAGCGGCCTACTCAAAACTGAGCAGCAGCGGATGCTCCAGCGCATCCTTGATCCATTTCAAAAAACGGGCAGCGTCGGCACCATCTACAATCCGGTGATCGTACGACAGCGACAACGGCAGGATAGTACGCGGCTCGAACTCGCCGTCGATGTAAACCGGCTGCACTGAACCACGGCTCACACCGAGAATCGCCACCTGCGGCCAGGAGACTATCGGGGTGAAATTGGCCCCGCCGATCGAACCCTGGTTCGATATCGTGAAGGTTGCGCCTTCCATTTCATCCGGTTCCAGTTTGCCGGCGCGGGTTTTCTCGGCAATCTCTTTGAGCGCCACCGCCAGCTCAACAATTGACTTCTTGTCCGCATCGCGAATCACCGGCACCAGCAGGCCTCGGTTGGTGTCGGTGGCAATTCCGATATGGCTATATTTCTTGTAGATGATCTGTTCGTTCGCCGGGTCAATACTGGCATTGAAGCGCGGAAATTGCTTGAGTGCCTCGGCGCAGACTTTCAGCAAGATCGCAGTGATGGTCAGTTTAGCATCCCGCTTCTCCACCCGCTTCCCGAATTGTTGCCGGAATCTCTCGACTTCAGTAATGTCGGCGTTATCGAACTGCGTGACTTGAGCGACGGTATTTGATGCGTTGCTGACATGCGCGGCGATCACCGATCGCACCCGCGACATTTTTTCAGTTTCTATTTCGCCCCATTTGCTGAAATCGGGAAGCGGCTTGGCTCCTGCAGCTATTGGTGTGCCGCCGGCGGGACCCGAAGTAACGATCTGCTTTACATGTGCTTTAACATCCTCGAAAGTGATCCGCCCGCCCGGACCCGAACCGGTAACTTCGTCAATATTGGCGCCCAGCTCGCGCGCCAGTCGACGCACAGAGGGAGCAGCGGGCGCGAGTTCGCCCGCTCTCGGTTCATCGTGTCGCGGTTCTTGAGGCTCGGGAGCTGCCGGTGCCGGTTTCGCGGCTTGCTTTGCCGGGGCAGGTTCTTCCTTCTTCTTCTCAGGTGCAGGCTGAGGAGGTTCCTGCTTCGCTTTCTCTTCCGTCTTGTCCTCTTCCGTCTTGGCGGGGGTCGTCTTCTTGTCGGTCGCTGCTTCACCTTCGGTATCAATCTTCGCAACCAACTCGCCTATCTTGAGAGTGTCTCCCGTGTTTACCTTAACTTCGGTAATCTTCCCCGCCTCGGGAGCCGGTATTTCCACCAGTGCTTTGTCGGTCTCGAATTCGATGATGGTTTGATCCTGCTCCACCATGTCACCGACCGCAACCTTGATGTCGACGACCGTGCCTTCTTTGACATTCTCCCCAATATTGGGGATTGTGATTTCCTTTATCATTCAGATTACATCCATGTCAGAGTCAGTGTTCTCTCATGCTGTCAGCGGGTTGACCTTTTCAGGATTGATCTCGAGTTTCTTGATAGCATCTGCGGCGACTGTTTGTTTGATCCCCCCCTCTTCCACCAGGCCCTGCAAAGCAGCCAGAGCTATGTAGCGCGCATCCACTTCAAAGAAGTCGCGCAAACTCTCGCGGCTGTCGGAGCGGCCATAACCGTCGGTGCCGAGTGTAATGAATCGCCCCGGCACCCATTTGGCGATGGTTTCAGGAATCGCCTTGAGATAATCGGAAGCCGCTACGAAGACGCCGTCTTCCTTAGAGAGAACTTCGTGAACATAAGGGACCTTCGCCTTTGAGTCGGGGTGAAGCCGGTTCCAGCGCTCAACCTCCACGGCATCACGGTAAAGTTGCTTGTAGCCGGTAGCGCTCCAGACATCGGCGGCGACACCGAAGTCATCTTCCAGTATCTTCTGTGCTTTGACCGCTTCGTTAAGGATGGTGCCTGAACCGAAGAGATGCACCTTGCTTTTGGCGTCCTGCTTTTTCATCGTACTCTTCTTGAATTTGTAGAGTCCCTTGAGGATCCCCTCCTCTACTCCTTTCGGCATCGGCGGTTGCGGATAGAATTCATTCATCACCGTGATGTAATAGATGATGTTCTCCTGCTCCACATACATCCTGTGAATACCGTCCTTGATGATTACTGCCAGTTCATAAGCGTACGCCGGATCGTAAGCCCGCATTGTCGGCAGAAAGTAAGCCAGCAAATGAGTATGGCCGTCCTGATGCTGTAAGCCCTCACCGGCAAGAGTGGTGCGTCCGGAAGTGCCGCCCAGCATAAAGCCTCGCGCTTGCACATCACCGGCAGCCCAAATCAAATCACCGATCCGCTGAAAGCCGAACATCGAGTAGTAGATGAAGAACGGAATCATATTGACGCCGTGCGTAGCGTAGGCGGTACCGGCGGCAATGAAAGACGACATCGAACCCGCCTCGGTGATTCCCTCTTCGAGAATCTGGCCGTCGCGGCTCTCCTTGTAATAGAGCAGTGTATCTCTGTCGACCGGTTCGTAGATCTGACCGACGTGGGAGTAGATACCGACTTTGCGGAAGAGTGCTTCCATACCAAAGGTGCGCGCTTCATCGGGCACGATCGGCACGATCAGCTTGCCAAGGTCCTTATCGGAGAGCAGTTTCGAGAGTAGATGCACGAAGGCCATCGTGGTGGCCATGTCGCGGTCGCCGGTGCCTTCATAGAATTCTTCGAACAACTCATCGGTCGGTATTTTCAGCGGCTGTACCGTCACTGAGCGTTTGGGCACGTAGCCGCCCAGCTCTGCGCGGCGCTCCTGCAAGTATTTCATTTCCTCTGAGTCGGCATCCGGCTTGTAGAAGGGCATCTTGCCGATTTCATCATCGGAGATCGGGATGCCAAACCGGCTGCGGAAGTGCCGCAGTTCATCCTCGTTCAGTTTCTTCTGCTGGTGGGTGACATTACGACCCTCGCCCGCTTCCCCGAGACCGTAGCCTTTGATCGTCTTGGCCAGGATCACCGTCGGTGAGCCTTTGTGCTCGACCGCTGCTTTGTAAGCGGCGTAGACTTTTTCCGGGTCGTGCCCGCCGCGCCGCAGCTTTTGTAGTTGCTCGTCGGAGTAGTTCTCCACCAGTTTGAGAAGTCGCTCATCGGCTCCGAAAAAGTCTTTGCGGATGAAATCACCTCCGGAAACCGTGTACAACTGGTATTGACCGTCAGGGACTTCCTCCATCCGCCGAATCAGGATTGATTCCTTATCCGCCGCCAGCAGCGGATCCCAGTCGTCACCCCAGATCACCTTGATGACATTCCACCCGGCGCCACGGAAAGCTGCTTCCAGCTCCTGAATGATCTTGTAGTTGCCGCGCACCGGGCCATCGAGGCGCTGCAGGTTGCAGTTGATGACAAAAATCAGATTGTCGAGTTTTTCTCTGGGCGGCAGTGTGATTGCCCCGAGCGATTCCGGTTCGTCAAGTTCGCCGTCGCCGAGAAATGCCCACACCTTCTGATCGCTGGTGTCTTTGATGCCGCGATCCTCGAGATAGCGGTTGAAGCGCGCCTGATAGATCGCCATTAACGGCGACAGCCCCATTGACACCGTGGGAAACTCCCAGAAGTCGGGCATCAGGCGCGGATGCGGATAAGACGACAACCCGCCTTTGGCGCGCAACTCTCTGCGAAAGTTGTGGAGATGTTCTTCTGTAATGCGCCCCTCAAGGAAAGCCCGGGCATAGATACCGGGAGAGGCATGTCCCTGAAAAAAGATGATGTCTCCGGGATGTTTGTCGCTCTTGGCGCGGAAGAAATGATTGAATCCAACTTCAAAAAGGGTCGCGCAGGAGGCGTAGGTGGAGATGTGACCACCAATACCGCTTTGTTCGCGATTGGCGCGGACCACCATTGCCATGGCATTCCAGCGGATGATCGATTTGATGCGGCGTTCGATCTCGCGGCTACCGGGAAACACCGGTTGCTTAGAGGCCGGGATAGTGTTGATGTAGGGTGTATTTGCAGTAAAGTGAAAGCTTACGCCTTTTTCCTGAGCATGTATCTGCAACCGCCGCAACAGCTTACGAACACGATCCGGACCCTGGTTTTCGAGCACATAGTTAAGCGACTCAAGCCACTCGCGGTTTTCGTATTCGATCTCCTGCAGCGTTTTCCGCTGTTCCTCTGTGGTCATTATCTATGCTCCTGAGGCTTTGTCATGCACTTATCGCAAAGGCCTGCCCGCCCCATTTATTGGCTAAACGCAGTCGTCAATCACCGGTTGCATCGCTCAATCGCTGGTGAGAGTCGCCCCAAAGCAGACTACCTTGGTGTCTAATCTATACATTCCGGCGTATTGATCGGTCAACATACCTAGTAACACGATGGCAGTCAAGATTCGGTTGGCAGTAATTGAGAATAGAGTGCGGAGGGTAACGTTTACAGTCGATTTATAGATGCGCTTTCGGTAGAGATTTGTAATTTGTCGGTATGGTAGACTCTAAGAGGCTGACGATGCGGCAGCCTCACGGAAGAGAGGATTGGTAGAATATGAAGGATTATGGAATCGCGACGAGTAATCGAAATCTTAGCGCAATCGGCGCTCACCTGCTGGCATTGCTGGCGCTCGGCGCTCTGGCTTTCAGCCTGGTTAGTTGTGCCGTCAACAAGGCAACCGGCGAACGGCAATTCAACCTGATCAGCGAATCGCAAGAGATCCAGATGGGCGAAGATGCCCACAAGTCGATTATCGCTTCGATGGGTGTCTACCCCGACACCTCCCTGCAGCAATACGTAAGCAAACTGGGGCACGAGATGGCCGCTAAGTCTGAACGCCCTAATCTGCCGTGGACATTCACCGTGGTTGATGACCCCGCAGTTAATGCCTTCGCGCTGCCGGGGGGGTTCATCTATGTAACCCGTGGTATTCTGCCTTACCTCAACAACGAGGCCGAACTGTGTGGCGTGATGGGCCACGAAATCGGGCACGTTACTGCCAAGCACTCCGTTAATCAACTAAGCAAGCAGCAACTTGCCGGGCTGGGTCTCGGCGTGACGACCATCGTGAAACCGGAGTTGGAGAAATACAGCAGCCTGATCAACAGCGGTCTGGGACTGCTATTCCTGAAATTCAGCCGTGATGATGAGAAACAGGCTGATTTTCTCGGACTGCGCTATATGCGGCGCATCCATCACGACCCGCGTGAGATGGTGGACGTGATGACAATGCTCGACAACGTGACCAAGTCCAGCGGCAGCGGTGTGCCGGAATGGCTGGCCACTCATCCCGATCCGGGCAACCGGCGCCAACTGATTCAGAATGATATTGATACGATGTCAGCGAATTTCGGCGGGTATACTGTCGATCAGAAAGACTACTACTCTCATGTCAATAACATTGTGTTTGGCAAAGACCCGCGGCAGGGTTACTTCCAGGGTTCGAAGTTCTACCAGCCTGACCTGAAATTCCAGATCACATTCCCTAACGGCTGGCAAACCGAAAATCAGGTGGCGGCTGTGCTCGCCGGCTCCCCGGACCAGAATGCTTTGGTACAGGTATCGTTTGCACAATCAAATTCCGCCGGCGAGGCGGCTGGCACGTTTTTCGGCCAGCAGGGACTGACTGCAAGCAACACCGCCTCGGGTAACATCAATAATGTCTCCGCCTCATGGGGCGACTTCCGCGCCTCATCCCAGAGTGGCGAACTGGCCGGGGTAGCCTATTTCTATGCTTACGGTGGCAAAGTCTATCAGGTGCTGGCTTTCGGGACAACCGACGGTTGGAGCAAGCACGAGCCGGAGGGCCGTGCCGCGGCGCGTAGTTTCGCGCCCCTCACCGATCGCGAGAAACTCGATGTCACCCCCTGGCGAATCGACATCATCCGCGCCGATAAAGCGACGACCCTGCAGGCACTGAAGGACCGCTACAACTCTCCGGCAACACTCGATCAGCTGGCATTGATAAACCGTGTGGACAAGAACTCTCCCATCTCGTCCGGACAGGAAATCAAGATGATCGTGGGCAAACCGTTGCCTTAGGCCCAGAAGTCAGGCGAAGTCTCAGCCCTCTGCTCCCCTGTACGAAATTGGACTGCACAAGTCTCTGTATTGCTGTCAAAGTGTCTGAACAGCCAAGGAGATTTGCGTGGAGTGTGTCCGAACATCCCTGACCGCAGCATCGCTCATTCTGCTCTTGTCTGCAGCAGTATTTGGACAAAGTGATTCTGCAAAGATTACAGGCAGCATAGATTCGCAGGCGTCCCCTACTGATGGAATGATTCCGTTCTACATTGCCGACCCGAATCAGGGGAATACCGCAACTTTCAAGAGCAAAGCGCCGCTGGAAGATATCGTCGGCACTTCAAATGAGATCGAGGGAACGCTCTATTTCAATCCACTTAATCCACAAGCAGGCGGCAGCGGAAATATCCGCGTACCGATAGCGAGCCTGGAAACCGGAATCCCCTTACGAAATGAGCACCTTCAGAGTGAAGACTGGCTGAATGCCGGTGAGTTTCCCTACATCGAATTTGCGATCACTGAAGTGAAGGATATAAAGGAGGTTCAATCAGATGCCGGATCAGGCTCCTACGACGTGACTGTCGTTGGCGATTTTTCAGTGCATGGCAAGAGTAAGACTCTCGAGGTTCCGGCGCGCATAACCTATCTGAAGGAAAGCGAACAGACACGGCAACGACTCCCCGGTGATCTGCTGGCGGCGCGAACCGAATTTACGATCGTACTCGCAGATTTTGACATCAAGGGACCTTCAAGCAAAAGGCTAATTGGCTCCAAGGTGGGGAAGAAGATCAGTATCGAAGTCACAGTCGTCGCCAGTACGGTTAATCCATCTCTCTTGACTGGTCCTTAGCACTTACTCGGCTGCCTCCTAATGAACAAGCGCATTCAACTCATTCTCGCGATTGCTTTTGCGGTAACCATCGCTGCGATCGTTCTCTGGCAGGCTACGGGAGGTGACTACTACACCAAGTTTCAGGTCGTCGGAGAAATGACGAAGGATGTTGCCCGGGATGACCCACTTGCCGCCGCCGGTTTCTACGAAGGTGATGCTAAAACCGAGACCGTCGTGCGAGATGAGTTTCACTTTGGGCTGCTACCGACGCCCAGCAAACTACTCGATAAACACCTGTTTTCCGTTACCTCCACTGTCATTCCCGCGTGGTTTCTTGCTTTTGGTTCGATTTGGTTTCTGCGACGGCGCGAAATGAGTGGTGTCGGCTGATTCGTTTCATCCCGAGTGGGCCATTTGCACCTCGCACCGGGAGTGAGTACAGTTCCCTTAGTTTCTCGCAGACCTCTGCTCAAGAACCCGATCGTTGTTCGAATTTGCGAGACTAACTATCTGCTTCAGTTGTCTTTTGATCTCCCGCTAATAAAGACTGACGTGGTATTCTATCTCCGTATTTATGAACCCACTTAGTCCGTTTTTTCTTGTTTTCAGACGTGTCGAGTGTTAGCTTCGATATGACGAAGGCGACCAACGGGGGGTAGAAAGTGACCAAAGCAACCGTTAGGGCTAGCGCAACGACGTAAGCAGTGCAGCGGTTGTGATACTGCACTCGACGGTACAGTCAATTTATCACGAATATCAAGAGGTGAGTCATGCGGAGGAAAAACTATTTCGCTCTAGGTGTGGTCATGTTGGCCCTGCTAGTGGCGGTACCGGCATACGCGCAGGGGGTGACCCCCAGTTTGCTGAATTATCAGGGCCTGTTAACAGATTCAAATGGGGATCCGATCAATGCTCAAGGTTTGGTTGTCACCTTCAGAATCTGGGATGATCCGACGTCGACCGATCCCTCTTCCTTAAGGTGGGAAGAAACGCTGACGATCGATGTCACCGACGGGCTTTTCAATGTGATTCTCGGTGAAACGGTCCCGATCACCGAGGATGTATTTTCGACATCCCAGAGTTATCTGGGTCTGACGATTCAGGGGGAGCCGGAGAGTTCACCTCGCACTCGTCTGGTCTCGGTTGGTTATTCAACCCGCGTTGAGACCGTTGATGGCGCCAGGGGTGGTGTTATTTCGGGTACGATCGGTTTGGTAGACGGCGCTACAAAAAGCGGCGCGGCAGAGGATCTTCGCTATGAATTACTGGATGAGAACAACATCGTCAAGTTTTACGCCAATGCCGAGGAAGTTTACACACCGTGTTTGCTATTTTCGGGTGATTTGAGCCGACAGTGCACGGCTGCCATCAACTCCGGCGCCGCCCAGGCAGAAGATCCGCAGACGCGGGTTGTGGTTGCCGATAATTTAACGGAAATACTATCGGAGACAATTGACTGCCCGGCGGACGGATACGTCATGGCGCTGGCATCCTTTGAGGCTGACGTCCAGCAAACGGGCGGAGTGAACTCGACATTACGGGCCGGAGTTTCTGACCTGCCTGGTGCACTAGCATCAGATCAAAGCAAGCGCTGGACAGTACCGGGTAACACTGCCAATTCGATGAACCGAAACGTAATTTCGGTGGCAAAGATTTTCGCTGTCACATCCGGCCCTCATGCCTTCTATTTGCTTGGACAAAGAACAGAAGGTGATGATGACTTTTCCGCGTCAAAGTCGACGCTGTCACTTGTCTATATTCCGAAAGCTTACGGTCTGGTGAGTGGTGCCGAGGCATCGCAGTCAGCATCAACATCAACTGCTAACGCCAGAAAAATCGGCGATTCAGCGGTCGCTACGGTTGCGGCAAAATCAGCAACCGCTACCGAACTTGAACGACAGGCGCGCGAAATTGCCACGCTGAAAGAGCAGCTCACGGAAATCAAGGCACTGTTACAGGCTCGCGATCTGGGCAGCCGTTAATCGGCGCAGCGAAAGGTAACAGACTATGACTAAAATCACTCAGACAGGTCTGGTCGCACTTCTGATTTCGATCGTGTTGCTGCCACCGAGTATCGATGCGTCAGAAACCGCGAACCGGGCGGAGCAAAAAACCAAGGTCGAAGGACGGGTGCCGGTCGCCGGGTCACAATCTCAGAACTACACTGTTACAGCGACTAGCCTGTCCTGGCAGGTAATATCGTCCGGTGGAACTCAGGCCACCATCGGAACCGATAAGGTATTGTTCGGCACTGCCGTACAAACTGCCATCGGAGAAGTAACTACGCCCAACTATATCATCCATCAAGGCTTTTGGCAGAATTTTGGAGAGAAGTGCCGAGCAGGCGATGCCGATGGAAGCGGTGCAGTTAGCTTATCGGATGCAGTCTACATCATCAACTACATATTTAGCAACGGTCCACCGCCCGCTCAAGTCTGCGCCGCCGATGTGAATGGCGACGGGGTCATCAGTATAGGTGATGCAGTTGAAATTCTGCGGCTGGTGTTTCAATTCTAACAGTCGCAGATAGTAATCATTACCAAATCAATCCTGAACGGCTGCGTGTAACAGCGCAGCCGTTTAATCATTCCGAGTTTTTGCCGGCGCGCCTCCGCGCAAAAGCTGTGATAAGACCCATTTCATTTGCTTCATCGCTATTTTTCCTCTATTCTGGCTGTATATCGTGACACTAGCGGCGATTTGCTTATGCCAAACTACTAACGTATCGACCAGTAGAGAGATATGTCGGATCCCGAGAAGCAGAACGATGACGACAAAACGCAAGCTCAGTCGGCACAAGATTTTCCCCTGCACATAGCCCATTTTGAGCTACGGGGTAGATTAGGCGTTGGCGGCATGGGCGAAGTGTTTCGCGCGTTTGACGCACGGCTGCAACGACAACTGGCGGTCAAGCTCCTGCCCCCGCATACGGCTGACGATGACGAAACAAGGGCTCGCTTCCTGCGCGAAGCGCAGACGGCAGCGGCGCTTAATCATCCCAACATCATTACGATTTACGAGATCGGCGAATTTCAGGGTAGACAATATATCGCGATGGAGTTGGTTGAAGGGGAATCGCTTAAAACAATCATGCAGGCAAGTAAGCTTGAACAAGAACAAGCCTGTGACATCGCGCTACAGATTTGCGAAGGGCTGAGCGCCGCTCACGAAGAAGGCGTCATCCATCGTGACATTAAACCAGCCAACATCATTATCAACAAACGCGGACAAGCTAAAATCCTTGATTTTGGGTTGGCCAAGTTCCAGTCAGTCTCAAACCTCACCAGCACTGGAGTGCGACTGGGAACAATATCATATATGTCACCCGAACAGGCGCGTGGCGAAGAACTCGATCAGCGTTCAGATATCTTTTCGCTGGGAGTGATGCTGTATGAAATGCTGGGGGGGATTTCGCCGTTTAAGCGCGAAAACGAGATCGGGACTTTGTTCGCGATCATAAACGACCCACACCCGCCTTTGTCCGAGAGGGTACCCGACGTGCAGCCTGCTTTGAGCAACCTGGTCGCAAAGGCGTTGCATAAACGCCGCGAAGATCGTTTTCAAAACGCTGCAGAATTTGCCAATGCGCTTCGGAGTTTCCTGAAACAGCCGACGAACTCCACTTTACCACCCCTGGATACTGACCGTACTGCCGCCATTACAAGCATTCCGGCGGAACCATCACTATCCTCCGGATTGACTCAGACCTCGATGAGTGTGCGAACGCCGGTAGCGATTTTGCCCTTCGATAATCTGGGCGCGGCAGATCAGGGTTATTTTGCGGAAGGGATCACCGATGAAATAACGACGGCCCTGGCAAAGTTGAAAGAACTGAAAGTCATTTCAAACAGCAGTGCTCGCCACTACAATCTTCGTGACTCAACCCCGACCGTGATTGGACGGGAACTCGGTGTGGAATATCTACTCAGCGGCACCATCCGTTGGGACACTTCACGGCAACCATCGCAGTTTCGTCTCAGCTGCAAATTGATTGACATTAAGGATGAGTCGTATCTCTGGGCAGAAACCTATGATCGTGTGCTCGATCAGATCTTCACTCTTGAGTCTGAACTTGCCGGCGAGATCTCCAAGGCGTTGGGATTCGCGTTGGGTGACTCCGATATCTCTCAATTGGGGGCGCGTCCCACCAACGATCTGCGGGCGTTCGACTGCTATCTGCGTGGAAACGAGTTCTTCCCAAAGAGCACGGCGGCGGGAGATATCGAGAAGGCTATCGAGATGTACGAGCAAGCGGTGCAGCTTGACCCACAGTTTGCTATCGCCCACGCACGCGCCGCCCGGGCGCACTCGACAATGTACTGGTTTTTCCACGATCGAACCCAGCAACGTGTTCAGCGCGCTAAGGCGGCAGCCGAGAAGGCGGAGGCTTTGGCACCCGATCACGAAGAGACTCACCTTGCACTTGGTTATTTCTACTACTACGCCAACAATGACTATGTTCAGGCTCTGCAGCACTTTGCCCTGGCGCGCGCCAGCCAGCCCAACAATAGCTCGCTGCTGGCGGCTACGGCTTTCATTCAGAGACGAATCGGCCGCTGGCATGATGCGGAACGGAACTTGCGAAAGGCATCCGATCTTGACCCGCGTTCAGCGCTGCTGGCCTACGAGATGGGCAACACCGCCATGTTAATGCGTAATTATACTTTTGCGGTCGGTAATTTCGCGCGTGCGGTCATGCTTGTCCCCGATTGGATGGATGCGTACGCCCGAAATGCAATCTCAATCTTGCTCGATACGGGTGACGTAGCAGCAACGGCGGATGTGTTTCACGAAGCCGAATCTAAGTTTGACCCGGCGGGCATGGTGATTGAATGGATTCTGCTCGACCCGTTTATCGAATACTGTGGCGGTGATCCGGGAGCGGCAATTGACAAGCTGTATATTGATGACACTGAGATGGAGTTGTACTTCATCAATAAGGGGAGACTTAACCTGCGCCAGGGAATGGCAGAGCAGGCTCGTGGTAACTTTGATTCGGCACGAGTACTACTCGAAAGCAAGGTGAAAAGTAACCCCAATGACGCCCGCTATCATTCGCATTTGGGAATGGCGCTGGCCGGTCAGGGCAAGAAGGAGCAAGCTCTGCTGGAAGGCACTAAGGCGGTTGAAATCATGCCGTTTTCCAAAGATCAGGTTTTTGGATGCACCTATCTTGAAACGCTCAGCCTGATTTGCACTATGGTCGGCGACCTTGACGGCGCCATTGGCCACCTGAGATTTCTGTTGAGCGTTCCCTCGATGATATCAAAGGAACTCCTGAAGACGAGCGCCGACTTCGCCCCGCTGCGCGAGCACAGGGATTTTGCGGAATTAGTTAGTTGATGATTACGATTACAATCTACTCAGATGGAGATATCAATAATGACATCGCCAAACTTTGACGTCAAGGATGCTCACAAGCACTTTGCAGCACATTGTTTCAACAAAGCCTGGGAGCTGATCGACAAAGAAAACCGCACGCCGGAGGAAGATCGGCAGATGGTACTGTTGAATCAGGCATCGTTGTGGCACTGGACACAGCGGGAGGATTGCACCAAACGCAACCTCTCAATCGGCTACTGGCAAGCCTCACGAATCTATGCACTAATTGAGGATTCTCATAGTGCACGCAAGGCGGCTGAACTTTCCCTGGAACACACAAGCGAGGATGAGCCGTTCTATCTGGGCTATGCTTACGAAGCAATGGCGCGCGCAGAGTTGGTAGCGGAAAACAGGACCGCAGCGAAGGAGTACCTCGCGTCAGCTCAGGAGCAACTCGAGCGGGTTACCGAAGCGGATGAAAAGAAGTGGCTGGGAGCCGATCTCACCCAGCTTAGCTCAAAATTACAATAGCCCAGTCTGCAGCTTCTTCAGTTTCCCGCCCCGGACACGAGTTTCTCAAACTGGGCGTTGCCGTGCAGCGCGGAGAGATCATTGTCGGTTCTGGCGGATGTGGCCAGCTTCGGATTGAGCTCGATTGCCTTCTGCAGGGCACTCAAAGCGCCGCGACCGTCATCATTTGCCAGCCTGATTACCGCCAGGTCATAGAATACTTCGCCATAGTCCGGGGCAAGTCGGGAAGCGCGCTCCATGTGCGGGAGTGCTTCCTTGAATTTCTTCTCCGTGAATAACGTCCACGCTTCATTCCAGGAGTAGTTCATCTCCGCAATGTTGAGCAGACGTCCCAACTCCTTGAACGGCTCCTTACTGTCATCTACTCTGATATCAATAGCCCGGTCAGTATAGCCACCATAACCGGCGCCTGCTTTGACAATGTACATCGCCGCCGACTCCTTGCCCCGCGAATCTCCACCCGCGGCTTCCCCTGCCAGCAAAGCCGCATACATCCGCGAGGCCAATGTTCCTTCGGTGTGCAGGAATTTGTCCTCCATCGAAGTCACCACACTCTCGCCGGCGAGGATGTTGCCCTGAATCGCGTAATTCGGGCCGGAGCGCCCTCCTGCCCACACAGAACAGCTATCCCCTGTGAAAGTGACCGATTCACCGTTGGCAGCAACGATACCAAACTGCCTGCGTGCCGAACCGGAATCGGAAGCTACCAGGCTATCTTTGATTTGCTCGACATTCATTCCTGCCTTGAGCATATCAAGCGCGCGCCAGCCAAAGGAAGTGTTGGCATAGGCTTGTGTTGCCACGGCTCCGACATCGGCCCTGGCCCAGGGAACAACCGAACCCACTGCGAAGAACCTTGAGGCCACTGCTACCCCCATTTCGCCGGTAGCCGGATCACGCGCCACGATTGAGAAGGTGGCAATGTTGTTCTGTGGATGAACGTTGGCTGCCACCGCCACGCACGGCGCGAGGAAGCTCATTATCACTGAGATACGGAGAATCGCAGCAAATGCGGGTCTTGAGATCATTTTGCCTCCACTTTATTCAAGAAGTCGTTGATGTCCTTGACAGTAGCTGCGAGGTTGTCGACCCAGGTTAAGTGTCCGGCATTGGGTATGATCACCATGCGAGCATCAGGGAATAAGGAGGCATAGTATTTAGCAGTCTCTGGGCGCACTTCGTCATACTCACCAATCGAAATCAGGGTCGGCACCGTGATCTCTTTAAGTCGATCGGTGACGTCGAAGTTTTTCAAAGTACCGGTGACGGTAAACTCACTGGGACCCAGCATGTAGCCGTAAAGCTGTGGGTTCATGTTAGCCATTGCACTATCAAGATATGCCGGCCACGGTTGCGTCCGCGCGACATACACATTGTAGAAGTCCATTACCGCCGACTGATACTCCGGCGAATCGGTGGTGCCGTCGGCCTCATGCGTCTTGATTACATTCTGTATGGAATCAGGCATGGTGCTCAACAAGTATCTGGTGTCCTTCTCCCACCTTGGTATGCTCAGCGACGGACCTGCCAGAATAAGGCTCTTAACTCCCTTCGGTTTGGTCAACATATACTCTACCGCAAGCTGCGAGCCCCATGAGTGACCATAGAGGTTGACTTCCTTGAGGCCAAGCGCATCACGAATCCGGCCGATCTCCTTGACAAAATTATCGACTGTCCAGAGGGTAGTGTCGTTGGGCGCCGGTGATTTTCCTGCGCCAAGCTGATCGAAGAATATTACCGGCCGCTCGGTGGAAAGGGCTTTGAGAGGTTCAAGATATGAGCTGGGAATACCCGGACCACCGTGAATGATCAGTAGTGGTGTGGCAGTACCGCTGCCGTAAATCTGATACCAAACTTTTCCGCCGGGCACGTCCACATAACCCGTTCCCGGCTGCAAACCTTTTTTTTCACAACTCGACAACAGCAGAATCACGCTCAGTGCCGAAATGAGCCCAAACAGAATCTTCGCTTTCATAGTATCTCCTCGCTAACCCCACCGAAATCTGTCACACTGTGCACAAGATTGCCACAAAAATATTGTACGCTAATGGGCAGTTCAAATCCACCAGGCAATTTTTGGAAGTTTCACTGAAACAATCCAGCATATTGAACGTAATTGTATACTGTATACAATATGAATTATGCTCAAATCAAGATGTCTCGAAACAACCTGAGTGAAGATCTCTGTGACGCGGTGCGCATGATGATCACGGAGGGACGATTCGAACCCGGTGAACGTCTAAACGAAGTCGAATTGGCGGCTAGTCTCGGCGTCAGTCGTACGCCACTGCGTGAGGCACTCTCCTCGCTACTCTCTGAGGGTGCCCTAATTGCCCTGCCCCGACGCGGATTCTTCGTTAAGGAATTGACGGAAGAGGAAGCGCGGGAAATTTATCCTATTCGGTCATTGCTCGATCCGGAAGCACTGCGGTTGTCAGGAGTACCACCGACAGATCGTCTCGCGCAGTTGCGAACTATTGGGACAAAACTACGGTCAGCGAAGAATGTCAAAAGGGCGATCCAACTCGACGACGAGTGGCATCTTGGGCTATACGCTAAATGTCCGAATTCCGAACTTCTGGCTCTGATTAAGATATACATGCGTCGCACCCGCCGCTATGAACTCGCCTCGATGCGCGAGACCCGCGTTCTGGTGTCGTCAAGTGCTTCCAAGTTGGAGATCGTCTCCCACCTTGAAGCAGGAAACCTGAGAAAAGCCTGCAGGAGGTTAAGAAATAGCTTGGATGGTGGGCTTGATCCGGTGCTTGAGTGGCTGAAGTCCAGGGAAACGGGGGTACACCAATCTTGATCCGTTCAAGCAGAAAGCACAGATACCGGATGGGTTGGCGAATGAGCTCACGGATTCTCGCAGCTTTGGCAATTGGCATGGTCGAACAAACGCTGTATGCCACGGATACTAGGCAAGTGGATTTGCAGGGGGTATGGAAAGCGGAGCGCTACTTCGGGCCCGAAGTTAAGGGGCGCATGTTGATTCGCCGATCCAACAGCGGGTGGGTCGCTGAAGTCAGCGACTACACTGTTCCAGTAACTCTCAACGGCAGAAAGCTATCATTCGCGATTCCCGGAGACCGAGGAAAATTCACCGGAGGATTCGCCGAATCGAAGCAGGCCATTATCGGGAACTGGGTTCAGCCGCCTGCAGTCTCCGCAGGGGTACGTTATGCTACTCCGCTGATTCTCCATGCTGAAACCGACAGCCTCTATAGTGGCAGCGTTGCGCCGCTCGAAGACAAGCTGACTATGTTCATCTCAGTAAAGCGAAATCAGAGCGGCCTGTTGAGCGCGGATATTTTCAACCCGGAATTGAACCTGGGGCGGTTCCATGATATCAAGAGTATCGTTGTACATGACAACGAGATCGAATTCAAAGAACTTGATACGGATGGTGAAATGAAAACTCGCCTGGCCGGAACTTATCTTCCGTCCAGGAATGCTTTCTCGGTCTTCTTCCCGAACATCGGCGCGACCTTTGATTTTACACGGGTTCCTGATTCCGCGTCCGGATTTCTGCCGCGACCACGGACGAATACTCCCTACGTCTACCGACAGCCTGAAAGTCGAGCGGATGGCTGGAAGGTGGCTTCTCTTGGTGATGTAGGGATGTCACCCGCTCCAATCGAGGCCCTGGTTCGCAGGATAGCTGCAAATACGATGGATTCGATCACTGTTCCCTATATCCACGCTCTACTGATAGCGCGTCACGGCGAACTCGTGGTCGAGGAATACTTTCACGATTTTGCCGCGGGGATGACTCATGACACCCGCTCGGCGTCCAAGAGTGTGACCTCGACCCTGGTTGGAATTGCCATCAACGATGGTGATTCGGTCTCGCTGTCAATGCCCGTCTATTCCACCATGTTTGCCGGTCAGTTACCTTCCGATATTGACCCGCGCGCCCGCAGAATGGAGTTGCAGCACCTGCTGACAATGACTTCCGGCCTGGCCTGTTACGATGGTGACCCTGATTCGCCCGGAAACGAGGATGTAATGCAGAGCCAGTCGGACCAGCCTGATTGGACACAATACACGCTCAGTTTGCCCATTGTCAACGAACCGGGTCAACATGCAGCTTATTGCAGCGGGGGGATGAATCTCGCCGCCGCTGTGCTGTGCAAGGCAACTGACACGTGGCTCCCGCAGTTCTTTCAGACTCGCTTCGCCGAACCGCTGCAGATAGAGACATATCACATGAATCTCACTCCTACCGGCGAGGGTTATGGTGGGGGCGGCCTGCGAATCCGCGCGCGAGACTTTCTCAAGCTGGGTCAGGTGATGCTCGATGGTGGTGTCTGGAACGGTCACCGCATTCTCAGCGCTGACTGGGTGCGGAAAGCCCTTACACCACAAGCGGAAATGTGGGGAGAAAAATATGGTCTGGGGTGGTGGCTGATCAGCTATCCCTACGAAGACCGACAGGTTCGAGCCTTTTACGCCGGGGGAAATGGCGGGCAGTATATCATTGGGATTCCCGAACTCGATCTCGTGATTCTCTTTTACGGTGCCAACTATAATCAGAATGTTATGCACAAGACCAAGCGGGAGTATGTTCCTGACTACATACTCAAAGCAACTGAGCTGGGGGAGGAGTAGATGTTTACCTCAGATGTCCGGGAAGGTCCAGGTTGTGAAAGAAACCAGAAAAACTGCAGCTATTGCTCGGTCACGACGCCGGCTTCGAGGCTCTTGCGAGCCTTTGCCCTCTCGATGAGATCATGCACGGCGGTGTAAGTCACCGGGATCAGAATCAAGGTGATCAGGGTTGAGATCGACAGACCTCCGATAACCGCGCGCGCCAGGGCAGCCTGGATTTCGCCGCCCGCGCCGGAACCGATTGAAAGTGGAAGCATGCCGAGCACGGTTGTGCCGGTAGTCATCAGGATCGGGCGCAGACGTAAACGACCCGAGCGCAGGACGGCATCGTGCAGGCTGAGCCCCTTTTCCCTGCGCATAAGGTTGATATAGTCAACCAGCACAATGGCGTTGTTTACTACAATCCCAATCAGCATGATCATTCCCATCAGGCTCTGCATATTCACCGAGGTACCGGTAATCAGCAATGTGGGCACGACACCGATAATTGCCAGCGGCACGGCCACCATCACGATAAGCGGGTCGATCAGCTGCTCGAATTGCGCCGCCATCACCATGTAGATCAACACCAGCGCCATCAGTACGGAAAGCAGGAAATCTCTACGGGCCTTCTGTTGCTCCTGATATTCACCGCCGAACACAAGTGAGAAACCCTTCGGCAGCGGCAGATCACGAAGTCGCTTCTGCAATTTGCTGACAACGTTGCCGAGGGCGGCGCCGCTCTCGAGATTGGCGGTCACATAGGTGACACGCTGACCATTGATTCTATCGATCTGCGTCGGGCTGCGCCGGCGCTGCGAAGTGACCACGGAAGAAACCGGAAGAATGCTGCCGCTTCCTGTCTTGATGGCAATATTGCTCAAATCCTGAGTGGTGAGACGGTCCTGCGGCTGCAGGCGTACTACGATCGGAAACTCGTCACCTCCCTCACGGAAGGTGCCGGCCTGAGTTCCGCCGACGTTGGTCTGTATCACTTCGGCTACATCGTTTACCGAGAGTCCCAGTTTGGCGATCTTGTCACGGTCGATAATCAGGTTGTGTTCCGGTCTGCCTTCACGGCGGCTGATCTCCACATCAGCAACTTCCGGCACGGCCTGCATCTGTTTCTTGATTTCCTGAGCCAGCCTGTCTGCCATCGCCAGGTCGTAACCACGGATTTCCAACTCAAGGGCATCACCGCTGCCGGAACCGAAGAGCCGTCGCAACATCCACAGACCCGATTGCGCGCTGACCTTGATCTTGAAGCCTGGGACTTTCCCGCTCACGTGACGGCGAATGCGATCCGCAAGATCGAAACTGTTGACGGAGCGTTCATTGGCGCTTTTTAGGGAGATTTCAATTTGCGCATCGCCCTGATGAATCTCGCGTGAGAGGTGTGCGACCTGATCCATCGGTACGACCTCTCGCACCATCGGCTCCAACTGTTTGAGATACTGACTGATCACGGCGATGTTGGTACCCTGCGCCATCTCGATATCGACATCGATCTCGTCAGCATCAGTTTGCGGCGCAAGTTCCACCGGCAACAGCGGCCACAGAACGAGAGTAAGGACCAGCAGCGTACCGGTTGTGGCAAACACAACTCGTTTGTGCTTCATTGCCTTTGCCAGCAAGCTGGAGTAAGAATCCTCCACCTTCAGGAATGCCCGCCCCAGC
This sequence comes from uncultured Ignavibacteria bacterium, assembly GCA_964468475.1. Lineage (GTDB taxonomy): Bacteria > Zixibacteria > MSB-5A5 > CAIYYT01 > CAIYYT01 > JBECKX01. The sequence continues at coordinate 18,216 of CAYXUL010000020.1, read as the reverse complement.
TTGGAGCGCCTGTCGTCGGTGATATGCTCGCCGCTGCGCACCGAGAGAAAGCGACTGGCCAGCATCGGCACCAGCGAAACTGCGACCAGCAGTGAGCAGGCCAATGCAAAGACAACGACAAGGGCCAGTTCTTTGAAGAGCATCCCGGAAATCGTCTGCATGAACACGATGGGCAGGAAAATCACCGATGTTGTCAGCGTCGATGCTACAATCGCACCAATGACCTGCCGGGTTCCCACGAGAGCGCTCTCGTGGAGGCCATGTTTTTCCTCACGCAGGCGCACGATATTTTCCAGCACGACAATCGAGTTATCGACGATCATCCCAATGCCGAGAGCTAACCCTCCAAAACTCATCTGATTCAGGGTCAGATGGCTGAAAAACAGCACTCCAAAGGTTGCGGTGATGGAAATTGGAATTGAAAGCGCGATTATGAAAGTGGCCGAGCCGTTGCGCAGGAAGAAATAGAGAATGAAAATCGCCAGCAGTCCGCCCCAGAGCGCGGATTTCTCGACGTTGCTGATTGAGTTCTTGATAAACTGACTCTGGTCAACCACCATCGTCAGCTTGATGTCGCTGCGCTCTTTGTTGATCTGCGCCATGACGGCGCGTGCTCTTTCAGCGACTGCGACCGTGTTCGCGCCGGATTGTTTGCGAATACCCATGCGTACCATTGGACGGCCATCAATCTGCACGATACGATTGATGTCCTGGAACCCGTCGACTACTTCAGCGACGTCCTTAACCCTGATCGGCTTGCCGTCGACCACCTTTATGATCGTATTGGCGATCTGATCCACTGATTCATATTCACCTTTGGTGCGGACATACATATCGGTCATGCCTTCCCGCATATCGCCGCCCGGGAGAGTCACATTTTCGCGCAGCAGCGCCTGCCGAACGTCATCGGCAGTCAGCAGGCTGGACGCCAACCGGTCACGCTTCAGATTCACCTGGATCTCGCGATAGACTCCGCCCCAGACGTCAACGGAACCTACTCCGGGAATCTGCTCAAAACGCTGTGCAATTTCCCGCTCCAAAATCTGCGTTAGCTCATCCATGCTGCGATCAGATTGTGCGCCTAAGATAACGACCGGGAAATTGTCGGGATCAAACTTGCGCAGGCGGGGCGAGTCAACCTCCGGAGGGAAATCATCGCGTACCCGATCCAGCGCCGCCCTGACGTCATTGGCGGCCTCATCTATATTGGTGCCCTGGGCAAACTCCAGCGTCACGCGGCTGCGGCCTTCCTCGGAGCGGGAGCGGACCTCCTCGACGTTGGGAACGCTGGCGACGGCGTTTTCGATTTTGTCAGTGATGATAGTTTCGATTTCTTCGGGACCGACATTCGGGTAGTCGGTAAAGATGCTCAGGTTGGGGTAGTCAATGGGAGGCAAGAGATCAACCGGCAGGAAACGCAGGCCCATGATGCCCAGCACGATGATGATCAGAAACACCATCGTGGTAGC
>CAYXUL010000020.1:0-16647 GCA_964468475.1 uncultured Ignavibacteria bacterium | reverse complement strand
TACTCATTGGTGCTACTTATCGGTGAATCTACCTGGAAATCGGCTGGTTGTTCTCAGAGAGCGTATCTCCCGCGGCATCCGACTGCTGTTCCTTCATTACTTCCTGAAGCAAATCTTCTCGTTGCATGCTCTGAAGTTGTTCAACCCACGCCCAATTGACAGGTCGCACCCGCGCTACACCCGAACGTGAACCGAGAAGGTCCTGCCCGATGGTTACGACCCAGCTTCCAGCGTCGACTCCCTTCACGCCCGCGCTCATGCGACCTTCGGCGATCACATCAACGGGCACGAATTTGAATTCGACAGCGTCGGTTAGCGGAGGTTTCTGTCCCGGCACAACATCAGTTGAGACGTCATTAAGCAATGAGTCTTCAGTTTCATAGACTCCAGTTTCACCCGTGGCAGGGTTTTCATACAGAGCGCTCAATGGAACCAGGGTTGCCTTCTCACTCTCGCCGTAGTAGACATCAACCGTCACGAACTGCCCCGATTTCAATTTGCCATTGGGATTCGCCAGGTCGATCTCGGCATCGGTGCTGTGCGTCACCGGATGCAGAAACGGCGAAATACGGGTCAGCGGCGCAGAGAAGGTGCCCTCAGCCGAATTATCGGCGATAATATCGGTGCGCTGTCCCGCCTCGATATACTCAAGCATCCGGTCGGTCAGCACGACTTCAACTTTCACGCTGTCAAGTTTTCCCAGCGTGAACAGTTTGGTGTTCTTGTCGACCAGCATTCCGACTTCGGCGTTGCGATTACCGACCGATCCCGAGACCGGCGCGCGCACGACCGTGCGCGATAACGCTTCCTCGCGCTCATCAACGGTTGCCTGAGCCTGCTCGACCCGTGCCTTAGCCAGGTCAAGATCGGCCTCAGCGGATGCGGCCTTGGTCTGGATCGATTGCAGTTCCGCGTCACTGGACAGATTCTGTTTCGCCAGAGTTTCAGCGCGACTAAGTTCAGCGTTGATCTCTTTCAAGTGAGCATCCGCCTGGCGCGACTGCGCAACTGCTATCTGGTATTCAGCCTTTGCCTGCTTCAATTGCTCGCGTAGATCGCGATCCCGCAGGGTAACCAGCGGGTCGCCTTTCTCGACAACATCACCGTTCACGACATGTACCTGGACAATCGGGGCCGAGACTTCGGGGTAGATTGCCACCTGATTCTTGGCTTTGACAACACCGCTGAGCCGCTCGGTCAGGGGCAGCGCGCCGTAACGGGCTACGACAGCTTCAACGGCAGGGATCAGCTGATTGGTCTTGTTTTCCTGGGCTTCGCTGGAGCATCCGGTCACGATGAGACCCAGTAGAGCGAGTAGCAGGGCAATTGCGACGAGTTTTTGTATCACAGATGTGTTCCCGAAACTTCAATTTGAATTAATGGACTAAATCGTCCGTGCCGCGTCAAGTTAATCCAATCGGTGAAAAGATTCAAGCTTATCGCTTCCTACACAATGCTTACCAAATGTGATTATAGGATGTTCCTTGGAGTGAGACAGATGTTCGAAGCAGTTTCTTTCGGTTTATTAGCTATCGATTTGAGCTTCTTCCGCCAATAGCCAAGTTAGCGACATCAGCGTGCGGTTCAGACGAATTCCGCTCTGATGGCGGTTGAGGTGAGTTTCTTGATAATCCAAAGGTAGAGGATGAGAAATGCCAGGATAATGACAGAGCCGAACACCATAGCAATCAGCATGAAGAAAGTAAATTGCGACTGGTACGTCGGGCCCGCCGGCGATTGGATGTTAGATGCGAGGCTAAATCCCACGATGACCATAACAATCATGCCGCAAATTGCGAAAATGAGGTATCCTATGAAGAGCAGCCTTGCCCAATTTCTTCTCTTGAGCAGACCGATTGCGGCAACCAAGCCTGCGGCACTCACAAGAAACGAGAAAGCCTGAAAGAGAGGATGTCCGCCTAACACAAACTGCATATATCTGGCGCCAAAGCTGTTGCCCTTGATTTCTGACAGCAATCGCTCCATACTCGCCGCGTGCATTAGGGCGTTGTTCATTACTATGCCAAATAATGTGGAGACTACTCCGTAGGCGCCCAAGGCAATGAATATCCAGCCGATGGCCGTCACGAATGTCGATCGGGGTGGCTGAGCCTGTCGACTTACCGCAGCTTGATCCAATGATTCATCCCCATTCCGCAGAGATTAACGGTGCTCTATTCTCGCGATATTTTGTCTACTCAGGTAATCTCTAGTACAACGTTACTGCCACTTCGCCGTTCTTGAACTCGGCGCGGGCGGCGGCGCTGCCGTCAAGCGTGTTGAGCAGCACTTTGGCATTCTGGGTGTCATAGCCGCATTTGCTCAGGCAAAGAGCCCAGAATTTCAGCGCCGATTCAGCGATTGCCTTCTGGCGCTCCGGCGGCGAACTGACCCACATCTGCGTCACCGATCCTGTCAGTGTCATCGGCGCTTCAGGGAGAGTCAGGACATCATCGACACCGGCCAGATTGGGATCGATCCGGCGAGCATCCAGCTTAAAACGCTCCAGCGGTTCGACATAGCGTTCCTCGGTTAGCAGCGAAGCGTAAATATAGGCCGGGGCGCCGTCGCTGAGACGCACTCCCCACCAGTTGCCTTCCTTGCTCACCAATTCGACCCGGTCGCCGCGCTTCAATTGAGCGACGATTTCGGAATTTGTCGATGGTTGTCCGCGCACGTTGATCAAGTCACGAATCACCCAGCCATAGACCTTCTGAGGTTCATTATCTTCCTCGTAGATGTCGACCTTCGGAAGAGTATCGGCAGCCGTTGCCGTATCCGGCGGCGCCTGTGATTGAATCTGCGTGCGGGAACTCTTGCTGGAACCGCAACCGCTTAGTAACAGCAAGCTTATGCCTATGATTCCTATTAGTTCTAGTAAGCGTTTGATCACGATACCCCTGCTCATTTTAGTATTACCTACACTCTATATATAACCAATCGCCCGATAGTGTTGGGTAAAAAATACCGCTGATCCGAATCGAGATCAAGGAGAAATCGAGGCTGTATTATTCGACAGCTCAATCCGGCATCGTGCTTTTCCAGCGGCGGTGAGTCCACAACCACTGTTCGGGAAAACGCTGCACCAGTCTGCCCAAATGATACGAATACATCTCGATCAGGCGCCTGATTTCGGCGTCACGTTCATTCTCCTGATTCGGCTCGATAATTCCGGCTACGTGAAACTCGTAATCCCCGTCTTTCCAGACAGTAGCGCAAACCACGATCGGGGCGTTGTACTTGTAAGAAAACAGCCCAATACCGCGACTGTAAGATGCCGGAGTGCCGAGAAAATCGACGACTTCTCCGGCGGTACCGGCATCCTGATCGGCTACAAAATAAACCCAGGCGCCGTTGCGCAGCATGCGGGGTAGCTTGCGCGCCGCCTCGCTGCTGTGAATCAGTTCGCCCCCGCGCTTGAGGCGATAGCTATTCGTCAATTTGTCGACGTAAGGATTGGACTGCGGAAAGGCTACGAACTTAAAAGCCGGGTAGTAACTGCCAACAAACTGACCGTTGATCTCCCAGTTGCCGATGTGCCCCGTGGCGAAGATCAGTGCCCGCCTCTCCAGGTAGTGGATCTTCCAAAACTTATCGATCATTTCCTGCGCGTGCTCACCGACATGCACGCGCCTGACCGCGCCCACCGGATCGACCAGATCGAGAGCGTTGGCGGTCATCGTGCGATAGACACCCCTGACAATAGGTTTAAGTTCCTCATCGGTAGAATCTCCAAAGACGCGCCGGAGGTTATTCAGGGCAATCTTGACACGTTTGCGGGTTACGGCCCTGATGATTGCGGCCAGTCCCCTTGCGACCGCCGGTTTTAACTTTTGCGGAAGAATCTGAGCGAACAGGCAAAAGCCGTAGACGAAAACATACTCAAAGGCGTATTGAATCGTCTTTGTCTTTCCACGGCTCATCGTCTGACCCACTCCAGTCGAAGTCGGTGCTCTCGTACTGTTCCTGTTCACGCCAGCGGTCGATTGCAGTTTTCTTCCGCCGGCGAATGAGAACGTAGCCAACTATTACGATTAAGGCGAGGATTATCCAGAGAGCGCTCATATCAGATAATATACTAAATAAAGTGTACTTGCTGCCCAGGAACTTGAAATAATCAGATTCAAAGCGCCAGAATGAGATATCCAGCGCCGAATGAAATGCCACGGTCATGCTGGCACCTTTGGCAAATTCATCCAGCAAGTCAAGGAATCCCAACTCGCCGTAACGATCGAATATGTAAGAGACTACCAGATAGCTTTCCGCATATGCGATCCCGGCCTGTGCCTGATGATATGAGTTGACATTATCGATGGCACGCAGTGGCAGGAGGTTGCCGAACGATTGAGCTTTGGCAATCGTGATAACATTGGAAAAGCTCCATTCTCCCGAAAACCAGACGGCAAAACCTTCATTGAGAAAACGTGGGAAAGGCTTCCCCCGCACTCTGTAGTAGATGGCAATGTGAGCCAGCTCATGCTGCAGCAGGTTTGCCATATCGCCCGGGTAACGATCCATCATCGGATTGCGCAGGATAATCAATTGACGCTGCGGTATCGCCGCTCCGGCCCCCCATTCAGGCAAGGTCCCGCCCGCCAGCGAGTCGAACTGTTCCAGGGTATTAACCACCGCTACAGTGATTGTATCGGGCAGTTTGATTTCGAAAAACTTCTCCAGCTTCAGCGACGCAACATCAAGCACCAGGCGCATTTCCTCCTGCTGTTGCGGGGGAGCATCCACGAACTTGAAAGTTGTCGCTTGCAGCGTTCCGGCACACAGGACCAGTGCGGTCACAGCTGCTAAGATGAAGATGATGAACGAACGCATAGACTACTCATTATAAACAAAGATGGATGATGATGCCAGCCGCGCGGGAATTGATCGCGCTCTGTTCAAATATCCACGTGATGCTTGGTGGGAGGGAGTTCCATATCAACGTGCTCGCCATTGAGCCGCACTATCCGGGCGGGGCTACCGACTACGGTGGCATTGTCGGGGATGTCACACATGTACACGAATGAATTGGCGCCAATGCGAACATTGCTGCCGATCCTAACCGGCCCCAAAACGATCGCGCCCGTGCCGATCATGACGTTATCGCCGAGGGTAGGATGTCGCTTGCCCACATGCTTACCCGTCCCCCCTAAGGTGACGTTGTGGAACAAAACGCAGTTTGCTCCTATCTCAGCCGTCTCGCCGATTACGATTCCCATGCCATGATCGATGAACAAACCTTTGCCAATGGTTGCGCCCGGGTGAATTTCAATGCCGGTGATGAAGCGGTTGATCTGCGAAATGAGACGGGCAATGAAATGCAAATGCCATTTGTAAAGCCGGTGGGCGACGCGATGCCACCAGATGGCGTGCAGACCCGCGTACAGAAGCGGTTCTATGCCGCGTGCGGCGGGATCGTTGCGATAGATCGCTTTGAAATCTTCCATGGACATGTCAGTACACTACGCCTGGTCAAACGTGTTCGTTAGAATACTTATCGGAAGTGAATGCTCAACCGTTAAGAGATGACCCTGAAGGGGTTGAATCTAACAGTCTACCGGAAGGAGTCAATGCCTATCTGGTATCCTGCGTCCGTTCCATTTATACGAAAGATTCCACTGTGCGGATTGCGCGGCATCAGGCTGCGGGCATCGGGAAGTCGAGACAAGATTTCGATCTCGTCGGGCAGGAGTGTCCGATCAATATCGACCGCGACTTCACCATCGAAGTTGATATTGCCCGTTACCGAGTATTGCACCGGTCCGGAGTCAAAAGCAAGCTGGTTGAATCGTACCGTTTGATTTGCCAGAATGAAGTCGCAGACCAGCCCGGAGAAGCGGGAGCGATAGAAAGGCTGGATACCCAAATCGTTGCGGAAGGCGTCGGCAATCGGCAGTCCGAGCACAAAGCCCTGGTCAATCGTGAAGTTGCCCTTGATTCCGAGAGTCTGGCGCAGCGAATCCCCGCCAACACCCCGGCCGGTAATCGAGCAATTCAGATTCATCGGTCCCGAGACCGCATCCCCCAATCCGGCATAGTAACCCAGATACTGAGCAGCTTCAAGGTTGCGGCCGCGCAGGTCGATTTCGAGATCGGGTTCAAAGAGGGAGGAGAAATCCAGCACCGCGTCGCCTTCCAGGTCGCCGCCGAAGGCATGGACGTGTGCCGAATCGGAATAGACTATACGGTCTACTACAGACAACCCGCCGCTCAAGTTCGTGAAGTCGACTCCCCAAAAACGCCCCGAGTCGATGGCAAGGTCGCAGGCGGCGTTGAAGTCGAGCAGTTGATTGACAAGTCGCCAGACATTGCTGGTATCGGAACTGCCCAGCGCGGCGACCGAATTCAGGGCCGTGAGGGTATCGAAATCAAAACCCTTTGAGGCAATGTGCAGGTCGAGCTTTGGTCGGCGCAGCGTCTCAATTCCGTGTGCAAATGCGAGGGGAAAATCTGCAATATCTCCATCTATATTCAGAGTGTCCGCTCCGATAGCCAGATTGAATTTCTGGATTTCGACGGAGCTGCCGACGAAACGGCTTTCGAGGTTCAAGCCATCAATGCCAACACCACTCACTGAATCGCGGTAGGAGAGGTTATCAACCAGCAAAGATCCAAACAACCGCCCTGCTTCGATTTCGGTCGGGTGGATAAAACCTGACAGCGACGCCTCGATGTTTCCACCTACTCCCACGGGCTCCTCAATCCCGAAGATTCCCAACACTTCCGCCGCTTCTCCGCTGAAATTGATTTCGCCGGAATAAGTGGGATCAGAGAAATCCCCGACCGTGAAACGCACCAGCGCCGGGGCCTCGCCAATGGCGGCGCCCTCGGTATAGAGAGAGAGCGAGTGATCGTTAAAGTTGGCTTCCGCAAAGCGAACCTTCGCCCCAATCTTGCTGCCGGGAATCGTCAGGGAAAAATCGGTCAGGTTCACTTCGCCGCGAACCTGAGGCGGCAAGGTATCGGCGGTTGTGTCTGAGTAGGTGACTTCCAGCCGGAGGTTACCCCTGGCATCGAGTTGCGCGAACGACGGCACCAGCGCCAGAATCTGAGAATTGATCGCATCCTCCAGCACCGTTCGCTCGGAGAGCAGGTGAAGCGAGTAGGCTGGTTGTGACCGCAAACCGGTTACCTGCCCATTCAATCGCCCATGAAATGCGTCGACACGCCACGAACACTTATCGATCGCAAGTGAATCCGCCTTGACGAGGTAGATACCGTCAAACTCTCCTTCCGCCGCATCCTCAATGACGCGCAGGTCAAGCAGCTTGTTACGGGTTAATAAGGAATCAACCGTGAAACTACCATGGAACTGCTCGGAGCGCTCGCCTTTGAGTGAATACGACGCGTCTATTCCTGCCAATACCAGCCGAACGTTGGTAGAATCGTTGCGATATAGGAGTCGCCCGCCGGTAAGGCGGAATTCTCTGCACAGCGGCTCGATATTCCCCGGTATCAGCCTGAGTGTATCAGCAGTCGTTATTGAATCAGCTCCCGGAACCAGAAAATTGCGATGGCCAAGCGAGTCGACCTGAAGCAACATTTCCCAACCGTCAACCACCAGTCGCTCGATTTGCGGATCACCGCTCAGGATGGAGAAGAATTCGATATTGGCATCGATGTGATTAATTCGTGCCAGCGGCTGTTCCGGGAATGCTGCGGTGTTTTTGATTTCGACTCCCTGAAGCCGCACGCCAAGGTGAGGGAAGTAAGAGAGGTCAACATTGGAGAATGTGACGTCCCGCCCAAACACCTGTTCCACTCTCGGGATCACCAGCATCGCCACGGTTTCCGGTGAAACGAATATCTTCAAGGCTGCAAAGGACATTAGAATCAGCACGATGATGATTGCTGCTGCCCAGCCGACGATTGGCTTCCACTTCATGGAAGCAAAGATGGAATTTTTTCAGCCGGTGGCAAAAGGTTAATTGGGTAAGTGGCGGAAACAAAGGTGGCTGCTGCGGAAAATTGTTGAAACTCTTCTTCGGTTGCCATTCGACTGACAGCGGATGTCACATCTTCCACCTTGCCGCTTGACATCTACCTTGCGCTGCGGCTATATTCAGAGCCACTATGTTAGAAAGCGAAGGAAGGGAGATATGGCATCAGTAAACAAAGCCATCCTAATTGGTAATTTAGGCAAAGATCCGGAACTCCGCTATACGCCGTCGGGAGTCGCCGTTTGCACCTTCTCGATTGCGACCTCGGAGAAGTGGCGCGATAAGAACACCAACGAACTCAAAGAGCAGACCAACTGGCACAATATTGTCTTATGGCGCAAACTTGCTGAGAACGCCAAGGAATATTTACAGAAGGGTTCGCCAGTCTATATCGAGGGAAAGATTCAGACTCGCAGTTATGACGACAAAGACGGCAACAAACGCTGGATCACCGAGATCGTTGCGGATCGGATGCAGTTTCTTGGTCGCCGCGGTGACGGCAACGGCGGGGGGGCGTCAACGTCCGATTCCGGAGGCGCGCCGCAACAGGAAGAGCCGCCAATGAGTGATGAAGATGACGACCTGCCGTTCTAAGCGTTAGAGCACAAGCCAAGAAATGCGACGGGAAATACTCTACGGGGTGGGGATATTTATCTCCACCCTCTTTCTATATTGGCTAACCTCATATCCAACCGTCGCCTACATCGATTCGGGCGAACTGGCGCTGGCTGCCTGGACACTCGGAATCGCCCACCCCACCGGATATCCGCTCTACACCCTCATCGGCAGACTTTTCTCCCTGCTGCCCTTTGAGTTGATCACCACGCAAATTCTGCTGGGCATGCTGTGCACCTCGTTAGCGGCAGTTGTGCTCTACTTCACGCTAAAGAAGCTTTTCTCCAGTGAAGAAAAATGGCGCAGTCTTACTGCGGCGGCGTTCGCCCTGCTTTTTGCAGTGGCGCCATTGGTGTGGTCGCAGGGAACTACCAATGAGGTCTATTCGCTGCAGCTGTTGCTTTTCACCTTGCTGCTGTATTTACTCTCTTTGCAGGCAACGTCGCGAACTTTGCTGACGGGTGCATTCCTCTATGGCCTCGCTTTCGGTAATCACATGTCGACCATTCTGCTGGCGCCGAGTGTGATTGCCTACCTCTGGCACAATCGCCGCTACCTGATTCAGAACCGTAGGATCTTGCTGGGCTCGAGCGCTCTGTTTCTGCTCGGAATCTCAATCTACTTCTACCTGCCGATTCGTTCGGCGCTGATGCCGCTGTTCAACTGGGATGAACCGCACACCTGGGCGAACTTCGTGCGGCACGTGTCAGGTTGGCAATACCGTGTTTGGATGTTTCATCAGAGCATTGCGGCTCTCGTCAAGCAGCTGGGTAATTTTGCGGTGATTCTCTACGACCAATTCCCGCTGCCTTTCTGGCCGGCGATTGTCTGGGGATTGTTTATCGGCTGGAAACGTCACCCCCGTTTGCAGACCTACCTCGCCCTGTTTTTGGCGATGGATTTGATCTACTCGCTTAACTTCTCCATCCCGGATATCGACAATTACCTGCTCCCTTCGGCGCTGGTATTGATGTTCATGGGCGCAATAGGCCTCAATGACCTTTTTCTGAAGGTTCCTGCCAGAACTCCGTTGATCGCGAATTTGACTATTCTCCTGGTTGCCTGGGGACTCATTGTCAACTGGCAGGCACAGAATAATTCAAAGAATTATGCTGCGCTCGATGGGGTGCACAACTATTACAAGTCGGTGGTGCCGCCCGCACTGATCATGTGTGCTAACTGGGATTTCGAGAGCCCCTGGTTCTACTCACATTTCTATCTCAAGGAGCAGCCTCAGGTATTGATGATTGATAAGGAACTGTTGCGCCGTTCCTGGTACTACGACTGGGTAAAGCAGGTTGATCCGAAACTCTTTGACTACATCAAGCCGGAGTATGAGGACTTCCTGCCGCAGGTGAAGCTCTTTGAAGCCGGACTGCCCTATGGCGGAGAAGCAATCGAAGCCGCCTATGAGGCATTGCTGAAGAAGATTACGACGTACGAAGGCTACCGCTTCTATTTCGATCCCTCGGTGCAATTGAAGTTTCACCTTGGTGGTCAGATTCGGGTCAGCGGTGAACTGTTTCAGCTCTTAAAGCCGGGCGAGATTTTTGAGGCCTCCGCTGGTGGTTATACTCCGCCGCGATTCGGTAAGCCGCAGTCGGCACTGGACTGGCGAGAGAAATGGCATTTGCAGTTGTTTCGGGATATGAACGCCGGACCGCAAAACGGGGTTGGGAGGTAAAGTCAGGTGAGAGGCGCGACCATTGTTCCCGCCAGCCGTCCTCGTCTGGCGGGCTTTTGACGCGGCAGGCGAGGATCCCGATGAATCGGGACCGCGCACGAAGATGATGAACGTGCCTACACACCCCGTCTTTCATCCCGAACATTTTCGGGATGAAATCCACCCCTCTCAAGAGGGGATTTAATTGGGTTGTCGGGCATTGTCGGAGCTACGAAAGATCGGAGTTACTGGACGCTTGAATAGTAGTAACGTCATTGCGAGCGAGTGGAGTTCGCAGGACTCCAACGAGCGCGGCAATCTCAGCGCTCGTTACTCGGATACTTCGCAACAGGTTGCCGCACCCTTTAGAGTGCGAACGTCCTCTCCACCGAATCCCTTACCGCGCTTCTACCTGTGAGCGCCAAACCTGCTCTTTGGCGAAGTTGATATCATCCTCGATACCGACAATCCACAGGCCTACCAGTTCATCCGCCTGATTCAGTTCAAAGATGACAGTGTTGCCCGGTGACACCGAGCGGGAGATGCGTTCTTCCGAAAAGCGGATAAACAGCAGATCACGCGCCGCGTTGGTGAGAAACACGCAATCATCGATGCCCTGGTTGGAGTCGCGAATGATGATATTGCCAGCTTCAACGCTCTCCGGCGGATGAAGCGCCGGTTCGAGTTGCCATTCCTTGCGGGCTTTCCAGATCTCGATATCGAGAACACGGCCGTCACCGCTCAATTCGAATGAAAAGTCTGTCGCGTCAAGGCTCGACTTAAACTGACCCTTCTGCTTGATACCGACAGAGACAGTATCACCGATAGTGTCATAGAAAGCTTTGGTGGGGATGTGTTTACGATGTTTCCTGGTGGCTACTTTAATGAGACTCATCGCGCAACTCCGCCAGCTTCTTGGCGGCTTGATCGGCCTCGAAAGTGTGCGGGAAATCTTTCACGATCCGCTCATAGATCTGTACCGCACGGGCAGGCTGGTCGGTCTGCTCGTAGGAGCGCGCCAGCTTAAACAGCGCCGGCGGTAATTTGTCGCTCTTGGGGTAGTTTTTGTCAACGGCCTCGAATTGCGGAATCGCTTTGGCGTATTCGCCGTTACCGTAATAGCACTCAGCGAGCCAATACTGGGCATCATCGGTGATGGGCGTATCGGGAAACATCTTGATGAATTCCTCGAATCCCATTTTCGCCAGCTCGAAGTTACCCGCTCGCAGGTCATCAAAGGCATTATCGAACATCTTCTGCTTATCGATCTGCGGCAGACTCGATTGCTGCGTCGTTGTATCCGGCGTCGTCATGCTTTGATTGTTGCCGGGCTGAGTTGTCGTGTCAGGTTGTTGGGCGATGGGTTCGCCACCCTCCTGATTGGTGGGCGGGCTCGACGGCGGAGTTGTGTTCGTTGGAGGTGAGCTAACCGGTGATGACGATGCCAGACCTTGCCTCTCGGCAAGGTCATTTATGCGCCGCTCCATGTCGGTGAGGCGGCTGCTGATAATGTCCATCTGATCGAGCACATTTTTCAGGGCGTCCTTGAGATCTGCCTGGTAAGTTACGTTCTTCTCAATCGTGAGGCGGTAAAGACTGTCGAGCTGATTCAGGCGATTCTGGGTCTGAGTTGAGGAGCGCTCAAGATAATTGAGCTGATTCTGCATCGTCTCAATCTCCCCGCGTGAGGCACAACCCACCAGCAGGAGCGCGGCCAGGGCCGCCAGCGCTATTGTTACTATCTGATTTCTGCCTGCCTTCACCGTAATAATCCGCCGATTGTTCCTTGACTCAGTTCGATAACAGATATTCGAATATTATACAACGGAAAGGGCGGCCAGCAGCCGCCCTTCCGCGAAATTCAGCTCTCGCCTAGTTGCTCGTGACCTTAAATTCGTCGCGGCGGTTCTTAGCCCAGGCGGCTTCGTTGTGTCCCATCACCGCCGGACGCTCTTTACCGTAGCTGATGACTGACAGACGCCCCGGTGCAATTCCCAGGTTTACCAGGTACTCCATCGCCGAGCGAGCGCGCCTTTCACCCAATGCCAGGTTGTATTCGACGGTACCGCGCTCATCGCAGTTGCCCTCAATCCGCACGCTGACGTCGGGATTCTCCTTCATCAACTCGTAGTTATGCTGCAGTCCCTGTTTGGCGTCGGAGCGAAGGTTAGACTTGTCAAAGTCAAAGTAGATAGTCTGAAAATCGAGCTCTTCTACCGGCGTCTTGGTTACTTCCGGAGGCTGCTCAAGTCCAGTAGTATCATTCCCCATATTGTCGCCGGGACCCGGGCCCGTCATCCCCGTGCTGGGCTCCTCCACCGCAGGCTTCTTGCCACAACCAACTACTACAACCATCAGTGCCGCTGCGACGAGCAGCAGCCACGCGAATTTTCTCATTTCATTTTCCTCCTGGACACTATCGTCACCGTCGAATTCCCAATTCCAGCACGTAATTCGAGCCGTCGCTTCATGCGTTCACCCATGCGCGTGCGGGGTTTATAATGGTACAGTTAAATTCGTTTGTCAACACCTTCCGGTAGACTTTCGGGTCAACATTCCACTCTCTCACCTAGCGCGCCTCCAAGTTGTTGTCGGGGAACGGCTGCCACGCGGGGTTGGATGATTTGCCGTCAAAGGTAATCTGCCGCAAATGTTGTTTGAACATATCCATGATATAGAGATTCCAGTCGTCGCCGGTTCGCTTCGCAAACACCAGGTGCCAGCCATCCGGTGACCAGCGCGGGTTTTCGTTGGAACCGGTCTGATCAAGCAGCTGAAAATGACCTCCGAGGTGGTCAATCGTACAAATCTGGAAGTTGCCATCCCCACCGCGCGACACATACGCAATCGCGGTTCCACGCGGGCAGAAGTCGGGTGAATCGTTGTAGCTACGTTCATAGGTCAGGCGCGAGACATTGAAGCCCTCTGAATCCATCAGATATACCTGCGGTTGCCCGGAGCGGTCGGAGGAGAAGGCGATCTCATTGCCCGTCGGCGACCAGGAACCGCTTGACTCAATTGAGGCCAAATTGGTCAGGCGGCGTTTGATTTTGCCGTTTCGATCCAGCACATAGAGTTCGCTGTTGCCGTCCTTGGTCAGCGAGACAAGTATTTCCTTGTTATTGGGGGAGATGCGAGCGGCATTGCTGGAGCCCTTGTAAGTCGAGATCGGTTTGGTTTCACCGCTGCTGATATCTACCTGCCAGATTTCAGGGCGGCCACTCTTGTAAGACGTGTAGACCAGTTTGTCATCTTTACGATCCCAGTCAGGGGAGAGGTCGAGACTCCTGTCGTTGGTGATGCGCCGTGGGTTCTTGCCGTCGTAGTCACACATCCACAGTTCCTTGTGCCCTGTCTGCGAGGAGATGTAGGCGATCCGGGTCGTGAAGAAGCCCTTCTCGGCGGTGATGTGTTCTACAACGGCATCGCCAATCATGTGGGCGACCCGGCGATAATTGAAGGCCTTGGTCTTGAGTTTCTCGGTCGCCAGATCGATCTGCCTGATCGGAAGCTGGGTCAGATCGCTGATGGTGTAATAGACCTTAATGTCGTCTCCATCGAGTTCAACGTTGCCGCCCACCAGGTAGTCGGCGCCCATGAGATGCCAGGCCTTTGGCGTGACATCCGTGATCTCATAAACGCGCAGGTAGAAGGTATCGCGCTTGACGACGTTGAAGAAGATGTGGAAATCGAGATCATCATAAATAACCTGTCGCACTTCCTGGGCGAGAGAATCTGCCTTCGCCGAGTAGTCGCCGACCACATCAAAGTCACCGACAGCGATTTTGTAAGGCTGAAATTGACCGGTCTGAATCTTGACCTGTAAGTCAAGCCCGCCGGCAGCGTCAGCGTCCTTTGCCCCAACTAGCCACAGGATTGGCAGGAAAAGGAACAAGGTGATGAAACAGATTTGATTTGAGACGCTTGGTTTATGGCACATATTCAAAGTCAAGATGGAGTCCTATAAATTCGTAGTCAAAGCCGGCCGGAAACGCCGGGAAAACCCCTGCGCGCCTGACGGCCATTAGTGCGGCACGGTCAAACACCGGAATACCGGAGGAACGCTCAATGACGGGGTCGCCGATCAGAAGGCCGTCCGAGCCGATTTGAAAGTATATCGTGCAACTGATTTTCTTCGCTGCACTTACCGGGTTGCGCCAGGCTCGCTCAATGCGACTGGTGAGCAAGCCGATGTTGTAGGGCAGATTGTAGGTGCCGCTACCGCCGGTGCCTTCACCTGAAGCGACCGAGGCGCCGACATCCACGCCGGTCTTGCCATCTTGAGTGACGGTTTTTGGCTTCGTCTCCTGAGCGTTTTCGGTAGTCTTCCTGGACTGAACTTTGTGCTGCTGCTGCTTCGGTTTTGTCTCTTCTTTCTTCTTGGTCTTCTTTTTGGGCTTTTCCTGCGGTTTCTCAGGAATGATATCCGCCATCTTGTCCGTTGCTTCCGGCTCGATCCTTTGCTCTACCGACTCGTCCTGGATGACATCATCATTGGCGGGAGGTGGCACGATGGATTTGGCTTCCTCCGGTTTGATCTGCTCAGCCTTGGCCGCCGGAGCACCTCCCTGACCACCACCCAGATCTACCATGCCGATCGCCAGGCTTTCCGGGGGGCTGCGAAAGAATCCTGCCGCCGGGTTGACGATAATAATCAGCGAAATCAGCGCGAAATGTCCCAGCACCGATATCAGCAGGTCCTTCTTGAATCTTTCGTCCTTCTTCGCGCTCATAGACTGGAACTCTAATTCCGGTTCTTCTGCTTCTCACTCAACTCCGGCAATTTCGTCACGAGACCGATTTCCTTAATGCCGGCTTCTTTGATCATCCCCATAACTTCTACGACGCGCCCGTGGGTGACTTCACGATCGGCGCGAAGAAATACCTTCTTCGAGTCAGAGGCATCGTAAGCATCCTTGATAATCTTCTCAAATCCTTGATTGGCGGTGCGGTCATCAACATAGATCACGCCTTTCCGGTCGATAGTCACCACCACACCATCTGAGATAGTTGTGTCGGCAATCTTGGTTTCCGGAAGGTCGACATTGATGCCCGACTGCATCAACGGCGCGCTGATCATAAAGACGATCAGGATAACCAGCACGACATCCACCAGGTTGGCGACATTGATGGCGTGCATGCTGCCGAAGTCGCGGCGGCGCCAGCTACGTGCCATTAGTCTGCTCTCTGGTTAGAGCCGCCAGGAATTCCTGGGCGAAGTTGCGGAGGTCATCGGTCATGAAACGAAGTTTGCTCGAGGCCCAGTTGAAAGCCATCACCGACGGTATCGCGACCGCCAGACCGACAATAGTGGCAATCAGCGCTTCAGCGATACCGGGCGCGACCACTACGAGTGACGCCGACTGCTGGATGCCGATGTTCATGAACGCCACCATGATGCCGTAACAGGTGCCCAGCAGCCCGATAAAAGGCGCTGAGGAAGCGGCAGTGGCCAGAAACGCCACATTCTTCTCGAAGCGCTTCAGTTGCTCGCTTGATTCTTTCTCTAAGATGCGGTCGATCGCTTCCAGCTCGTCCGGGGCCAGTTTGACGGTTCCGGCCTGGCTCATTCTGCCCTCGGTTTTCAGGCTGACGAACGCCTCCCACTCGCGAAAGCCCTCCTCGAATACTCCGGCTAAGGGACTGGCGCGGTAATTGAGGCATTTGCTGTGGGCTTCGCGCAGATTGGTGCGGCGCCGAAACGTATGAAAGAAGCGGCGCGAATCGGCCTCGGCGGCCTTAAACAAGCGCCACTTATTGATGACAATGGCCCAGGTTCCGAAGCTCATAATGACGAGAATCATGAGTATGATCCAAGCCACCAACGACATCCTGGCCAGAAGATCCCACAGGGCTCCCTGTATCAAGATTCCGCTAAACAACTCTATTTCCTTTCTGCCTTCGTTCCCCGCAATTTGGAACAGGTAGAAGTCTAACTTTGACGTCTGTAATACGGTATACAGCCGAATCGGCGGCATATTTCCGTAATTATTGATTCTAGAATGTTCAGGAGTAAGGACAACGGCTTTTGCGTGAAAGTTTGGTTGTGAGGCTAAGATGAATGCTGTCAAGTCGTTGTAAGAGAAGATTGTCGGAGTGCGGTGCGAATTGGTTGAACACCTTCCGAGCACTACTACGGTCACGTTTTGTGGACTTTGTTGATACACATATTGTTAGCGAGAATGAACTTGCAGACCAGTTGAGTTAGGGAGGGGAGTTGAGTTAATAGTCGGCTGTGCCCGCCAGCCGTCCTCGTCTGGCGGGTGTAAGACGCGGCAGGCGAGGACCCCGACGAATCGGGGCCGCGCACGAGAATGTTACCGATAGTAATCTTGTAGTCGGGTACCCCACCCAACTGGTGAGAGTCGGAACTAGTGGCGGAGCAGTATGCATCCCTACACACTCCGTCCCCGATCGCCCGACGCGGGGGCGGAT
>CAYXUL010000019.1:40286-48351 GCA_964468475.1 uncultured Ignavibacteria bacterium | reverse complement strand
CCTACGAGTTTAGTAGACCTCATCCCGGAGATAGATAAAGGGGAGCCGGCAGATCACTGGCTCCCCTCCTACATCGGTGCACGAAGCACCTGCGGAATTTTGACTTCAGCCTACGGACAACTGGCGCAGGGCGCCGGCCCGCCGCCGAAAATATAGTTAATCACGTATACGGCGTCGGCAACCGAGATGTTACCGCTGCAATCGGCATCCCCTGCCGCGAGCGGATCGGGAGCCGGGCCACCTCCAAATATGTAAGTGATGATATATACAGCATCAGCAACACTTACAGACGAACTGCCATCTGCGTCCCCGCACGTATAGAGCGGAGCCGTTGCCAGTGAATTAAAGGCGTAAATAAAGCCGTTTGAACCGAAAGTAACACAGGTCATGTTTGGCAGGCCGTCGCCGCTGATGTCACCTACTTTGATATCCATAACATCATCAGCGCAACTGTAACTCCATGATGTATCTCCGGTAAGCGGTTCAAGAACATAGATATTCTGATCGTCCGAACCCGCAATCACTTCCTTCTGGCCGTCATTGTCGACGTCATAACACAGCACCGCGTTAACTTCTCCGCCGGTGGTGTAGTGCCACAACTCAGAACCGTCCTTGCCATCCAGCGCATAAACATTGCGGTTGGTCGAATTACCGGGAACTATGATATCATCACGACCATCACCGTTGAGATCCCCGTGCGACATACTGTGAGTATTCGAAGCAGCTTCGATGGGCGTGCTCCAGAGCATGGTGTGCGTGGCGCCGTTAACAGCAATTATTTCCTTGGGGTTAAACGGGGTCACAGCCAGGGCGATATCAGGAACACCATCCCGGTTAGCGTTGAATACTTCTACATGTTCGACCGCAGCCGGTGCGGTATAGCCCCACAGTTCGCTGCCGTCGCTGCCGTCAAGGACGGCAACGCGCTGACCCGTGGAGCCTGAGCCAACGGCCACGACCACGTCTAACGGTCCGGTGCCGTTCATTTGCGCCAGTTCAACTTCGTTGACACTGGTGCCGACATCGGTCGACCAGATTTCGCCGCCGCTGACACCATCGATTGCATAAACCCTGCTGTCATCGCTGCCCGCAATCACGTCCTTGGCTCCGTCGCCGTTGACGTCGGCAGTCTGGAGGCATTTGCGGTAGATTTGGTCAGTCATGCTGTTGAACTGCCACAGCACCGAGCCGTTGGTACCTTTTAGCGCTGTGACCACGTCATCGGCGCCTCCGGCCGCCACGTCCGGGATACCATCGTCATCAAGGTCACCTACTGTGACAGCGTAGAGGTTCTGCGTACCGGTCCAGTGCCAGATTTCTTTGCCGGACTTCCCACTTACCGCCCAGACCTGATCGTCGAGGGACGATACCGCCACGACATCATCATAGCCGTCATTGTCAAGGTCAGCGACCGCCATCTCATTGCCGTATTGGCCAAAATTGAAACTCCACAGCAGAGGCGAAGATGCGGTCCGCAGCGCCCACACTCCCTTCCCCGGATTGGGTGGCGAGCCCGTGCTCTCGGCGGTTCCACACGCGGCGACATCAAGAACGCCGTCGTTGTCGAAGTCGCCAACTTCAACGCCGTAGAAAATACCGGCTATCGGATAATCCCATTCTTTCACGCTTCCATTCGAGTTCAGTACCTGAACTCGGTCGAAAGTTGAGGCAACGACGTCCAGGTTCTTGTCGCCGGTGACATCCCCCACAGCAATGTCGGTTGGAAATGCTTCCAGCGTATCAGAAACCCACATCGGTGTGTTGTTGATACCGTCAAAGGCGTATATCACCCTGGTACCGAGGTTATTGCCCACCAGCAGGTCAGGGTCACTGTCTTCATCAACATCGAAGTTGTGCAGGTTGATCTCACCGTTGACATGATCCAACGAGCCGAGATTGAAGGTCCAGTCTATCGCGCCGGTGACCGCGTCGCGCACCATGACTTCACCATGATCATCCTGATAGACAACACCGTACTCCAACTCCGGACCCGGGTCGCCATTGATATCGGCGACACGCACTGTCAAGGGAACGTAGGCAACAGTATCCTCCCAGATGCGGGAACCGTCGGTTCCATCGAGTACCCCAAGATAGTTGTCGAAGCCGGCAAGGTATTCGTGTGCGTAGGCGATATCGTCGATTGAATCGCCATTGATATCTACCGCGGCGACGTCGTTGATCCAGAGTGCGCCAAAATCCTGGCTCCACAGCATCGAACCGTCGCTGCCATCTATGCCGTAAATATGATTATCGAAGCTGCCTGCCGCTACGTCAAGATACTGGTCGCCATTGAGGTCGGCCACCGTCACCGCAGAGACTGCGTCGCCGATGTAGAATGTCCATAGCTGTGTACCGGTAGCACCGTTGATGGCATGCACGCGACCATCAGGTGAGTTAGCGGCATTGTAAGAAGCTCCCGCAATGACATCGACTATGCCATCATTGTTGATGTCGCCGACGGCAAAAGATCGCACGGCGTCGTTAACGGCGTAGGTCCACAAGGTATCGCCATTCTCACCATTGATGGCATAAACCTCATGCAGATAACCGTAATAATCGATGTTATCTTCTGCCGCGAGTATGTCGGGAATATTGTCGCCGTTTACATCGGCGACAGCGATGTGTCTGACCGTGAAGGTCGGATCAAAAGTCCAGATTGGTTCGCCGGATAGCCCGCTCTGAGCCAGCAATGAAGAGGAGAATATTAGAAGCAACAGGCCAAAGGCGAACAGGCTGCCGCAGCGCCGGTAGCAGTTATTCATGATGTGCCTCGCTATGATTGGGAGTTGTTGCTCTTATCTATACTAATAGCAGCTCGGAGCCGCTATTGTCAAGGGGTTTGTGAAGAGAATTACTCTTAATTAAGGATGAAAGGTCACTATGTTTGACAGGCGCGAGGTGTTGCGGGAGTCATCCGAGACCTTGATCCCGAAATAGTAGGTGGAATCGTCGGGCATCAGATTGAGCATCACTTGCTCATGTGTGCCCGGGTCTGACGGGTGTGGCTCTCCCTGAATATCAGTGGCGTCACCCCACAGCTGCAATGTCGTGGAATCATAAGCGTAGCGGACGTCATAGTACGATGCCCGCCCCAGGTTTCCGTCATCCCCGGTCGCTGTCCAGGAAAAAAAGAGCGCATTGCCTCGCGTACTATCGAGGCTGAAATCGGTTACCGCAGTCGGTCTGGTGGTGTCGATAACCTCAGGCTCTGACTCGCATGAATTCAAAGAGACGAGCAGCGGAAGTAATACTAATGTGAGAATGGTGAGCAAACGAGCAAGCGTCAAAAATCAACACGCCCTTCAAGAGCCTTGGCCAGCGTCTGGCTGTCAGCGAATTGCAGGTCGGTACCAACCGGCAGGCCGCGCGCGATGCGAGTAATTCGAATGCCAAACGGTTTCAGCAGCTTGGCAATGTAGATCGCGGTAGCTTCCCCCTCGGTGTCAGGGCTGGTCGCGAGGATCACTTCGCCAACGTCCCCTTTCACCCGCGCCAGCAGCTCCTTGATCTTGAGGTCATCCGGCCCGATACCGTCCAGCGGTGAAAGTACACCACCCAGCACATGATAGACACCGCGATAACCCTCCCCCTTATCAAGCGCGATCAAGTCGCTGGCTTCCTCCACGACACAGATTTGGGTGGTGTCACGGCGGAGGTCAGAGCAGATGCGGCAGGGATCGGAATCGGTCAGGTTACAGCAGATCGAGCACTCGCGCACCTTGACTTTGACATCCTTAATCAGCTGCGCCAGTTCATTGGAATCATCAGCGGGAAGCTTAAGGATATAGAACGCCAGCCGTTGCGCCGACTTGCGCCCGATGCCGGGCATACGCGAGAGCCGGTTGACCAGCTTCTCCAAAGTATCTGATGAAGCAGATTGTTTTGCCACGCAGTGATCTCCTTCGAGTGCTCCTACCTTGGTGTTCCTGCTACATACCCAGGTTGCCCAGCCCCGGAATATTCAGCCCACCGGTGAGTTCGCTCATTGTCTCCTGCTGCTTCTGCTGAGCATTCTCCTGAGCCTGGGTGATAGCAGATACGATCAGGTCCTCGAGCATCTCGATGTCACCCTCTTTGATAACCTCCGGATCGATCTTAACTTCCTTCAGGTCACCTTTGCCGGTCACAACCGCTTTAACCATCCCGCCACCCGCTGAACCTTCTACCCGCTCGTTTTCGAGCTCTTCCTGAAGCTCCTGCATCCGCGCCTGCATCTTCTGCACCTGCTTCATAACATCGCCAAAGCCTTTAGCCATCGCGTTGTTCTCCTCTCATATCTTAATGATCAAACTTATCTCATTCTAATAAACAGCGACAGACAGCCTCTCTTAAATAAACGCTACTTGAGGTCGTGCCGCTCAACTATTTCAGCCTCAAAGATCTTCATTGCCTGTTCGACCAGCGGATGATCCGCTTTCTCGCTGTCAGCAAACAACTTTACCCGTTTGCCGCCACTTTCATCCTTGCGCACCAGGGTGGGATCGACAAAAAACTGAAAGTGGTAGACTTTCCCGGTCGCATTGCGAGCCACCGTCTCCAGAGTGCGCTGCATTTCCGGATTACGAAAGTACTGTACATGGACTTCGCCGAAGCGATCGTATGCCACCTTGATCTTGTTGCCTTCGATGGCACGCGGCTGCGCCAGGGAGAGTTTGATGTGCGCGTTGCGGTGGGTTGGTTTGAGCGCGGTCAGCAGCTTCTGCCAAACCTCATCGAGCACAACCGACCGTTCCCCGCTCTCCAGCGAAGCCAATGGCTTCGGCTCGGCGACGACTTTCGCCGCAGACGTCTGTCCGTTCGACGCTGGTGCGGAGTTGGCTGGCCCAGATTGCTCGTGCTTTAGCTCAGCTTCTTTTTTTTTTGAGCCCGCCGGCGGAGCAGATCGCGCAGTTTGAGAATCTGCGGGACTTTTCCCGCTGAGGCTTCGCAATGCGTCCTCAATACTGATCGAACTACCCATTTCGATCAATTTCAGCAAGGCAAGCTCGATATTAATCTGCGGATCAAATCCATCCCTGATTTTTTGTTCCAGAGCAACCAGGAGATTTTGAATTCGCAGCAGGTCGTTGAGGGAATAATCCTGCGCTCGTTTCACGTAAATTTTAGTTTCCTCGGCCGTGACTCCATACTCCGGCGCTACGTCAGGCGCGGCCTTGAACAACAACAGCATCCGCAGTTCTTCCTGAAAACCGCGCACAAACTCCGCTGCGCCCACGCCGGCTCTGAGGACTTCGTCGATTTTGCGAATAACCTGCGTAACTTTGTGATCTCTAATGGCCTCAAGGAGATGACGATATTCGCTGCGGGGTAAGATTCCGAGCGCATCGCTGAGCAAATCAAGAGTTATCTTCTCCTGCTGCCAGGAAGCAACCTGATCGAGGATTGAGAGAGCATCACGCAGAGAGCCGTCACCACGCCGCGCCAGTTCGGTAAGAGCCGACGCCTCAATCTCAAGATTCTCCTTCTCGGCGATATCCGCCAATGCCTCGCGCAGCGAAGACTCCGGTATGCGCTTAAAATCGTAACGCTGGCAACGGGAGAGGATCGTCTGCGGCACTTTGTGTACCTCGGTAGTAGCAAAAATGAAGACCGCGTGCGCCGGCGGCTCTTCGAGCGTCTTCAGCAGGGCGTCGAAAGCCGAGCCGCTGAGGCGGTGAACTTCATCGATGATATAGACTTTGCGCTTTCCACCGACGGGCGCATACTTGATCGACTCACGCAACTCGCGAATATCTTCTACCGAGGTATGCGAGGCAGCGTCGATTTCAAGGATATCGAGCGAGCGGCCCTTGATAATCGCTACACACGATTCGCACTCGTTGCACGGCTCCGCCCCCTGGGGATTGGCGCAATTGAGGCGTTTGGCGAGGATGCGCGCTACTGAGGTCTTGCCGGTACCGCGCACACCGCAGAAGAGATATGACTGCGATATCCGGTCATTCACCACGGCCTTGGTAAGGGTTTCGGTAATGTGGCGTTGTGCCAGGACCTCAGAAAACTTCTGCGGTCGGTATTTACGGGCGAATACGTAGTAGCTCATCGGAATTCGTACTTGGTTTCAATTCCAGCGTTTTTGCTTTACATCATCAGCACTAAGTTAGAAAAAACAGACCAGGCTACCCCACGGCACATGAAGCTCTCACCTACCGCTGCTACTTTCCAGTCCTGACGGGGTTCGGTGCGCTCGCATTGGCGCGGGACCTGGCCTGTTTAGCTTACTTTACGATGCTATGCTTTTCTGCCATACCTGCTTACGGCTTCTAATAACAGCAGCCCCATCTAAGATTTCAGCTTATTTTCGGCTGGGGGCGAGCTTAGGCACCGGTCTTCGATGATATTCAACAAATGGGCTGTAGTCAATCGCTTTATTCCGCTCGCAGTATTGATATTAATTGACTCAAGTCAATGCCCCGGTTGCTGAGTTTGTGAAAATTGGAACTTGACCTAATCAGGAAATATCGTATCCTGATTGCCAAATTTGACCTGAATTCGGGCATCCGATCAGGTTGGAGAAACATCATCGACGAAGTGGATGCTCAGGAGATAGAATATTATGGAAAAAATGCGATTTCCACGCTTAGCCTATAATTTCATCAGTGCCGTCGGCGCCGCCATGGCGGTCGTTTCCGGGCTGTTTATCGTGATTATGCTGATCATCAACTTCACGATGGCCCAAACCCCCACCTACTTCGGCATTTTCCTTTATATGGTTTTGCCGGCATTCCTGATTCTGGGGCTGCTGCTGATTCCGCTGGGGATGTATCGCCAATGGCGCCGCTTGCTTCGGGGTGAGGTAATCAAGCACGGTGTATGGCCAATTGTCGATCTCAATGATAAGCGTCATCGCAACGCAACTATAGTATTTGTTGTCGGAACTATCGGCTTCTGCGCCGTGACCGCCGTCGGCGGCTACGAGGCATTCCACTACTCGGAATCAGTCCAGTTTTGCGGCAAAGTTTGCCATACGATCATGAAACCGGAGTATACCGCCTACCAGAATTCGCCGCACGCCCGCGTCAAATGCGTCGAGTGTCACGTTGGTACCGGGGCCAGTTGGTATGCCCGCTCCAAGCTATCCGGTGCCTATCAGGTGTATGCCGCGATTGCCAAGGTCTATCCGCGGCCGATTGGCACCCCGATCAAGAACCTGCGCCCGGCGCGCGAGACTTGCGAAGAATGCCATTGGCCGGAGAAAACGTACGGTGTCGGCCTGCGTGAGTTCAGGCATTTCAAGTATGATGAAGATAATACCCCGTGGAATATCAACTTGCAGATCATCACTGATACCGGAGAGCCGTTCCAGGGGCAGCGTGCGGGAATCCACTGGCACATCAACCCCGATATCAAGATCGAATACATTGCCCGCGATGAGAAACGCCAGGATATCCCCTGGGTGCGGGTAACCAACCGCAAGACGGGTGCCGTGATGGTATACCAGAACACTGACGAACCGCTCGATTCGAGCTCGATCGATACCATGCAGGTGCGGGTCATGGATTGCATCGACTGCCATAACCGGCCCTCGCATGTATATCATTCACCCGACTATGCCATGGATCGGGCGATTCAGTTTCAGTGGGTCGACCGCGACATGCCGGACATCAAGGCGGTCGGGGTCGAACTGATGGCCGGTAAGTATGGAACAGAACAGGATGCTATGGAGGGGATCGCCAATGGTATCGAGGACAAGTATACGAAGCGTGGCTATCTGAAGATCCCGGGCCACGAGGCCAAAATCTATAAGGCGATAGAAGGCGTTCAGAAGGCGTTCAACGAGAACATGTTTCCTTATATGAAGGCCTACTGGTACAACTATCCCAACAATGTCGGGCATTTCACCGATGTCGGTTGTTTTCGTTGTCACGGCGGCTCGCACAAGAGCGAAACCGGGAGGGTGATTACCCACAACTGCAAAGCCTGCCACCTGATTCAGTCGCAGGGGCCCGACGGCGCCATTGAACGTGACAGTACCGGCAATGGGTTGGAATTCCACCATCCGGAAGATATCGACGGCGCCTGGAAGGAAATGGGCTGCTACGAGTGCCACACCGGAGAGCAGCCGTAG
>CAYXUL010000019.1:36925-40186 GCA_964468475.1 uncultured Ignavibacteria bacterium | reverse complement strand
GCCTTCAGACCGGGTGAACAGATGGGACCCGGCGGCAGACCCTCATGAAGATAGGTATTGAAGGGCGACTCATATTCGAGGTCCTTGCGGTAAAGGGGGCGCTTGAGCCCACCCATCGCGTAAATCACCGTCGGATCGCACTGCAATTTCCAGCCTTTGCGCAGGCGATTGTGAAACACCGAGGAAATGAGACCATCCTCGGAGTCAACTGTTGCTTCCGCCTCGATCATGGAAGCAAGCGTCGTCGCCTGATTCAGGGTCATTCCCGACAGCGTCAGCTGCTGCTTCATCTCCGGCGTCCACTCCGACTTGAACATGTTGACCATCTCGGTGATAATCTCTTTGGGGTCGGTGTAGGGATAAAATGAATAAGTTTCGGGAAAGAGATACCCCTCAAACCCGGGCGCCTCGATATCAAAGGTGACAAAGAACTGCTTATCATTGATTAGCTGCGCCAGATCGCTGGAATCGGCCTGCAGTTTCTCCGCCAATAGCGGGATGATTTGTGCCACCGAGTATCCTTCCGGAATCGTCACGTGATCCAGCTGGCGTTTACCCTCTTTGAATATGTTGATCAGCTCATAGTGCGAGATGCCACCCTTGATTTCGTACCGTCCCGGCTTGATTTCTTTGTCGGTATTGGTGAAGCGCATCAGGAGAGCGTAGATACGGTGGTTGACATCGATACCGGCTGCGTCCAACTTCCGCTCGACATCGGCGGCGCTATCATTCGGTTTGACCACAATTTCGTATTTCTGGGCGGGATTCCCGATCGCATGATACATCTGATAGCCGCCGACAGCCAGAGCCACTACCAACACCACAACAAAGGCGATAACTACTTTCGATACCAGTCTGCGACGCATAAAGAACTCGATCAGATACACCAGCGGCAACAATAGCGCCAGCGCGAAGATAAAGAGCGTTGTGATTAACCAATAGAAGAAGTCGGCGAAACGTCGCATTAGCTTGATATGCTCATTTAATTGTCGGTTTCCTGGCCATAATGCTCATTGAGGTAATCCTGCAGAATCACCTGCGCGGCAATTGCATCGAGCCGACCGCGCATCTGTTTCTCACTTTTGCCTCCCTTGCGCATTGCCGTTTTAGCCTCGGCTGAAGTAAACCTCTCATCCTCCAATACTACCTTATAGCCCGATTTGCGGAGGCCTTCGGCAAAACTCTTCACCAGTTCTACGGTCTTACCCCCCCGCTCGCCTGCGAGGGTAATCGGAATTCCCACCACGATCAGTTCGACATCCAACTCACTAAGGGCATCACGCACCCGCGGCACGGCCTCCTGTGGCTGTGCCAGGGTAATCGTTGTAAGCGGCTGTGCCGTAACCCGCAATGGATCAGAGCTGGCCAAACCGATTCGCTTGGTCCCGTAATCGATGCCGATTATGCGCTTGTCGTAGATAGTCATAGCAACCCGTCATGGAATCTACGCATGAGCAGCTTCTGTGTCAATTCGCACGATGCTGCCAAGATGCGGACTTGACGGCATCCGGCAATTGCTCATTATTACCCTATGCCTAAAATCACGGCTATCACGCAGCAGAAACGCAACTCCAGACGCTGGTCGATTTTCATCGATAAGAAGTTTTTCGCCGGCTGCAGCGAAGATATGGTTGTCGCGCTCGGGCTCCGCAGAGGCTTGGAACTCTCAGTAGAGGATATCGCAGAGTTGCGTGAGAAACTGGGGGTGGCCAAAGTTCGTCAGCGGGCGCTTGACTACCTCAGTCGTCGGGGGCGTTCCGAGAAAGAGATGCGTGACTACTTGAAGCGCAAAAGCTATGAGGCAAAAGAAATAGAAAGTACGATCAACTGGCTGATTGAGCGTAAATATATAGATGATAGACAATTCGCGGCTGACTGGGTGCGCGGTCGGTTGGCGGTGAGTCCCCGCGGGAGACGCAAACTGCTTCTGGAGCTATACCAGAAGGGAGTTTCGCGGGAAATCGCAGAGCGAGAGGTTGATTCGCAGCTCAAGCGTGATGATGAGGCCGAGGCGGCATACAAGACGATTCTGTCGCGGCGAGGGCGATACCTGAAGCTGGAAAAGCTTGATATCAAGCGGAAAATCTATAACTTTTTGAGCTATCGCGGGTTCTCACCCGATGCCGTCAGGGAAGCGTGCGAGCGCTTCCTGCGGGAAGAGGTGGAGTGAGTACGTAGGGACGCTCGCCGCGGCGAGCTGTGCCCGTTGGGAACGATACACACCCCGTCTCGCCCCGATCCGCCACGGCGGACGGGTCGATCCACCCCTCTCAAGAGGGGATTGGGGAGGCGCCTTCGGCGCTGTGGGAGCGGTTTCAACCGCGACGACGAATTTATGCCGCCAGGCGTGAACGACTGGCGGCCACCCAGAGCGTGTCATTCCGGCGAAGGTTGAGCGAAGCGAAATCCCGATTCTTCGGGACCGGAATCCAGGAGGACAGACCCGCCGTGGTGGGGCTGTCACGGCGTCGCAGACGCCGAAGCAAGGTAGGTCGAGACCCTCGTGGTTTCGACAAGAGCATAAATCATAGTTTGACAAGATGACCGCAGGGGCAACCCTTGCGGTCGCCCGAAGCGAGAAGAGGAAGACTTGAAAGCCGCAGAGATCAGAGAAGCATTTCTGGCATTTTTCGAAAAGTATGACCACAAGCGCCTGCCATCATCATCGCTGATCCCGCATGATGATCCTACCCTGCTCTTTACCAATGCCGGGATGAACCAGTTCAAGGATGTCTTCCTGGGGCAGCGCAAGGTTGATTACAAGCGTGCTACCACTTCGCAGAAGTGTATGCGAGCCGGCGGCAAGCACAATGATCTCGAAAACGTGGGCCAGACGGCACGGCATCATACTTTCTTCGAGATGCTGGGCAATTTCTCTTTTGGTGATTATTTCAAAGAGGATGCCATCAAGTTCGCCTGGGAATTCCTGCGCAAGGACTTGGGGCTCAAGCCTGAACGCCTTTATGCGACAGTCTATCATGACGACGACGAAGCTTTCGACTTGTGGGAGAAGATCGCGCCGGAGTTGAAGAACGGTCGCATCCTCCGCTTCGGCGAAAAAGATAATTTCTGGTCGATGGGCGAGACGGGACCATGCGGTCCCTGCTCCGAAGTCCACTATGATCGTGGCGAACAGTATGGCAAGGATGCCGAGGTCAACGATGACGGCGACCGTTTCATGGAAATCTGGAATCTCGTCTTTATGCAGTTCGACCGCGACAACAGCGGCAAAATGACTCCCTTGCCGAAACCGTCGGTCGA
>CAYXUL010000019.1:0-36825 GCA_964468475.1 uncultured Ignavibacteria bacterium | reverse complement strand
GCCATCGTCGATGGCGACCGCCAGAAGCACACGCAACGAAATCATACGGCTACGCACTTGCTGCATAAAGCGTTGCGCACGGTGTTGGGTGAGCACGTCCAGCAGAAAGGGTCGCTGGTGGCGCCCGACCGTTTGAGGTTTGATTTCTCGCATCACAAGGCGATGACACCGGAGGAAATCAAGGAGGTCGAACGCCTGGTGAACGAGCAAATCCTCAAGAATCTGCCGGTGCAGTGGGGCGAGTACGGTTTTGATGAAGCCAAAAAGAAAGGTGCAATGGCGCTTTTCGGTGAGAAGTACGGCGACCGCGTGCGCATGGTGACTGTAGGTGACGAAGAGGCCAACGATGTCTATTCGCGCGAGTTGTGCGGTGGTACGCACGTACAGGCAACCGGTGAAATCGGGCTGTTCGTGATTGCCTCGGAGTCAGCAATTGCGGCGGGGATTCGTCGCATTGAGGCGCTGACGGGTGACGGCGCCCTTAAATATCTGCGCGACCGTGAACGTCAGGTCGAAGAGATGGCGCAGACGGCAAAACTTCCGGCTGAGGAAGTCAGCACGAAATTCAACGAACTGCTGGACGAGAATAAGAAGCTGCGCAAACAATTGGAGAAGATCGAAGCTCAAAACGCTGCTTCCATGATCCTGGAGTTGTTCAACGAAAAGGCCGTCGAAGTCAATGGCACGAAGGTTCTTGTTGACACCCTGATCTCCAAGGAGGTTGTTAAGGTGTACGAGGAGACGATTCGAGGTGAGTTGGGTGAGCTCTTCGGAGCATTCCTGAATGAAGAAGGGCACTATGCGTTAATTGCCTCGCTTCGCGGAGTGATAGCTGGCGCCAAGCCACAGGAAATCAGCAAGGCCATCAATGCGAAATTCGACGGTCGTGGCGGTGGGCGGCCAACGATTACACAAGGCTCGTTGCAAAAGCCGATCGACCTTAACACATTTCGGGATTTCGTACTGGCACAGGTGCAGGGAAACACGAAGTAGATGCCTATCTTTGAAAACTTGCTCGACACCGCCCGCACCAAGGGCGCAGGGTTCTTAACCCTCCTCGATCCGGGCGAACATGGACGCGCCGATTTGATCCAATGCGCCGAACAGGCTGAGCAAGGGGGCGCGGATGCCCTGTTGATCGGAGGATCGTTGATCTTTTCCGACCTGATGGAGGCGATCATCCGCGAGATTAAGCAACGCGTGACGCTGCCTGTCATTATCTTCCCCGGCGGTTCGGGACAGGTTTGTCGCGGCGCCGACGCGATCCTGTTTACTTCACTGCTTTCGGGGCGCAATCCGGAATACCTGATCGGAGAGCAAGTCAAGGGTGCACCGCTCGTAAAGGAATTCGGTCTCGAACCGATTCCGACGGCATATCTGTTGATCGAATCAGGCGCGCGGACTTCGGTGGAATACCTCTCGCACACCCACCCCATTCCACGACACAAGCCTGACATCGTGAAGGCCCACGCGCTGGCGGCGCAGTATCTCGGAATGAAACTGATTTATCTCGAAGCCGGCTCCGGTGCTGTCCACCCGATCCCTGAGAAAATCATTTCCGCAACCAGTGCTTATGTGCCGTTGCCGATTATCTGCGGCGGCGGTATCCGTCGGCCCGAGGAAGCGCGCTCTAAGGTGGAAGCGGGCGCCAGTTTTGTCGTGGTGGGGAATCGCTTCGAGGAGCACAACCATCTTCCCCTTTTCGCCGAGTTTGCCGACGCGATTCATGTGGGAGCACGGGAACCCGCGCCGGAAACCTCCCGGAAAATATAGTGGACGATCCCAGGAAGATTATCGCCGCTGCGGTGGAAGCGTCGGCAAAACTTCGTATCGAGTTTTCTGTTGAGCGCGAACGCTGGCTGCTGACGGCATCGGAAAAGCTGGCTGAAGCTCTCAGAAATGGAAACAAAGTTCTCATCGCCGGTAATGGCGGCTCCGCGGCGGATAGTCAGCACTTCGCTACCGAGTTGGTAGTGCGTCTTACGGCCGACTCGAATCGAGCCGCACTTGCCGCAATTGCGCTTACGACTGACACTTCCCTGCTGACAGCCTGCTCGAATGATTTCGGCTTTGATCAGGTCTTTGCCCGCCAGATCGAGGCACTGGGGCGCAAAGGAGATGTCTTTATCGGGCTGTCAACGTCAGGTTCGTCCGCTAACATCATCACGGCGTTTAAAATCGCCAAAGAACGAGGTCTGGTGACGTTCGGATTGTTCGGCGAGAAAGGATGTGCGGAGGAAGAACTCTGCGGCCTCAGTCTGTGCGTACCCTCATCCTCCACCATGCGGATTCAGGAAGAGCATATTTTCGTGCTCCACCTGCTGGCGCAGTTGTCGGAGCAACTACTTCGCTAGTACCGCTATACCTTCCTTTGCAGATTCATTCACGCTTAAACAAATATCGCGGCTCTTTCGTGCCGACCGACCATGACCCGATAAGCTCGTATTCCTTGAACTCATTCTCCATCCTATCTTGATTCAAATTCCACTTATCCAGCGCAAACGGGCCAAAAATGAGATAGTCGATTCCGAGCGAATCTGCATAATGTTCAAGCGTAGCGATGTCGTGGTGCTCGCGATCGTGACGGTCTGCACCCCACCAGCATTGGATGGTCATCATCGGATCGGCGGGAAAAACAAAATCAAACGGCGCGATCACGGTAGAACCGGTCGACATCTGCGCCAGCATCGCCTCGTTGGTTTTCAATTCATCCACTTTGTCGGGGATAGCCTCGCGCAATAGTGCGTAGGTTCCATAACCAAAGAAGACAACCTGCCAGATCAAGAATAGCACCGCCGCCCAGTGACGTCCACGAGCTTTGCCGCTGCGCAGGTTGTCCCACACTTGTGCGATGACTATTGCCATCGGCGGGACGAGCGGGATCATGTAGCGTGTAAATTTCGGGAGCGGCGAGGCGCCGATAATCACAAACAGCGCCGCCAGATAGACCCAGAGCAGCTTGTATTTGCGCCATTGCTCTTTCAGGACCAGTAGCAAGGCAAGCAAAAACGAGACGGTGATGCCGATATCCTCCGGTTTGCGCAGCACTCTCTCATGTTCGGAGAGCAGGCTGGTGAAGATGTGCCACCACTTAAACTGAAACGAAGTGGTCATAAGGGGGTTATCCAGAGTCTGCTGACGAAACAACTCGGGGTGGGTGAGATAGCCGGAGAGATAAGGCGCGAAGGCGATGAGGCCCGCCACTCCGAAGATTATTGCACCTTTCCAGCGGCGGGTGAAAAGCAGGGCTACCAAGCCCGCACCGACACAGGCCAAGCCAAACGCATGAGCCAGACCAGCCAATCCTGATAGAATCCCTGCTATTAAGTACAGAGGTATCGAATCCTGCTCGGCACCACTCCACAGTAGCAGAAAACCGGTGAAACCACACAGCAGTAGAAGTGCCTCGGGACGGAATTCGAGCATCTGTTTGGAGAAAATCGGCGCAAACATCAGGATGAGCACCGTGAAGGCGGCGATTCGAGGCGAAAGCCTGCGCCGCAGATCGAGCAGGATTATCAGCAGCAGTAGCATACCGGAAAAAAACGAGATCCCTCGCAGCGGGTAAAGCCCCCAGCCGAACAAATTGGTGATTGCTACCCCTACCCACACCAGCAGCTTATGGTAGACCACTATTTGCTGATTGAGTGGAGGAAGGTCGCGAAAAAGTTCAGAACGTACGACGCCGGTGTTGGCGAGAGAAAGCACCTGCTGACCGATCCAGGCCTCGTCGTTCTGAATATGGCGCTCGAAAAATGCGAATGAAATCAGCAGAATGAAAATCGCTCCCCCGATCAGGGGCAGGCGATACGATTTGAAGAGATCAGGTGGCATCATGTTCATATCCCGTCCGATGAGAAGATATTGGGCTGAGAGCAGCGGACAAGGGAATTGCGACCACCGTCCGGATTCACTGGAAACAACGATGCCCTTTGCCGATTATAACTAGAGAGCCGCGAATCAAATGACTTGACCTGAATCAGGTAATTGCTAATATTCGACGCCGATCAAGGATTACGCTATGGCGAAAATGAAGAAATCAAAAGCCGCTTCGCGAGTCGAGGAGACTCCGTTCGGCAAAAAAAACTGGATCGTGCTGGGCGCGGGCCTGGTCTCTATTGTCCTGGGGTTCATAACGTTGGCATCCGGCTCGATCACGCTGGCGCCGATTCTACTGGTGCTGGGCTACTGCGTGCTGATACCGGTTGGTATCATGATCAAGGATAAGTCTAACAGCGCTGAAACCAGCAGCTAGAGTAGCCTGCACAATCGCGAGTTGGAATCAGTAAGGCAGCCGCTCGTGCCATAGTTGCTCGTGCCATAGTATTGAAAATCAGTTCCCAGCAAGGGCTTCGGGAAGCTACGAAGCGAAGTTCCTGCTGGGAGTGCTGTTTTCGGCCGTAATCCTTCAGCGGAATAAGTGATAGATTTCGGGTGGTTAGCTCAGTTGGTTAGAGCACCTGCTTTACACGCAGGGGGTCACTGGTTCGAATCCAGTACCGCCCATTTTGAAGAGTGGCTTACAGAATTTGGAGAGGCTAAAGTCACGATTGACAAATCCCGGGAATGATATATATTCCCCTGCCGTTGCTTGAGCCTTTTTGCCAAGCAGCAGTCTACATTGCGAATATTAGTCGGGGTCGTAGTTCAGTTGGTTAGAATGCCTGCCTGTCACGCAGGAGGTCGCGAGTTCGAGTCTCGTCGACCCCGCTTAATTTCTGAGGCTTATTGGTTAGAAGTGCCTGTCCCGACTAGGTCGGGAAGGTCGCGAGTTCGAGTGTCAATTTATCTACAAATGCAAATTGTAGACTATTGATCATGTCAGGGGATCGTACGGGGGATGACAGTTTTTCTCTACATCCTGCAGAGTGACAAAACGGGGAAGTTCTACACCGGCACGTCAGCTGACCTTGATGACAGACTGCAACGTCACAATGACGGGAAATCGCGTGCGACCAAGTCAGGTTGCCCGTGGCGCTTAGTCTACACAGAGCGTTATGCCGTTAGAGGCGACGCGATGAAACGCGAGTACGAGATCAAGTCATGGAAGAGTCATCGTAGGATTGAAGCCTTGATTCGCGGCGGGAATACTGCTGACAGTTAGAATGCCTGTCCCGACCCGGTCGGGAAGGTCGCGAGTTCGAGTCTCGTCGACCCGCTTTTGAAATGCACGCCCTTGCATCGCAAGGGCTTCCCTCTTTTTCTATCAATTGTCACCTGCTCTCGTACACTGCTGTCGAGGATGAAGTTCTATTTCAGCGTTATCTTGTGTCTCATAGCGTGTCTCTTCGCAAAACTCTGGTTACTGTAATACCGATTAATGTAGATGCGCCTGCTGTGACAGAAGATGGGCATTGGGTTTATCTTTAATAGTGCTCGTCAGCCTCGGGTATCTGGTGCGTCGGGGTGGAGGTGAGGTTTGCCGTTTCAAAAGCTTAACCTGCCATCAGCGAATGAGAGACTTCAAGCCTTGTGGCTCTTCTTCGGGTGCGATTCGAACTGCTTGGCAGCCTGCGGCTCGCGGTTCTTTATGCCGCCAATGACTCGATTTCGCACTTCAGACGTGGTGATACCTTCGTGGTGGCTTATGCTGCCCGCTACTGTTTTCGCGGTTTCCTCAGTGACACCGGCGTTTCTCATCGAACTTACAATTTTGTTCGACTGGAATTTTTCATCTGACCCTGAACGTTTTATGATATTCTGATTCTTCATCTCTTACTCCCTACTATTAATAATCCGTCTCTATTACCTCATTGCACCAACTCTTTCGAGAAAGTTGGCAGGCTGCTACACCCAACCATTCTCTACCAATCGGCTGCTCTATCGTTGATACGGCTGAGCTGCCTGCGGGCAGGTATAGAGATCGCTATTTGGCGAGCTCCTTTCTCGTTCATGATTTGTTCTTCTCTTGTATGAACAGTTGAGATTTCCCTGGTGTAGCTACGGCATGCGCCAATCTCAAGTTCTGTGGACGCGAACGGAAATCATTGTCAAGCTTTTCCAGCCTTGCCATCAGCTTCGAAGTCAACTCAGAGTATTGGTCTGACTGTCTTTTGAACTCGGCTCCCAGTAGCTCTCGCAACTCCGTGAAGCGCGATGTTTCGGCGTTGTCCGCTAGTTCCTGCGTCGTCTCCATCTCCTGCCTGTGAAGACGTTCCTTGAAAAAACCCGAGGTTTTCGAGTAGATCACAAACACAAAAAAGAACAACGCGAACAGGGTCAACAGTACCAGCATCAGTAACGCGAGAGGCGCCTGAATGGAGCCAACTCCCAGGGAAAGGGAAGTCGGCATCACAATAGTGCTCCAATTGAGCGCTACGAAGGCGGCAATTGCTACGAGTACCGCCAAAAGAATAACTGTATGAATTTTCATTACTTTCCTCCAGTTTGCCGTTCAACGCGACTGTAATGCGCGAGTCAGACGGCAAAGTTTTCAATGTATCCAGAACCGATTCCGGTCCCGCCGGATTGGTGCGACTGCCAAAACTCTAGATTCCCAGTTCTTGTTGGGCCTCGTGTAGTTTCGTTCGGCGGTTCACCACATCCTTCTGCTTCGATGCCAATTCTTGTGTCGATTTCGCGAGTTCCATTTGCAGCTGTAGGAGTTCTACTTCCAGCTCACTTATCACTTTGTAGGCAGTATTATGAGTCAGCTGAGTCTGGCTCCCGCTTGATTGCCAGTTATACTCGCTCCGTTTACCCTGTAACTCGCTCTCGAGTTGAAATACGCGGATAGTTAGATCCGCTCGCTCTTCCCCAACCTCCGCCTCGTCAATCTCTGCTTTGCGAAGATCTCTCAGCCGCTCCAGCAGCTTGATTGCCTTCTCATTGGCTTCTGACTCGATCTTTAGTGATGTCTCCTCGGACTTGCGATTGTTGTCTTTGGCTTCATCTCTTCGACGATCGAGGTCCTGAATCAATGCTTCTCTGTCCTTAATCGAACTTGCAATGTCCCTAAGTCGAACTACAGCCTGCGAATTACGACTCACTGCGAGCTGTTTTACTGCTATTGCATTTTCGAGATCGGACGTGATATCCTGCATACTGCGTACGGGGATTACGACCATTTGCGGGTCGGCTTGCCTTTGCCAGTAAGTCTGCTGTGCGTACCCGGAATGACCCGGTAACGTGACTGCAAACAAAATGATCAAGACCGCCGACAACTCTATCTTTCTTCGTCGTGATTTCAAATCACTGTCTCCTTATCTAAGTAACTAAGCATGTCACACTGTGAGATCCTGAGGAGCGAGGCTCAAGCACGATAGCACCCCAGTGTCCGCCATCCCTCGAATGACGTTGCACTTAAGCGTACTCATGCGTCTCCACTCGGGGCTGACCGACGCCGATCGACCAATATCAATACTACCCCGATCACTACTGCCGCTGCACCTGCGAACGGCGACAGGGGAATCTCTTTCTTTTGTTCTACTTGCATATGCATTGCGCCCATGTCGACGACATTCTTATTGGAGGTATAAGAAATACCTCCGTAAATCAGTCCTACGACACCAAGGCCGATTAAAACAATGCCGACTATCGTCATGATCTTCATGAAAAATCCTCTTCTGACGCGAACAGCGTCATATTATCCGACGGCCCGAAATTATCCTGAATAGCACGGCAACAATGGCAATTACTATCAAGACGTGAATGAAACCGCCGATTGTGTAGCCAGTCAAAAGGCCAAGTGCCCAAAGCACCACTAGTACTACAGCTAATGTAAACAGCATGAATATATCCTTTCCAATTGCGGTGAACTACCGCCGGCCGGCGCATCCTTGTGCCAGCTAGCAGCAATTCATTAATTTAGTTTGTCGAGGTCTGCGTTGCCTCAATCGTCATCTTGTTATCTACGCTCTCGACGCCATTGATATCCTTGACGCGCTTAGTCGTAGAATCGATTTCAGCCTGATCACACGCGGTGCCGGTCAGGGTGACAACTCCATTAAGTGTCGAAACCTTCGTATCGAACGGTGCGGTTCCGTGGTAGTACAGAAAAGACATATTCACCTGAGTGGTAATTGATGCATCGTCTACATTTCTTCCGGTGTCTTTTTTCGAGTGCCTACTCGCTGACTTCACAACCATCTGGTTGTCTACGCCTTTGACTCCCGATACATTCAGGACGTATTCGGTGGTGAGTTGTCTCTGTGCCCGATTAGATGCTTTGCCAGTAAGAGTCACCTTGCCTCCAGTGACCACAAAGTCTGTATTCGCGTAACTATCACTGCAGTAAATCAGGAGTGAATACTTCACCCTCTCACTAATCCAGGCGTCTGAATATGGGGCCAAATGCGGAGACTTAGCGCTCAGCTTGTTATCCACACTCTTGACTCCTTCCATATTCAGCAATGTCTCCTCGGCCATGGCCCGGTGGGAATCCTCTGAGACTGTTCCAGTAAGCGTAACGACGCCATCGTCGGAATTTACTTTGATATGATCGCCCTTCAGGAAAGTCTTGAAGATATATGATTTCTTGGCGTACAATTCGATCCGGCCGTCGGTCTGCGCTGCATACAAGTGCATATCGTTCATTTGTATGAGCAATGCGAAGACTGCTGCTGCAAATATTGTGTAGAGGCTTGAATTCATTTTCATGTGGTATTGTCCTTCCAATTACTCTGTTTCTTCCTCGTGTCGCCACTCTCCCAGAAGTGAGGGATGGCAATCTCACGGGAATCGTACGAATCCAAATCACTCCGTCACCGCATGTTGGTGTAAAGCATGCTGCGCTTCCCGCACTCGGGCAGAAGTGGTTCCGGTTCGCGCAGCACGCCCTCACACACTAGCTCCCAAAGGTCCAGCCAACAGTGGCCTTAAAGTCAGGGGCATCTGCCAGACCAAGCTTACCTTCTATGAAGAAGTGTCCTGACTGACTCTGAGCTGATCCTCTACCGATGCCGAACTGCAGGTACAGGCCGAGATCAGATGAGCTGCCGCCATGCTTTGTCGAATAGAAGATTGGACCAGCGCCACCGCCTAAATAGGGTGTCCAGGCTCCCCAGTCGGACCTGAAGCGATAGTCGACTTCAAAAGATGGAGCAACCGTCGTTACATTATCTCCAAATCCTATCTCCACATTTGGTTGCATCATCAGGTTGTTAGAGAGATCACCCAGATCAAGATGAGCACCGACATGGAATTGATCTGGATTCATGGTGAGTCCAACCCGGGGACCGATCCCGTGAATTCCGACGGGACGTCGAGCCGCGAAAGCTGAAGCGGTACACAGCAAGCCCATAAGCAGCGCTGTAGTGAAGATTCTCTGCAGGTTATTCAATTCGTTCCTCTCGAAAACAGTTAGTCATTTCGCTTCAATTGGATTGCGCGTGAAATATGGTCATTCCTACCTAAGCGCGATCTGCAGCGGCTGACTCGAGTAAAACACTACTTCCGTGCCAGCGGGATGGAATATGTCCTTCTTTCCGGTCGCAGCAGCTAGTCCTGTTCCGGCTGCCGCACCTGCGACAGCGCCAATCTCGGTGCTATTTTTCCTGTCGATGATCTTTCCGATGATACCACCGACTACAGCTCCACCACCAATCATGGCAACCTCTTTGTTCGTGTGAGAATCTTTTTTCTCAACGATCATGTCGGTACCGACGCTAATCCAGTGCCCGGCCTTGTCCTGGATAGAATTCAAGCGGAAATTCAGTTCGGCTGGGGTTTTGAGGTGGCCGGATTGGACTATCTTGTTCAATGTGCCGCGCGCCTGTGCGCCGTCTGCAAACAGCGTGTGTCCATCTACAATAATCGCGCGGGATAGGGTAGCGCTAAAGTCTGTGCCCGATACTTGAACGTCAGTATCGATCGAATCAACCAGCGCGACGCTGATCGCCGTGTTCGCCGGCATAGTAACATAGGTTGGGTTACTTGCAGCGTTCTGAGTCGTATTGTCGGTCGCTTCGGGTTTTGCAGATTCGCTGGATGCACAGGAAATAATTGTGAGTGAAAGCAAAACCGTCAGCAACAAACTGAATAATTTGTACATGTATTCTCCTTAAAAATTCTGATCGTAAAATATCATCTCGAAATCGGTCTCTAACCCGTTGCTGTTCTCCTAACCCTGCTCGTAAGGATGTCAGAGTCCTCGCGGCGTTGTGCGTGATCAAGAAGCTGTCTTTGCATTAGCTTCCGCCCCCTGCTAAGTCTCGACCTGACCAATTGCAGACTAGCGCCTGTAATCTCGGCGATCTCCTGATAAGAGAGACCCTCAAGCAACGAGAGGACTATTGCCAGTCTGAGTTCATGAGGCAGTGTTTGAAGGGATTTCTTGAGGTTGTCCTCAGATATTGATGGAAAATGAAGCGGTGCTAAGTTATCACTATAATAGTAATGGTTGAAATTGTAATGGTTGTGCAAACGAGTATGAAGATCATCGTCAGCAGCTTCGTCCGGACGATCGCTTGCAGTAAACCGATCGGGTAGCGGGTGAGCGTCGCTCATGAATAGTCTCGCTATGATCCTGAATAGTCCGGTGCGATTGTTCGATAACTGCGCGGAACACTGCTCTGTTTGGTAAGCAATGACCAGAGTCTTTGCTACCAGATCTTTTGCCCTCGATTCGTTACCCAGCAGGTAAGTAGCCGTGTGACTGAGAGACTCGAGCTGAGACAAACAGTTAGCTTCAAAGGCTTTTCTTCTCTCGAGGTTCCGACGCGTTCGGCTGATACTGCTCTCGATTTGCATCAGAAGCTCACTTTCCCGACACCACGGAACAGATTTGTGCTCCAGTTCTGCTGATGAACTCCACGCTTGATCTGAGGTTTCCATGACATTCCGCTTCATCCTGCAGCTGACTCGCGATCTGCAACCTGGTCATGATTGTCAAAGCACATTAAATGTGCGACGAGCTCTTCTTTCAGGAATAGGCGACCCCGCCTAAGTAAGGATTCTACCGTCTCCGGTTCGGAGTCGCCGATATCAGCGATTTCCTGGTTGGTAAGTCCTTCGAGATATGCCAGGATCATTGCTGGTCGTACCTCTGCTGGCAGATCGGCAATCGCCTTTAGATAGGGGAGATCTCCCGCAACTTCCGGAGCCACCGCTGAGCTTGGCTCGGAGAGCTTCTCAGCAGATGGGATAAGAGTATTGTTCCTGATCAGGCTTTCATCAATGTTGTCAGCATGTGCCTCGGTTGGGGAATGCGACGGTCGTTGAAAACTGTTGTAGAATCGTCTTGTCAGGATCTTGTAGATGCGGAGCTTGATACTGCTTCCTGGCCATTCTTCATCCCATAGTTTATATGACTCTGCAATCGCTTCGCGCACCAATCTGGCGGCATCAAGGCCATTCTTGGTTAGCCACATCGAGTATTGCAGCAGAATTTCAAGGTGTGGCGAAACTTTAGCCCTAAAATCTTCTTGTCTCGCGCCTTCGCTCATCATATCTGAAGCCTTCCTGGACGGATTACACCGCCATTTGCTACCGCGATTCCCACGAGGAGGCATTCCATGTGGAATCGAAGTTCAGTTGGTTCGAACCAGGTGACTGTTCTGGTCCCTCGTCCGAAGAAAGTTCGCGTGAATGTTGCTAGTATTTCGCGGTGGGTTTTCTCGTTCCTTGATAACTACGTCTTTATTGAACGAAAAGTCAATCGGTCGGAGGATTGAAAAGGGGATTAGCTCTTCAGACTGAGATGAATCTCAATCTTCCGGTTTCTTATTCTCTGCCTTTCGCACCATACCCTCGGAGAGGGCGAAGCTGGCAAGTTCCAGCCGGGTGTGAAGGGCCAGTTTTTCCAGAGTGTTGTGAACATGGCTTTTGACCGTGTGGACCGCAATATTGAGTTCCCTGGAAATTTCTTTGTTGCTCATGCCCCGGGCTATAAGGTCGACCACCTCGTGTTCTCGCTTGGTGAGCTTCACCGACTTCATCAACCGATCAGCCTTTCCACTGTTGACAGCATATTCCACGATGTGAGAGAAAAGCGATTGGGTCAGGGCCGGTGGCAGCACCTTCTTCCCCTGTGCGACCGAACGAATAGTATGAAGAAAGTCATCGATGGTGGCGTCTTTAAGGATGAATCCAGAGACTCCCGCCTTGACGAATTCGACGACTTCGGCCTGAACCGGAAGGAGGTCCATCACAACTATCTCGGTCTTTGGGTCCTGCCTTTTGATAAGTTCCGCGATCCGCAAGCTGTTTTGGGTTTTCAGCCCCAAATCGAGAAGGACAACCTGCGGCTTGTGTGTCCTCGCCTTTTCCATGGCGTCACCGTTGCCTGCGGATGAGACAGCCTTAATATCAGGCTGGTCGTTGAGCATGGCGGTGATGCCCTCACGCAGGAGGCGATTGTCTTCAATTAGCAAAACACGAATCTTGGTCATTTCCAGGCTATCTGCATCTACGGGTTGAGTTTGACATCCAGAAACTAAACTTGAAGCTCCACATCGTCAAGAGGTTTATCGGCCTTTAGCTACCCGTGGAGCCCTAGTCCCCGGGCATTAGTAATACGTCTGAGTAACCCAGCGTCTTACTTAATTTTGGCTGAGTGAATAATAACTGAGGCTTACAACTGTACTATGCGTATACTTAGACAGATATAGTGTTCCCCAATCGATCGTTTCTCAAGCCTTGCTCTAGCAAATCAAATCTTGTCAAATCATTGATCAGGTAGCAATGGCGCTATTACGTGCCAAACATAATTTTCTGAATGTGCAAATGAACGTGCACTCAGATTTAGAGTAAAGGTGAAAGAAATGAAAATCTATGTAGGCAATCTCTCCAAAGAAACTACAGAGCCCCAGCTTCGCGAGACTTTCGAAAAATTCGGCGAAGTGACTTCCGCAAACATTGTGATGGACAAGGAGAGCGGAAAGTCCAGAGGATTCGGTTTCGTTGAAATGGCTTCAACCGAACATGGTCAAAAGGCAATTACCGAAATGGACTCAAAAGATCTTGCAGGCAACCCCCTGAAGGTAAATGAGGCCAAGAAGAGATAAGTTCCGTGATTACACGTGACTGGTTGGTCACGCACGCCTGACGGGAGCCTCCGCCGATGCGGAGGCTCTTCTAAATTGAACGCAGGGTGTTTTGCAACTTGCACGACTTCAACTTAGAAAGGTGATACGATGTTTATGGTACCCTGGATTTTTCTTTGGATTGTCACCGGTACACTTAGCGGTACATTGATCGCTCAAAAGCGTGAACCTGTGCCCGCGGGTGCCGGTACTCCGAGACCGACTCCTTAGGACTGGAGAGACAAAAAGTGAATATTCATGTTGGAAATCTGTCTCGAAAGACAACTGAGCTAATACTGCGCGAGGCGTTTACTCGTTTTGGTATCGTCGGCAAGATCAGCCTGGATGGTAGACCTCGAGAAGGCAGACTTTACAGTTTCTGTTTTGTGGAAATGCCTGGCGCCGGTGTCAGGCCGTGCCTGCGCATCACTTCACCGAGTGCGACAAGATCGGGCGGACCACCGGCCGCGGCGTTTACAATCTCTGCACACTCGCGGAAATAGTCGGGACCAAGGATTCCGGGGCTGACGATGGCAAGCATCTTCGTATCGTCGGAATAAATGTTGTCAAAGCGGTGCACCGCTCCGCGAGGTATGCAAAGTACCTCACCCGGGCCGACATCGATCTTCTCCCCGTCGACCGTCCATGTTAATACACCTTCGAGTCCATAGATTGTTTCTTCGTAACCA
Source organism: uncultured Ignavibacteria bacterium (assembly GCA_964468475.1). GTDB lineage: Bacteria > Zixibacteria > MSB-5A5 > CAIYYT01 > CAIYYT01 > JBECKX01. The sequence continues at coordinate 23,174 of CAYXUL010000019.1, read as the reverse complement.
TCGTGACTGTGTGCGGCAGGAACCTTTGCGCCCACGGGGACATCAAAGTCAAAGACTGCTACCGAACCACCGGACGCTTCTCCTTCGAGCAGGAAGCGAACCGCCACCTGCCCAATTCTGATCTCTTCGCTGCTAGTGGTCTTCATCATACATTGCCTTTCATACTAAAAAGCCGGGGTGTTGAAACTTCACTTAAAACATTGACTTCACAACAAAAGTTCCATGGCATTCCGCCCGCTTCATTGGGGACATGCTATATCCCTGTTAAATAGCGTCGTGTGCGTAAACTCGGGAGACTGGATGCTCGCTCTAAGACGACTGCACTCTGTTACGATTTCCCGCCTGGCCAAGGAGTGCGACCGTCCATGCCTTTAGGTACCCGGGATCATCTGACTATTTGATTAATCCCAGGTGAAAAAAATAGAAATGTGGTGATGTGGATGCGCTCCCCAAAAACCAGAAACTGACAACGACTGGAGAAAATGGCGATGATCGCTTGCCTGCTTCGCATTTTCCACGACCCGGTTGCGGAACTCGGGTTGTCGACTCCGTAAATTTGAGTAAGCCCTTGCATTGCAGTGGCTTTTCTATTGTAGAAAACCACCCGGGAGGCAGGCCCGCCTGGCCCCGGCGGCAAAGACCGCTTTGAACCTTGATCCAAAGACAACAATTCGTTATTGACACAAGCCTAACAAACTTGTTTATTGAGGAGCTGTATTGACTTCCGGACAGTTTGAATGCCTGTTCGGCTTTTTTCTGCCTGATTAATCCCGCAAAGCTTAATCAGAAAATTCTTGGAGAGGTCTGTATTCGGTGACTGATATCACCCATATTCGCAATCTTGCCATCGTTGCCCACATCGATCACGGTAAGACCACGCTGATAGATTCTGTTTTCAAAGCAACCCGCACATTTCGAGACAACCAGGAAGTTGTCGAACGACTGATGGATAATAATGTGCTTGAACGCGAGCGCGGGATCACGATTCGGTCGAAGCACTGCACCGTTTCCTGGCAGGATTACCTGATTAATATTATCGATACACCAGGTCACGCCGATTTTTCGGGTGAAGTGGAGCGTGTGCTCTCCATGGTTGACTCGGTACTGCTGCTGGTAGATGCCAACGAGGGACCCATGCCGCAGACTCGGTATGTGCTTTTGCGGGCATTGAAGCTCGGTCTACGACCGATTGTCATAATCAATAAGGTGGATCGCCCGAACGCTCGCCCCAACGATACTCTCAACATGGTATTCGACCTCTTCATAGATCTGGGTGCCACCGATGAACAGGCACATTTCCCCGTGCTGTATGGATCGGGACTTAACGGCTGGTTTGTCAATGACCTCGACAAGGAAGAGCATCATGCGGGGATGAAAGCTCTCTTCCAGACAATCGTAAATGAAGTTCCACCTCCCCAAGTAGATGAGCATGGTGATTTTCTGATGCAGGTCAGTTCTCTCGACTGGAGTGACTATATCGGCCCGATCGGGTGCGGACGTGTGCTCCGGGGTACTCTGAAGAGAGGAGAAGTCCTGACGCAGATGGTGACAAGAGCGAACAGTTCCTCGTCTCAAACAAGGGGGTGGAAACTGGTTTCGTCAACGACCGCTCAAATCAGCTATATGTGGGTTATGCGGGGACTCACCCGCGTAGAAACAGAAGAAGTTTCGGCAGGCGATATAGTTTGGCTGGCCGGACCAGAGGAAATCGGCATCGGGGATACCTTCTCGGTAAATGAAGATCCTCAGGAAGCGCTCAAGCCGCTTGAAATCGAGGAACCTACAGTCTCTATCTTCTTCCTGGTCAACACCGGTCCCTTCTCGGGACAGGACGGCACTGCAATTACATTGCGTCAACTGAAGGAGAGGCTGGAGAGAGAGCTACGCGTGAATGTTGCACTGCGTATGGAGGATCTCGGTCGGCCGGATGGTGTGAAAGTCTCCGGAAGAGGAGAGCTTCATCTGGCCATCCTGATCGAGGAGATGCGTCGTGAGGGATTGGAATTTTGCGTTTCTCGCCCGGAGGTCATCACCCGTCTTGACGAAAATGGAAACGTCCTCGAACCTGTTGAGATGCTTACTGTTGAGGTTCCAGAGGAACATCAGGGAATTGTCATCGAGAAACTGGCGCGTCGCAAGGGCGAGCTGTTAGCGGTTGAAAATGCCGGTACCGGCACCATCCGCATCGAATTTGAAATCCCGACACGTGGTCTGATCGGATACCGTTCAGAGTTCATGACCGATACGCGCGGGCTGGGAATCATGGCTTCCCGTTTCAGCGGCTATTTCCAGTGGCGCGGTGAAGTCGTGTCAAGGAGCAAGGGTTCCGTTGTGAGTATGGAGACCGGCATGGTCACGGCCTACGCTCTGGAATCGCTTCAGGAACGCGCTGTGGTGTTTGTAGAGCCTGCAATGAAGATCTACGCCGGTCAGATCGTAGGCGAAAACTCCCGGGAGTCTGATCTTCCCTGTAACCCGACCAAACAGAAACACCTCACGAACCACAGGTCATCGACGAAGGACATCGGGATCAAGCTCGACGTGGCACGGAAGATGTCATTGGAACAGGCACTTGAGTGGATCGGCGAGAGTGAACTGGTTGAGGTGACTCCCAAAGAGATTCGAATCAGGAAGGCAATACTGGATCCTGATGAGAGACGGCGTGCCGAGAAGAAACAACCGGGAAAAGATGGAAGCTACGACTCGTTCTCTTCAAAGCTCTCGGCATAATCCGCTTATCTCCTTTCTCAAATTAATCCGGCAAATGATCTGGTGAAATCGAGCCGGGCAAGTCAGCCGACCACCTGCTAGCCCTGCCCGTGCTGAATGTCGGGTACTAACTTACTCTTGCCTGACGATATCGACCGAGATCTCCACTGCCGGAATTGTCCCTCTATTCTCGAGCCAGTGCATGGTGTTCCTGTCCTCGGGCCAGCCCAATCCCGGTCCATAGTCCGTAGCCACTCCATCTCGATGATCTGTGATGGTTCCCTGCAGTATGTAGACGGTGCCTGGTCTTCCCTTGTGGTCGTGAATCGGGCCGAAGACGCCTCCGGGTTCGATGGTCACCATACGCATTCGAAGTTGGCGCCCTTCCATGCCCTCGATCTCAGGGCCAAGGTCAACCGCTGCAAGCAACTTCACTGAGACACCTTTCGTCTCGGGTGCCACCAATTTGTTGTCCATTGTGCTATCCTCGCTTTATTTCCAGGGCCTAACCGTAAATGAACGTACCATTGATCAGCTTATAACGCCCAACGACTGTGCAATGTTCCTTTTGGCTATCAACTGCGTCTTTCGTAGCGTAAAGCCTGGTAAGACGCAGATGCAGCATCCACGATAGAAGTCGTCAAACAGGAGGACATTTCATGAGATCTTCCATCGCTTCTGCAGCAGTCGTGGTCACTACTACTATTCTCTTCTTGGAGCGACTTCCAAGGAAAATGAGTGAAAGGGCATCACGGTTATGAAACAGGTAAACCTTGGATCACAGGGTCTTCATGTGCCGGCAATCGGTTTAGGTTGCATGGGAATGTCGGACTTTTACGGCTCCTCCTCTGAAGCTCAAAATCTTCGTGTTCTCGATCGGGCAGCAGAGATCGGTTGCACGTTCTGGGATACCTCAGACATGTATGGCCCGTTTAAGAATGAAATCCTGCTGTCAAAGGCGCTCAAAGGCCGTCGCGACCGAATCATCCTGGCAACCAAATTTGGCGTATCCCGCGGCGAAGATGGCAGCTGGCTGGGAATCAAAGGAAGTGCGGATTATGTGAAGGCTAGCTGTGATGCCTCGCTGAAGCGCCTCGGGACGGATTACATCGATCTCTACTATCAGCATCGGGTGGACCCCGAGACTCCAATCGAGGAGACAGTCGGTGCTATGGCTGAACTGGTGAAGGCGGGAAAAGTGCGCTACATCGGCCTTTCTGAGGCAGACCCGGAAACCATCGCCCGCGCCCACGAGGTCCATCCTATCAGTGCACTTCAGACCGAGTATTCCTTGTGGACGCGAGAGGTTGAGACTGAGATTTTGCCGGCAATCCAGCGACTTAACATCGGATTCGTGGCTTACAGTCCCCTGGGCCGAGGATTCTTGTCCGGCGCAATCCGGTCACGCAGCGATCTGGAGCCGGGAGACTGGAGGTTGAAGAATCCGCGATTTACCGAGGAAGCGATTGCCGGGAATAGCCGGCTGGCCGAGGTTGTCGCTGAAGTAGCGGGAGAACTTGAGGCCACGCCCGCTCAAGTTGCGTTGGCATGGGTCCTGTCGCGCGACGTCCCCCTCGCCACGATACCGGGGACACGGAGAATTGAGCGCCTGGAGGAAAACTGGGCGTCGCAAGATATAACTTTGCAAGCGGAACACCTGGACCGTCTTGACTCTCTTATCAATCAGGGCGTAGTAGGCGAGCGGTATTAATCGTGCGCGGATAGCGCACCACTTCGTGCTTGTAAGTCAGGGAAGGAGAGGTCGGGTATACCGCTTTGAGCAAATAAGAAGCTTGACGCCACGCACCGGCAGGAGGAGAAAAAACTATGAAGATTCACTATCTCGAAATCGTGACCAAGGAGGTTGACGCGGTATGCAAAGCCTATGCCAAAGCGAGCGGCGCCGATTTCGGCGAACCAGTCGCCGAGCTGGGTAATGCCCGGACTGCCCCGCTGCCTGAAGGCGGGCTAATCGGAGTAAGAGCACCGATGCACGAGACGGAGGAGCCAGTTGTGCGGCCCTATTGGTTGGTTGACGACATTGAAGCGGCAGTCGCCGCGGCAGTGGAAGCCGGGGGCCAGGTAGCCCACCCACCATTAGAGATTCCAGACCACGGCAAATTCGCAATATTCATCCAGGGAGGTGTCCACCACGGGCTGTGGCAGCTGTAATCAGATTTCGGTTTTAAGAGACACAGATGCGGGCCGCACTTTCCGCTAACCACCGTTTTTTCGTTGTCCGACAAAACTCACCAGGATATATTTCAGGCAAATCATGGGATTTCTCTCCGCCTGTCCCAGCGGCTGAAAGGAGAGTGGTTCTGTGCCACCTACTGGCGTCTTCAGGCGTTTCCTCACTGCGATTTCGTTCGCATTTATATCACTCACTCTTGCGCTGGTTGCGGGCTGTTCAAAATCGACGAACGTCGATGACGAAGAAACCGATCTGATGCCGCTGGTACACAACACCGGCCTTGATTCAGGGGACGTTGCCTACGTTGACGGAAATCCACTCTCCCAGTATTCCATCGAGGTGCTGATTCCGACGCTGGAGTTTCGTGGAGTAACGGTGCCTCGATGACGTGAAACGTTGCGCAAGGCTCATTTGCTGATATTGGTGAATCGACCGATGATTAAGCCAACCAACAGTGGATGTCCGCCTGTGCCAAATCCTTCTTCGCTTGAAGCCTGCCTGCCGCTGAGAAACATATTCAAGCGGCGGCCCATACTTTCTTGTTAAGTTTGCCAAGATGTAGTAATAATAGTGGATCGCAGGTTTATTCGGGACTCTTGGCTTGAGTCTGCAACATTGAGCGTAAGCTAACCGCACAAGGTTAATCCTGGTCGAAGGGCTGAACTCGCTGCCCTCTTGCTTAACGTGAGGGGAAATCGAGAAAGGAGGATGCCGCATGAAATCCACAAGCGAAGTGAGTAAGCTCGCGAAGGAAGGCAAGGCCTGGTACTGGACAATACTGGCTGCATGTCTGATTCCGCTCTTCTTGTTTATCACATGGCCCCGCAACGGGCTTCAACTGCCAGTTTGGCTGACGTTCTACTATGTCACGATTGCGACGGCTCTATTGCTACATTCAGCATGGACTAAGTGGGCGTATCTGCAGTTGCTATTCTCGATAGGAATCATCGTTGGAATTGGAATAGAGGCCTTTACGGTAGGCATCTCAAATGACGAGTTTGGCCCAGGCACCTACATTTGGACAACATCAACATTCTTGCTGCTGGGCTCGATCAGCCTGGCGATCTTGTGCTGGCTGTACGGCAAGCTGAGGCGTCTCGCGAAACAGAGGGAATCGAAGGCACAAGACTCCAACTATCCGTCCAACACTTCCTTCGCAGATAAGCACATGCTTGCAGTTGAGCTTGACTATCGCAAACTGAGTTGGTTGAGCTGGGTGTTCAGCTTTGTATTGATGATTCTGCTCGCAAGCTTACTTTACAGTGGCGCCTATATTCCGGTGGTCGTCGTTTGCGTACTGTTTCTTTTCAGGGGCGTCTATCTGATAGTGCGCAACTCGCTCCTTGTGATTTCGGCGCCAACTCTCTCCGTAGTTGACGACGAGTTCTTAATCGACGAGAAGTATACAGCTATCACCTTCCCGTGGAAATCGATAGCCGAAGCAGTTGTAAAGTCCAAGCGGTGGGAGAAATTCCTCTGGCTTCGTCTCAATAACCCGGAGGAAGTGGGTGATTCGATAACCTTAAGGAGGAAGCTATCCCCCGGAGTCATTTTCAAAGCCTTGTATTGGCTCTTTCGCTTCCTGAACATCTTCGCGCTTCTGCTGGCAAGTATTTCGCAAACGACTGATCTAGTAAGGGGCTACCTTGGTATCTTTGGGCGAGCTTTTGAGTCTGATGAGGAAAAAGAAAGAGCATACTTGAAATCAGTATGGCAGTCTAATTTCAAAAGAGTAGGATTTCATGTATGCATACTCGATATCTGGTCAATCAAATTGCCCGAGATTGAAAGAGCAATCGCTGCAAAGCTTCAGCAGGAGTAAAGAGAAGACTATGGATGACAATATAAGGCGAGAGTTCTCAGAAGGGAACTCACTCAAAGGGTGGGCCACCCGCCTACAAGAATTTCTCTGACTATGATACAGAATGTCTCAGGACCTAATGAAGCCATAATCAACTGGCTACTCGACTCCGATCCGTCGATCCGCTGGCAGGTGATGCGCGATCTTACGCACGAACCCGAGGAAGTCATTGCCGCTGAGCGCGCACGGGTAGCGACCGAGGGCTGGGGCGCCCAGCTCCTCGCTTTGCAAGCAGCCGATGGATCGTGGGGTGGGGCAGCTTTCAACCAGGAGTTGAATTCCACGATGCATGTACTGTCTCTGCTTCGGGAATTGGGACTTGATCCCGCCAGTGAGCAGGCACGCCTCGCGGTAGACCTTGTCCGTGAGCAGGTACACTGGGAAGGTTGGGACTGGGACGGAACATGGCGAGGCAGAGGCTTTGTGGGAGCACCGTTTTTCGCGGGCGAGGTCGAACCGTGCATCAACGGGCAGGTAGCTGCAAGTGGAGCCTATTTCGGACAGGATGTCAAGCGGATTATCGAGCGACTCCTGAGCGAGCAACTTCCTGACGGCGGTTGGAACTGTGAGGCACCCGATAATTCGACAAGGTCATCATTCGCCACTACGATTTGCGTGCTGGAGGCGTTGCTCGAGTACGAACGAGCAACAGGTGGCAGCCTTAAGGTGACCGACGCCCGCGTTTGTGGCCAGGAATATCTGCTTAAGCGCAGTTGTTTCCGCCGCTTGTCGACGAGTGAGATCATCGAGCGCGACCGCAAGGGTGGTGCAGATTGGCGGCATTTTGCCTTTCCGACGTGGTGGCATTACGACATCCTGCGCGCTCTCGATTACTTACGCAGCGCCGGGGCAGCGCCTGATGATCGGGCGGCGGAGGCGATTGAATTAGTCGCGTCTAAGAGTGACGATGATGGAAAATGGGCGCTTGGAACGAGACACCCCGGTAAAATGCCGATTGATTTCGCTGAAAGTGAGGGCGAACCAAGCCGCTGGATTACCCTTCGCGCTTTGCGAGTCCTGGATTGGGACGCGACCAAGCGCTGAAGACGAGTCTATTGACTCAGGCGAGCCGTGTGACTGCTATTGACCTAACGCCTGAGTATGAACTTCGCAGGCCCATAGGAGCCAATTTATGATGAAAGTGCTCGGAATACTGATTGCTGCTGTACCATTCGCATTCGCCGCTATTCGACTTTTCGCAACAGGCAACGATATGCGGTATCTGTGGATAGCGGTTGTGTCCACTCTCTGTGCCATCGGTCTCTTGGTGGTGCTAAATCGGCTAACGCGCCCAGGGATATTGCGCCTTGGCGTTGGCACGATAGCCGTTGCCGCGTTCGTAGCGGCGACAGGCATCATACTCGGCGCCAGAGCAGTTTCGGGGATTGCTCTTGTCGCCATTTCCTTCAGCCTCTGCAGTACTCTGGGGATTGCAGTCGTCCTACGTTCGCGTGCCAAAGATTCAGAATGAAAAGTACTTCCAAGCGGGTCACGATGGAGACTCGCCCAACGAGTGCGCCACCCGCAAAGACGATGAGTCTGGTGCCAGTGAAATCACAGCCTTCCGCTTGCCAAGCTCATCATCAGCATTAGCGGCTGCTTCGCCGGATAATCTGGTCCTCTTCGCTGGGAAGCACCCAAAGTGCCTCGATTTTCCATTCGCCAGCCTCTCGAACTACGACCCACGTCGCGCGCGTATACCTGGTAGGTAGCATTTTACCTCCGGACTCATTCGGTGCTCCCGTACCGCGAACGCTTATTACCGCAACATCAGGTTCGATCATCCTGATATCATCTATTACCAGCAAAACCTTGTATGGTCTCGGATTAGCAAAGTAACGCCGCCAGCCCTCTATAATTGCCGTACGACCATGTACCAGCGGGGCGTTACGAATCAATATGTCCGCGTCTTCTCGGAAAATAACGCTGATCGCCGAAATATCTCTGGCATCGAAGGCGTTTTCCAGACGTCGGACGAGTGCGCGGATTTGGGGCCTCACGTTTTCTGACGTTTCCAGGGATGAATTCAACTCGACGCTATCCTTTTCAGTCGGGAAGCCGCGCATGGCTGAGATGAGCCATTCACTTCCATCCCGATGCAACAACCAAGTCCCGCGCGCCTTCCGGATCGGTAGGGTCCCACTTTGAGGGTCCTGACTACCAGTCGTAGTCGCTATATTGGCTATTGCGACATTGGCCTCTACAAATCTTACTGAATTTACTGTAAATGTGATGATTCGGTCGGGTTCCTGTTTTGCAAAGTAGTGCTGCCACCAATCCTGAATGGCCTGCCGCCCATGAGCCGCAGGCAGGTTGCCCATCACAAAGTCAGCACCCGCCGTGAAAAATCCCGCCAGGGCCGCAGCATTGTGGGTGTTCCACGTGTTCCGGTACGCTTCGATTTGTGCCCTTACCGCCGCAGAGTCTTCCTCCATCTGCGCCGAAGCCATAGCGGGCGATGTCGCGACCAGAATGCCCGTGATGACAATAGTTGCGAGCATTGATACAACACTCTCAGGCATGACCTTCGATATCAGGCTACGGAAATTTATGCCCACATTTAACTCCTCTCTTTTGTGGCAAGCATTTGTTTGAATCTTAACAAAGTTCTTGAGGAAATGCCCATGCTATTCCGGACACAGATTGTGTCATATCGACTAAGCTCAATGATCACAAGCGCCAAGTGTGCGGGGGATTACATTTTATGGAGGAACTAACTCAACGGGTGGGCCAGCCTATCTCAGAGAAGTGTGGGACAAGTGATATTGGGACTGTCACAGAGCAGTAAGCACGGTGACGATTAGCTTCTAATTTTGACGGAACCGCAAGTTCAGGTCATTCTGCTTGGTTGCCGTCTGGAATGAGCCCCAATTGTTGGTTAAGTGACAGGATATCTGGAAGTAGCCATTGCTCCGCAATCTTACCCTTTTCAATCCTGAAGATTGTCATCTCGCTGATGCGAATTGCCTTCGCGGTGGGAGGCTTATTCAGGAAATTTCCTGTATTGGTGCCGGTTGAAGTATACTCAAGCGCAACAAATTCCTCTTCGGCGACAATCAGATTGACAACCTCTGCCCAGTCCGGAAACGCTTCGCGATGAGCTATCGAGTTGCGTCTGAACTCATCCAGTCCCACGGTGTGTGAGTCGAAGGGAAGAAGGTGCTGGACGAAGTCGCCTGCGAACATTTGCTCTAATGTTTCGAAGTTCCCGCGATTCCATATCTCTTCGTTTGCCTTTAATGCGAGCGCTTTGCTGCTTTGTACACTATCGGCGTTCCCGTCAAAGTTGACCGTATGTATTCGTATCGTTCCCTCTCGATTGGTCTTGCCCTTTTCACCCTCAAGCGTAAATCCAAGTTGAGATTGCAAACTCTGAAGGTCAGGCAGCAACCATTGCTCTTTGATCTTACCATCAACAATTCGATGGATTGACATCGCGTTCATTTCGAACCTGTGTCCGGTGGGAAGATGGTCGTTTAAGGCGCCCGTATTCGTGCCGGTGCAGATATACCACGAAGCCACGAGGTCATTTTCGGCGATCATCAGCTTGATTTCTTCAGTCCAGTCCGGAAAGGCTCGGCGACGGCGAGCCATCTCAATCATATACTCTGCTGTACCCGCGGTTTGAGATCCAGTGGGAAGGAAGTTGCTGACAAAATCTTCCTTGAATAGCTCAGGGATCTTCTCAAGATTGCCTTTACTTCCGATTTCCAGGCTCCCGATCTGAATTAATGCCTTATTCTGTTCTTCCAACGACATCCTCTTGAGGAGACTTGATTCGGGGCAGTCACCAAATATGATAATAATACAGATTTCAGCGCTGCATTTCAATCCCTGCCTCTTAAGCAACAAATGATGTAATTGCACTATTGGACATTGGCAGTCGTACGAGCCAACTGCTGGATTATCTTCCAGGGCGAAACGATCCGGGAGACGAAATAAAGTCATAATTCTCGTAGGGAATGCGCCCAGGGGATAGGACAGCCGCGATCCGCCTTGACATATGGATATTCGAATCCTTTATTGTGGCGGCTAGTCGCTTTAGTTACCCACTTTCCCCAGGAGGTAGCATGGCTGAAGAAGTAGTTGGCTGCGCAAAACCGACCGGAACGGTCATCGGTCAATCACCGAAATCTCAAGAAACACATGAAAATAACGTTATAGAAGGAGGCGGAACCATGATAACGGCAAGAGTGGGAGCCAAAGCTCCTGATTTCCAGGCTCCAGCCTATCACAGGGGCAAGTTTATCAATGTCAAGCTGTCGGATTATGCCGGCAAATGGGTACTGCTCTGCTTCTACCCCGGCGATTTCACCTTTGTCTGACCGACCGAATTGTCGACGGTCGCCGGCAAGTTTGATGAGCTGCAAAAGCTTGGTGTTGAAGTCCTCTCAATATCAGTTGATAGCACTTTTGTGCACAAAATCTGGGAAGAAACAGAACTCTCTAAAATGACCAGGAACGGCATCCCCTGGCCGATGCTCGCCGATGGCTCCGGAAATCTTGGCACAGTTTATGGCGTTTATGACGAGAACAACGGTGTCAATATCCGGGGACGTTTCATCATTGATCCCGATGGGGTCATTCAGGCTATGGAGGTGATGACACCCCCGGTGGGCAGAATGATTGATGAGACTATCCGCCAGATCCATGCATTTCAGCTTGTTCGCAAAAGCAAGGGGACGGAAGCATGCCCCGCCGAGTGGCAACCGGGCAAACCGACACTCAAGCCAGGTCCGGAACTGGTGGGCAAAGTCTGGGAAGTGTGGCAACCCGCATAATCCAATAGTTGACTCTTGATATATATCGCTAGTTGGCGCCCTTTCCGGGGCGCCTTCTTTCTTTCAGGCAGTACCACAAGGTTGCCCAATGAATCTTGCGACTCATCTTGTTTGATCCCTTACATTTAGTTGATGGATCAGCGGTGGTCTCTCTATGTGGTTACTCGGTTTGGGAGCGCTGCTCTTCTGGCCGCGGCTGCGACCGTATCGGATTCTCGGTATTCTCTGGATCATTTGGTTGCTGTTCTACGGGTTGCAAAATAGCAAGCCCTACTACCTTTCACCGGCCTAACCACCGCTGGCAGGTACTCCGAACATCTCACTAGATTTGTTGCAATTCCGTCGGTGATGTTTAACTTAGTGCCAAAACGGAGGTTGCGGATGAAAGCAGTTTATCGAACAAAATATGGTTCAGCAGATGCACTGGAGCTGCGGGACATCGATAAACCGGTTCCAGGTGAGAATCAATTGCTCATAAAGGTGTGCGCGGCATCTGTAAATCCACTTGACTGGCATGTTATGCGAGGCGAGCCGTTTCTGATTCGCCTGATGGGGTTTGGGCTATTGAAGCCGAAGCATCAAGTAATTGGAGCTGACCTGGCGGGGCGCGTTGAAGCTGTCGGCAAGAATGTGACTCAATTCAAAGTGGGGGATGACGTCTTCGGTTCAAGTATGGGTGCGTTTGCGGAATACGCCTGCATTCGCGAAGATCGAGTGGCACGCAAGCAGGCGACCGTAACATACGAGCAGGCTGCTGCCGTGCCGGTGGCGGGTCTGACTGCATTGCAGGCTCTTCGGGACCAGGGACGGATACGGGAAGGGCAGCATGTTTTGATAAACGGCGCCTCGGGAGGCGTGGGTACCTTTGCGGTGCAGATAGCCAAGGCGATGGGGGCGGAAGTAACCGGTGTGTGCAGTGGGAGAAACGTAGAGATGGTCCAGTCGATTGGCGCCGACCATGTGATCGATTACACCAGGGAAGACTATTGGATGGGGGAAGAAAAGTACGATCTGATCGTGGACAACGCTGCATTCTACTCGATAGGCAAGCCATTGCGAGTCCTTAAATCTACCGGCGTCTATGTCGGAGTGGGTGGCTCCTCGTCAACTGCCAGTGTCCTGCAAGCACTGGTCTTCAATCCCATTATCGCGAAGATGAAGGGCAAAAAAGTGAAAACGTTCATCGCGAATGAAAATCAGACGGACCTGGTTTTCATGAATGAACTTCTGGAATCGGGCAAAGTCACGCCCGTCATCGATAGAACGTACTCCCTGGCAGAAACTCCGCAGGCGATCAGCTATGTTGAGGAAGGACACACGCGGGGGAAAGTCGTAATCACGATCTGAAGTGTGGGTCCCTGTCTGCACTTCACATGATTCTAGAATGACGAAATCGTGATCACTGCTTTCTCGTTCATTGCCCCGCGAAGGCATCGACCGCCGAAAATCCGATAACACTGCGATTTTGCCTTATGGAAAAAACTTGAGAGGTGCTACAAGCAGCACCCAGTCAGCCCTTTCGTCTGGGTGTGAGCTTGGTCGCTAAGATTTGTTCGACCACAGAAAATGCTGACGCTCCTGTTCCTGAATACACCACCGACCCGTCCCGATCGATAACGTAATAAACAGGGGTCGTACCGCGAGCATCATACGTTTGCCAGAGTTGTTCCGCATACGGGACTATGATGCCCCCGTACGGTTGGTCGCGTAGAAATTCCGCGATTTCGTCGCGATCTGTTTCTGCAGCAGCGCATATCGCCTGAAACTGCGTGGTGTCGCAATGTGCGACCAGAGTATCCAGTTGTGGCCTGATTCTCTCGCAGTATGGACACCCGGTGGACCAAAAGGTCATTAGAACGACGCGTCCCCGCAAGTCAGCGAGCGTGCGGGGGGTACCTTCCAGGTCTGCAATTGTAAATGCCGGTGCCTTGAAACCGACTGCGGCTGCCGTATCGCTGCCAAAATCGGAACAGGTGAATACCTTGCCCTCGGGATCTATTGACAGTGCTTTGAGTTTATTGCCGTCGACACTGAAAGGGTCGGTTAGCGAGATCCGTTCGGAAGGAATAGCAGCCTGATTTGCATCATCGAATCGCCATTTCCACGAATAGTTGCCGTCCCGGTTCATGTCGATCAGGCAGACAGCTTTCGACGATATATCAAAAAACGGATTGTCTATTGAAGGCGCATAGATGCGAATGCGGAAATCCTGATTTCCCAGCTGCAGAATTCCCTCACGGCATTCCGCCAGCCGGGCAATGACTCGATCTTTTGAAAGAACAATCTGGCAGGGAATCCGTCTGCCCGCAGTATCGGCGCTTCCTGTAGGTCGCGTGATAATTGGAAAATAGGCAATCGGCCTTCCGCCGGCGTTGTGAAATTGCAGCACCGATGACGAGTCAAATACTGTGCTCCCCTCGCTGGCTACCGCATATTTGATGCTGCCGTCACCGTCCCGAAAGCGCACGGCGACTGCCGGCTCAAGCCGCGGATTATCAACGATTTCAGCCATTTCCACGGCTTGCCACTGCGGCGGAACCGTAACCGCCCCCGCGGCAGGCTTGCTAAACGAAAGTAGTATCGAACCGTGGTAGTGAGCGATATCGGGCAGAACAAGTCTGGACAACGGAACTTTGTGCGTTGTCTGCCCGACCAGCACCGCCGGCAGCGCAAGTGCCAGAAATATGATTATGAGATCACGTCGCATGTTACTTCAACTCTCTTATACAACTAACCACTATCACCGAACCCGAAGTTACCGGGGACTATTGCCCGCAAGCCGGCGCTGAATCGGCGATTGTCTAGATATCCGGACCAATATTATACGACTCTTCTCCCTGTGCTGCGGCAACTACGGAATCACATACGAAAGTTTTTGAAAGTGCAACTGTAACGTCGCGGCAAGGTGTAGGACTGAATGATCCAGTAAGGCAACAACAGCGGAGTCAGTCCAATCATATTCCTTATCAGTAACTCGACCATCCTCTGATGAAGTAATCGACTGGCCATTTGGATTCTGTGTCTCCTTTTCATTTCTCAGCTGCTTTCCCTTCTCGGAGAACCGATGACTTCGGCTGCAAGTTTTTGCATTTATTCTTTCGAAACGACAATAAGAGTATTATAATGGAGCCACAAATACCACGATCAGAAGGTAGCGTATATTAAAAGAGAAGACCAAGCGATGGAGAATTTGATTAAATGGCAGCAGGAAAGATAGAAGATAACCCGGCGGTTAACTACGAGCGCTTCTTTGTACCGGCGATCGGCGCGCCTCTGGCCACCGATCTCGTTAGCGCTGCAGCGCTTCGCCCCGGTGAAAGGGTGCTGGACGTTGCCTGCGGTACCGGTGTCGTCGCCCGACTCGCATCACAACAGGTCAATGCTGACGGAACCGTCGCCGGACTGGACGTTAATCCCGGTATGCTGGGAGTGGCGCGCTCTGCCACGCCGGCCGGCATAACAATCGACTGGCATGAGGCGAGCGCTGAAGAAATGCCCTTTGCGGATGCCTCATTTGACGTCGTGCTGTGCCAAATGGGTCTCCAGTTCATGCCGGACAAACACGCCGCCCTGAGTGAGATCAAGCGGGTCCTGGTACCCGGTGGCCGCCTGATTTTCAATATGCCCGGTCCCATTCCGCAATTGCTTACTGTAATGGAGGACGCGCTGGCACGCCACGTCGGTACCCAGGCGGCGGGATTTGTGAGCCAGGTGTTCTCGCTTCACGACACGACAGAGATTCAGGACCTTCTTAACGACGCCGGTTTCCAAAATATCTCCGTTCAGTCCGACAACAAGTCTTTACGCCTTCCGGCACCTGAGAAATTCCTCTGGCAGTATGTGCACAGCACACCGCTGACGGCTGTTGTGGCGCAGATCGATGATGAACATCGTAGTGCACTTGAACACGACATCGTGTCAGGGTGGCAGGAATACGTGGAGGATGGCGCATTGATGCTTGACCTCCGTATGGTTGTGGCGACTGCGCGGAAGTGAGCGCCTCGCTCACGGCTGCATGTACTTCCAAATCATTCCAGGAACCTTCACAAGAGTCATTTCTCGGAATTGTCCTGGTCACCACTTTTTTGTGAGTAGAGTATTAGCGCATCGTATGAGTTCACCACGACAGTGCTATCCTGGCGCTCGAAGTTTGCGTTGAGCATCACAACTCTGGTTCTGAATCCGGTATTTTCATAATCAAAGGTTGCCTTCTCGGCAGGGACCGACGAACCGATGACATGTGCCTGCGCCGATGCCATGCTATCGAGCACGGGGTGCAGCGGGATTACAACTGCATTGGATGAATCCTTCTCGCTGAAAAGACTCACGGCTGCGGAGTCGGTGGTGGCTTCGATATCACTGTCGGCTGGCTGTTTGGGGACGTTAACCTTCGCATCCGTGCGCCGATAGCCAACCCGCAACATATGATCAAACCCGGAAATTGAGACGGGGGCCAGCAGATCTGCAGAAACGGAAAAGTATTTGCCCATTTGCGGTCCCCGCCAGCGACTGTACTCGACCCCCATCAGTTCCGCGACTTCCTCCGGGGATTTGAACTGACTTCTGGAACCTGCAGTGTCTGGACTGAGGGACTGGGCAAACCATGACTCAATGCTGTTGTAGCCGTGCACCTCATGCAGATAAGAGAGTATTCCGCTAATCTCGACTCTGTGATCCTCAGGCACAGGCAGCGGCGCCTTCTGAACCTTACCATTCACCAGAATCGAGTCGGCTTCCAGAATTCCTTTCAGTCGATGAATCTGGCTTTGCTCTGACACGGAAAACATCCCCCACGGCCCTACGGAGATTAGAAATGTGAAAACACAAAGGGAAGCTGGAATCATCTTGATACTCTTAGCGCGGCTGAGCAGGAAATAGCCGGCAGTAAGGGCGAGCCAGACTCCAATCGCCAGCCCCAGGTATCTGTCCTCGGTGAGGCCATAGTCGGAGATTCGCCGCCACAGGGCCAGAAACAACACGACAATCAGGGGAAGCAGAATCAAATAATACCAGCGTGAGGCTTTCTTGATCCAGAGGGCCTCTGCTCTCTCTCGCAGCGGATCGAGCACGAAGAATGCCAGGATGCCCGTCGCCGAGAATCCGAGGATGAGCCGTCCAACCCACCCCTGGGGCCAGCTCCAGGTGATGATGATCTTGGCAATATAAGCGTAAAGTATCACGAAGTAGACCAGCACAAGGGGGGAGAGGAGATACTGCCCGAGGACTTTCACCGACCGGGGATAGTCGGCTACCTGGTCAAGTTCGCTTAAGTTCCCCGGAATGCCTGAAAGAACAAACGTGACGGCAAAAAGCCCCTGTATCAATATCCACAGCTCGAAATATCGTTTCCCCGGGATATCTATGCCAAAGAGATTATCGAGTGCGGCCAAGGCCAGGGTCAGGCCGGAGTAGAGAACGAAGGCGAACACTTCTGCCAGGACAATCCGAAAAACGATGATTTTGTTGAACTGCCAGAAGCCGGTACTCTCTCCTTTTTGTCGAAACGGCAGGAACGAAACTAGAAGACAACAAACTATCGCAAAGGCAAAGAACCGAAACATGTGGACCAGCGGCGCGTTGGTCAAATCCACCGGGACGGTAAAGGCGTATACAAGCAGCAGTACAACCCCAATTGCCTGTAGAATCCAGCCAAGGCTCGAGTTAGAGCCAACCCTTTCGGCTGCTAGCTTAAGAGCAGTCAGGAGGGGAAGCGCCAGAATTGTTGTGAGAAGAATGCTGTAAAGAACTGATGGCTCGGACGTTTCCCCCTGTTCGATCAAAATGATGGACACAACGGTTAAGATCACCGCGCTGATGAGTGTCAAGGGAAAGCGCTGCGATGTCCGCTTAAGCTCCGCCCAGACTTGTGTAATTGATGGTAGTTTCAAGTGAAATCCTGCCGCAAATGAATCTTGTCCACGCGATATCTAAGCCATGCAGTATTGTGCGGCAACTAGATTCGTAATTCTTGCGACTGAGGTGATTCTGTTGGCAACCTCGACACTCGGTCTTCTTCAGCCACGATGAGCTTGTTTCTCGGGAAACTACATCGCATCATTAGGTTGTGAAACGGGTACTTGTCATCGGTCATCCCGGCTCAGGGAAATCAACATTCGCCGCTCAGTTGGGGAAGATAATCGGCTTGCCGGTCGTGCATCTCGACAAAGAGTTCTGGCAGCCGGGGTGGGAGATGACTCAAAGGGAGCTATTTCGGCAGCGAGTCGGCGACCTGGTCGCGGCTGACTCCTGGATAATCGATGGCAGCTACGACAGCACCTTGGATATTCGTCTGCCGCGAGCAGATACAGTCATAATGCTCGATTTTCCACGCAACCTCTGCATGTTGCGGATTTTGCAGCGTATCGTAACGAACTTCGGCAGGGTGCGCGCTGATATGGGTGACGGTTGTCCGGAGAAGATTGATGTGGAGTTTTTCAGGTTTGCGTGGAACTACAAACGCGACCGCTACCCCAGAATCAATGTGGCGCTGCGAACCCATTTCCCTAATGGCAAGGTCATCGCTCTCAAAGGGCCGGCAGCGGTGGTGCAGTTCTTAAGCGAGGCCAGGTTCACACCATGAAGGATCCTTCACTACTTCCGGTTCTGCAGTTCATCGAGGTTACTGACCAATGAATGACGCAGGATCGAAAAAGTCGCAGGACACAGTTACGGTCTTTGGCAGTTCGGGCTATCCTGCGGCAATCAGTCAGAGGAAACTAAAAGTATAGCCGATGTACAATGGTGTGATGATCCTCAGGTTGACTAAACGAGTGGGCGTGGCGGTGACTGTAGTCTTCAGTTTGCTCCTGGCGGGAAGAGGCGAGGCAAACTCGCCGCGCGATGATCCTCCTCCTGCAAATTGGACTGAAGGTCACATTGTCAAGCAGAACGGTTTCACCGTTTCATTTACCTTCCCCGACTCGGGTTACGCTCTTGATCATCATGAAGAGTTCGTCAATAAGTGCATGGAGAGCATTCAGGATGACGGCAAGCTCATCGGCGTAACCGCTCTGCCAGACACGTTGCATGTGCAGTTCTTGAGATCGCGGCAGGAAATGAAGGAGGCCACTTCCTATGCCGTCGCCGGATTCACCAACTCGCAGATCAAAACATTGTTCATTGTCGCAAGTGGTGACAGCAACGAGGTAAAGCCGCCAATTCGGCATGAGCTAATGCACCTGATTGCCATGATTTCGTGGGGACATCCAACGGGCAGTTCAACGTGGATGAATGAAGGCCTGGCAGCTTTCGCGGAGAACAACTGCAACGGCTATACGGTCGCTGAGATCTACAGATACTTCATGAAGGCAAAGATGCTGATCCCTATCGACTCACTGACCACTGACTTCTATAGGCAGCCGGAGATGATCGCGTACCACCAGTCCGCTTTCATGGTTCAGAGTTTGCTGGAGAGATTCGGTGCAAAGAAGCTCAAGCAGCTGTGGGTAGAAGGGTTCGACAAATTCAACAATATCTACGGACAATCCTTCGCCAGCTTCCAATCAGCGATCGAAAAGAACCTGCTTGACAGCATCCCCGCTGCTCCCCCAATTGACTGGGAGACTTTCAAGACCGGCTGCAAGTGAGTAATTAGCTATATTTGTGCATCCGTCCAGGAGCATACGATGCAAGCGTATGGCGAGGAATTCGCCCGCTATACTAGATTGGTAATTTGGCTCGGCGTGCCGGTAGAGAAAAGGCGAACATTCAAAACAACATAGGGAGTGCTCACTTGTGGTATTATCCTCATGTAGTATCAGAATATCCTCAATGCAGCAGCACCCGTGAGTCAGACTAATCGTAACTCAAAGACGGAATTCTCATACAAATGAGTGGCTGATCAGCCTGATGACAGAGAAAATAGCTTTATGGATCTCGCAGAATTTGAGCACTCTAGAAGTGTCCTGCTGGAACGGCAGCAGCGCCTGGCCGACTGGCTGAACACACCCGCCCCCGATTGGGCGATTTGCTGCTATCTTATACCGATGGAATTGTTGAGGCCGAAAACGCTTCGGGTGAGCAGTACGGGGAAGTTCGTCTGCTGGAATTCATCAGCGATCATGTCAACGACTCACCTAAGTCGATCGTCGATTCTCTGATTGAGGATGTTCAGAGCTTCACCGGTACTTCGCGTATTGATAACGATTTGACCATCATCCTGCTGCGCCGGAACCAGAGGTAATCGCTAAAGGGTAGAGAATAGCTCTCAGAAGTAATAGCGAAACGAGCCGTAGGCGATTTCGGGATAGCTGCCGAATTCCGAACTGAAACTTCCAAAACCTGTCGGGCCGGGGCCGAGACCGATGTATCCCCCACCCTGCAGATAGATATTCTCAGCGATGCTGTACTCAATTGAGAGGGCAATGTAAGCTGATTGATCCGAAAGATTAGCGAGCACCTCTGCTGTTCCGGTTACCAACGGCGTTATCTGGTGAGTAATACCGGGAGTGAGGTAATGCTCTCCCAGCAGATAAACGGCACCATCGGTGTATGCCGGAGTGGAAACAAGTCTGCGATACTCGGCGGGGTCCGAGGTTCCTGCCTGATTGTAGTGGTATTCAATAAAACCATAAGTATTGGGTCCGAGATTGTAGTCGGCGCCGGCGCTCAGGCGCAGGTAGCTGTCGGGGCGCGGATTGTTGTTAGATGCGAGCAATTTTGGCCAAACCTGCGCGACTTCCAGCCAGCCGCCGGCTTCGCCGATCGATCGTGCGAGGTCGAAACCGGCCATGAGATGCTCCCTGAATCCAGCTATAATCCAGGTCAGGTCAGTTTTGGCCACATACGTTTTATATCTGACGAATGCAGCGCTGTTCTTTGGTTCGAAATCTGAGCCCGCCACCAATCCCACATCAAGTTCGCTCATGAAGCTGATCGCCCAGCGTGCGCGGATGGCGTCGACACCGAAGCGGTCCTCGGTATCCAGCGAGGTATAGCTGAAGGTAGTGAGAATGTCAGTCGGGTTGACTACTCTCGCAGTTCCCCAGGCGATAGCCTGCCTGCCAACATAGATATCTACCTTGCTAACCTTGAACTCCAACTCCGCTCGATCAAGGTTCTGGAACAAGCCGAAGGAGCTTATCCGGTCGCCCTGCTGCGGGTAGAGACGGCTGTCCAAGTCGGTGACGCGGTAGACTCTCCCAACCGCACCGGTCGCGAGGTCAGGAGAGAGCAGTGAGAACTCCTGAATCCGGGTGCTGATATCATAGGCTATATCGATGCTCGCCCAGTCGAGACAGGGCCAGCGCAGTTTCAAGCGCAAGCGGTTCGAAACCGCACCCTCCGGCGGTGGATTGACCGTGAATGGCCCCAGGGTGTAATCGGGAAACGCATACAGGTTTGAATAGCTCTTCAGGTAGCCGGAAACGGTGGGGCGCCGCGCCATGCTCGAATCTGATGCCATCACGGCAACAGCGAGCGCCACCCACAAGAGTAGCAGACGCCGTCCTGACGGGAAGCTGAAAGTCATCCGCGCAACTCGTCGTTGGCTATGCGACCATCCTTGAGTGTGATCAACCGCGTTGCGCGTTCCATGATCAGGCGGTCGTGGGTCGAGAAGATGAAGGTCATGCCGGTGGTCTGATTCAACTCACGCATCAGGTCAAGCAAGTCTCCGCCCGTTTTCGAATCGAGATTTGCGGTCGGTTCATCGGCAAGTACCAGCGCCGGCTGCGCCACCATCGCCCGCGCGATCGCCACTCTCTGCTGTTGACCACCCGAGAGCTTTGGCGGCAGGCGGTCGGCATATCCCTCAAGATCGACTTTGGCAAGCATAGCCGAAACTCGTTCGTGGCGCTCCTTCTTGTCTATTCCCTGAAGCAGCATGATGTACTCGATGTTTTCCTCGACGGTCAGTACCGGGATCAGGTTGTACGCCTGAAAGATGAAGCCGACTTTGTCGCGGCGGAAATCGGACAATTCGCGACCGTTCATCTCTGCCAGGTCATTGCCGTCCAGCCACACTTTACCTGAGGTTGCATCATCCAGTCCTGAAATGATATTCAGGAAAGTGGTTTTGCCCGATCCTGATGGTCCCACCAGTGCCGTGAACTCTCCCGGCGCGACTGTCAGGTCGATACCGCGAACGGCAGGAACGGGTACGCCGTTATCCGAATAGGTCTTGATAACCGCTTCCGTTTTGACTACTGCGTCTTGATCTGTCATATTGCCATTACCTCAGAATGATTTTCTCATCGCCTGCGCAGGAGTAAGTCGCGCGGCATAGATCGCCGGGTAGAGTGCGATTACCGCAGCGAATACCAGAAACAACAATGGATAGAGCGTAAACTGGTGCACGCTCCAGATTGGATAGAGGGCTTTGGTAAAGGTGATGCCCCCATACTCGATGCCGCTGTAGTCGATGCCTGTGAAGTTGGTCAAACCGAGCAGGGCAGCGCCAAGCACACAGCCGAGGACACTGGAGATTACTGCCATGGAGAGAGCCTCGAACACCACCAGCCTGCCCATTGAGAAAGGTCTGGTGCCAACCGCCCGCATGACTCCGAATTCAAACATCCTTTCATACAGCGACATGAAAAGTGTGTTGACGATTCCGAGCGCTACGACACCGAACAGTATCACCGTAACAAGGATCTGGCTGATCTTCGAGAGTCGGAAGACCTTTTCCAGTTGCGGTACCAGCTCGGCCCACCCGATTGCCTCGTTACCATCCTTGCTGTACTGAGCCCAGAAAGGATCTCCTGGGCGACGACCAATATCACGGTCGTGGAAGTCGAGCGCGATCATGCTGACCTGGCTGTCGAGGTTAAGCATCTTCTGCGCCTGGTCGATCCGGATCAGTGCCATGCCTTTGTCGAGTTCATCGGCATCGAAGAAATAGATGCCAGACACGCGGAACATCTCCTGTGCCAGATCTCCGGTGTGCGCCTGGGCAGCTGTTACCACAACGCGATCACCCAGGCCTACCTCTAACAAATCTGCCAGCTTTGAGCCGATCACGATATCGTGCTGATCATTACCCGCGAAGTATTTCCCCTTGACCAGTTTGTCATCCATCTCAGAGAGGTATTTCTCGGTGGACGGATCAACACCAACAAGCTGAATCGCGCAGTTGTTTGCGGGCGAAGCCAGCATGCCAAAGGTCATTACCCGTGGTGTAAAATGAGTGACACGCTGATCGTTTTTCAATTCCGCAAGAACGCTCGGTAAGTCGTTAACGGTGAACTCGACTTCAAAGGACTTGCGAAACCCAGTGCGGGAGATCTCGCCTTCACCGAGAAATGATCCGGTTGCGGAGTCGACCATGTTCTTCGTCATACTGAGATTGATCGCATCCACAAACATTAATGCCGCCAGCCCGAACGCGACCGCCGTCCCGGCGATCAGTGTTCTGCGTTTGTTGCGCAGGACATTGCGCCATGCCAGTCTGATATATAAACTCCACGTCATCTGGATCTCCTCAGTGCATTCGCATTGCTTTGGCCGGTGCCGTGCGCGCGGCGCGTACGGCGGGAAAGATACTCACGAGCAGAGTTGCGGCTGCGACGGTGATCGCCGGAATGATGAAGCTCTGAAGGTTAATCTCCGCGTACATGGTCGAGAATTTCATGCCGCCGTAAGAGAGTTCACCAAAGCTGATTCCATGAATTGACAGATAGTAATTGCAGCC
>CAYXUL010000018.1:32899-49529 GCA_964468475.1 uncultured Ignavibacteria bacterium | reverse complement strand
ACGCCCCCGGCATTTAGGAGGACCGAGGGCGGAAGGTGCGTCTCAATGAGGTCGTGGCAGGTCGGTGTTTATTTTGGTCTATCCGTAGTATCTCCTGTAGCTCTGTCGAGCTTTAGGCGCGAAGTCAGACAGGAATGTCTGACCTCCTGTTCTAATGAGCAACGCTCTATCTCAGCCTTGCGCGGTTACGCATAAAGGCCGGAATCTCCAGGTCTTCCTCGGTTGCCTCATCCTGTTCTGCAGTCACGAATTCGTTTGGTTTGGTGTCATCTGCAAATGATGCAATCTTGGGCGGTGCCGGGTTGACACGATCAATCACGGGCCGGAACAGATCCACGTTTTCCGATGATCTCTCGAAATGTTCGCGTTCTTCCTTCTCGCGCTTATGGTCGCCAAAGCCGGTGGCAATGACTGTAACCCTGATCTCGCTGGTGAGAGTCTCATCGATGACGGCACCAAAGATGATATTGGCATCCGAGCCGGAGGCATCGTAAATCACGGTTGTCGCTTCGTTGACTTCGTGAAGAGTCAGTTCGGGTGAGCCGGTGATGTTCATCAGCACGCCCTTGGCGCCGGAAATGTCAACGTCTTCGAGCAATGGCGAGTTTATCGCCATCCGTGCTGCATTGGCCGCCTTATTTTCACCGTCGGCAACACCGGATCCCATCATGGCATCACCCATTTCCATCATCACCGTGCGCACGTCGGCAAAGTCGCAGTTGATCAGCCCCGGCACCGCGATCAGATCGGAGATGCCGCGCGTCGCCTGCAGAAGCACGTCATCGGCCACGAGAAATGCATCTGTAAGCCTGGTGGACGGGTCGACAATCGATAGCAAGCGTTGATTCGGGATAACAATCAGGGTATCCACGCGTGTCTTCAAATCGTCGATACCCGCCAGCGCGCGGTTCATCCGCTTTCGGCCTTCGAACTCAAACGGCTTGGTGACGATTGCCACGGTCAGGACACCCATCTGGCGGGCAACTTCCGCGACTACCGGTGCCGCACCGGTACCGGTTCCGCCACCCATTCCGGCGGTAACGAACACCATGTCCGCACCTTCGATGAAGTCCTTCAACTCATCGAGTTCTTCTTCCATCGCTTTCTTGCCGATTTCAGGCTTGGCTCCCGCACCTAAACCACGGGTTAGTCCTTTACCTATCTGGATTCGATTCTCAGCGCGCGAAAAATCGAGCGCCTGAGAATCGGTATTGATCGAGACAAACTCCACGCCTGACAGCCCCTGCTCGATCATCCGGTTGATCGCATTGCCGCCCGCGCCTCCAACGCCGACGACTTTGATCTTGGCGTAGTTGCTTAGATCTGCCGCAAATTCAAAGCTCATGAACGCACCTCTCCTTGGTCGATATATCGTTAAAAGTTAAATAGCGAGTTAAACACCTTCTCCAAGCGGTTAAACGCGCGGTTGACCGCACCCCGCTGCTTGCGACCTTTCTCGGGATTCTGCAAACCGTACTGTACCAATCCCACTGCCGTTGAGTAGATCGGATTGGTGACAATCTCCGAGATGCCGCCGAGTCCTTTCGGCGTGCCAACACGCACCGGCAGGTCAAAGATCTGTTCTGCGAGAATGTCGACTCCGCGCAAGAGCGAACCACCGCCGGTCAATACAATACCTCCCGCGACCGCCTGGTAAAAGTTCGTCCGCTTCAGTTCCATCAGAACCATCTTAAAGATTTCCTCGACGCGTGGCTGAATGATGCTCGCCACGATGCCCAGTGAGACATCGCGTGGCGGACGCTCGCCAACGCTGGGGATATTGATCATTTCATCGGGGTCGACCAGACTGGTCATGGCGGCGCCGAAGTCAATTTTGATTTGTTCAGCGTTGTCGATCGGTGTGCGCAAGCCTATGGCGAGGTCGTTGGTGATATTGCGCCCACCGAGGCCGATTACCGCAGTGTGACGAATTGAAGAGTCGGTGAAAAGTGCAAGGTCGGTGGTGCCTCCACCAAGATCGATCAGAACCGAACCGAGCTCTTTCTCATCATCGTTGAGGACACACATCGAAGAAGCCAGCGGCTGCAGGACCAAATCGCGCACATCATAGCCGGAACGCCGGATTGATTTATAGATGTTCTGCGCTGATGTTGTTGCACCGGTGACGATATGAACTTCTGCTTCCAGGCGTACCCCGGACATGCCGGCGGGATCCTTGATGCCACCCTGATCGTCCACAATGAATTCCTGAGGCAGGATATGGATGATCTCGCGGTCGGCGGGGATCGCCACCGCTTTGGCGGCTTCGATTACCCTGTCCACATCGTATTCAGAAATCTCGTTATCGGAGCGGCTGACTGCAATTACGCCCCGTGAATTGATACTGCGAATATGGTCACCCGCGATGCCGGCGTAGACGGCGTCGATATCCTCTTCCGCCATCGCCTCAGCAGCTGAAATTGCTCGCTGTATCGAGCCGATTGTCTTTTCCAGATTAACTACCACGCCACGTTTCAGGCCTTCCGACGGCGCAACACCCACCCCAATGATCTCATCTTCCCCATCCGGGCAGGGGCGGCAGATGAGAGCACAGATTTTGGTGGTACCGATGTCAAGACCGCAGACTACTTTGTCAAATCCCATGGTTCACCTCTCTATCAGATACATTTGATTTCAAAATTGCCAGGTCAACAAACCGCAGGTCCACGAAGAGACCCGGGTTGTTGTTATCATGCAAAATTTCCTGTAATCTCTTGAGCTTGGTCTTATAGCGCCCCCATCCGAAGTTGATTACAATTGAACCCGGTTCCATCACCAGCAGCAGGCCGTCGGGATGGCACACCACCTCGGAGACACGCAGGTAGAGGCCCATAAAGTCGGTGCGCATGTAATTGAGCAGTTCCAGTGCCGACCACAACTCAGCATTGTCAACCCGCTTGTAGATATGCGGATGCTCAATATTGACATCCCTGATAACGGGAAGGCTGCTGGCAACCTCTTGCAGACGCGGGGGGATCAATTCGCCGGTTGAGGTTACTCCGTAAAGCTTGTCGATATAGATGTAGCAGGTCGGGTACTTTTCCGTGACATCCACGTGCACACGCCGCTGCAAGTCAGCACTGACATGAGTTGATGCAACCCATTCATGGCTGCTGACTTCGGATGCGATCTTCTGTAGATTTAGAGCCAGCAGATTCTGGCCCGGGGTTACATCGAGCGAGTCAACGGTCAACCGCTCGGTACCAGTGAGCGTTACCGCCGCGACCGGCACGGCATCAAAGTGCCACAACGCCCAGGCAGACGCAGCCACGAGCAGCGAAAAGAGAAAGAGTATGCGGGAGATGCGCCGTATCATTTCTTCAACTCCGCAAGAATTTTCGGCGCGGTGCGATAAATGTCACCGGCGCCGATGGTGAAAACGACATCGCCCGGCTGGGCAAATTCGGCAACTACGGCAGGAATCTTGTGAACGTCGTCGATGTAGCGCACATTGCGGTGACCGAAGCGTTCGCAGGCGCTCGAGATGAGTTCTGAAGTTACTCCCTCGATCGGTGTCTCGCGCGCCGGATATATTTTGGCCAGAATCAGCATGTCGGAAGTCAGTAATGACTTGGCAAATTCCTCGTAGAAATCCTTGGTGCGGCTGAAGAGATGCGGCTGAAACACCACTATCAAGCGCTGCTGAAACGCCAGCTTCGCGGCCTGCAAGGTTACCTCGATCTCAGTGGGGTGGTGCCCATAGTCGTCATAGACTTTGATGCCGTTAACTTCACCGATCAGGTCAAAGCGGCGGTTGACGCCTTTGAAACTCTCCAGTGCTTTCTTTATCGTCGGAAAGTCAATCTCTGATTCTAAGGCTACAGAAATTGCAGCAAGAGCGTTCTTGACGTTGAATAGCCCGGGCAACGGCAGGGTAATGTCACCCAGTTCATTGGTGTTTTGGAAGAGGGTGAATCTGGTCTCGGTGCCCTTCTGCCGCACCTGATCGACACGGGTATCAGCTTGCGCTTTGAGGCCGAATGTCCGCACCGGGCGAATCAGATTGGGGATCAGGCTCACCAGGTTCGAGTCATCGAGATTAAGATGTATTGTCCCGTAAAATGGCACGCGATTGGCAAACTGAGTGAAGGCATCCTTGATTTCATTGAGATCTTTGTAGTAATCGAGGTGGTCAGCTTCCAGGGTGGTGAGCACGGCGATCGACGGTGTGAGATTCAGGAACGAACGATCGTATTCATCTGCTTCGGCGATCAACAGCTCACCCTCACCCAGTTTGACGGTAGTCTCAAAGGAAATCACACGCCCGCCAACCATCACGGTAGGGTCGAGTCCGGCTTCGACGAAGATATGTCCGAGCATGGATGTAGTAGTCGTCTTACCGTGCGTTCCGGCGACACCGATACCGAATTTGAGCCGCATCAATTCGCCCAGCATCTCGGCACGGCGGATGATCGGAATCTTGCGGCGTCGCGCTTCGACAATTTCCGGGTTATCGCCATGCACGGCCGACGAAATCACCAGGCAGTCAGCGTCGCCGACATTAGCGCCATCGTGGCCTTCGAAGACCCTGATGCCAACCTTCTTAAGATGATCGGTAACCTCTGTCATGGTGAGATCACTGCCGGTAATCACGAAATTGTGGTTATGCAGGACCTCGGCAATGCCGCACATGCCAATACCGCCGATTCCTACAAAGTGGAGTTTTCTGATCTTGCCGAATTTCATCTCCACCCCATAAATTCATAAATTCTTTGCACGATTGCCTCACCGGCACCCCTGCGTCCCAGTCCGCTCGCCGACATTCCCATTTGCATCAGCTTGCTGTCATCATCGAGCAGCTGTTTGACGAGACTAACAAGGTTCAGGTCGGGCAGCTGCTCATCTTTGACCAGTATCGCTGCGTCTGCATCGACGAGTGACTGCGCGTTCTTCGTCTGGTGGTCGTCCGTTGCATGCGGGAAAGGGATCAATATTGACGGCTTACCCGCGGCGGTGACCTCTGAGAGCGTGAGTGCGCCCGCGCGACAAACGATGAGCGCTGCCGCGGCGTAGGCTGCGGGCATATTCTCGATAAACTTGAGAGCCACGCCACTCATGCCGGATTCATTGAAGCGGCCGATCATCTCCGGGGCTTCACCAACCTGCCAGATCATCTGCAGATTCTTGACCTGTTTGAACTGCTCAAGGGAGTCTGCCACTTTTTGGTTGATGGAAGCCGCTCCCTGACTGCCACCGAATATCAGCAACGTACGTTTGTCAGGATCAAGCCCGAATTCTTTAACTCCCGCATCCGGCTCGACCTTGCCGATTTGCGGGTTTACCGGATTACCGCTGAGAATACATTTTTCGGTCCACTTCACGTGGCGAGCGGCATCTTCATAGGCGATGAAGATCAAATCGGCGTATGGCGCAAGTTTGCGGGAGGCGATTCCGGCATAGGAATTCTGCTCCTGGATAAACGCAGGCCGGCTGGTCAATTTAGCCGCCAGCACTGCCGGGAATGAAAGATAACCGCCAGTGCCCACAACGAAGTCGGGATTGAAGCTGATCACTTTAGCAACGGCCTCGATGATCCCGATCAGCAGGATCGGGAAAAACATGATATTCCCCGCCGTCGTGCCACGTTTGAGCCCCTTGACATGAATGCGGGTCATTTCATAGCCACGGCTTGAAATCAACCTCTGCTCCAGGTCACGACCCGTGACAAAGAATCTGATGCGGGCGTCGGCGCCGGCGCGGCGCTTGATTTCCTCGGCAATCGCAAAGGCCGGGAAGAGATGCCCACCGGTACCCCCGCCTGCAAACATCACCCGCTTCATTGCGCCCTCGACTTAAATAGTTGTGGTGTAAGCACACTTTGCCTGGAGATGTTGAGCAGAATCCCGATTCCAGCCAGAGTGAACAGCAGTGAGGAGCCGCCATAGCTGAGGAAAGGCAAGGGCAGGCCTGTGGCCGGGATCATGCCGGTAGCCACCAGTAGGTTGGTCATCGACTGGATGAAGATCAGGCTCGAGATTCCCAATGCCATGTACAGTCCCAGCAGATCAGGGGAATGGATGGCAATACGGATACCGCGCCAGACGACCAAAGCCAGCAGCACCAACACAGCGGTGGCGATAATGAAGCCGCCCTCCTCAGCAATCGTTGCAAAGATGAAATCAGTATGTGGGGCCGGAAGATAGAATAGTTTTGCGCTGCCGCGTCCCAGGCCTTTTCCAAGCACACCTCCCGAGCCGATTGCGAGAATCGACTGCTTTATCTGGTAGCTGGCTTTGAGAGGGTCACCGACGGCTGCGAGGAAGGAATCGACGCGGGCACGTTTGTAGCCGATGACAAAGACCATGATTGAGGCAATCGTCGCAATACTGCCGCCGAAGCCAAAGAGGATGCGCTTGCGCACGCCACCCACAAAGAAGAGAATCACGACTACGCCGGCCAAAACCAGCACCGTGCCCAGGTTAGGCTGCATCAGAATCAGCAGAAAGGCTGCGCCGATGATAGGCATCGCCGGAAAGACAAGTGACTTGAACATTCTGATTTTCTCGCGCTTGATCGAGAGCATGGTGGCTACGAAAATTATCATGGCGTACTTGAACAGTTCTGACGGCTGAAATTTGAACCAGCCAAAATTGAGCCAGCGCCGCGCTCCGCTGACCTCGGAGGTGAACAAAACCGCGACCAGGGAAACCAGCGAGACTACTATCAGAGGCCAGGCAATGCGCTGATACTGATGGTAGTCGATACGGCTCGTTATTATCATTGCGATCAAGCCGAGACCGAGCCAGATCAATTGGCGTTTGAAAAAGAAGATGTCGCTGCCAAAGCGCGACTCGGCAAACACTGCTGACGCGGAGTAGACCATCACGGTTCCCAGCAGCAGCAATGCGCCAACTGCCACCATCAGGGTCTTGTCCATCTGCCGGATTCTACTCATGACGCTCCCCTTTCAATTTCGCGACTTCTTCCTTGAAGGTGTCACCACGATGCTCGTAGTCACGGAATTGATCGAAAGATGCGCAAGCCGGAGACAGCAGCACCGCATCACCGGGCTTTGCCTTTGATGCAGCCAGCTTCACAGCCTTAGATAGATTTTCAACCTTTTGCACGGGAACTATAGATCCGAGACTCATTGCTATCTTGTCACTGGCTTCACCGATAACAATAATCAAATCAACGCGAGCGGAGATCTGTGGCGCCAATGATTTGAAATCGCCGCCCTTGTCGCGACCGCCCATAATCAGAATAATGGGGCGATTCACGGACTGCAGCGCATAATTCACCGAATCCACATTGGTGGCTTTTGAGTCGTTAATGTAGGTGACGCCGTTAATTTCCGCGACATGCTCGATCCGGTGCGCAATCCCTGTGAAGCTCTTCAGACCAATCGCAATCTGGCCGGCAGAAAATCCAAGAGCGAGCGCGCCCGCAGCTACTGCCGCGGCGTTGGCGACATTGTGCGGCCCGGGAATCCCTAAATCACTCGTGGGGCAGATCATCCCTGATCTGCCGCCAAACGAGTAAGAGAGAGTGTCATCCTTGACAAAAACTCCAGTTCCTACATCCTGTGTGGTGGAGAACTCTATTCTGGTGGGATTTCCGAAAAACTTCGCCTCTCTCAGATTCCTATCGTCTGCATTAAGCACCAAGTAGTCTTCATCGGTTTGGTTGTCGGCGATGCGGTACTTTGCGGCGGCGTACTCATCGACAGACTGATATCGGTCCAGATGATCGGGTGTAAGATTCAGTATCAGGGCCACGTGCGGGCGGAAAGTGTCGATTCGTTCGAGCTGGAAGCTGGATACCTCGACAACTGCAAAATCATCCTCACCCAGCTTGAGGACGTCACCGGAAAGCGGTGATCCGATATTGCCGGTGGCAAGAGCCTTGCGCCCGGCCTCGCGCAGCACGTGCGCCAGCCACGCCGTAGTCGTCGATTTGCCATTGGTGCCGGTCACGGCAACTATTGCTGCGGAACAGAGCCAGGAGGCAACCTCGATTTCGGAGAAGAGCGGCAGGTGACGCGACTCCAGCTCGCGAACTATCGGCGCTGAGCTGGGGATGCCCGGAGAAAGAATCGCGTAGTCGAGTTCATCGAACACTCGCTCCGAATGCCCTCCGGTTTCGAAGCGGATATTCTCGTCTCCCAACTCCCGCGCCAGCATAGCGACATCCTCGAACGGCCGCAGTTCTGATACGAACGGATAACCGCCATAGTGTTTAATCAGGCGAGCGGCCGCACAGCCACTACGTGCCATGCCGAGAATTGTAACGTGCTTATCCTTCACTAAATCAGGCCTCATCTTCACCTAATCTTAAAGGTTGACAGGCTCATCAACGCGAGCAATGCTCCGATAATCCAGAAACGCACCACCACTTTCGATTCATGCCAGCCCGACAACTCGAAATGGTGATGTAACGGCGCCATCTTGAAAATGCGCTTCCCCCGCAGGCGAAACGACGCCACCTGCAGGATCACTGATAGTGCCTCGATTACAAACACTCCCCCGACTATTACCAGCAGTATCTCTTTCTTAAGCAGGATCGCCAGCGCACCGAGGACACCTCCCAGTGACAGCGCACCGGTATCCCCCATGAAGACTTCCGCAGGATGGGCATTGTACCAGAGGAACCCCAGTGCCGCACCCACCGCAGCCGCACAGTAGATCGTCAGCTCACCGGCGCCGGGAAGGTAGACGATATCGAGATAGCTTGAGAAATCGACGCGCCCGGTGATGTAGGCCATGCCCGCAAACGCAGTCAGACAAATCAGGCAGAGACCCGCGGCCAGGCCATCCAACCCATCGGTGAGATTGACCGCATTCGAGGCGCCAGCAACCACCACAATCACGAAGGGGACGTAGAGATAGATCGGGAAGTCGAGATAGTAGTTCTTGAAGAATGGTATATCGGTTGTCAGGTTGAATTCAGGGGCGGGCGGATAGAAGTACAGCCCCAACGCCAGCAGGATTCCCAGACTTACCTGCCCGATCATTTTCTTGCGTCCTACCAGCCCTTTCTTCTGGTGCTTGATTGCCTTAAGGTAATCATCCATGAATCCAATCGCCCCGAGCCAGACGGTGACGATCAGCATGTAAATCACGTACCGATTCGTCAGGTCACCCCAGAGTAACGTCGGCACTAAAATCGCGGCCAGAATAATCAGGCCACCCATCGTCGGCGTACCTTCCTTGACCTGGTGGCTGGCCGGGCCATCCTCGCGGATGCTCTCCTTGACCTGGTGCCGGCGCAGGAGATTAATCAGTGCCGGACCAAGGATGAGGCTGATGATGAGAGCCGTGATTGCTGCTGCGGCGCTACGGAAGGTGATGTAACGCAGGATATTGAAGAAACTTACGCTCTCGACGAATGGATACAGTAACATGTAGAGCATCAGTTACGCCTTCCTAGTGTCGCCTTCAAACCCGGCATGACCTTTTCCAGCTCCAGGGCGCGGGATGCTTTTAGTAAAACGACATCATCGGCTTTGAGAAACTCAGAAAGAAATTCCACTATTTCACTATGATCCTGCATGACATGGATAGTGGCCTTGGGCTGACCTGCAGCCATGGCGGCGTCCAGCATCATTTCCCGCTTTTCACCGATCAGCAGCAGTTCATCGGGACGTGAGTTGCCAATCTTGATTCCAAGCTCTTTATGGTATTGATCCGCATAATCCCCCAATTCGAGCATGTCACCGATAACAGCGATACGCCTGCCTTTTGTGGGAAATACCATCAGCGCATCAAGCGCGGCGGTCGCTGAGATCGGATTTGAGTTGTAGGCATCATTGATGATGGTGACACCGGCAACGACTTCAGTCATCATGCGCGCGTCAGAGGGTACGTAGCTTTCAATGCTCTTTTTCACCTGAGCGAATGGAATCTCAAGCAGCTGGCCAACCGCAATCACGGCGAGACAATTGGAGACATGGTGCATGCCAAGAATCGGCAGCAGCATGTCAATGCCTTCGTATTGCAGGTGCGTGTGGCCGTCACCATTTACGAATACATTCTCCGGGTGAATCTCGCTCTGCGCCGCGGTACCATAGGTGAGTTTGTTTATCCCGTAGCGGAACGAGCGCGAGCGAATATTGGGGTCATCGATATTCAACACTGCCCAGTCAGTCGGTTTTGAGTTCGTCAGCAGTTCGAATTTCGCTTCGGCGATGTCGTGCAGCGTCCCCATCGTCGATAGATGAGCCGGGCCGATATTGAGGATGACCCTGATATCAGGGTCATACAGCTCAACCAGCCGCTTGATTTCTCCGGGAGTCGACATGCCGAATTCCATCACTGCCAGTTCGCAGTCCGGCTGGAATTCGAATATGGAGAGGGGCACACCGATCTGGTTGTTAAAGTTGCCTTTGGTGGAGCACGTTTTGTATTTCGTCGTACCGACTGCGGCAACAAGATTCTTGCTGGTTGTTTTGCCGTTGGTGCCGGTGATAGCCACCTTGCGCGGATTGATTTGTTGCAGGTATTGCCGCGCCAATTGTTGCAAGGCTATCACAGTATCGTCCACGCCGATGACCGGCACGCCCAGCCCACTCAGTTCTCCGCTTCTGCCTTTGGCAGAGATCACTACCGATGCGCCCTTGTTGACGGCATCCGCGACAAAGTCGTGACCGTCGTGTTTGTCACCGGCGATACAAACAAAGATGTTTTCCGGCCTGGTGGAGCGGCTGTCGATGCTGACGCCGCTGAATGCCACATCGAGTGATCCGCCTGCGGAAATCTCAACCTCACCCAGGGCCGCCCGGTAGTCGTTCAACCTGCCTGATATCATGCGTAGCGCTCCTTCAAGATTTCCTCGACGATTTCTTTATCATCAAAGCGAAGTCGTTGATTGCCGATGATCTGGTAGTCCTCGTGACCCTTGCCGGCAACGACGAGGATGTCGTTGTCCTGACACAAATCCAGCGCAGCACGAATCGCTCTGCGCCTGTCTGGTTCGATAACGGTTTCTTTTGAGCGCTCAAGCCCCGGCTTGATCTCCTCAATGATTGCCAGTGGATCCTCTGAGCGGGGATTGTCGGATGTCACGATAACCACGTCCGCGTTTGCCGATGCCGCTTGACCCATCAAGGGACGTTTGCTGCGGTCGCGGTCGCCACCGCAACCAAACAGCACCAGCAGCCTGCCGCGGCAGACTTCACGGGCGGTTTGCAGGATCTTCTCGAGGGCATCGGGGGAATGGGCATAGTCAACAAGGACATCAAACGGCTGGCCGGCCTTGACCGGCTGTGCTCGGCCGGCGACATAATCCTGCACAGCCAAGCCTGCGGCTATTTGGTCCAGAGGAATACCGAGAGCCAGTGCGCACGTAGCTGCACAAAGTGAGTTTTCGAGATTGAAACGCCCCAGCAGCTTCAGGTGAACATCCTGCCTTCCGATCGGCGTCTCCAGAGTGAACCGCGAGCCATCAACCGACATCTGCGGCTTTGACAGATTGACGTCGGCCGATGGATTCTCTACGCCGAACGTCATCAACGCTGACTGCACGCGAGCTTTAAGAAAATCATAGCTGGGGTCGTTGTGATTCAGTACCGCCCACTTACCCGCATCTGTTGCCAGGGTGAGCAGCTGTGCCTTAGCGAGCCGATATGATTCAAAATCATGATGAAAGTCGAAATGATCCTGCGTGATGTTACTGATCGCGACGACATCAAAGTCAATCTCATTAACGCGACGCATGGACAGCGCGTGGGAGGATACCTCCATAACGGCGTGTGTGCCGCCGCTGTCTTTGATCTCCCGCAGCAATTTCTCGAGCAGCTCCGGACCGGGAGTTGTGTTAACCGGTTGATGAAATTCTTTGCCGGTGAAATAGCCGAGCGTTCCCAGCAGTCCGGCCTTAGCATTGCCCTGCTCGATTATTGTCTTGAGTAAGTGAGTGACTGTCGTTTTGCCGTTCGTTCCGGTGATGCCGATCACTTTCAACTCGCGGCTGGGGAAACCGTAGAAGCGCGCGGCGATTTTGGCGATCGCATCACGAATATCTGTCGCGACAGCGTAGCAGCGTACCTCCGCTGTAACCTTCTCGGGCGCTACGATCGCAGTTGCGCCCCGATTGACTGCATCAGGAATGTACCTCATGCCGTCATCCGCAAATCCGGTAATTGCGACGAACAAGTCACCGGTCTCTACCTGCCTGCTATCAACTGTGAAACTTTTCACTTGAGTATCTGGATCTCCATCTATCTCGAGCGAGTCTATATCTTGCACCAACTCAGAAAACATGACCATGAACTGTTCTCGTCAATTCACTCCACAAATCAGCTTGATTTTGCCCGCAGTGCCG
The DNA here is from genome assembly GCA_964468475.1 of uncultured Ignavibacteria bacterium. Lineage (GTDB taxonomy): Bacteria > Zixibacteria > MSB-5A5 > CAIYYT01 > CAIYYT01 > JBECKX01. The sequence goes on along the minus strand of CAYXUL010000018.1, from coordinate 37,268 downwards.
TCGGTCGCGGCGACAACGCTCTTGACATATCCCGAACCTTCAATCACGAAATCGCGGCCTTCTTTCAGCAATCTGTCTACGGCGCTGCGAACAGGCAAACCCACCAGGTCCGCGTGCTCGAGCCGCTCGGCCCGATCGCGTTCGCGCAGATGCAATATCAGGCGATCGCCGGCTCTGAGTTGAGTTCCGCCGGCGGGAATTTGCCTGGCGACTACATCACCCGAGCTTACGTAAGAAACTTCTAGTGGTAATTTCTTCAGCCTCTTCCTGGCATCAGTGACGGAATAGCCTCTCAAATCAGGTACTTCAACAGATTGATCGGAGGCCTTGTCCTTTGCAGCAATTTGAACTGGCGTTGAGATGCGCTCCAGAGCGGCGACTCGTTCGGCAATGCGCTTGAAGACTCTGGCGGCGGTCATACCGGCATAGTGGAGTGGCTGAGGATCGCTCAAAACCACAACCCCCACCGCTATCGGATTGTCCGCCGGAAAATAGCCGGCAAAGCTCGATGTGTACCTGTGCTGGTAATATCCGCCATCCTTCAGATTTGGAATCTGCGCGGTGCCGGTCTTGCCCGCAAAGCTGATAAGTTCCGACTTTGAGTATTCGGCGGTACCAGATTTAACCACCGATTCCATAAACCTGCGCATAATTTCACAGGTCTTTTCCGAGGCAATCGTACGCACAGCGTGTGGCTGTCCCTGGGAAACTACTCGGCCGGACGGATCAGTGACTTTGTTGATTATGTACGGTTGGTAGAGGACTCCGTCCGAAGGGATCACATTGAAAGCTGCCGCCAGTTGCAGCGCTGTGACACTGACACCATGTCCCATCGCCAGCGAGGCGGTGTAGAAATCAGACCAAACCTCCGGCTCGCGGAGCTGTCCCGCCATCTCGCCCGGGAGATCAATCCCGCAGCGCAGGCCAAAACCAAAATAGCGGGCGTACTTGTACAGATTCTTGGCGCCCAGCTTACAGGCAACCCGCCCTACGCCAATGTTGCTTGAATATTCAAAGATCTGATGAAACGACAGCGTGTCCCAGCGTTTATCATCATGAATTGTTCTCCCGGAAAACTTAAATTTACCATTCCCGCAGTAGAATCTGTCGCGAGGCGTGACAACACCCTCCTCCAGGGCTCCCGTCGCCGTTACTAGCTTGAATACCGATCCCGGCTCGAAGAGGTCACTGATTGCCTCATTCTTTTCGGAGGCAGCTGCCTGCGAGTGAGGATTATAGGATGCCACTGCCAGCACGGAGCCGTCGTGCGGCTTTAGAAACGCAACCATCCCCGAGACAGCCGAAAAGGTGTCCACGCCATGCTTCAACTCTGATTCTACGATTGCCTGCCAGTCGAGATCGACGGTCAAGCGAACGTCGTTGCCATCTTTCGGCTCGATCAGATCCTTGCTGGCGACGCGATAGACTTTGCCGACAGCGTCGCGTTCGACTTTTGTCTGCCCCGGTTTGCCGTCAAGCTTCTCATTGAGCGCATATTCGAGCCCGGAAATACCATGATTATCGACATCGACGACTCCCAGCAGGTCTTTGCCCAGGCCTCCTGCCGGATAGACGCGCTTTGATTCCTTCTGGGAATAGATGCCGGGAAGTTTTATGTTGTTCAGCGCCGTAGCCGCTGAATCGTCCAGCTTGCGCTCGATCCAGGTGAAGGTCTCGACGCGACCGGAGAGGCGCTCACGCCAGTAACGCCGCGATTCCGGGGTGACCCTGGCCACGGCGTCAGCAAGCGCCAGAGCTTCCTGTCTGTTTGCCGGGTAGGCGAAGAACGATTGCGTTACGACGTTTCCGGCCAGCACGCGACCTTTGCAGTCGAGCACGCGCCCGCGATTGGCGGGAACATCGATGGTCCCCTTGCTCTGTATGTCGGTAATGGCGCGAAAACGATCGCCCTGAACCAGTTGGAAATTGATAAGTCTGGCTACCACTATCACCCACAGCAGGCACACGGCAACGATCACGGCGTAGATGCGGCTGCGAGAGATGAAGTAACCTGACGCCACTAAATCCCCCCGCTGCCTTCCGCTACCGAGCTTGAGCTGGTTTCTTTAGGTTTGGTAGTATGGTGCTTTGAACGACTTTTCAACTCAATGCGACTTCCGGCGAGAGTCGCTTCATTGCCATTGAGAAGGTCAAGGCGATTTCGGGCAATCGTCTCGATCCGATCCATCGAGGCTAATTGTTCGACTTCGTACCGCAGTGACTCGCAGCGCTCGTTAAGCGTTCCTACCAGCTGCCGCTGAGCGGCATGCTGCTTGGCGAGTTTGAGGGTGTAGACTCGCTGCCAAACGTAGGCATAACCAACGGCCAGGATCAGCGCCAAAAGCACGAGACTCAGAAATACCTGCCGTTTGCGTTTTCGATTTCTGGGGTTGTAGCTGTACCAATTTTGAATACGCACTGCCCTACGTTCCCGAGTTTAGCTTATTTAAGAGAGCGGTGAGATCTCCCAAAAACACCGCTCTCTACGCCTCCCAGAGGCTTACGCCAGTTTAAGTGCTCCCCGCAATCGAGCACTGCGTGACCGCGGGTTCTCCGCGATTTCAGCAGACGTCGCCACAAGCGCTTTCTTATTGATTCTTTTCAAAACCGGTTTCCGCCCGCAGACGCACTGGGGGAGTTGCGGCGGACAGATGCAGGGGTTCTCCTGCTCCCGGAAGAAGTTCTTGATGATACGGTCTTCCAGAGAATGGAAGCTGATAGCGCAGATGACACCCGAGGGGCCCATCCAGTCGGGAAGTTTTTCCAGCAACGTTGTCAACTGCTCAAGTTCACTGTTGCACCAGACGCGAAGCGCCTGCCAAACCTGCGCGAGAAACTGACTCCGCTTGCCCCGGCCACGTGAGTGCTCCAGTGTCCGGCGTAGATCACCTACCGTCTCGAGCTGTCCCGCCTCAGCGGCAGCCTTGATTTTCCGGGCCACCTGATGGGAGCGCGGTATCTCTCCAAATTCATGCAGTATCCTGGCCAGCTCATCATTCGCAACTTCTGCGATCATTGTGGTAACCGGTTCACCCTCGGAGGGGTCAAAACGCAGATCAAGCGGCTCGTCATCGTGCTGAAAGGAGAGACCACGCCCTGATTCTTCTAATTGGAGCGAGGACAGACCAAGGTCAAGCAGGGCAAAATCAACGTGCCCTCGCAGCTCCCGAGGAAGGTGCTGATCAAAGCGCGCGTAGCTGTCATGCACCAACTCAACCCGGCCGGGCGTCTTGGTCAGTCTGTCCTTGCTCTTTTCCAATGCCGTCATGTCTCTATCGAATCCGTAAATTTGGATGCTACTCCCAAGTTTGTTCATAATCGCTTCTGCATGCCCGCCGCCCCCAATCGTGAAGTCAACCACGATCTTCGCGCCTTCTGGAACCATATCGAGTACTTCTGCTAGCAGAACCGGTTTGTGAAGATGCTCCTCCACTCAGGTAGTCCCTGGCTCACTTCTTAGCGCTTTCCGCCTGCCTCAGATACTCGTCAAACACGTCTTCCCGCCAGATTTCCATCTTCTCACCCACACCGATTACAATCGCCTCTCCTTCAATTCCGGCGTATTCTCGAAGTTTCGGCGGAATCAGGATTCGCCCCTGCTTATCCGGCTTTACCTGAGCCGTGCTGGCAAACATCCGCCGTTTCCACAAATCTTCCTCGTCGCTGTCAATTGGCTTGCTAGATTTCATCAAAATTGCTTTATCTTTAAAGCCTGATTCGGAGAAGAGGCTAAGATTCTGGTTAGTACCTGTACTGACAAAAAACTCTTCCGATCCGTCTGCTGTCGCGACTTGACGCAGTTTTGCGGGAATCGCCAAACGGCCTTTGCTATCCAGCGAGACGTTGTATCGACCTGTAAAAATCTGCATTTAGGTTGCCCACGACGGGTAGATTCACCATAATTCCCCATCGGTGCCGTATTATTCACCACAAACCCCCACAAGTCAAGTAAAAATCTCCATTTAGATAGATAAATTCCTAATATGGGCAAGCTCCCATAGCTGTTGCACTTATACCAAGCTTTTGCAGGATAAAAGTGTCCCGATTCGAATCAAATTTCTTCGTTCAGTAATGAAACCCACTTAACCCTTTTCAGATCAGTCGATTGTAATTAGCGCAGCCACACGGTGTGCTGCGGCATCTCCTTTGCGAGTCCTTGATGGCACCGAAAGCCTTGGGGAAGGACTTTGGAGATGAACATCGCGAAACGACTGATAATCGGGGCATTGCTTTGTGCCCTGGCGTTATCGCCGATCCAGCTTGACGCAGCGACGCGCCTGGCAATCTCATTTACACCACAGGATTTCCAGGTCGAACAGAACTCGGGAACCTCCGTATCGTACCCCGGGGCAGTAACCGTGGGGCTTCC
>CAYXUL010000018.1:8002-32799 GCA_964468475.1 uncultured Ignavibacteria bacterium | reverse complement strand
TAACTCAGTATGATACCGACCGCGGGAGAGTCGCGGTCGTGGCGTTGCAGCCAACTGAGTACGACCCTGATTCAGGTCGGCTTTATGCTTTCCAGCTGCTCTCTCTGCAATTCCAGGGGAGCGCTGATCTGGATGTAAAAGAGCTGTCAGCGAATGAGACTATCCTGCCTGCAAGCACTGACCCCGCCTCATTCGGGGGCATGCTTATGAAGTCAGGTACTCCGGCGGCAACCCCCACAGCTGAGTACCTCATTGTAACCGGGGAAGATTTTGTGAATTCACTTGAGCCGTTGGCGCAGTGGAAACGACTGCGAGGAATATCAACTGAGATCGTGCCGCTTGAATCGATACTTGCCGAATCTCCCGGTATTGATGCCGCCGAGCAGCTGCGCAATTATCTGATCGAGGCTTACCAGGGGGGTACACGCTATGTCCTGCTGGCCGGAGATGAGACGGTGCTGCCGATTCGTTACGCTTATCACGGTAATACCAACACCCAACCGGGCCTGGATATGGAGCAGGTCTGTGATCTTTACTTTGCCGATGTTGATGGCGACTGGGATTCGGATAGTGACGGCGTCTACGGTGAACCGTCACAGGATGACCCCGATATTACCCCGGATTTGCTTGTCGGACGACTTCCTTTCTCACAGCCTGAAGAGTTTCAATCATACGTCGACAAGCTGATTCAGTACGAGAAGAATCCGGGCAAAGGCGACTATGATTGGTTGAACCGCTCACTCTTCATCTCGGCAGACCAGATGCGCGACTATCAGGATGTCGGCCAGCATACGCTGGTTGCAGAGGCGCTGCCATCTTATGTAACTCCAGATATGACAGGATTGGTGGAAGACCCCTCCGGGGACGCTGTGGATCCCGACGCACCCTTTGCGACGGATGCTCTGAGTATCATGGATGAGGGCTGGGGAACCACCAGTCTACTGATTCACGGAATGCACGATGGCTGGGTGATACGGTCGAGCCAGTACAACGAGTGGCCGAAGTCATTTCTGCTGACTGCGGACGGCGTTGACGGCACGCATGGTCATTTGCCTAATCTCACTCCCAATGACAAGCCGGGACTGGTTTACTCAATCGGGTGTAATAATGCTGCCTTTGATATGGATCAACCCCCTTTTCCGTCCACGACGCCAAGCGTAGTCGAGTCATTCCTGCAGATGCCGGCGGGGGGAGCCGTTGCGTTTATTGGTTACACGCGCTGGGGATGGGTTACATTAAGCTGGAAGATCGAGAAGGCGTTTTTCGAGGAGCTCTACGGCGGTGTACCGAACCCCTGCGAAGCGCTACGTCAGGCCAAAGCTCAATTCCCTTACTATCGTGACATGCAATACGGCTTGAACTACTATGGCGATCCTACGCTTGATATCTGGACTGATCTTCCCCAGGATCTTCAGGTTGAGTTTGAGCAGTTCAAAGATACGGGCATGGTGGATATCCAGCTTCATACTCTGGACAACGGTAATCCGGTGGCCGATGCAACACTGCATGTGCTTGAGAACGATTCAATCATCGTCAGCACTGCTACCGATGGCGACGGTGCAGCCGCGGCGGAGATCAATTTCAACACGGTAGACACATTCACGGTAGTGGCCGTCAAGGACGGGCATGTTGCCGCCTCCGCTCAGCTTTCACCCTCGATCACGCTGGACGTCGGCGATGACAACGGCGCTTCGCTCCCACTCAGCTTCGCGTTAAGCCAGAATTATCCCAATCCATTTAATCCGACCACAACGATCAGCTTCACAACAAGAGCCGCCGAGATCGCAAACCTGACTGTCTACAACATTCTCGGTCAGGAGGTAGTGACTCTGGCCGACAAACGATTTGAGCCGGGGCGCCATGAAGTGGCCTGGGATGGGCGAGACAGCCGTGGACGTGCAGTCTCCTCCGGGATTTACTTCGCCCGACTGCGGCAGGGCACTGAAACTGCCATCATTAAAATGACATTGCTTAAGTAGCCGTCCCCGGGAATCTGGCTAGAAATTTCTGCCTCGTAATTTCTTCACTATCACACGCAGTAATGCTCCCAGCCACAGGATTAGACCGGCAAAGGGTCGAAGCAGGGCCTTGACTCCGGTAAGCTCGTGCTTGCACAGATACCGATAAAATCCGCGGTGCGAATCCCACACCAGCCAGGTGCCCTCGCGCCGCGTCGAGCCTCCGGTTTCATGTTCTGCCTTTGCCTCCGGTACGAACAAGATCCTGCAACCGGCGTCCCGGATTCGCCTGCAGTAATCCACATCTGAGAAGAAGACAAAGAACTCCTCATCCCAATCGCCAACTTTCGCAATCACTTCGCGGCGCATCATCAGCGCGGATGCCATCGGCTGCTCCACAGTTACCTTCTTGTCATGATCAAAGAATCGGTTTCGCCAATGCCCAAAAATCTGCTGACGCGAGAACAACCGCGACAATCCGAGCGCTTCGTAGACGAGCGTACTGAAGTGTGGGAAGTTACGAACGCTCCGCTGAATCGTGCCGTCAGCGTTGAGCAACTGGGGGGCGGCGGCTCCCACCGAAACATCAGCAAGTGCTGCCGTCAATATAGCGGTACAGTCGCACCGCAGAACCACATCGGGATTCAAGAGGAAGACATAATCGCCTGTTGCCCTGCTCAGCCCCTGATTCACTGCCGCCGTGAATCCACGGTTACATTCATTCTGGATGATAGTCGCAGAGGCCGCCCTAGCGCGAATTATGTCAGCAGAGGATTCATGCGGTGAGTTGTCGATTACTATGATCTCGGCCTCGCCTGAATTTTCCTGGCTTAGAATAGACTCGATCAATCTGCCGACGTGGTGGCTCGAACGAAACGCGACAATTATGTACGAAACCTTCACCGCAGCTTTAACCCATTGAAATAAGGAGTCTCACAGTCGTTCAATCTGTGTCTCAAGATTTGCCAGCTGCCTATCCCATTCAAATTGCTCCACATCTTCGGGCACCGGGGCGTTGCGCTCTCTTTTCAACTCGACAAAGGCATCCACAGCGCTGCAAAACTCTTCATACGAATCCACAACTTGCACTTGTGGCAGGTTAAGCTCCTGCAACAATTCGCGGGCGGCATTACCGCGCGGCAGAATGGCAATCAGTGGAGGCTCGGCACGCATCAGCTCAAACAGCTTTGAGGGAATGATATATGAAGTATCCACCTGGTCGGTTAACATGATGACATTCAGCTGATGACGGCGGATCTCCAGCAGGCTCTGATCATGCGGGAGGTAACCGGTAGAGGCAAAGCTCGACTTAAGATCAAAGTTATCAAGCATCTCCGCCAGTCCCGGCAGATCAGTGTAACCGATATGCCGCAGTTTCAGGTTGGAATCTCGTTGGCTGCGCCAGCGGCCAAACCAGTCGAAGAGTTTCTCCACTCCAATCAGTTCATTCAAGGTGCCGTACAAACCCATCGCCATGACCCGCTTGGGGTGTTTCTTCGCGAAATCATCTTCCTTGTAGCCGTTGAACAAGACCTGCGTTTTCTTCGCGCCGTTCTTCCGAAGCAGTTCAACAGTCCTGGGAGAGGTTGCTGTAACAAGACTTGCGCGTTTCGCGATTTCTTTTCGGTACGCCTGTGCCTTCCGCAGGAACTCCGGAGATTGTTGGGCTTCAGGCACCGAAGTCCACACATCTCGAAAATCAGCTACCCACGAAATCTCTTCCTCTTCAAGCGCGTCAAGGCCGATTTGATGAATTGACATTGGCGGCGAAGTGGTAATTAAAATATTCGGGCAATCTTCACGCAACACCTGACGCAGCATGCGCCCGGCAGATTGTACAAAACCGATTTTCGAATCTGGAAAGAGCGCCGAAGCGGTAGCGCTCTTGGCGACGCGGCGAATGCGTTTGACTTTCGGCAACACCGGCACGATACGCGCGATACGCGCGGGATCGGCTGAGCCGGAGCGGACTACAGCTACCTTTTGATGAAGCTTCTTGAGTTGAGTATCGTCGTGAACCGGGTAATCGATCGACTTGACGGTCAGCACTGTTACGATATAGCCTCGTTCGGCAAAGTAATTGGCCATCGCCAGTGGCCGGTTGGTACCCGCCAGACCCAAAGGTGGGAAATAGTAGGCTACAATGATGATATGCTTGTTCTTTGTATGTTTTTTGTCTGTGGCTGACATCTTATCTGTGGGCAAATTCGTCAATCAGTTTTCTGAAGGTCAAATCGGCGATCTTCGTCTGCTGTTCCCGAATTCCTTTCTGCTTCAACACTGTCCAGTACTCCCGCCAGGCTTGCTGCCGAGCTTCGATTGACAACGCTTCCTGCAATCTTTCGCCAAGTTGTTCATGATTTCCGCTCTCGAAGAAATGCCTCTCATTCTCAAGCCATTCGCGGTTTCCCGGTATGTCGGTAACAACCGGATAGAGTTTCTGTGACATTGCCTCAAGGAGTGAGACGGATGTTGAATCTGAGTGCGCTGTTGAAACATAAACGTCACTATTACGATACGCCGAGAATAATTTTTCCTGCGACAGTCGACCTGTAAAAGTGATTTTGTCGGTCACGTCGAGCTTCTGAGAAAGCGCCGCAAGATCATTCGCCTGCGATCCCTCCCCCACGATGGTGACATGAAAGCCCGCGTCGCGCTGCTTCAGGATTGCTGCAGCCTTGACCAGCGTAGCCACGTCATACAGCGGCTCCAGTTGTCGGCAGCTCAGGATTTTCACCCGGTCCGTCTCCGCTATAGTGCGGGCTTCCCCGCTCTCGACCCAAACCTGCTTCACGCCGAAGGGAACCATTAGCCGCCGTTTAACTCGTCCCAGCTTTTCAGCTTCGCGCAGCAAATGTTCCGCATCGCCCACAACGAGGTCGCTCCGCTCCAGAACGAAGCGAGTGCGTCGGCGTCGCAGGAAGCCGCGCTGCCCGGAAACCAGAATGTCCGACCCCCACAAAGTCAGGATTAACGGATGCAGATTCGCCATCGCCGCTGCCAGCCCGTAGGTCGGCAGGAAATGCGCGTTGATCGCTTGCGGTTGAAATTCGTCGGCCAGCCGCTTTATCTGGTCAACCAGCTGGATGTATCTCAGTGGCCCGCGTTCCGATCTAGCCTCCAGCTTATGTCCCTTGAAATCGTCCCGAAAATCGGCGGAAGCTACCGCGACATCCCAGCCTAGCTTTTCCAGTTCATCGGCCCAGCGTTGCAAGTGCGGAGAAATCGCCTCGCCCAACATCAGAATACGCATCAGCGTCGCACCATGAAATCTATCCCCTGCTTCAACAGCGAGCGCCGCGAGTATTCATAGTAGCTGACCTTCTTCGCGCCCCAGCCTGACTTGAACCGTTCGAGGCCCGCGTCCCCTGCCGGGGTAGCGCCCAAATTCAAGCGGAGGCGGCCCTCCTCGCGATTACGCGCAATCATCTCGTCGAAGATCAGAAAGTTCGCGCCCATTTCATTTCCCTTATCGGAGGCAACGCCGTCAAAGTAGAAAATGTCCATTCCGTTGCAAAAGTAGAGGTGCACTGCGCACAGCTCGCCTTGAACTTCGGCACCGGTGGCAAACAGGGATTGACCGTTCCTGCAGCTTTCAAGAAACAGCTCCTCGTAGAACTTTTCCGAAAGGCGACGTCTCTCGCGCGTTCGTGCGACCTGTTCGCGCAGTAGCGCGAGGAAACGCGGTAGATGTCTTCTTTCGCATTGCATCAGGGAGGTCCCTGAGTTCGCGGCTTTCTTGATATTGCGGCGAGTGTTCTCGCTGAACCTCGAATCGTCTCTCAGGTCGATAATGTGCGTGCTCATCTCGCGTCTCTGATAGCGCTCCCGATATTTCGGCTGCATTTCCCCATCTCCCGGAAATTGGACGATATTCTCCTGGAGAAATGAACGTTTTTCCAGCCAGGCAAAGATCGCCTGAGTGTCCGCCATCGTGGGCGCTTCCCCGAGGATGCCGCCGTACCAACCAAAAGGCAGCGAGTAGAATAGACTCCCCATTGAGGTTCTCTTGATAAAACCAAATAGACTAGCAGTGTTCGTGGACAGCACTATATCTTCCCACTGGAAAAGGTCTTTCCACATTTTCAGCAGAATCCGCGAATAGAACACCCCGGAGCAGGGCGAGCTTGCGGCAACGCTAATCTCTTCTTCAGAAAGGTCGTGAAGTTGTTTCACGATCAAACTCATACGAGTCTTCCGGGTTGACATCCATGAGTTGTCTTCACTGGCAGGACTCCCCTGTTTTAACGTCTGATGACAAAGATTTTGCCGGTGTAGTGCGAGCCGTCTTCCGCCTTGATGTAGAAGATGTAGATTCCGGAAGCCACCAATTCGCCGCTTTCGTTCCGACCGTCCCAGCCTGCATTGACGGTAGTGGAGTTGACGAGATCGCCGGCAACGGTGAAGATCTTGACATCGCCGCGTTGGTCGAGGCTGAACGCGAGCCTGTCTTCATTACCCAGCCTGATATTGAATGGATTGGGATAGGCGTATACACGGTTTGATTCGCCGGCGTTGCCGACGTCAAGATCAAGGAGTGACAGGCCGCCACTGGTAAAAATCGCCAGTTGGTTCGACTTGTCATCGAAAGAGAGCGCCTCGATTTGATCGTTGATCAAATCAGAATTTTGTGCCGTGAATGCCTGTGGTTGTCCTCCGGCTGCGGGCACCAGCGCCAATCCGGAGGATGTGCCAACCCAGAGGTTATTGCGTTTGTCGCTGGCCAGCGCAGTGATGAAAGCCGAAACTCCATCGGGCAGCTCCTGCGCAAAATAGAATTCAATGTCGGAGTCGAAATAAACCAGTCCCTGGCTGGTACCTACCCAAAGCTGGTCGTCGCGATCGTAGGCCAGTGCGGTAATTGTATTTACCGGGAGCCGGCGCTGGCGGGCAAAGTAGGCGAGAATATCGTCCGTGTGATCAAATGGATCGGCGCCGTACCTGAGAAAGGCCACGCCCTGATCGTCGATACCAACGGCGGCAGTGTTCAATCCGCCCGCGATCACCTGATTATTGCCGGAAATAAGCCCGTTGGAAGCATCCCACCAGGTCCACGCCGAATCAGCGGGCGCGAACATCACCATCGGACGAAACGGCGAAGCCTGAAACAACGAGAACCAGATATTTCCCTGCGGATCCTCATAGAGGTTGTTCACTACCGACACTACCGGATTCTGCGCAATTCCAATCAGGGCGGAATTGTTGTAGGTAAACTGATTGATCTCGCCGCTGGGCTTGACTCGAAATGCACCTGCCCCGAAGGTACCCACCCAGAGATTGTCATCGTGAGCTACTATGCCGGATAGTTTCTCGCTTCCTGTCAGATGGATGTTCTGCCATTGGCCGGCGCGAAGCAGGGAAACGTCATTGAAACGACTGACCGTATAGAGGTCGCCGGTCGAGGTCAGCCCGCCTCCTGCCAGGTCATTGCTTGAGGGCCCCTCAATGGGGATCAACTCTCCGCCATTTCCAACCATCTTATAGAAACCCAGTTGTTCAGAACCAAAGAAGAGCCCGGTACCGAAGGCGACCTGGTTGATCTGCGCCGACAAATCGGCCTCTACTTGAAAATCGACCTGCGCTCCGGAACTGTATTTCCAGATTGAGCCGGTGCTCCCGGAACGAGCGACCACATACAGCTCGGATGCTGTCGGGTAGAGATCGAGGATGTTCTGCGGAGTCGGCACCTGCTGCAATTCGAATGTGCCGTCTGGCAGCATCTTAAAGAGGCCGGCGCTGGTACCGACAAACAGTTGACCGTCGAGCACTGCCAGCTTGTTAATCCCGGAGGCGTTTAACCCGTTGGTCATGAGCAAGACATTTGTCCACTCGTTGGGATCGAGCAGGTACTGATCATCATGAGGAGCGTATGCGATGCCGCTGCCGGTGGCTGCGTAGATCATATCTCCGAGAATCGCGACGTCGATGATATTCGATTCTGACTCGAAATCCCCCAGCGTGCGGTAAGTCTCACGCACCTCACCGCCGAAGCGATAGCGATCGAATTTGATCACTCCCACGCTGCCGGCGACCCAGAGAAAGTCACCGGAAGTATCAGCCGCATTCAGGGATAAGTGCGTGCCGGCGCGTGCCTCTAACTGCCAGGTCGTGAAGCCGGAGCTGTTGTGCCGGACTAACACGCCGTCGGCTGAACCGAAATAGAGGTCGCCGTCCGAGGCGGGTGCCACAAAATCTATCTCATTGCTACGAAGCCCATCGGTGTTGATGAAGGTCTGCTTCGTGGCTGTAACTGGATTGTACTCGACTACGCCTCCGGTCGTGCTCACCCAGAGCAGACCGTTGACCACCGCCATATCAGTGATTTGATCTTTGTTGGTGAAATTGGTGAATTTGTATGGCTGCGCCTGCAATTCGACGCCAGCGCCGCACAGGATTAAGAGCGATAATGTGAATGTCGGAAGGTGTTTAGTCACGTTTACCTCGCCGTACAACCAACAGTATAACAGCGAGTAGTGAAACTGCCAGACAAAACTGCGAGAGTACGCGACCATGCTTGCTGAAGAGGGTAGGTCCCAGCCGGGGCCCGATATTTGCCGCGATGAAGGTACGTTCTCCCAGTTTGGTCGCCTGCAACTCCCTGCCGAAAGGATCATAGACAGCGCTGATGCCGGTGTTGGCGGCGCGCACGATCCAGATGCGATTCTCCACCGCGCGAAATACCGGAATTGCCGCGTGTTGATACGGTCCCGCAGTATGTCCGAACCAGTCATCATTTGTAATGACGTTCAGGAAATCCGCTCCCCGGTTAACCATGTCGCGCACGTAATCGGGATAGATCACTTCGAAGCAGATCAGAGTGCCAAATGCCCGGCCATGTGATGCCCACAGGAACTTGCTGTTGCCCGGTTCAAAGTCAGAGATATCCATTGCCAGGTTGTTCTTCACAAAATTCCGAAAGGCTCTGATCCAGCCGACGCTTTCCGCATACGGCATATGCTCTCCAAAGGTAACCAGATAGTGCTTGCGATAGATCCTCGGATCCATGCCCTGCTGTGGGGTAAAGTAAAACGCGGCGTTGTAGTAATGTCGTGTTCCGGAAGAGTCGCGATCCATTTGCAGCGCTCCGGTCACGATATCCACATTGTTGCGACGCGCGATTTCATCGATCCATTTGACGTATGGCGGCTGATAAAGCAGATACATCGGTGCGGCAGTTTCCGGCCAGACAACCAGCTCAGCCGAGTCGGCGGCGGCGCGATTCGTCAGATCCTCATAGATTTTGAAATTGTGATCGGCGCTGCCGTTGCGCCATTTCTGGGCAACCGGAACGTCGCCCTGCAGGGCCGCTACTCTAAAATCTGTTTCCAGCCGCTGGAAGCGGGTTGCTCCCCAGAGATAGACTGCCGAATAGACAACCAGAACCAGCCCAAACCAGCCCATGGCTCTCCAGGTCGACCGCACCGAACGATAGGCGACATAGAGCAACAGGCCGAGTGCGACAATGAAGAAGGTTACTACCGCATCGCCGCTCAACTCCGAAAGCTGGACGATTGCCAGATTGGAAGCTTGCGTATAAGAGAGATTTTGCCAGGGAAAGGAAATCTGGCTCAAAGATCTGATATACTCCATCGCTACCCATAGAAAAGGTAGAAGCAACAACGCTGGTCTGCCGTAACGTTTGGTTGCCATGCCGGTAAGCCCGCCGATGAAGGCATAATAGAAAGAATGAACCAGTATCAGCAGCACCACGCCCACAGCGGTGACCCAGGATACCCAGTAAAGTGTGAGAAACGCTGAGACAACACCGAAGAAGTAGCCGGCCCGAAATCCTCCTCTAAATCCGAGACCTTGCACTGAAGCGGCAAATAGCGGTACGAAGAAATATACCAGAAACCACAATGGCGAGGGCTCATAGGAAAGGCTGAACAGGATTGCGGCGAACAGCATCAGCCAGGCATGTTCAGGCAAGCGAAACCAGCGCTTATACCAGGGGAGTTGATTCATGAATTAGCTATTCTTGCGTCGAAGATGGACGGATAGATTTCTGTGTGATCGAAGTTGGAATTCCCTTTCCAAGACAAATCATTTACTGTCATCCATAACAACCTGCCGACGTCCTTTCTCAATCTCGCCAATGATGCTTGCTTTGACGCGCAAGCGCTTGCACTGGTCAATCACGCGCGGTGCGTCAGCGGCGTGCACCACTACAATCATCCCGATGCCCATGTTGAAAGCGTTGTACATTTCAGCGGCAGAGATTTTGCCTTGCGTTTGCATGAAGGTGAAGATCGGTGGAACCTTCCACGAACCTACCCTAATCACGGCACGGCAGCCGGTCGGCAAGATTCTTACGAGATTACCGGGGATACCACCGCCGGTGATGTGGGCAAGGCCCGTTATCGAGATTTTGCGTCTGATTGCCTGAATCGGCTTGAGATAGCTACGGTGAACTTTCAGCAGAGCCTCGGACACGGTGCAACCGAGTTCAGCAACTTGCGAGTCGTGGCTTAGTTTCAGCTTATCGAAAAACAGCTTCCTTGCCAGCGAAAAACCATTCGTGTGAAGACCTGTCGAAGCCAGTCCAATCAGCTGATCTCCAGGATTGATCTTGCTGCCATCGATGATCTTGCTTCTCTCAACCACTCCCACAATGAACCCGGCGAGATCATATTCATTGTCAGAATAGAATCCTGGCATTTCGGCAGTCTCGCCACCAATCAAAGCACAGTTGTTCTCGCGGCAGGCTTTGGAGAGACCTTTGACAACATCTGCAATGACCCCGGGTTCTAGCCTGCCGCAGGCGAAATAATCAAGGAAGTAAAGCGGCTCGGCTCCCATCGCGAGTATGTCATCAACGCAGTGATTTACCAGGTCTTGACCCACGGTATCGTGCTTGCCGGTCATGAAAGCCAGCTTGAGCTTTGTGCCAACGCCATCAGCGGAGGAAACCAGTACCGGAGTTTTATAGCCTGAGAATTCGGCTGCAAACAATCCACCGAAGCCACCGATGCCGTTGAGGACGCGGGGTCCATAGGTCTTCTTGACAAGTTGCTTGATTCGCCTGGTGGCTTCGTCGCCACTGGAAATGTCAACGCCTGAGTCTTTGTACGATAGGCCTTTGCTCACCCATTCCTCGTCAACGGTTCATCAAAGCAGTTTGTAGCCGTTGATATCCAATTCGAATTTCATTTCCAGATACCTTGCCGCCCTGCGGCACAAGATCATACGTGACAGGAAAATTTCAAAGTATTCCATCACTGAAGATACCGATGTGTCAATCTTAATTTCAAGTGTAATGGTTTCCTCGTCAGGGTTCACCCGCAGAAACGATGACTTGGCAGCATAGTTGACGCGGTCATGAATGTCAGAAGAGAGCTGCTCCAGGTTCCTCACCCGCGAAGAGTGTACATCCGACTTGTCCGCCAATATCACCGCAGCTGCCACATCGGAGATCGTCTGAGAACCGACATCATCGTGGTTACCGATCGCTGCCGCGACGTCGAGAGCTTCTTCGGGAGACATACCCATCCGGGTGAGAATTGCGTACGCCGTCATCGCGCCGGTCTGCGCGTGATACTCGCGGTTGATCGCATTGCCGATGTCATGAATATAGGCCGCGATGGCGGCTAACTGGCAGCGGCGCTCTTCGCGGCCCAATCGCTCCAGAACATTGTAGGCAATCTTAGAGACAAGCTTGCAATGGCGAAGGCCATGCTCGGTATATCCCTGTTTGCCAAGGTAGTAGTCTGCTTTCATGATCCAGGCCGTGACTTCGTCATCGGCCATAACGCGATCGATGGTTACTTCGTCGCCATGTGGAGTCAGTTCAACTTTCTGCGCTTTTAACATAAGTAGCCCTCGATATTAGGGATAATAACCTCTGTGTCAAGCCCCGTTTCTTGTATTCATATCTGTTACAACATATCGACCGCATCGACATCAACGATTACGCGGAATCTCCGATTATGTTGAAACTCTTTGGCTTGCAAAATATGTTGCAGAACGCTCAGAGTGGCTTTGACACGCTCGGTCTTCAGCATCAAATGAAACCGATACACCTGCTTCCGCTTGGCCAAAGGCGCCGTGACCGGGCCAAGCACTCTGAAAGCACCGCGTCTCAGGGAACCGAGCCTCTTCGAGAGAAGTTCCGCTTGTTCCGAGGCAAGCTCACGACTCGTAGCTTCTAGAGAAATGAGAATCAAATGGCAGAACGGTGGGAAATTCAAGTCTCGTCTTTCGCTTATTTCAGTATCAAAGAAAGCGCGATAGTCGTGTTTTGCTGCGAATTTGATCACCTTCTCTTCAGGGTTCAGGGTTTGCATCAAGACCGTTCCGGCGATTTCACCACGACCGGCACGGCCCGCAACCTGCGTAAGTAGCTGAAATGTCCTTTCCCGAGCGCGAAAATCGGGAAGTTCAAGGGCGGTATCGGCGGAAACGACTCCCACCAGAGAGACTTGCGGGAAGTCAAACCCTTTCGAGATCATTTGTGTTCCCAGGAGCAGGTTTGCTTCACCGCTGTTGAACTTGCGGAAGATCGCATTAAAGCTCCCTTTGCGGCGGGTAGAGTCGAAATCCATCCGCACAATCCCGGCGTCAGGAAAATGCGAGCGCAATTCTTCCTCAAGTCGCTCCGTTCCAATTCCACCATAGAGAAAGAGATTGCTCTGGCAATTCGGACAGCGGTCAGGATAACTCTCCTGATGCCCACAGGTGTGGCACAGGATCTTGTTGGCAGCCTTGTGATAAACAAGGGTGACATCACAATTGCGACAGGTTAGTTTTTCGCCGCAGTCGTAGCAGCGCACCGAGGGCGCAAAGCCGCGCCTGTTTAGCAGCACCATGATTTGTTCATTGTTGCCGAGCGCGACGCCTATTGCCGTCAACAATTGGGGACTCAGCGATGAGAAATCCCCCATCTTGAATCGTTCGCGCTGGTCAACGATCGTGACCAGCGGCATTGCGCGGGCCTCGATTCGTTCCGGCAATTGCAGTAAGGTGTATTTGCCGGAAAGCGCATTATGATATGACTCCACCGCAGGTGTTGCCGAGCCAAGTAGTACCGGCACGACCTGGAGCTTACCCCGCATGATGGCGACGTCGCGGGCATGATAGCGGGGCGCGGGGGAGTGCTGTTTGAGCGATTGATCATGCTCCTCGTCAACAACGATCAGCCTGAGGCGAGGAAGATCGCTGAAGACCGCGGAGCGCGCGCCCAATACCACCCTGATCTCCAGATTTCGCGCCTTTTGCCAGACTTCAAACCGTTCAGTCGCAGAGAGTCGTGAATGCAACAAACCGAGCGAATTCCCGAAGGTTGAGGCTAATCTATCGTGAAGCACCTGCGAAAGTCCAATTTCCGGAACCACAATGAGCGCCTGGTTTCCGAGAGCAGCAACCCTCTTGACCAGTTCGAGGTAGACTTCCGTCTTGCCCGACCCGGTGACTCCGTGAAGTAAAAATGGCTCAAAAGTTCCGCTGAGGAGTTTCTCTAACACTGCTGCCACAGCATTTTCCTGAGCGGCATTGAGTTTGATCGCTTTTCCGGCCACATGATTAGCGCTCGAATCCATAAAGCTGGCGCCGAACGGCTTAGCTGGATGGTCTCCTTTGTCACCAAGCGGCTTCAGATTCCAGCGCAACTCGCCATAATTCGCAGCGCGCAGGACATCGGTATTGAGGTTTGCCCTCTCGAGCTCAAACAGGCCCAGTTTGCGTCTGCGCCCAAGTAACTCCAGGAGATTTGAGGCGTTTTCGTCACCCGCTGATGCTGCGGTTTTGAGCTCAGTTCTGTCAACGATATGATATTCCTGTCGAACCTTTCCGGATAGAGCGGAGGGCAGAATGGCGCGAATTACCTCTCCCAGGGGTGTGAAATAGTACTCGGAGACAAAACGCGCGAGTTGCAGCAATTCAGCAGATATGACCGGCTCAAAGTCAGGGAAACCGATAATCGGTTTGGTGACACCGTCGAATGTACCGTCAGTACTTACAATCACTCCCAGCTGTTTGCGCCGCTGTAGCGGGACGATCACCCTCCGCCCTACCAAATCGGTCGGAGCAGAGCCCCCCGGCACCTGATAGGTCAGGACAGTCGGGAGTCCCGTTAGAACCGCGACTTCAACAAGTTTCTTTTCACTTGCTGACATCGAGACTCATTGATTTCGTGGTGTATCGTATCATTGTGCTAATGTAAGCTGAGGAGAGCAAGAAAGAAAGGAGCGCCTTCGCGGCGCTCCTTAATCTTGTATCAATCGAAATTGCCAGCTACCGTTCTGGTAGTTAGCGACTCAACTGCAGATGGCTGCTAGTGCAGCGTTTCGCATTTCTCGTTGGCCTCTTTAGCCTTCTCCGGTTGCTTGGCACGAGCATAGATCAAAGCCAGCTGACACCAGCAATCCTTTGATTTCTCATTGACCTGAACGCATTGCTCATACGCTTTTGTTGCTTCTTCCATATCGTTGAGGAAGAAAGCAGCGCTGCCGAGCCAATACCAGGAAATATCATCTTTCGGATTTTCCGTGGTCGCGACCTTGAAGTCAGATATCGCATCGTTCAGCAGGCCTTCCCTCCGCGACGTCAGGGCCTCAAACTGTTTCTTGGCATCCTGATTTTTGGGCTCCGCCTGGCTGATACTGTCGAGCATTTCCAGCGAGTCGCGCAGCGACGCGTCATTCACCCGCTGAATGTAGTACATTCCGCGTTGGTAACGCATCTCGGGATCATTGGGATCCAGCTTCAATACGTTATCCAGTGCTCCCTTCAAACCGACCAGATCATGGGCATTCTGATAGGCCATTGCCTGGTTAACGTAGGCAACCTTGGCATTGAGCGAATCCAGTGTGGCAAAACGACCGTAATACCTGGCGGCGTCTTCGTATTCGCCACGGTCAAAATGGATTGACGCCATATCGAAAATCGCCACCGAGCGAGTCGAATCGAGCGCATAACCGCGCTCGAACTTCTCCAGGGCGAGCGAATCGTTGCCGCGCTTCTTTTCGATAATTCCGAGATTGTTCCAGAGCGGCGCCGTATCCTGAATGATCAGAGCCTCATTGAATGCCCCCTCACTCAAATCTAAGAGCCTGGAGATCTTGTCCTGAAAGTCTGTCTTTACAGAATCTACCGAAGTCGTATCGACAATCTTTAGCAGCGAATCGGCGAGCCTGAGGTTGTTCTGCCCGCTTGTCCAGCGCCGGCTGACTTCTGCTTGCTTGGTCTTTTCGATCTGCTTAGGCATGTCATCCTTGTGACACCTCTTCTTCAGATCCTTGTCGTTTTCCTCCTCTGCTTTGGAGCAGATTGCCTGGAACTTGCCGAAGGCATCCATCATCTTGGCATATTGCCCTTTCTCGGCATAAATCTGACCGAGCAGGTAGAGAGCTTCGACGGGGTTATCGTAGTTTTCGACCGCCTCAGTTAACCTTTCTTTTGCCGCATCGAAATCTTTGTCGTGTTGGCCCAGGTAGATCTTCGCCGAACGCACCAGCACGTCGTAAGGAAGCACCTTCTCATTCTTGTCCTGTGCGGTTGCGACAAGAGCCAGGCAGACAACCAGAAATACTATCAGTAGTCGCTTCATTTTCTAACGAATCCTCCTATTCGTGAACACCTTCACAAGCTCGCGGCCTCAAGCTAATCCTTATCCAAATTCAAGTCAACCTTGAATTACTGCCGCATCAGCGGATACGAACTGTGAAAGTCAGTACCTCCTCGGTATCAGCTGCGACAGGGATCGGGAACTCAATCAACCTCGCGTTCTTCTTGGTGTATTCATGCGACGACTGAGTTATTTGCCAGTCGCCGTAGATGTTGTATTGAACCACCACCGTAACCGGCTCGGTCTTTCTATTTCTCAACTTCACCTGCATCGTGTTCTCACGGACGCGATCCGAGATGCGATTCGTGCTCATCGTAGCGGTCTCACCCACTATGTCGAACGCATTGCCAACTTTGATTTCAACATCTTCGTTTCGCGGAGTATGATCGATGCTATCCTCGCCGAGAAATTCCTCCGATCCGTCGGAATCGGCTTTAGTCACTCGAATTTTGCCTGCCGGCAACGGCATGCCGAGGTTATTAGTCTCAGAGTTTTTAAACTTTACTACGACGCCGACGTCAGTATTCCCCTCAGCAGCCTGATAGCGGTAGATTTTCTCGATCGGTGTGGTGGCCGGATCAAACAGGCTCACCTGCTTCGTCTCATTGTCGGCGATGGTGGTCCTGCGGCCAAGAGTGTAAAGGTGGTACTCAAAGAACGCCTTTTCCTGGAAGCCGGGCGCCGCCGAGGCTTCCATTCGCATCATCCCCTTCTCAGTCGGGCGCGGCTGCTGCACGCGTTGGATATCTCCGGCAACCAGCTTGAGCTTGGCGTCTTTGTAGGTCTTGCCGGAGCGGTTGTCTAGCGAAACCCAGCCCGATAGCTGCAGGCTCTTCTCGTCGTGAGAAAGGGCTGCGATGTATTCCGCATGCCAGCCAATGTTGTCGGTGAGATAGCTGATTTCCGCGTCTTTTTTTCCCTCGACGTCTGATTGGAGTTTCCACTCAAGGGTGGGTACCAGAATTAATCCTTCGGGAAGACTGGGGGTGGAAACCGACATCTGCTCCGCAGAATTCACCAGCCGGAGCGATCCGTCCGGCATGCGCAGCGTCAGGTATCCGCCTGCCGCCGAGAGAAGCTCACCGCTGAACAGGTCACCGTTTTTCATGACCACGTCGACGCTCTTGCCGAGATACTTGCGCAGGATCTTGTCGGGGGAAACGAGATCATATTGATAGTTCTGCTCCAGTAATTGGACATTCCCCGGGCTTACCATCTTGAAATGCACTGATGTCGGATCAATGGAAGCGGCTACGTCGGTAAGCCGCATCTCGTTGAGACCCTTGGAGAAGTCCAGCGTTCTGGTCTCATGTACCAGGGCCAGATTCTGATTGTACACAGTCAGCGCCACGTCATCCGCCAAAACTGGCGCCGCAAGAATGGCAATAAGCGCCGCCACAAGTGCCATTTTTCGCGTCTTCACTGTATTATCCTCACAATTCCCACTCGCAGCTGTTACAGCCAGCCGGTGGTTAAGTTTCCTTCAATGTCTTTATTGCAGCGCTAAGCTTTTGGCGCGCAACAGACCCATTGGTTTATAGAAATTACAAATTCAGCTAGCAAGTTATTCCCGTGCATAAGAAGATACGTTGCGCAACGTCCTCCTTTGGAGCTTTTGGGAAATTGAGATTCAATCGATTTGAGAAGTCCGTCCGTGCTAAGGCGCAGAGGGGGAATGGGCAGATCCGATTTTGAGGGCATCTCTGATCTTGGCAAGCAAGCTCTTGGCGTCAAACGGCTTGGGCAGGAAGCCAGCCACGCCTTCATCGAGTGATCGGTAAAGCTGTCCGTCGCTAAAGCCAGACATTAGCAGGACTCGAAGGTCTGGCGAGATTTCTCGGCATTTGAAGAAGAGTTCCTGTCCTGAGATACCCGGCATTACAACATCAATCAGCGCCAGATCTACTGAAACTTCTTGCTTCAAATAATCAAGGAAAGCATCACCGCTTGCGCAGGTAGTGACATGATAACCGGCTTTGGCAAGAATATTCTCGGCCGTCTTGAGTACCAAATCTTCGTCATCCACGACAACCACATGGAATCCACCGGGACCTGAAGTGATAGCGGCGTCCTCATTGGATTCAGGCTTGCCGCCCTCAATGAGCGGCAATAGAAGAGTAAAACTTGTTCCTTCCCCGGATTGGGATTCGACGAACACCGATCCCAGATGATTCTTGGCGCAACCATAAACGCCCGCAAGACCCAGACCAGTGCCCTCACCCTGTGGCTTGGTTGTGAAGAAGGGGTCGAAAATGTGAGGAAGTTGATCGGCGGCGATGCCGATTCCCGTGTCAGTGACCTCAATTGCCAGGAAATGCGATTGCTCGGCCAGCAATTCATGCTGCTGTCGGAATTCTGTGTCAACCTCGATGTTTTTCGTCCTTAGCGTCATGATGCCGCCCTCCGGCATGGCATCGCGAGCATTCACCGCCAGATTGAGGATCGCGCTCTGAAGCTGAGAAGGATCGCCCTTGATTATGGTGTTGGGAGCTTCCAACCGGGTTTCGATAGTGATATTTTTGTCAATAGTACGCTGCAGGATAGAGACTACTTCCTCGATAACAACCCGTACATCAAGCGGCACGCAAAGATAATTCCCCTGTCGCGCAAAGGCGAGCAATTGTCCGGTAAGATCGGCTGCGCGACTTGAAGCAGTAATAATCTCGTCTGCAAAGGACTTGATCCTATGGTCTACGGACGTATCAAGAGAGATCAATTCGGCAAAACCGCGAATTCCTGCCAGAAGGTTATTGAAGTCGTGAGCTATGCCGCTAGCCAGCCTCCCGACAGCCTCGAGTTTTTGTGCCTGCCGCAGTTGATCCTCTAGCTCCTTTTCCTTGGTGATATCACGCTGGACGGCAACGTAGTTGATGATCTCGCCATCATCGTTGCGCATAGGCGAGATGGCCACTTCTACGTGATATTCCTTTCCGTCGCTGCGTCGATTAACCAAACGGCCCATCCAATGTTTGCCGGAGGTTATATTCTCCCACATTTCCTCGTAGGTTTTCGGGTTGTTTTCGCCACTGCGCAAGAGACGCGGGTTGCGGCCAATGACGGCGGAGCGCTCGTATCCGGCTATTTGTTCGAAGGCAGGATTTACATATTGAATCTTGCCCTCCGTATCCGTGATTATAATCGCTTCGGCAGCCTGCTCTACCGCAGTGACCAGCTTCATTAACTCCAGTTCCACTCGGCTGCGCTCGGTAATATCGCGCGAGTTGATCACGATTCCCCGGACATGGGGATTATCCAGCAGATTCCGGGCTTTTGATTCCAGCAATCTCCAGTTGCCATTGGCGTCACGGAAACGATACGCTATTGTAACTTCGGCTTTGTCGTTCACTACTCTGGCGAATTGCGACTTGACGTAAGAGATATCTTCGGGATGAATGTAGGAGAACGCATTTGTTTGCAGCATTTCCTCCGCCGAGAATCCAAGCGTGCGTTCCGAACTGGTGCTCCGATAGAGGAAATTCCCTTCGGCATCCACTATGCTGAAAATATCTGAAGACTGATCAATCAACTCGTGGTAGAATTCTTCACGCGAGCGCAGTGCCTCCTCGGCTCGCTTGCGCTCAGTCACGTCGGTGATAAATCCTTCAAGTGCCGTTACCTGACCCCTCTCGTCCTGAACACCGCAGCCTTGCTCCCACACCCATTTGATGTCACCCTCACGGTTTTTGATGCGGTAACTGATTCGGAAAGGTCGGTTCTGTCGCAGCGCCGATTGTACTTCCTCCCAGACAAACTCGCGATCTTCTGGCAGAATCAGATCTTCATAGCTAAGTTCCGCATTTGACAATAGCGCTTCAGCTTCATAGCCGGTGAGCTCCAGAACGCCTCCGCTGACATATTCCATTCTCCAGGAGCGTTCGTTGCGGCAGCGATAGGCCATACCGGGGAGGTTTCCCAGCAAAGTAGAAATCGTGCGGCCGGCTTCTATTAGTTCCGATTCTGCCCGCTTGCGTTTGGTGATGTCCTCGATCACGACCACGAAATAGCCATGTCTCGGACAGTAGGCAGCGACGGAGTACCACTTGTCCAGATCTTTGGAATAATCCTCGAAACGATGCTGCCCACCCTTAAGCGCGACCTGCCCATACGTACCGACCCAGTCGCGGCTGTCTTCCTTGACCTGGGGGAGAACTTCAGACACCCGGCGCCCCAGAATTTCGGATCGCTTCAAGCCGGTCATCTCCTCAAAAGCGGGGTTGACTTCGAGAAACACATAATCAACCGGATCGCCTTGTTCGTTGGTGATGATGCGATGATAAGCGAAGCCGTCCAGCATATTATCAAACAGGGCGCGGTATTTTGCCTCTGCCTGCTTTAGTGACTCGCGGGCACGGTGTTCCTGGGTAACGAGTCGTGTGCAAAGTAGTATGCCACTAACCTTGCCGGCCGTGTCCTTCCACGGCGATACGCTCCAGCTAACCCATTCTTTGGCTCCTGTTGGCAAGGTGAACTCGTCTTCGTCGCATGCGGTGTTCTCACCATTCAGAGCCCGAGCCAGAATCGTATCCCAGCGCCAGGTGGAATCCTCGAATACTTCACTCAGCCCCCTGCCGTTAACCTGGCGTCTCGTGAGCCCGAAATCATTCAACCAGCAATCCGACGCGAAGATGAAATTGAAGTTTTGATCCAGAATCGCGATCGCTGATTTCATGTTTTGCAGCAGGTGAAAATCATCGGTCAGGTCCCGGCCGTTGTCAGCAGCTGCAACTGCCTCGGTGATCGTCGTCACAGAGACCTCAATTACACGATCGCTAAAGGACGGGATGTTCTGCATGGCAACTTCGACGGCAACTGCAGAGCCGTTTAAGGGAGTGGCAGTGCAACTGAAGCGGCAGCAGCCCTTTTTATCGATCTCCTGGCAGGCGGCAGACAAATCGATAGGTTCTGAGCTTTCGACTGTCAGAATTTCCGACAGCGCCATTCCTGCCAGAACATGCCGATCAGCCGACAAGAATAGTTCGGCCTGCTGATTGGCGTTTAGTATCTTTCCAGTATGTTTGCTGACGAAGATCTCTGCATTCTTCCCGGCACTCCCAGGGTATTGCTGAACGGCTGCGTTTTCCTCAGAGGTGCAGTGAATCAAGCGGCCCATTTGCGCTGCGATCAGTCTTAGTGTGTTCAGGAGCTCGTTCTGTTGTTCACGCGGTTCGCCGGAGAAAAGTAACATGAACCCGTAGTCGAACTGACGCGACTTAATCGGAATCACTGCACAGGCCCTCAAGCCGCTGGAATAGAGATCCGTAAACAACTCGGGTAGTGCGCCGCCCTCAAGATCAGATATCCAGAGCTCTCGGCCGCTGCGAAACGCTTCGCCAAATTCAGAGCCGCCATCAGTCGCCAGGAAGAGAACCGGGTGATGTCGATCCCGGCGCTTGGGGAAATTCTGATTGCTCCACTCGTAAGCATGAGTGAGTTTCAGGCGGTCTGGATCCAGGAGCCAGATGCAGCCCAGGTCCCAGTCGAGGCCGCTGCAAATAGTTTCGAGCACCTTTGAGGCGGCAGCGTCAAACGAATCCGAATTTACCAGTTGTTTACCGATCTTGTTCAGCGCCCGAAGTTGTTTCTCTTCCCAATGCTGCAACGCGATCCCTGAGGCCAAAACGCTCGTCAGGATGAAGTCATCCCCGCCGTTTTTCAGAACCCGCGAGTTCTCTTCAACCCATTTCACGCTTCCATTGGGGCGGATCACTCGATACTGCACCGTATAGGAAATACCGTGCAGCAGCAGACGCTCGTAGAGGGCGCGAATCCGCGCTCTTTCAGATTCATGGATGCACTGAAAGCGCGAGTCAGGCGACTGCGTTACCACTGCCTCAGAAAGCCCATATATGGATTTTACCGCAGAGTTGGTCGATCTAACCGCACCTGTCTTACGGTGCACTAGAATGTGACCCTCTTTGAGGTGATCTAAGATTTTATCTGCTGTGATCCCCGTCATCTTCCGTTGACTCTCAAAACAGGCAGTATTCTCTCCAGATAGTGATCGCAGCACCCGCAGAGCGGTTAGTTGCGGCATTTCCACAAGCGAAGCTGCTCTATCATCTTATCGGTAATAACGAGTGTGTGGTTAATGGAACGAAAGTCATCTGCAAGCAAATACCGACTGAATTTTGTATTGCTTCAAATGTAGACCTATTTTCGAAGGCAATTCAGGGGATTTGATTCAAAATTGAACAGGAGCAGGTCAGCTCTCGTTCGGGTGCTCCCCCTGCTTCGCTCTCTGCCACTCCTCTTCCATCTGCTCGAGCGTAGCCTGCTTGAGGTCGATGCCTCGCCCGGCGAGTGCCTGCTCCATTCGATCGAATCTGCGGGTAAACTTGGCGGTTGTAGCATTGAGGCAGAATTCAGGTTCAGCGTTGATGTGCCTGGCGAAATTGACTAACGAGAAAATGAGATCACCGAACTCCTCGCGAATGCCGGCCTCATCATTGCGTTTGAGGGCAGTTCTGAATTCCTCCAGCTCCTCTTCGATCTTGGCGAAAATGTCCTCCGCTTTCTCCCAGTCAAACCCGAACTGAGCCGCCTTCTCCTGCACGCGGTATGCTTTAAGTAAAGCCGGCATCGTCCTGGGCACCCCCGAGAGAACTGTCTCATTGCTTTCAGATTGCCGGCGTTGCTTTAGCTTGAGCGCTTCCCAGTTCTCACGCACCTGCTCCGGCGTAAGATCCTGCTTCTCGTCAAACACATGCGGATGGCGGAGGATCATTTTCTCGGTTATAACCTTGACAACATCGCTGATATCGAACTCCCCCTTCTCTTCTGCGATTTCCGCCTGGAAAATGATATGAAGGAGCAGATCCCCAAGCTCGCCCTTTAGCCTCTCATAGTCATGATCTTCCGCTGCTTCAATGGTCTCGTAGGTCTCTTCCAATAAATAGGGAAGCAGCGAGGTCGTCGTTTGGGCCTGGTCCCAGTTGCAGCCACCCGGCGACCGCAGCTTACGCAGGATCTCTACAAGCTCCTTAAACAACTCTCCACTATCTGGCATCCTTAGGTTCTCCCGCGTATATAATGTATACCAATGGGTGGCTAATATAGCGGCAGCCGACCGAATGACCAAGTCCGTTCCTGAGGGCGGCGATAAGTCGCTGGGCTGCAGCCTTGATTATAGCCTTGACTTGCCGACTATAAGCGATATACTCATAGCCGCTTAAATGGGATAACAATTTTATGGCCAAGACTAAAATAGCGAAGCAATACAATCCTTTTGGCGTGGAGGAGAGACTTTATCAGGATTGGCTCTCCAAGGGCTATTTTCATGCCAACGGTAATTCAGAGAAGAAAACCTATAGTATCGTAATTCCTCCGCCGAACGCGACTGACATCCTGCACCTGGGACACGCACTCAATAACACGCTGCAAGACATCATGATCCGCTGGCAGAAGATGCAGGGCAAGGAAACCTGCTGGCTACCGGGAACCGATCATGCCGGAATCGCGACACAGGTTGTGGTTGAGAAGCTTGTCGCCAGTGAGGGAACCTCCCGGCGTGAGTTGGGGCGCGAGGAATTCGTCAAGCGGGTTTGGAGCTACGTCAATGATCGCAAGGATCGCATCCTGCACCAACTGGAGAAAATCGGCTGCAGCTGTGATTGGGAGCGCACGCGTTTCACGCTTGACGAACAGCTCTCAGAGGCCGTCAAAGAAGTCTTTATAAGACTATACCAAAAGAACCTGATATACAAAGGCAAGTATATCGTCAACTGGTGCCCTCGCTGTCAGACATCGCTGTCGGATGACGAGGTTGAGCATCAGACATATTCCTCAAAGCTATGGTATATTCGGTATAAACTGAAAGGGCAGGATCAGTATCTGACGGCTGCTACCACGCGTCCGGAGACGATGCTGGGTGATACGGCATTGGCCGTCAACCCCAAGGATGAGCGCTACCAGAAGTACATCGGTAAGACTGCGATTCTGCCGATTCTCGACCGGGAGCTGCGGATAATCGCTGATGACTACGTCGACCCGGAATTTGGTACCGGCGTCGTCAAGATCACCCCGGCACACGATCCCAATGATTTTGAGATCAGCCAGAGGCATGATCTCGAAAAAATCAACATTCTCAACCCTGACGGCACCCTCAACGAGAACGCGGGCAAGTTTAAGGGCTTTGATACGAGAGCGGCTCGCAAAGCGGTTCTCGCTGAATTGGAAAAGAAGGGTTTGCTGGAGAAAATCGAGGACTACGACCTCACCGCCGGCACCTGCTATCGCTGCTCAACGATCGTCGAACCATACCTGTCGGAGCAGTGGTTCGTCCGCATGAAGCCGCTGGCCGAACCGGCAATAGAAGCGGTCAAGAGCGGGCAACTGCATTTCCACCCCGAACACTGGGAGAAGACATATCTCTACTGGACTGAAAATATCCGCGACTGGTGTATCTCCCGGCAACTGTGGTGGGGCCACCGGATTCCGGTCTACTACTGCCAGGAATGCAATCATGAGATGGTCGCCAAGGAGAAGCCGGAAAAGTGCGAGAAATGCGGCAGCAGTGACATCGTTCAGGAAGAGGACGTTCTCGATACCTGGTTTTCCTCGTGGCTGTGGCCCTTCTCGACGTTTGGCTGGCCGGAGGAGACACAGGACCTGGCGACTTTCTATCCGACCATGTCGCTGTTTACCGCCAGCGAGATCATTTTCCTCTGGGTCGCTCGCATGGTGATGGCGGGCTATGAGTTCACCGGTAAACTGTGCTTCAATGATGTCTACATCCACGGCACGGTGCGGGATTCTTCCGGGCGGAAGATGTCGAAGTCACTCGGCAACGGTATCGACCCGCTGGAGGTGATCGGCCAGTATGGCGCTGACAGTCTGCGGTTGTCGCTAATTCTGGCGACTCCCGAAGGACAAGACCCCAACATCGCGATGAATACTTTCGAGCTGGGTCGCAATTTCGCCAATAAGCTCTGGAATGCTTCGCGCTTCATCCTCATGAATCTCGGCGATGAGTTGAGTGACGGCGAGTTGGAGCGAATCGATGATGTAACAGACCTGGTGTTAATGGACCGCTGGATTCTCTCGCGGCTGAACGAGACTGTCAAAAAGACTACCGAGCAGTTGGCTGCATTTCGTTTTAATGCCGCCGCGAAACTGCTCTACGACTTTATCTGGCATGACTACTGCGATTGGTATATTGAACTGGCTAAGGGACGCCTCTACGGAGATGTTTCCCCAGAAGACTCCACCAGGGCCAAGCGGGTACTGGGCTATTGTCTTGATAGCATTCTCAAGCTGCTGCACCCGTTGGCACCATTTGT
>CAYXUL010000018.1:2331-7902 GCA_964468475.1 uncultured Ignavibacteria bacterium | reverse complement strand
TCACGCTCGCTTGTGCGTGCGTGCTCAAGACCCAACGCAGCAGGCGAAGGTTAAGGACTGGATACCGGCTTTCGCCGGTATGACACGTATCAAGCAGGCGAGTGAAGCAGTATACTCCCTGCGCGCTTTTGATCACCGTGCATGGCAGGAGTTAGCCCCGATTCAGTGGAGTTCCGTGCACCGCTCCAGAAAGCGCCCCCTAACCCTTCACCCAGTCGATGATAGTCTGGACTGATTTGATGACGTTGAAGGCGCATTTTTCGGGGAAGTCGTCCGGCAATGGTTTGTCGACAGCGTGCATCTTGGACTTAGCCAAAGCTTCGGCGCCGTCGAAGTCGACGTACGCCAGGCGCGCGGTTAGCTCTTTTGCGTCTCTTCCGAAGGAAGCGCCCGGCAGGATGGCGACGCCGGTTTCCTCGAGCAAGTCTTCGCAGAGAGCGCGGCTGTCGGTGATGCCGCGTTGTTTGAGCTGCTTGCGAAAACGCGTAAAGTCAGGGTAGAGATAAAAGCCACCCTCAGGGGAGTTGACCTCAATACCGGCATCATTGAACATGGTAGCCAGGCGATTACCCAGAGTACTGAGGATGCGCCGGCAGTGCAGCAGGTATTCCTCGATTGAGATCCCGCCCGTGAAGGCGCGGCAGGCCGCGTACTGGATCGGCGCGCAGACCGAGGTAAAGGTCTCACTTGCCACCACAGACATTTTTTCCAGAATCCACTGCAAGTCAGGCGGAAATGTAAATGTACCCAAACGCCAGCCGCCGGCTCCGCACCACTTCGAGAGGCCTCCGCTGATGATCGTTGCTTCCGGATAGTAGCGGGCAATTGAAACATGCCTGCCCCGGTGATGCAGTTGACCGTAGATTTCATCCGAAAGGAGGATGAGCTCATATTCGCGCGCCACCCGGGCAATTGCTTTCAATTCTTCTTCGGGATAAGTGCAACCCACCGGATTGGAAGGGTAGTTGAGAATCAGGATGCGGGGGCGATAGCGGTCATTCTGTTCGCGCAGGTGTTCTTCGAGCGCCTCCGCAGACATCATCCAGCGGTGCTCTTTGCGGGTATGCACGTGGCTGACTTTCTTTCCAATGATATTCGCCTGCGGCATATACGACACCCAGCAGGGAGTCGGAACCATCAACTCACCGTAGAATACAATCTGCAGGATGAACATCAACTCCTTGGAACCGGGACCAATGATTACACCATCGGCGCTCGCCTCCACACCGTCCTTGCGGCGATGGAACTCCGCCACCGTCTGTCGGAGTTGCCGCAAACCTGCGGCGGGCAGGTAGTCTTTCTGATGAGCATTCTGCTTGAGGGCGTTGACAACATTCAACGGCACCGGGAATGGAGATTGCCCCAGGCCAAGCCGGTAAATGTGCTTCCCGTTTTCGTCGAGGTTTTTGCTTCTGTCGTTTATGGCAATTGTGGCGGATTGCTCGAGCCCGCGCACATTCATGTTGAGGCTTACGTGATTGTCAGTCATTCGTGAATCTCATCTGCACTTCCTGCTGTTGTCAATTACAGATCGACAAATAGATCGCCGTTTTCAACATAAACGTCAAAAGTTTTCAATCGTGCCCACTTTTCTGTGAGGCACTGCCCGGTCGCAAGGTCATATTTCCAGCCATGAGCGGGACAGGTGATGACATTGCCTTCGATGGTGCCGCCGCCAAGTGACTGCTTCATGTGCTTACAGTCTGCCTCAAAGGCGTAGATCCGGCCCTCTATCTGAACTACGGCGATCCGTCGCGCCAGCACTCTTGCAGTGCGAATTTTGCCGTTTGCCAGGCCGTCGATTCTGCAGATTTTGACCTTCAATTGTTTTCCCACACCGGTTGCACGGCTCTGCATCTACTCCTAACTATTCTAAGATTATGTCCGACATTGGATTGAGGATACTGCCCTCAACCCCGCGGCGCAGTCGCCAGATTTGGATGCTTAAAACAAATTGAAACATTATTTCCTGACCCCGCAGCATGTCAAATATGTCTCGTATCTTATTGCCGGAAAATTGCTTACACTGCAAGAAAAAACTATCCAAACCAGAGAAAAACCTTGACACGTTGACTCGAATTTCTATCCTTGTTCTAAGGAGTAGATCGATTACCCCTGAGGTACTTCAGCAAATTTAAGCGAAGCATCGTGAAACGTGATTTTGGGACGGCGACAGAAACTTAAGTTGCTCATTTGAGTTGACTTTTTGCATTCTGATGTTGGACCTATTAGGGTGATGTTTCGTCGGTGATCGCGTTGTGGCGCCTCTAACGGTAGAACGAATTCTAATTGGGTCATCAGGAGGTTAGCAACAGGCCACTTTTGATATTGATCCCTGGGGCGGCACCGTAAACAGTCCTCTCTATTACCATGACCTTCGGTCATTTAAGAACGTTTACCCCGCCTGATTCCGGATTAGCGGCAGAAAGAATCGCGTCTGCTATCCCGTGGCCCGAAAACTCTCACTCTCTCCTGAAACTCCCATAAATGGCCGGCGGGCAGAGATGCCGGTGTGATCTGAATGAAATGTTTAAACATAGTCCTCATGGAACCTTTGTAGAATGGGAGTCACAATGAGTAGTCGCGAACTGCACTCGACGACCGCTCTGAAGAGAGCGGGGGGCAAATCTTTCTGTACAATTCTTATCTTGGTGCTATTCAGCATGGCGTTAATCGCGCCTTCGCTGGCACAAGCTCAGTACATCCCGATCAATACACCGGATGATACTACGTGGATTGACACAACCTACGTGCCGAGTCAGAGCGTCAGCCCCGGTAGCTTCTCCTTGCCGCAGTATCTGTCTCGCTCTGCGTCTTCGATTGGCGGGGTGTCAATTTCACAGATAGATTGTTCGGGATTTCCGAACATCTGCATGTATGTTGATGTTCTCGATACTGCCGGTATTCCGATTGGCGGATTGACCGCTGATAGCTTCTGTGTGCAGCAGGACGGGAATGCCATCTCAGGTTTCACCGTACAGCAGCTTACCACCGATTCGTGCGTTACTTCAGTCTGCTTTGTCGTGGATGTCAGCGGCAGCATGGACACCGATCACCGGCTTGATTCGGCGAAGGTAGCAATGAATCAGTTTGTCGACAACATGGATGCCTTCGACCGGGTGGCAATCGTCCCCTATTCTAACTGCATTGGAACCGTCACTCCCTTCACCAGCAACAAGACTACGCTTCACAATGCCATTAATGCCCTCAGTGCAGGAGGGTTTACGGCGGCGTTTGATGGAATCTACAAAGGTGTTGACATAACGCGTTTCGAAGCGGGCGCCAAGGCGGTGATTGCTTTTACCGATGGTTTGGAAAATCGCAGCCAATACTGCAGTCAGCCTCCGGATGGAGTCTCTGACCACAGCTACGCCGACGATTCTACTTTGATTGTCGGCCTCGCGGTCAGCGGCGGTGTCCCGATTTACACATTCAATCTCGGTCCGATCGACTACACCTACTACAACCCGGCTGCTCTGCAGGCCTTTGCCAACGGCAGCGGTGGTGCCTGGAGCACCGCGCCCTCGACGGGCGATATTGATGCCATCTATGAATCGATCAAGACGCGCTTGTGCAGCCGTTACCTTATTTGCTACGCCAGCCTTGATTCGGTACAAAACGGCGATATTCACCAATCAGTCGTGTGTTACAATCCCACCGCTGGTTGCACTCCTTGTGACACCACCTATTGTCAGGAGTTGTCGCCGCCGGTGTTGACCCCCACGCCGGGTACGAGTGCTTTGAGCGATACCTGCCAGCCGGCTTCGGGTGATATAGACATCTGTATGTATACTACTGACCTGGACACGGATCCCAATGATCTGCTGGTAAAACTGTTTTACAAGCTCGTAGGGGATGCCAGCTATAACGAGGTCATGATGACCCATTCATCGGGGGATTCACTCTTCTGCTACTCGGTACCCGGAACGGGACTGTCGTGCGGGGATACTGTTGAGTACTATATCACGGCCTCCGACGGTCAGCAAACTGTCTCGCTTCCCGCGAGTAATCCACAATACAATCCGATTACCATAGCGGTCTGCGGCGGTAATCCGCCGGTAGTAACCTGCGTTGCCGACACGGCTCTGCAGGTTTGCGACCTGAGCCAGATCTGCCTGGATGGTTTCTCGGCTACCGATATTGACAATGACATCGATACCGTATACGCGGTCGGTGGCACTCTTAGCGGCAGCCAGATATGTTTCACGCCGGTTGTGGGCGCCAATGTTCTCAAATTGATTGCAATTGATGGCTGTGGTAATGTGGACTCATGCCAGACAACTGTCACGGTAACGCTCAACAGCCCCCCGGTGGCGCTGTGCGCGAACGATACGACAATCTTCGCCTGTGACTTGAGTGACATCACAATAGGTGGTTTCTCAGCAGCCGATCCAGACGGCAATCTGACTTCGACTGTGGTCAATGGCGGTTCCTTGAGCGGATCGAATGTGACCTTTACCCCGGTCGCGGGCGCCAACGTCCTGCAGTTGATTGCAACCGACGCTTGCGGCGCGGCTGACACCTGTGAAGCTACGGTGACCGTGACTCTCAACACTCCGCCGGCAGTTTCCTGCCCCGGAGATACCTCAATTTTCGTGTGCGATTTGAGTGATATCACGCTCGGAGGGTTTTCTGCTACCGATGTTGACGGCAATCTGTCATCGACAGCGGTGAGCCTTGGAAGCCTGAGCGGCACAGATGTCACCTTTACTCCGGTTGCGGGCGCTAATGTTATTCAGCTGGTTGCGACCGATGCCTGTGGCGCGGCCGACACCTGTCAGACAACAGTGACTGTGACCCTCAACAGCGCGCCGGTGGCGTCTTGTCCGGGAGATACTTCAATCTTTGTTTGCAACCTGGGCGATGTCACGATAGATGGCTTTGGCGCAGCTGATGCCGATGGCAACCTGATCTCGACCGTGGTCAATGGCGGAACGCTAAGCGGCTCGCAGGTGACATTTACGCCGTCCGTCGGGCCGAATGTAATCCAGTTGATTGCGACTGATGCTTGTGGTGAAGCCGACACCTGTGAGACAACAGTGACGGTCGGGCTCAACACTCCGCCGCTGGCTTCCTGCCCGGGCGATACGACGATCTTCGCTTGTGATTTGAGCAACATAACCCTGAGCGGCTTCTCAGCGACAGATGGTGATGGCAACCTGACCTCCACTGTGGTCAACGGTGGCACTTTAAGCGGCTCAGATGTTACTTTCACGCCGGTGATGGGATCGAACGTCATTCAGTTGATCGCCACTGACGCGTGCGGTGCAGCCGATACATGTGAGACAGTGGTGACAATCGATACCAACAGCCCGCCGATGGCAAGCTGTCCGGGTGACTCCTCGATGTTCGTTTGCGATCTCAGCGATATTACCATCAACGGCTTCTCAGCAACCGACCCCGACGGCAACCTCACCTCAACGACAGTAAACGGCGGCACATTAAGCGGCTCCGATGTGACCTTCACTCCGGTAATTGGCGCCAACGTGATTCAGCTCATCGCCGTGGATGCCTGCGGCGAGGCGGATACTTGCCAGACTACGATTACAGTAACACTCAACAGCGCGCCGG
>CAYXUL010000018.1:0-2231 GCA_964468475.1 uncultured Ignavibacteria bacterium | reverse complement strand
GCAGTCTCCGAATGACACCACGTTGTTCGTTTGCGATTTGGGCAATATCTGTCTCGACGGTTTCTTCGCCGGCGATCCCGATGGCAATCTTGAAGCGGTGACCGTCAGTGGCGGCACGTTGAGCGGCAGCCAAGTTTGCTTCACGCCACAGGTTGGCGCGAATCTGATAACGATCACGGCTGTTGACTCCTGTGGTTTAGAGAATGTCGCATCGACCACCGTCAATGTTCAACTGAACAGCCCGCCGGTGGCGACCTGCCCGGGTGATTCTTCGATGTTTGTCTGCGATCTTAGCGATATTACGATCAGCGGCTTTTCCACGTCCGATCCGGACGGCAACCTGACCTCAACGACTGTCAACGGCGGCACCCTGAGCGGTTCCGACGTCACCTTTACTCCGGTCGTCGGTGCTAACGTGATACAGTTGATTGCGGTGGATGCCTGCGGCGAAGCCGATACCTGTCAGACCACAATTACGGTCGCACTTAATAGCGCACCGGTAGCAAGCTGTCCGGGCGACACCACGATATTCGCGTGTGACTTGAGCCAGATTTGTATCGACGGATTCACTGCTACTGATGCAGACGGCAATATTACTTCATCCACTGTAAACAACGGCACTCTGGCCGGCAGCCAGGTCTGCTTTACACCGGTTGCCGGCGCGAATGTAATCCAATACACAGTCGAGGATGCTTGCGGCCAGCAGAGTACCTGTCAGACCACAGTGACTGTGGTGCTCAACCAGGCGCCTGCCGCGCAGTCACCCAATGACACAACGGTGTTCGTCTGCGACCTTAGCAATATCTGTATCGATGGCTTCTCAGCCAGCGATCCCGATGGCAACCTCGAATCGGTGACAGTTAGTGGTGGTACCTTGAGCGGCAATCAAGTCTGCTTCACTCCACAAGTAGGCGCGAATGTAATAACGATCACGGCTGTTGATTCCTGCGGCTTAGAAAACGTTGCCTCGACAACTGTCAATGTACAATTGAACAGTGCACCGGTGGCGACCTGTCCCGGCAACGAGACCAGGTTTGTCTGCGATATGAGCGATATCTGCATTGATGGGTTCTCCGCTAGCGATCCGGACGGCAACATTGCCTCGGTTACGGCAGTGGGTGGAACTCTCAACGGCAGCCAGATCTGCTTCACGCCGACAATGGGCGCCAACGTACTTCAACTGATTGTCGTCGATGAGTGCGGCGCAGCCGACACTTGCGAGACTACTATCACCGTCGATGTTAACAATCCGCCGACAGTCTCCTGTCCGGGTGATTCCACAATGTTTGTCTGCGACCTCAGCGAAATCTGCCTTGACGGATTCGTTGCCAATGACCCGGACGGTAATCTTACAAGCGTAGATGTATCTGGCGGAACGCTAAATGGATCTCAGGTTTGTTTCACGCCTTCCGTAGGCGAGAATGTAATCAGGCTGATCGCCACGGATGCCTGCGGCGAGGCCGATACCTGTCAGACCACGGTTTATGTGAATCTTAATTCCCCACCGGTGGCGACCTGCCCCGGCGATCGCGATATGTTCGTCTGTGACAATTCCGAAATCTGCATCGACGGCTTTGGTGCTTCTGATCCGGATGGCAATCTCACCGGCGTCCAGGCACTCGGCGGCACGCTCTCCGGCAGCCAGATCTGCTTCACGCCGGTACAGGGACCAAATGTCCTGACACTGATAGCGACCGATGGTTGCGGCGCCGCGGACACGTGCGAGACAGTAGTGAATGTCACGATCAACAGCGCTCCGACAGTGAGCTGCCCCGGTGATAGCACGCTCTTCGTCTGCGATATGTCGCAGCTTTGTATACCGGGCTTCTCCTACGGTGATGTGGACGGCAATATCGAGTCGGTCACCGTCACCGGCGGAACGCTGAGCAATAATGAAGTATGCTTCACACCGCAAGCGGGGCCGAATGTAATTACGATTACGGCGGTCGATTCCTGCGGTGCGCAGTCATCGTGCCAGACCACTATTACGGTTAATCTCAACAGCGCTCCGACAGCGACTTGTCCGGGTGACACCACTATCTTCGCGTGCAGCTCTGATTCGCTTTGTATCGACGGGTTTGCGACCAGCGATCCTGACGGGAACATTCAGAGTATCAATGTCGTTGGCGGCAACCTTAGCGGCAGCAGTGTCTGTATCGCTCCGCAGCAGGGTGCAAATGTGGTAACGCTGGTAGTCACCGACGCTTGCGGCGCGGCAGATTCCTGCTCGA
>CAYXUL010000017.1:46227-50053 GCA_964468475.1 uncultured Ignavibacteria bacterium | reverse complement strand
CCGCGTGTGAGCCCCTGAATCTCGGTGATCTTGACGCTCGGAGTGACATACCAACCGAGTGTCGGAACGTGCTGCTCTCTGTATACTACTGTCTTGTGCTTCGGTGTCTTCTTTACTGCGAATGCCTGTCCTGCCAGCACTAATACCAATATGAGAATGAATACCTTACGCATTGCATTTCCTCCTGTAGTAAGCGGATGCAATCTCTACGAGACACTAAATCAATTCGCGTGCCTGAATCCCCAAGTTGTTGAGAATCAAAATATTAGATGTAAGAACGCGGTTGTGAATCTCACAGGATGCACAAAATCGGTGCGGTACTAGTCGGCAGGATAACAGATTTGTTGCGGCTTTGCGTGTATACGGACAACTCTGAGATCCGCTTAGAGGCCTGATTCCTTGGCCTGTTTGATAGCTCTTTCCAGGCGCTTTTCATCCTGCGAGCCGATCATGATAATCCTGCCGCTGGTGAGCTTCAGCTCGACGCCCTTGTTGCCGCTGACATTGTAGGCGATACCTTTACCAGGTACCCAACGGATTCCCCAGCCGCCGAATTCTCTCACCGGATGATAATCTCTCGCCTCGAATGAAAGTATCGATTCCATTGGAATGCGGCGTTTGTGAAAGAATGAAAAGCGAATCAGGATATGCCCCGGGTAAACCAGAGTCCGCATCTTGATGGTAAACATCAGCAGCGGTAGTCCAATCCCGACCAGTGCCATGATCAGCCAGACAAGCCAGTCTGGTCCCGGATTGTTGCCTACCGGTTTTTTGAAGACGATCTGCTGAATAAATATCCACCACGTCATTATCGTCACGGCAGCGATAATCAGGTAGATCCACCATTGGTTGAAGCGCTGCTCCTCCTGGAAAATCACATGACTCGACATCTGTCGGATTTTCTGGCTCATTATTTCACCACCTTGCTGGTTATATTATCATCTAAGTGAAAGTGGTCAAAAAAAGCAAGTTTGAGATGATTTGCCTATCTGCCGGTGGGATCGCAGCAGCTTGCCTCGGTTTGTCCGACGGCTGAGTTGTAACTCATCTTCGGGCTGATGTAGGGGATGCCCAGATTCAAGCCTCTGGCCACAAATAACAGGCCAAGTACTATCGCCAGAACCGGTAGGGCTCGTGCAAACGATCTCTTCACTCGCGCGCCCACGAAATTCCCGGCGATCCCCAGAGCAAAGAGAATCGGGATGGTGCCCGCGCCGAACAGTGCCATGTATGCCGCGCCACCTGCAATGCTGCCGGTTGAGAGCGCGCCGGCGACTCCGACATAAACAAAACCGCAGGGGAGGAAACCGTTGAGGATACCAATCGCGAACATCGACGGTTTGCTGTTATTGGCGAAAAGCCTGCCCCAGCCTCGGCTCAGAAGCGAGTAGGCTTTGTTCAGACCGAGGAACGCTATCACCCGTTGGCTAAGCCTGCCGGGGATCAGGACGGCAATGATGATCATCGCTCCTAAGACAACTGAGACAATCTGCTGGTAGCCACCCACAAAGAAACCGCGACCGACAAGGCCGAAGACGACGCCCAATACAGTGTAGGTGACGACCCTGCCGACATTGTAAAGCAAACGCCCGCCAATGAGTGACAAACGGCTGCGATTGTCGAGCGGCAGAGCGGCGACGATCGGGCCACACATGCCGACGCAGTGGAGAGATCCTACCAGACCGATTATGAACGCGGTCCACAATTCCATCGGGCTACCTTCAGTCTATCAGTCAATGAAAACAGTTTTTTCGGTGTAGAGGTCGGCGGCGCCGGCTTTCCAATAGACCATGACCTTCCATGAGCCGTGTCGTAAGGTGCTGAGATCCAGCTGTTGTTTGCCCTGGTCGTCGGCCGTGATATCCCAGTTGCGATCGAGGGCGGCGTTCGATGCTCGAAACAACACGATCTTTCCTGAAATCGAATCGGAAGGAATCGCGGCAGGGAAAGTCAACTCGAGTTGCTGCGCGGGTTTCTTGAGCGAGATATCAAGCTTGTAGGGAGCGCTGTTGGCCAGTTTCATCTGGTCGATTCTCTCCTGGTACTTGATGCCATCTTCGTAGTAGTTCTTATCAACCAGGTCGAAGCGTTCCAGAGAAGCGAGAAAGACCAATCCCAGCATCGCCAGCACAAAGGCAGTGTAGAGCACAGCGATGCCGATGCCCCAGGTACGATCTTTGGGCGTCTTTTCGGACTTGTCACTGTTTGTCATGGTGTTGCTCATTCTCAGTGCCCTTGTCACTATCGTCGTCGTGGTGCTTCACCCGTGGTCCAAAGAACGTTGTCTTCACTGTTTCCACCTTCTTGTCACCGGCGTCCACCTCGATCCTGATATTCTGTTTTGAAGAAGTCAGTGCTGCCCTGGGAATATCTACAAAGAACGCCGTCTCGGCAAGTCCCTCCTGGGGCAGAGAGATATTACCGCCCACCATCGCGATCGACCCCTCAATACCTTTCAGCTTCAGCCTGATGTCATAGCTGTCAAATGTCTTATTGATCACTTTGATCGAGTAGAGATTGCGAATGACATGATCGTCGATTTCCTGATACATCACGCCCGGAGTGCGGAATATTGTAGTCTCGAAATCGCTGCGACTGAGCAGTAAAATGACCAGCAATGATACCAGAGCGAGCAGAACCGCCGAATAGCCAACTATACGTGGAGTGACTTTCAGGCGTGTACCCTCCGAAATGCGCTTGTGGGATGCATAACGGATCAGCCCGCGCTCAAAGCCAACCTTATCCATTACATTATCGCAGGCGTCCATGCAGGCAGTGCAGTTGATGCACTCCAATTGGGTGCCGTTGCGGATATCAATACCGGTAGGACAGACATCCACGCAGGAATTGCACTTGATGCAGTCCCCGGCCTCTCGCACTTCATCTTTCTTCATTGAAAGCGGCTCGCGCGGCTCACCACGTTTGAAATCGTACGAGACAATAATAGACTTGTCATCGAGCAACACCGATTGCAGGCGACCGTAAGGGCAAACGATCAGGCACACCTGTTCACGGAAGCGGGCGAATACGCCGTAAGTAAGCAGGCTGAACGCTACCACGCCGAAAAACTCCGCCAGATGCGCGCCCGGTCCGTCTGCCACAAGCTGCTGAAG
Source organism: uncultured Ignavibacteria bacterium (assembly GCA_964468475.1). GTDB lineage: Bacteria > Zixibacteria > MSB-5A5 > CAIYYT01 > CAIYYT01 > JBECKX01. Next base: position 46,940 of record CAYXUL010000017.1, on the reverse strand, counting down.
TTTGCCGACTCCCACCAGCCAGGCCACGACAGTGTTGCCCACCAGGAAAGAAATAGCGAGAAAAATCGTGTGTTTGGAGAGTTTCTTGAATGTTTTCTCGGCGGTCCAGGGAGAACGGTCAAGCCGCCGTTGTCTTCCGGCATTGCCTTCGATCCAGTACTCGATCTTGCGAAAGACCATCTCCATGAAAATGGTTTGCGGGCAGGCCCAGCCGCACCAGAGACGGCCAAAAACTACCGTGAACAGTACGATGAAGACAACGAACGCCAGCACCCCAAAGGCAAAGAGGTAGAAATCCTGCGGCCAGAAGGCGACTCCGAAAATCACGAACTTGCGGGTGAAGACATCGAGCAGCATCAGCGGGTGGCCGTTGATTTTGATGAACGGCGCGCCGAACATGAACGCCAACAGAAACCAGCTGACAATCAGGCGCGCACGATGATAACGACCCTTCGGTTTAGTGGGGTAGAGGATTACACGCTTGCCCTCTTTGTCGACCGTAGAAATATGATCGCGATACGATTCGTGGTTGTCGGTCTGCGATGGTGACATCGCGGTATCACTCCGATTCGTGAGTGCTTGGGCTCTATTTCCTAATTCAAAACCGAAAAGTGCTATTCAGTCACTAGCTCACCCTGGGGCGCCTTCGGATTTGGCGGATTGGTACCTTGCAGGGTCAAAACGTAGCTGGCTACCTCATGAATCTGTTCCTG
>CAYXUL010000017.1:32758-46127 GCA_964468475.1 uncultured Ignavibacteria bacterium | reverse complement strand
CGCGGACTGTACCACGGCGAATGATATTCTCTGAGAAACTCGGACGGGTGATAGTTCGGATTCTGATCCCTCGTGTAGTTTGGATCCATCTCCGACATGTATTGATCATGAGAGGAATAGCCAAAATGAAAAACGTGGTAGTAGGCGAGATAGAGAACCCCCCAGACGATCGTGAAGATAAACAGGTAAAGCCACCATGGCGGCAGATCATTGTCGAGTTCTTTGATGCCGTCATACTCGTGTTCGAGTAGTTCATCTTTGTACTCAGCCATTGTCCTGCTCTCCCTCTCCGCCATAAAGGTCGGAATCTTCCAGCGGTAGTTGCTTCATATGATTGAGATAGTCGCGGTTGGCAAACCAGGCCCACAGTCCAACTGCAACAAAGACAGCGAGGAACAAAATGAGCGTGATGATCGGAAACAGCCCCACATTCTCAATGGAAGAAATCACATCGTGTATCATCTTGCCGCCTGTGCTCCTTCCACTTTGATATCGGTGCCAAGTCGTTGCAGATATGCGATCAACGCTACGATCTCAGTGTCCCAGTCGGTTACGATCTTGGATTGTTCGAGTCCGTCAGCGATTTTTTGTGCCTGTTGTTGCAGATCGGCCACCGCTTGATCTTCATACCCTTTCGGATAGGGGACTCCCAGTTTCCGCATCAGGGTAATCTTGTCACGAGTGTGAGTCGTGTCCAGCTTATCGGTAATCAGCCACGGAAACGGCGGCATGATCGATCCCGGTGACATCGTACGGGGATCCTCCATATGCTGATAATGCCAGGCATCAGGGTACTTACCGCCCTCGCGCTGCAAATCGGGACCGGTGCGTTTCGATCCCCACAAGAAGGGATGATCATATACAAACTCGCCGACTTTGGAATATTCACCGTAGCGCTCAGTCTCGGAACGGAACGGCCTGATCATTTGCGAATGGCAATTGTTACAGCCTTCGCGGATGTAGATGTCGCGACCCTCTAATTCCAGCGGCGTGTAAGGATGCACCGACGCAATCGTCGGTACATTAGACTTAACCATAAAGGTCGGGATGAACTCTACTATACCGCCAATCGCAACCGCGATAAACGCCAGCAAGACAAACTGCAGTGGCTTGGCCTCCAACCAGCGGTGACGATAGGGATGGAGATCGGTCTCGTGGAACTGCTTGGGCAAAGGCGGCGCTTCCGCCGGTTCTTCATCAACAGCGGTTCCGGAACGAATCGTCCTGATGAGATTGTAGCCCATCACCAGCACGCCGGAAAGATACAACGCTCCACCAAAGGCACGGATCGCGTACATCGGAATAATCTGCGTCACGATCTCCAGAAAGTTCGGGTATTGCAGGAAACCTTCAGGAGTGAATTGCTTCCACAATAAACCCTCGGTCCAGCCGGCGAAATACATCGGAATCACATAGAAGGCTATGCCGAGAGTGGAAATCCAAAAATGGAAATTGGCGAGCTTGACCGAATAAAGCTTTGTCTTGAACAAGCGTGGCACCAGCCAATAGAGCATACCAAAGGTCAGCAGGCCATTCCAGCCGAGTGCGCCGACATGGACGTGGGCGATTGTCCAGTTGGTATAGTGTGAGATGGCATTTACACTCTTTAGCGCCAGCATTGGACCCTCGAAGGTTGCCATGCCGTAAGCGGTGATCGCCACCACGAAGAACTTCAGAATCGGATCGGTACGAACACGGTCCCAGGCTCCTCGAAGGGTAAGGAGGCCGTTAATCATGCCACCCCACGAAGGTGCGATCAGCATTATCGAGAACACCGTACCGAGCGACTGCGCCCAATCAGGCAGGGCAGTGTAAAGCAGATGATGGGGGCCCGCCCAGATGTAGATAAAGATCAATGCCCAGAAGTGGATGATTGAGAGCCGATAGGAGAAAATCGGCCGTTTCGCCGCCTTTGGCACGAAATAGTACATCAAACCCAGATAGGGCGTCGTCAAAAAGAACGCCACCGCGTTATGACCGTACCACCATTGCACCAGGGCATCCTGGACGCCGGCGTAGACGGGATAGCTTTTCAGGAAAGTCAGCGGCAACTCGATCGAGTTGACGATATGCAGCATCGCGACTGTGATGACAGTAGCGATATAGAACCAGATCGCCACATACATGTGGCGCTCGCGGCGTTTGGCAATCGTACCGAACATGTTGATCGCGAAAATTACCCAGACGATTGCAATCAGGATATCGATCGGCCATTCCAGTTCGGCGTACTCTTTGGAGGTCGTAATGCCCAGAGGCAATGTGATCACCGCCGAGACAATTATCAGCTGCCAACCCCAGAAATGAAGCTTGCTCAGCAGATCGGAAAACATCCTCGCTTTGCAAAGTCGCTGCAGCGAATAGTAGATGCCCATGAAAATGCCGTTACCGACGAACGCGAATATTACCGCGTTGGTGTGCAACGGCCGCAGGCGACTGAAAGTAAACCAGGGAATCCCCAGGTTAGCTTCGGGGCGGAATATCTGAATGGCGATAATCAACCCCACCAACATCCCTACTGCTCCCCATATCGCGGTGGCGTAGGTGAAATACCTGACGATCTTGTTGTCGTAGGAAAACTGTTCAACTTCCATGCGTCAGCTTACTCCATCACTCCAATGTGTTACTGCTGTAATGATCACCACAATCATTCACCACTCTCGTCGGGCATATCATTCGGGACATCTTCATCAGTAATCACCCGCATCCCCGGCGTCACGGTATCTTCATACTGACCGCTCTTGACCGCCCAGACGAAGAATGCCAGAAATCCCAACGCCACCAACAGGCTGGCTCCGATCAGAACGAATATTGCCGACATCTTCCTCAGGTCAATCCTTCCCGACGTGCCGCCAAACGTGTGGCAGCCACGGCAAACCCGACAACCGTCACCGACGAGATCGGCATCAATATGGCCGCAAGCAAAGGTGAAAGTTGTCCGGTCACGGCAAAGTATAATCCCACGAGATTGTAGACAAACGATATCGCAAATCCTGCCAGCACAATCTTGACCGCCCGTTTGCTCAAATCAATGAACGCCGGCAGCCGCCACAACTCTTCGCCATCCAGAATAGCATCGCTGGCGGGGGTAAATGATGCCACCCTGTCTGAAATCGCGATGCCCACATCACTTGCTGCCAGGGCACCGGCGTCGTTCAGCCCATCCCCGACCATAATCAATTTTCGTTCCTGATCGCGGAGGCCGTCCATAAAATGCAATTTGTCGTGAGGTGATTGGCGGAAAATCAACTTGTCGTCGTCAAAGAACTCAGCAAAGCGACCGCGTTCCGTTTCGCTGTCACCGGAAATCAGCCAGAGCGAGTGAGATTGCTGTAATCGTGTCAGGCCGGTTTCGACGTCGCGCCGCATATCCGAGTGCAGTACAAACCTGCCTCGTATCTGATTATTGATTGCAACCCAGGCTTCTCCGCCCGATTCAGCTCTTCCATTCCGGGCAACTTCAGCATTTCCCGGCTCGAGCCATGCTCGTTGTCCCAGCTTGACACTCACATCGCCAACCATTCCTGAGATTCCACAACCGGGAATCTCCTCCACCTCTGTTGCGACGGACGCGGTTGCCTTGTGTAATGCCTCCGCAATCTGCCGGCTCAATGGATGCGCCGACTGCAAAGCAACGCTCTTGATTAAATACCGCTCCTTGGCGGAAAGCTCCCGGCCATCAAACTCGATTTCTCCAGCGCCGCCGACAGTCAAGGTGCCGGTCTTGTCAAAAACGATCGTATCGGCTCTGGCCAGTGCTTCAACGACCCCCTGCTCGCGGAGGTAGAAGCGTCTTGCCCCCATCAGCTGCATCGCGGTACCGAACGTAAAGGGAATTGTCAGCGCCAAGGCGCAGGGGCAGGCCACTATCAAGACTGCGGTTGCTGCCAGCAACGCTGTATTGAGTCCGGCGGAAAACCACGCGAGAAAAGTGACTGCCGCCGCAATCAATACTGCAGCCGTGAAGTAGCGGGCGACGCTTTCGGCGAGACGTGAAAGAGCTCCTTTCCGCTGACGCTTGAACAGCTGCGAGTTCCACAAGCTCACCAGATAACTTTGCGAAACATCCTTGACAACTTCCAGCTCCGCACGCTCACCGGCGATTCGGCCGCCGGCATAAACAGTATCTCCCGACTTGCAGCTGACAGGTTTTGCCTCGCCGCTGACAAAGCTGTAATCGATACTTGCCTTCTCACTGATAAGGATGGAGTCAGCGACGACCAGTTCGCCATTGCGTACCGCTATTCTATCACCGGTGACCAAGCTCGTCGCCGCAACCTGCTGAAATCTGTTCTTGAATATCCTGGTGACATAAAGCGGGAAATATGAGCGGTAATCGCGATCGAATGAGAGCGCTTTGTAGGTGCGGGTCTGAATTATCCGGCCAATCAGTAGAAAAAACACCAGCCCCGACATCGAGTCGAGAAAACCGGTGCCGGTAGCGGTTACAATGTCATACACGCTTCGAAGGAACAGCGCAGAAATACCGAGGGAGATTGGCACGTCGAGGTGCATCTGTAACCGCCGCAGGCTGCCCCAGGCCGTTTTGAAAAAGTCGGCAGCACTGTAGAAGAAGACTGGCAGTGCCAGGATTAGACTGACCACGCCGAAGAAGCGCGTAAACTTCGGGCCAAGTCCGCCGATCGTGTCGAGATAATCGGGGAAGCTGAGCAGCATGATATTGGCGAAGGCAAACCCCGCAATACCTGTCTGCAGCAGCAAGCGTCTGTCGATGCCCTGATGAGGCTTGCTACCCGCAGATTCGAGCGTAAGATTTGGCGTGTATCCCAAGGAGGCCAGCAGTTCCACCAGCCCTCGCAGCGTGAGCTTGTCCTCACGAAACGAGACAGTGAGTTCTTTTCTGACGAAATCAACCTTCGACTCCAGCACCGCAGGCTGCAAGCGATAAAGATTCTCCAGCAGCCAGACGCAGGATGAGCAATAGATCTGCGGCACATACAGCCGCACCCTTGCTAATTTGCCGTTGCTGAAATCGAGAATCTTCCGAGCAGTGTCTGCATCATCAAGGAACTCGAATTCGTTTTCGACCCCGTCAGGGTCAGAATCTACCTTGAGAGACAGACCGGGATGATCGTTGAGCTTATAATAATTGTCGAGCTTGTTTTCCTTGAGAATTCGATAGACCGCCAGGCAGCCGTTGCAGCAAAAGTGGAGGTCGCCAAGAACCGGATCACCGGTGCGGCAGGAATCGCCGCAATGCGCGCAAACTAATGTCGCTGAAGTATCGGCATCGGCGACGGAGGAGTGTTCAAATTGTTTCACCGCTGCATTCAATCCGAGCAAAGCGCCAAAAAAGAGACTTCAAAGGTTGATTACCGAGCAAAGACTCCCCAATAGTAATCGCTCGCCCGGAAGTGTCAAGCGAAATCTTTGACAATATAGGCTATTTTGGTCTGCAGAGTCCGTGTTTGGTGCTAAACTTCGATAATTTCGCCGCCGCAGCTTGATCCCGCCCCTGCGGTGCAGCCAAAACAGTGGTTCCCGATCACGACCCGGCGCTTCATAAATGCATCATAATCGAAATTGTCGATATGGTCGATGGGCTGCGCTTCCATTTCCAGCATCTGGTTGAAATCGCAATCGTATATCTTGCCGTCATATCCCACCGAAATCTGATGGCGACACATCAGGCCGTCGAGGGTACCGGGATTGAAAGCTGTTACCAGTGTTTCCATGTAATCCTCAAAACGCTCATTACGAACCAGAAATGCCAGGAAGCGGTTGATCGGCAAATTGTTGATGCAGTAAAGGCTATTGAAGGCGATCCCGTGACGTCTTTGCAACTCTTGTTTGAATTCGCGTTCCAGTTCCTTTTGCGGAGCACTCAGGAAGAGACCAACCGGATTGTAGACGAGATTCAAAGGCAACTTCGTGCCGTATCCGAGGCGATTCAATTTCTTCAGCGCAGTTATCGAAGTGTCGTAGGCACCTTCACCCCTCTGGCGATCGGTGTTGCGGCGGGCGAAATGAGGCAGCGACGCCACGATTTCTACCTCGTTTTCTGCCAGGAACTCGTAGAGATATTCAAAGTCCTCATACTCCAGAATAGTGAGATTACAGCGGTCGATCACTCGCTTACCCAACTTTCGTGATTCGGTTACAAGATAGCGGAAATTGGGATTTATTTCAGGCGCGCCACCCGTGATGTCGACAGATTCAATCTCCGGGATCTGTTCTATAATCTCAAGGCACCTCTGAGCGGTGGCACGGTTCATCATCTCGGTACGGTTGGGTCCGGCATCGACATGACAATGAACGCAAGTCTGGTTGCAGCGCTTGCCGACATTGATCTGGAAGGTCGCCAGGGACAGCGCGGAGAGGCAGCCATCATGATTTACGTGGTTGCTTACAAATTCGGAAAACGACTGGCTGTAAGACTCCAGGGTGCGGTGTTGTTTTTCTAGTTTCAAATCTAGCTCCGAATTGAGTTTCTATCCCATCAGTGAATCGATGTGGTTTTGCATCTGCACACTATGAACGAGCGTGATCCCCGCCGACATTGAAGCCGCCACATGAACCGCCTCGCTCATCTGCTCTTCATCGGCGCCTTTCTCCATGCAGGTGGTGGTGTACGCATCAATGCAATAGGGGCATTTGAGTGCATGCGCGACCGCAAGGGCAATCAGGGCTTTCTCACGCGCACTCAGCGCACCTTCCTGCATTACACTATTGTAGTAATCAAAGAACTTGTCAGCCAGTTCCTGATTTACGCGCCCAATATTCCCAAACTTCGCCAGGTCCTTCGAGTCGAAGTAATCACCCATCATCATGCTCCCTGTATCTGGAGGTGCTTTTTGGTAAATACGAATTAACAATGTCTATGATTAATCGATTAGCCGGTAAAATTTTCTTGAAGTCTTCGATTGTGTCAAGATCGCTGAGCCTTACAAGCAACTTTGTGCTCAAGCCGGCCTCATGTGCACGCCTGACGCTTGTTTCGAGAACCGATTCGCTGCTCCACTCGATATCAGCAAATAATGTAGAATGCACTTTTCTCATGCCGATCAGGTAGTAACCGCCGTCGTAGGTCGGGCCAAAAACGAGGTCATTCTGCTCGAGTGCGGTCGCAGCCTCGTTGATGAGTACAGCCGACAGATCAGGAATGTCGGCGCCTGCCAGGATTGCGTGTTTGGTACTCCTGGTGCGCAGCAGTTGCTCAAATGCCGACTGCATTCTCTTACCCAGATCACCGCTCACTTGACTGCGGTACTCATTCAGCCCCGGATACTGACCACGAAAACTCCCGACCATTCCACGCTGTGCGATAAATGCCGTCGTCCGGATATGGGAGTTGTCGAGCTGTCTAAGTGTCTCAATTGTGGATTGCAGGAGCATTGAGTAGATCCGCAGCGCCCCGGCAGCGCCAATATGAGCAGCCAGACGCGTCTTTACCTTGCCCAGTTCGGGGAACTTGGCCATCAAGCCAACTGCTACTTCAGGCATACTTTTCCCGGAGTGAATTGATCACGAAATACCCATAGCCCAGGACAAATGTCGCAAGAAAGGGTAAACTGAAGTAGAGCCGAAGGTGAATCGCAAAGAAGGACGCGGCCACTCCGTTGAGTGCCAGCAGCCCTTCTACCGGCAGTGTGCGATCAAAGCTAATTCTATAGTCTGCCGGAATCAAGAGTTTACTGTGCTCAGTTGACCCGGTCTTGGGGGTGCGAGCGAACTCCTGTCGCTTTCGTCCAAACGCTGATAGCACCGCAATGGAATTGTTTGCGGCAAGGCCAAGTCCAATCGCGCTCAGCATGAACAATACCAGGCGGCTTTTCAAACCTTGTCCCCTCGTCTCGCGCCGGTAGGCGATGCCGTAAAACACCGACATCGCGCCCATACCGGTGATGAAGATCGGTAAATCGATAAAGAGCACTTTGTAGGCGCTCGCCTCCCAGCGAAAATAAAGAGCCGGAATAAGCAATAACGACAGCAGCAAAAGTGCCACCGATACAACCTTCTGCGTCAAATGAAAATGCGCCGCCAGCTTGATCTTCCATGGTAGCCTGGCTTTGCGCACCAAACCAAGCACCTTAAACCCTGTCTCCATCGCGCCGCGCGCCCAGCGGTATTGCTGCGTCTTGAAGGCTCTGACTGAAGCGGGCAGTTCAGTCGGTACGTCAACATCCTCGACAAACCTGAGCCTCCACCCCTTCAGTTGTGCACGATAGGAGAGATCGAGATCCTCCGTCAATGTATCCGCTTGCCAGCCGCCCGCATCCACGATTGCTTTGCGACGCCATACTCCGGCAGTACCATTGAAATTTAGAAACAGCCCTGATCGCGAACGTGCGGCTTGCTCGATATAGAAATGAGAATCAAGAAACAGTGCCTGTGCTCGGCACAACAGCGACTCATCTCGATTAAGGAAGCTCCAGCGTGCCTGCGCCATCGCGACCTTTGAGTCGTCGAAGTACGGCATCATCCGCCTGAGAAAATCGGGCCGAGGCAGATTGTCCGCATCAAAAATCGCGATAAACTCACCCCGCGCCAGCTTGAGCCCTTCCGCCAATGCGCCCGCCTTATAGCCAGAGCGCTCAGTTCTTTGGAGATGCATAACCCGAATGCCCCGGGCACGCAGTCGCGTCGCCGCTAAGTCAATGATCGCTGAGGTGTCATCGGTTGAATCATCAAGCACCTGGATCTCAAAGCGATCGCTCGGCCAATCAAAGGCAGCCACCGCTTCGATAAGACGCTCGATCACGCGGCGTTCATTGAAGACGGGAAGTTGCACGGTAACGAAGGGATACGCTGCGCCGTCGTATGGTTTCAGTGGTTCAGGCGCGGGAATCCTCAAGTAGCTGAAAACCAGCCAATAGAGATATACGCCGTAAAAGCTGACAAAGAAAAGCAGCACGAAGTAGGCGACGATAAGCAGGTCAGACATTGCGCCTCCGGCGTATTCTGTGATAGAGCGGCACTCCGATCAGCAGTAAGTAAAATGGAGTGTAGTACATTATTCCGACCCAGGGCATCGGCGACCAGGTGCCGTTGGCGTAGAAGCCGATATGTACGTGATATGACAACAGCAGCGCTCCCGAGAGATAGATAAACGCAGGTGACAGTGACCGCAACATCATTGGATAGATCCAAACGAAATACCAGGGAAACAACGTCGGCGTCAGAACTAAGTAACCTCCATAGGTGTCGTGGAGTTTCCGCTCAATTGGGAGGTTGCGCACCATGAGATAGATCAGCCATGTTATAAACAGACCTGCAACGATATAGCGAGCGGCGGTTACGTGGAAAAAGTACTTCAGCACGAAGAAGATCGAGGCGTTGTATTGCCAGTCGCGCAGGTAGTCAAATAAGGAACCCAGGACTTTGGTGCCACCATCGGCATAGTAGGGTAAATAGAGTGCAACTGCAGTGATTATTAAGGCAAGAGTGAACTTGAGTTTCTCTTTGCCTTTGAAAAAGAAGAAGATCAACGGCACGAAGAAGAGCCCCACGAATTTGACAAGGGTAGCCAGCGCCAGCAAGACTCCGGTCATGGTGGATTGGCGGCGTTTCAACGTGATGAGAGCCGCCACGAAGAACGGCATCGCAATAATATCAAGATGATTGGAAAGATAGAATTCAACCAGTATCAAAGGCGAGAACAGATAGAGCAGCAAGTTTGCAGGCGCTAAATTCCATTCCCGCGCAAGTACGATCAGAGCAATCAAGGTAAGCAATTCAAAGAGCGCCGTGAACAGCTTGAAAATGACCGGATTCTCTCCTCCGATCAAGTACCCGACAAGAAAGATGTTTTGTGCGAGAGGTGGATAAATAGTCGGCATCCAGTTGTGGTTGAGGTTATCGTAGAGCGAATTATCATGGAACTGGCACAGTGAATCGGAGTCGGGTGCATAAAGATAGGGGTTGATTCCGTTAGCGTTGATCTCGCCGTCCCAGAGGTAGCGGTAGACGTCATCCGATATGTAGAATTTGTCCCCGGCGCCGATTAACATTATCGCGCGGGCCACTAGCGCCAGAGCCAGGACAATCCACAGGTGCTTCCGCAGATTGGGGAGTCGCACCAGCTTACGACCTACCAGAAAAATCAGCACCGACAGTAATAGCAATACTTGCGTGATGATGAGAAATTTCACCATCCGTGGCTTTTCATAGTCGGGAAGGAAAATCAATGCCTGTGACAACAGGAACAGGGCGATCAAAGAGTAGAAAGCGATCTTCCATTTTGCCGACGATGACCCCATTAGCTCAGCGCCTCACGTAGGATAATCCAGAGGAACTTGAAACCCGCCCTGACGGAACCGGAGATTGTACCGGAAATTTTTGACTCGCCGATACGTGGTCGGTAGTTGACCGGCACCTCGCGGCATCGCAGTCCATGCTTGACCGCTTTGACCTGCATCTCGGTGGTCCAGCCGAAATTGCGATCGCGCATACTCAGCACACGATAACGATCATACCTGATAGCGCGGAAAGGTCCAATGTCGGTGAAGCGCACACCCCAGAAGAGCTTGATCAAGTTGCTCGTCAACCAGTTGCCAAAGGCCGCTACCGGTGGAAGTGCTTTGTGATCTTTATATGTCAACATTCGCGAGCCGATCACCAGGTCGCACTGAGACTCTGCCAGAGGAGTGAGCAGGTGAAGTGCTTCTGCGGGATAGTCGGAGTAGTCGGCATCAATAAACAGGAGAATGTCCGTATCGGTGGCAGCAGCGGCGACCGCTTTCAGGCACGCGGCGCCGTAGCCGCGCTCCGGTTCCTGCACGACTACCGCGCCGGCCTTAGTTGCCACTCTTGCGGTATTGTCCGTTGAACCGTTGTCGCAGACAATGATCTGATCGATCACATTCGGCAATTCAGAGATGACTTTACCGATTGATTCTTCTTCGTTTAGTGCTGGGATGATAGCGACAACTTTCTGGCCCTGAAGTGACATCGCGGTTCAAGTCTGTCGTCTACCGATCGATGTCATTGAGGCTCCAATCGTAATCGCGAAAGCTGATGTCGTAAGAATCGACGAGCAACCGCTCCTGATCGGGGGTCGGATAGTGTGTGATTACAAAGTTTAACACGGCGTTATTTTCTTCCGACAGGTCCTGAAATCTCTCGGGGTCATAATATTTCTCGACGAAGTCTTCCCCGAACCAGTTGAATACCTGAGATAATTCGGCACGGTTTTCTTCCGGGAATAGCTCGTTATAGCGGTTCGTGGTGACAAAATTCATGCTCGAATGCTCAAGTTGCTGATCCAGCGAATCGGCGAGATAGGGGCGCGGCATCAACGGCGGACAGCTCTTGGAGGCGCAGTTGATCGCCATGTGGATGCGCGGTTCGTCAAACTCTTTCCGCAGTATCTTGTTCTCGATATCATTGATTGAGACTTCCGCACCGGCAACGCGCCATTCCTTCTTCCAGACATCGTCAATGTCCTTTATCGAGGCTACCGGGTAAGCATCCACGATCGAACGTAGCGTCAGAATGTTATAGGCATTGATGTAAAAGGCAAGACGCTGCAACTTGCTCGTCTCCGACAGGTCGGCGTTGGCAACCATGGCAACCGCGCTGTCAAGAGCGGTTCTTTCCTGCTTCAATCCGGCATAATCGACGCGTGAACCCTTGACATAACTTGCCAGTAAACGTGCATAGTTGCTGTAAGAATGATCGACCGGCTGCAGCGCCGTATTTGCCTGAGTTTTTGCCTTGTTGCAGCCGCCCAGTAAAGGCAGACAGGCGAAAGTTGTGATTATCAAGAGGTGAGATAACATGCCTGACGCTAGTGTACTACATTTCATCTCCGACTCCTTCACCTTCTTCACCATCTCCAGTTTGACCTACATATCAACTATCTGGATATTGGTGCTATCATTGTTCGGCCCCAAATCCCATTTGTTCTCAAGTCGCAGTACTCCGCGCGGGCACATGTGGGCGCACATGCCGCAACCCACGCAGGCCGCACGTTTGAAGCTCTGATTGTTCTGAGCGTAAGAGCGCACATCGATCCCCATCTCGCAATAGGTGGAACAGTTCCCGCAGGAGATGCACATGTCATCTTTGACTGTAATCCGAAACCGTCCAAGCTTCTGTACGATTCCCAGTATCGCTGCCAGTGGGCAGAAGAAACGACACCACACACGTGAGCCGAGGATTGGATAGAATCCAACTCCGAAAATCCCCGACAGCAGGGCGACTACAATAAAGCCATAGATACCCTGAATCTTCGTGGCAATCTTCGAGAAAGTGGGATATTGCGGAAAGCTGAGTTCAGGGGTGCCGTTCTCGGCGCTACCATTCCAACTGCCGAATGTCTGCTTTCCTCCTGCTCGTGTTGCGATGACCTGTAAAGAGCCCTCTTTGAATTGCAGCCTGTATGCGGTCAGCACCGTCGGCTTGAGCGGATGTCCCCCAATTTCAGTTGCGACCCAGGCCACAGGAATGCCGGCGGCATCCTTGGAGCCTGCGGCCGGTATCCAAATCGATTTTGCGTTAAAGGGTGCTTCCAGTTTCGGTGAACCAAATATCGTAAGTTGAGAACTCCTACCGCTCGAGTCTCCAGGTTGCCTCGACGAGCCAAGCTCTCCATGCACAGTAACTCCGGTCGACCAGTTGACAATGACCAACACGGTAACCAAAAGCGCGAAAGTCAAGATCGAGTAGATCGAAACCTGCTCGAAACGCCACGCCTTGGATGACTTGCTCGACAGGTGTCGAAACGGCTCTCCCGCCGTTTCGGCCAGCCCACCGCAGCCGCAAACCCAGCTACAATACCAACGTTTCCCGAAAACGAACGCCATGATCGGCACCAGGACTATTGATGTGAGGAATGCGTAGAGAACCAGAAGCACCGGGTACTTGAAAATGTAGGATGGGTTGAGGTAATCGATTTTCAGTGGCCAGAAGATGGAAAAGGTGAAGCCTTTCATCTCCAGCAGTTCCATGATAAGTGGGATCGAAAAAGCAAAGACCACCTGAAAGAATACCACTGACAGCGTACGAATCCGATGATACCTGCTGTTACCGTGCCGACGCAGAAAATAGACCGCCCCCGACACAATCGCCAGCGTGTAGAGTGTGCCGTACAGATTCCATTTGCTGCCAAGGTGAATTGCCTTTGCTACCGGTGTCAGAGCTTCAGTGAAGTAGATCAGTACATAAAACGTAAACAGCACTGCTGCCGCGACGAATGCCAGAAATCCGCGCCTCTGCAGATTGTTGCGGTAGGTAGTCAGCAGACCGGCTTGCATCAGTTGTCGCCCTTCATCACGCTAATTCACACTTTCTGCTGAATCTGAAACTTTGGCATGAATTCTTCGTCGAATATCGCTTCTTTGAGATGACTCAATGTCCACTCTATTTTGCGCTCCTCGGTTATCCATCGGGTCATGACAGTATGATCCCA
>CAYXUL010000017.1:13697-32658 GCA_964468475.1 uncultured Ignavibacteria bacterium | reverse complement strand
GCCGTTGAACCAAACTACCGACGTGCAATCTCCCGCCGCCCAGACATTTTCGATACCGGTGGCGAGATGTTCATCGACAACAATACCGCCGCGATCATCAAGCATCAGCCCTGAATCTCTCAGAAAGTCGGTTTGCGGTCGCACCCCGATCGTGATCACGACAAAATCACAAGCTATCAGATCGCCCGATTTTGTGCGCACGCCCGTCGCTCTTCCATCAGTGCCTACAATCTCATCGACCTCCGTAGAGAGTCTTAAATCGCAGCCGTGGTGACACATATGTTCGGCAACGACGTCTCCTTCCTCTTTGCTGAGTGCGATCGGCCAGAAGTGTGGCTCCCGCACCAGGAAGTGGGTCTTGATCTTGTCGCGCAGCAGAATCTCCGCCACTTCAATTCCAATCAGTCCGCCACCGATTACGACGGCCGATTTTGCATTCCTGGAAGTCTCGCGCAGCCACTCTAAATCCTGCCAGCTTACGAAATGACCAACACCCTCGAGATTACTCCCGGGCCACGGACCCCTAGCCGGCATCGAGCCGGAGGCGATCAGTAGGCGATCGTAGTTGAGCGTGTTTCCCTTCTTCAGGCTGAGCTGCTGCTTTGTAAAGTCAATTGTCTCGACCCGGTCATACACGCGGTTGTATTGCATGCGCGCGTAGTGATCGCGCTCGAAAGGTTCGACGCAACGTTCGCTGAGCTGACCTGAATAGACATACATCAGCGCCGTACGGCTGAAGAAATGCTCTCTTTCGTACGAGACGATTGTTATCTCAGCAGCCTCATCACGCTGACGAATTGACCTCGCGGCATTGATGCCTGCCACTCCGTTTCCAATGATAACATAGTGCATTCGTGCCCGACTCCGGATCTGATCGAGGGAAAGCTGGCTTGTCATTGTCCAATGGAACCAACTTCAAGTCGCTGCGTCATCTGGTTGATCTTAAGAGATGCAGAGAGCGGTCGGGAAGCAAACAAAAAACTGGGAATTTACAGAAATGTTATGAATGGCTCGACTTCAGATCCGTGCGTTATTTGTGATGAGTCCGGGGAGGGCTTTCAGCCCTGTGTGATTTGTGATGATAGTAGGACCTTGATGGTTTTTCGGGGTTGTGAGATTCTTCCTTGGTTTTCTGCGCTGCCGACTTGGACGCCTCGTCGAGTTTTTCTGAATCTCTGGTGACGCTGGTACCCGCAACTCCATGGCGTGCACTTTGCTCCGGAGCGCTCTTTGTCTCAGCCTCTGCAACGAGATGATTTCGCAACGCGTTGACCGATTCTGCTGCCGCGATCAAATCGTGCGAAGCAGCCTTGGCGTGAGGACTTCTGAGTGTGTCATAGATTGCCTTCTCAGTCTCATTGAGGAAAGCGTCCGCGGTAAACGGCTTCTCGGCAAAGTTGTACTCGAATTCCTTGCGTCTCATGAATTCAGAGGCGCTCAGCGGGCGGCCATTCTCAGTCTGCCCGAAAACACCCTCACGTTGCAAATTGGCTACCGCAGGTAGTTTGGGCACAGATCCCGCAGGCGTCTGCTCCGGAATCAACTGGTGTATGCCTGTCGTGCTCGAATCTTTTTTCGGCGTTGCAACCTGGTCGTTTCGCTGAACCTCTGCCACCGACTCGCTCTGCGTGTTTGCTTTAACAGGCAGAGAAGTGAGCTTCGGCTCGTCGGGATAGCTACGCTGAAACAGCTTCACGAGCTCAAATCCCGTGCGCCCGTAATTGGCAGCAGCGTTCGTGGCTCCGGATGTTGCAATGTCCTTTCGCGCATTCCCCGACTGCGGAGCAACGGTGGGTGGTGCGCTCGTTCGCTTCGGCTGATTCTCCAGAAGCTCGTAGTACTTCTTCGGCGATGTTTCGGCTTCTGCAGCTACCGGCCCATTTGACGCATCACCCATAGTCTTGTAGACATCGGTTCGCTCGAAATCTCGGTGAGGTGCGACCATGCCGGTGCCGTTGTTCTTATCAGGCTGTAACGACGAGACGCCACTTTTCCTGGCCTCCTCGGCAGATATTTCTGCAGACCTGACGGCTTCCTGATGTTTCTTTGCGTAGGCGGCTATTAGTTCGGAAGGGGGATAGAAGATTCTCTCTTCAATCGGGTTACTCCCCTCGCTCAATGCGGGACTATTCGCTCGTTGATCTTTCTCGGCCTTCCCGCTTGCATTTGCTCGAATGTCGTTTTTCTCTTCATCCTTCGCCGCGTCGCCGGGCTTCGGGGCTTCCGGATTCAAGACACGAAATGTAGTCGTAATGCTGGCTCTGACAATTGACATAGTCTCCCCAATCTAACGCGAGATCTCAGAATCTCCCCTATGGTGTAAGTCAAGATACGTGCCAGAGAGCTAACATGCTCTCCTGCCGGAGATTAGAGCGAAAATCAGGAATTCGAAACCGCCGTAATCTGTGGCATCCCTGCCATAGCTGTCGGTCTGGCGCAATAATCTGGATTGAATTTAGTACTCAATCCGGTATGGCTGGCCAGCGTGAAGCTATGGGGATTGCGCAATAGTTTCTGACTGAAACGAAGTTAGTCCACATTTGCCCCCAGAACGCCTCCATAGTTTCAAGCGATTGTGATTCAGTGCCTTAGGGGCCTCCGCCCAGATTCTACTGGATCGGCAAGCCGATTGCAATAATTCGCAATAGCGCTTAGGGCGAAGCCAAGGAGGAGCGTGGCGATGATTACGTTAGAAGGCAGTTACGCCGGCATTGAGACCATCCGGAATATTTCTTTGATACATCGCAGTATCTCTCGTACGCTGCGCCGCATAGACCGCGGTGAGGCGGCGTCTGAGAACGAAAATACACCAGTCGACAACGCCACCGTAGATATCGCCACGGCTCAGCGGATGCGGACACAGGTAGGTTCCGTGACGCAGCAGATAAAGGACCTGGAGCAGAATCTCAAACGGAATGAAGCTGCCGGCAAGAGCCTTAGTGATTTGAAAGATATAGCGGTCAATCTTAAGCAAGTTGTTGACAATGCGGCCAGGGATCGTGAGCCCACCCCGGAACGAAGTCGCAATTATCAGGCTCAGGCGAATAAACTCGTTGCCTCCTTCAACGAAGCACTCTCTGGCGCGGAATACGCCGGTGAGAAATTGTTCTCTACGAGAGAGGCCAGAATTTTCAGGATTTTTCAGATGAAGAATCTGGAGGTTGACTCGCCAGAAGCTGCGGAAGACGCTGCTGGAAAGGTTCAGTCCAGTGTCCGCGAGCTCAACGATTACCAGGCGGAATTAGGCAACCTGTCGCAAAATCAGTACGACAGCGCCATCAGGAAATTGCAGGTCGCCACCCAGAACCTTGCAGCGGCAGATGCGGGGGTAAGCGATGCCGACACGGCCCGCCGCACCGCAGATGATACAGCCGCAATGATACGGCAAAGCGCGCAGATGGCTTCACAGGCACAGGGGCATTTGACTTCGGAATCGGTGTTTCAGTTGCTCCATGCTTAACGAGAAAGTGCGGGTGCTTCGAGATTAGACTCAGAAGAGATGGAAAAAGCCTCCCCTGTAGGTGTCTTACACACCTCATGCGCTTTCTGCCTGAGAGACCCGG
The DNA here is from genome assembly GCA_964468475.1 of uncultured Ignavibacteria bacterium. Lineage (GTDB taxonomy): Bacteria > Zixibacteria > MSB-5A5 > CAIYYT01 > CAIYYT01 > JBECKX01. The sequence goes on along the minus strand of CAYXUL010000017.1, from coordinate 29,095 downwards.
AATCCCCCTCCGGGTCTCGAATTTTTTCCGTCACTTGGCCAACGAGGTGACGCTTCATAGCAGATTGCGTAAAACTGTAACCTGCTGCCTGATAAGGGATTAATAAATCTGCGAAGTTGCCGATACAACTAAGGAATTAGTGTAACTAACAGCTGAGGTGCCCTGTTTGAACGGTAGTATTCGCTCTCTGTTTCCCCGCTTGGAGAGCATCTATGTTGCCTCGCGAGCCGCGACTGCGGTTGCAGTGATTACCTGGATGATCACTGCGCCCGAAGCAGCCCTGGTCGTCTCCGAACTCACGTTCGGAATGATAGTGTTCGTTGTACATCTGATCGCTTTCTACCTGATTTGGCGCTATCGACCGACGTTCATCCAGGATGTCTTCACTTACTCGCTTATCTTCGACGTGATCTTCGTCACTTACCTGATAAACTACACCGGGGGCGCACATTCAAGCTTCTATTTGCTCTACTACCTCAACATCATGTTCTCGGCGTATTATTTCAGCTTGAACTTCAGCCTCGGTATCTCAACGGCGGTCACCACTATCTATCTGATCAGTAATCCCGGCCTCATAACCGATATCCCCATCACGGATTTGGCGCTGAGAATCGGTTTTGTCTGGTTTTTCTCCATCACTGTGGGACTGGTATCACGACACATAAAGCAGTCGGAAGCCAAATTGTTGAATCTGCTCGATTCACTCAATGAAAGCACAACCGAGTTGGAGCGCTCGCAAACTCGCGTTGAGACAATTTACGAAGCATCCCGCTTGCTTGGAGAAATCCTGGACGACCGTGACATCACTGCTGACGTCCTTGAGATAGTCGATTCTATTCTCGGTTTTGAACTCTGCTCAATCCAGATTTGCTCGCCCGATCAGGCCTACCTTTATGAACGCGGAAGGCTGGTAGATAACGTCAAGATTCTCGAAGGGCTGCGCGAGATAATCCCGATGGATGGAGTCATTGGACAGGTGATCGCAGGGCGAAAGCCTCGCAGGCTGCTTGATGTTGAGCACTCGGAAGGCTACCTTCCCACTATTGAGGATGCCAGGAGCGCGCTGCTGATTCCGATGATTTCGCACGGACGCGTCACCGGTATTATTCTGGCGGAATCGACTAAGATCAACTACTTCAGCGAAACTGATGAGAAAGTATCTTCGATTCTGGCGGCCTCCGCAGCGATGGCGTACGAAAACAGTCGCTTGCATGCGGAATTGGAAAAAATGGTTATCGTCGATGAGTTGACACGTGTCTACAACTACCGTTATTTCACCGAGCGCCTCAACGATGAAATCAGGCGTGCGTCACGCTACAAACATCCGTTGTCCTTAATCATGGTGGATATCGACTGGTTCAAACATACGAACGATACACATGGGCATGAAGCAGGCAATATCGTTTTGAGGGGAGTGGCTGATGTGATATCGCGAACAATCCGCGATACCGATATTGTTGCTCGCTACGGCGGGGAGGAGTTCGTCGTCATCCTGCCGCAAACCGTTCAAGCCGATGCCCAGTTCATCGCCGAAAGAATTCGCGAACAGGTCGAGCAGACGACTTTCGGTGAGAATACACGGTATCGTGCCTTGAATTGTACGGTATCGGTAGGCACCACTACTTATCCGGACAACGGGCACTCGGAAGAGCAGCTGGTGCAACTGGTGGATCAGGCGATGTATTTGGCCAAAGGGCAGGGCAAGAATGCCGTAGTAGCTGTATAGATATGAGCGCAGCACAGCATTCTGCAAAGTGGCCGTCAAGCCAACTTCTCAATGTCATAATTGGGGGATTCGAGGGAACATCACTCCCCGACGATTTCCGAGAGGCACTCGACAACGGCCTCGGCGGCGTGATACTCTTTGCCCGCAACTACAAGGATCAGTCACAGCTGCGGGCGCTCACCGAGTCGATAAAGTCACACAATCCCAAAGCGGTGATAGCAGTCGACCAGGAAGGGGGGCGCGTCGTGCGCTTTGCCGGCGACTTCCCGGCATTCCCCTCACCCGGCTACTTTGGTGATCGTGATGATCTGGCCGGGCTCTGTCACGCAACTGAAGTGACGGCGAAATGCCTGAAAGATTGCGGCGTAAACTGCAATCTGATTCCGGTCTGTGACTTGCAGCCTTCTGAAACTAACCACGTCATCCGAACTCGCGCTTACTCAGCGTCACCTGACGCTGCGGCCGAGGCAGCTGTGGAGCAAGTGCGGATACTCAGAGAGCAAAATCTCATTTCGTGCGCCAAACACTTCCCCGGACTGGCATCCGCTGCCGGAGATCCTCATCAAGTCGTGTCGCAAACTGACCAATCGTCTGAACAATTTCGCACCAACGACTATAAACCCTTCGCTGCCGCAATCAATGCCGGCTGCAATCTGGTGATGCCAACTCACCTGATGGCCCCTGAGCTAGATCAGCTCGAAATAGCTACCTTCAGTAAGAAGATCCTGCAGGGGGAACTTCGTAATCACCTCGGCTTTGAAGGACCAATTATCAGCGACGATCTCCAGATGCTTGGCGCTCTCAGTGATACCGATCTTGCAGGTGCGGCAATAAAGTCTTTGTCGGCAGGTTGTGACCTGCTAATATGTGGCAACCTTGCGGCGAGTCCTGGCACGCTGATAGCTGAAATTAACCGCCAAGTTGAGGGCAATGATCAGCTAAGAGATATAATCGGGGAACGCTCAGCACACGTCGAGGATTTCAGGCAGAACAATTCGGGATTATTCACATAGTACCTGTTTAAGCAAGCTTGCATTTGAAGAGCCTAATAGAGAAACCATCGCGTTTCACCCTGGGATTGATGTCGGGCACATCCGCAGATGGTGTTGATATCGCTGCCTGCGAGGTCAATACCTCTAAGCACGCCCTGAAAACCCACGCAGCTGCGACATTTTCCTATCCTCCTGATTTGCGTAGGGATCTCTTGCGACTCTCCGCCGCCGGCAGTGTAGAACTGGGGGAGTTGACAATACTCTCGCTAGGTTTGGGAAGGTTCTATTCAGATATGATACGGCAATTCATCAACGCGAGTCAATTGCAGCTTAGCGCAATAGATTTAATCGGTTCGCACGGCCAAACGATTGCACATTTCGGTGAACCACGGCACTCAGGAGCATACTCAGGTTATGCTACTCTGCAGATCGGAGAAGCTGAAATCATCGCGAAAGAAACAGGTATCGTCACAGTCTCAGATTTTCGCTCCGGAGACATCGCTGTTGGGGGCGCCGGTGCACCACTTGCTCCGATCTATCATGCGCTTAGATTTGTCGAAGCGGGGGAATGCCGCGCGATCGTTAACATTGGCGGTATCGCTAATGTGACTCTTCTCAGACGCGGTGGCGAAGTTAGCGGGAGTGACTGCGGCCCGGGAAACTGCCTGCTCGATGATTTTATGCAGAAGCACACTGATAGAGAATTCGATCGAGGCGGTAAAATAGCCAGCAAAGGTGAGGTGCAGGGGAAACTCCTTGAGCATTTCCTGGCCAGCCCACTATTCTCGCGACGCCTTCCCCGCAGTCACGATCGCGCGGAGTGGTTACGCCTTCTCAGCGAGGCAAATATAGTGGCTGAACTGAATGAGCTGAAGCTCGAGGACGCGATGGCCACATTATCGATGTTGACTGCTATCAGTATCAGGAATACTATTGCTGCTCTGGCGGGAAATGATCAACCGCTGCTGGTTTTGGCCTGCGGCGGTGGCGCACTCAATGAGCACCTGATGAAGCAGCTAGCTGACCTGCTCGCTCCCGCAAGGCTCGAATCCACCGCCGCCTACGGATCCGACCCTGAGTTTGTCGAAGCGGAAGCTTTCGCCTACTTTGCCAATATGACTCTTGACGCACAACCGGCCAATCTCCCCAATATTACCGGGGCAAAGCGCCCGGCCCTGCTTGGAAAAATTTCGCAACCGTAAGTATCAGTGAAGAAGCTCTGCATTTTCATACTCGTTATTCTGGCAGGTCTGAGCCTCTGCTCCTGCTCACGCATGCTTTACGTTCAGGAGCAGATGGGCTACTCGCGTCTCAAACGCCCGCTTGTCAAAGTCAGGATCCTGCACAATGCGGCCAAAGTGAGGATCGGGGCTAAAGGTAACTGCATCTTTCACGCCTGGAGCAAAGACGGCGAGAAATCGACTTACTATTCGTCCGATCCACTTCGTGTCCGCAGCAACGGCGACGTGCTCGAGATTACTGACACCGAGGGTAACCCGATCGAGACGAATCTTAGTAAGGTGGTGGCGCTAGCGGAGGTAAAATCGTGGCTCTATCTGAACAGAAAGAAATTCAGGGGCATTCTCGAAATTTATCCCGATGATCAGCAGGGATTGTATGTAGTCAATGTCCTGCATATCGAGGACTACATCAAAGGCGTGCTTCCTCCTGAAATCGGAGTAAGAACGCCATCTGAGTACGAAGCAGTCAAAGCTCAAGCTGTGGCGGCGCGCACTTATGCTCTGGTCACCGGCGATAAGTATCCCGACAAGAATTACGACCTTGTAAACGACATTCTTGACCAGGTCTATCAGGGTTGGGCGGGAGAGCGCTACGATACTGACAAAGCCGTGCACGACACCAGAGGTGAGGTTATTACCTACAAGGACAAGATGATAGATGCCTATTACCATTCGACCTGCGCGGGCTATACGGATAACATCGAGTACGTGTGGCCAAAGCCGCCGGAGCCCTACCTCAAAGGTGTCGTGGACGACACCTTTTGCGCCTGGTCGAAATACTACACCTGGGACGAGTCATTCAGCTCCAGGAAGCTGCTGGAAAATATCCGTACGTATCTCGAACAAAATGATCGATCCACAACCAGGCTGGGCAACGCCCTCAAAGATCTCAAAGTGGTGTCTCGCTCAGGAGGCGGGCGAATTCAGGATCTCAAGGTAACGACGGAGTCGGGAGTCGTCAGTCTCGCGAAGGATGAAATCAGATGGGCATTCGGCAGACCATCCGGGAAGGGGATATTGCGCTCCTCCAATTTCAGATTCAAACTGCAAACCGGCAAGTTCGGCAATGTTGACAGCGTTTTTATTTCCGGTCGTGGGTATGGACATGGGGTAGGGATGTGCCAGTGCGGCGCGATCGGCAGGGCGCGAGCAGGACAGGATTATAAGACAATCCTGAAACATTACTACACCGGTGTACAGATAACCAAACTTTACTAAAGGCTGCTGGAGTGGCAGTTGCGAATCGTCACATTGAGTAGCTAATTGAGATAGGTTCTTAATCGGTGAAAATGTACTCAGCGAAAAATGACTAACAGAATCTCACTGGTTGTATTCCTGCTTTCGGTCTGTTCCTGCGTTATGCTGCTCGCGGCTGACGGTGAACCCGGCGATACGGTCAAGGCTGCACGCGAGACTGACTCTGTTTCGACAGGAACCTCTGTGTCCGTAGAAGAAGCCACAGATCATGATGAAGATGGTATTCCGGATTCCGTCGATCGGTGCGCTGATACGCCCGACATGATCATCGTCGATTCCACTGGCTGCCCGGACACAGCTCGAGTCCTCAGCCGCCGAATCTTGATCGGGCTTTTTCCCTCAGGCGGTTCAAGCCTGCGCTTTGCCGATCCTACCCAGCTCGATTCGATTGCTGTGTTTCTGAGAGTTTTTGACACTGTGACTGCGATCATCTATGGCTACACTGACAACCTGGGCATTGATGAGGCAAACTTGGAGCTTTCACAGGAACGCGCCGATGCCGTACAAAAATACCTCGTTGCGCGCGGCATTAGCGAAGACCGGTTGCTCTCTATTGGCGAAGGCGAGGCTATGCCGATCGCCGACAATCAAACCCGCGCCGGCCGTAGGATGAACCGCAGGATAGAGATACAGTTTCGGTCTCCCCAATCACAGAGCTATCATACTAAATAGAAACGGGCAGGCTTGTCAGCCTGCCCGAATTCCTCGTTGTATCTTTGATTCTCGCGGGCGCCAGAACTGGTCGCCGGGGATCAGCATCGCTCTTTCTTAGCTTCCTGAACCGTAGAGCTGATCGCGATAATCTTCAATTTTGGTATCGGCAACCTTCTGGCTAAACCAACGGCTCCAAAGTTGACTTTGCTTCTGCTGCAGCAACTGGGTCTTTAAGGTGTCCTTCTGCGCAGTAAAGCCGTCAAGGTTTGCCGCGAGCTTGTCTTGGTACTCGATAACGGCTGCGCCGGCGCTCGTTAGTACCGGCTTTGAGTATTTCTTAGCAGACGAGAGTGCGAATGCCGTTCCGATGAAGTCCGCGTCTTGTCCGATCTTCGGCAGTCTGCCATTGCGTGCGAAGTAATCAGATTCGCTTACCGTGGTGCCGCCGGCTTTGGCTGCAGCCGCAAAGCTCTTGCCGTTCTGAATTGCGTCATAGATCTTTTGCGCTTCCGCCATTGCAAGCTTTTGTTGCCGCTTTTCCAATAGTTTTCGCTCGATAACAGCATAAACATCCGCCAACGGCGCGATGCCTGCCTTAGTGACTTTGTCTGCCCGCACCATAATGAAATTGTTGCCCCGGTCGAGAATGTCAGAAAGAGTTCCGGGTTTAGCTGAGAAGAGAAAAGCGTCGAGATCCTTGTCACGCCCTACGCCCGCTATAGCTCCTCCGGGCGAGATTTTGCGCTGTGGATCGATGGTCACGCCTTGTTCGCCGGCCACTTTGATCATTTCCTTCTCGGTCTTGGCAGCCTTGACAGCTTCCATCTTCTGTTTCAGCGCATCGAGTGTCGTCTGCGAGAGTTCAGGCTTGATCAAAATGTGGGAGGCCTCTACTTCTTCCTTGCCGTTCTGCTTTCTGTAGCCGGTGCGATGGATCAGATGGTACCCGAAACGAGTCTTGACCGGTCCGGAGATCTCACCATCTTTCATGGCAAATACGACTGAGTCAAACGGCTGTACCATGGCGCCGCGCGGGAAAAAGCCCAGCGCCCCGCCCTTACCCCTGCCGGTTTGGTCATCGGTATACTGGTTTGCGGCATCAGCAAAGTTCATTCCGCCATCAATTTCGTCCTTGATTTGCTGAATCTTCGCGAGTGCGCGCTGGTCGTCTGCCTCCGACGGTACCTTGCCGAGCCGAAAGACGGTATAATAGGCCTGCTTATCCTGCTGGAATTCTTCCTGATGTGAGTCATAATACGCCTTCACAGCTGCCGAATCGACATCAGTCGGCTTCAACGCGAACTGACTAAAAGGTACCAGGGCATACCTGACCTTGATTCGTTCATTATCGCGGAGATATTTGCTCTGCAGTTCTTCGTCACTTACGCGAGCTAAACCGCCGATATATTCTTTTAACTTGTAGGTTCTCAACTGCGGACGCATCATAGCCTCGACCTGCATCCACAACTGGTTGTAGCGCGGGTCAGTCATGGCCTGCTGATACTTCTTGTAGTCGAACTTGCCGTCGGTTTGAAAGTCCTTAACCTGCTGCACTTGCTGCGGTGGATAACGGCGGATGAAGTCGACAAGCTCCTCATCGGTTAACGTCAGCCCCAGCTTCTTCATCTGTTCGTCTTCAATGTAGGACTGCACGAACTGGTTCCAGGCCTGATTGCGAGCCTTGGTATAGTCGGCTTCGGTGATATCGGCGTCAGGATTTTGAGTGCGCTGATTATCGATATAGGAATCGACCATGCGGCTGAAATTCTGCTGGGGTATATCGCGTCCATCAACTGTACCCACCACACCGGGCGGAGCTCCACCGTGGCCCGACCCACTACTCATTTGAGCTCCCCAGGCGAAGATAATCGTCCCGATGAACGCCGCGATGGCGATCCAGATGATTATCTTCGTATTGTTACGCATTGCCTGCATCATAAGCTATCTATACCTCCTCTGATCGTTCTCTCATAAAATTATAGAATATATCACCGCTCCGGTTCCGGGCAAGGCGAAAGTCGCCTGCTCATCGGCGTTGCGACGGCACACAAAGAAAGAGCGCAGCATTCGAGAAACTCACTGATGCTGCGCCTGCTACTTATATCCGGACTACCGGATTTTGCTAATTTGTCTCCAACTCCACCGGCTGAACATGGACGATTTTGCGGTCGCGACCCTTGCGGGCAAACTGAACCTGTCCATCAACTTTGGCAAACAGGGTGTTGTCCTTGCCCATGCCGACATTCAATCCAGGGAGAACTTTGGTGCCACACTGTCGAATGATGATTGATCCGGCAGTGACCACCTCAGACCCAAAGGCCTTCACTCCACGGCGCTGACCATTCGAGTCACGGCCGTTCTTGGAAGAGCCTAAGCCTTTCTTATGTGCCAAGGTAGAACCTCCTAAACTTCGCGCATCAGATAATTCAAGGGCGCACGACAAGGCGCGCCCCTCATAGCTTGATAATATACCCACTGGCCAGGGATCGTCAAGAGGAAAAACGCCTGTTGAACTGGTTTGCGGGCTTTGCGACGGCGCTGGTTCTTCGTAGCTAAGTTACACTAGCGCAGCCACTTCAGCTCGAATAGACTCAGTGCTCATCAGGGAGTAGCGATATTTCAGGTTGGTGTTCTCCAGGGCGTGGCGCCAGGCGATGAACTCCTGCGTGGGGTTCCTGCGTCGCTGGCCAGGGTCAATAACCCACTCTCCTCCGCGATTGCCGGCGCCCTCGAAACGCCGTACCCAGGGCGACTCCATTGCCCGACCCGCGACAGTATGCCCATCGACGCGACAACTCTCAATGCCCAAATCGCAGAGGGTGTCACGTACGAAGTCGGCGAAGTGGCCTTCGCCGCCATTATCCCCGCCGGCGGTTGAACAACCGTAGATTGGAAGGATAAGATCCTCACGGCTGCGCCGCGCGATTTCTTCGAGAAGATGGCGAGAGTTTCTTTCTCCGAATGAATTCTTGATAGAAAATCCGAACTGGATGCCCGTCTTCCAGCCGTGGCAAATGAAGATCACCAGGCTCAATGGCGGTTCGTCGGTTGGCAGGGTAGTTATTGCCTCCAAAACCTGAGTGCGCATCGATTGCTCGGAAGCATCATCTCCCTCGCCGTGTGCATTGGGCGCGCCGTTATCGATTTCAATAATCCGGCTGTGGGGCCAGCCGTGGTAATCACAAATTCTGCGGGCGTTTCCCTGGAAATACTCCGCATCTCGCGGATTTCTCCGCGTCACCCTGAGATTGGGGTCGGAAAACAGGGTCGAATCGTTTTGACCCGCTTCCCAGTTTGCACGCTCATCCCATTTCCACTGCCCTTCGTCATTCTTGCGCTGTATCCAGAGTTGGTTGCGATTGTAACGCGGCACGAAGATCAGTCCGTTGTCCGGTGGCGAAAGTATCTGCCAGTGATCGTAGGCTAGTGCAGCTTCACGCATCTTGTATTCACTCCTGCCTGTGAGTTAGGCGCCGCCATAAGCCAGTCGCAGCCGCTCAAGGAATTCATCATCCATTGCGCCCGCGGTAGGCATGGAGTTTTGCGAGCGAAACAACTCAACAGCATTGGTGAGTTGGTCGTTCTTATTGTCATCGATCTGGTCAATAAAGTACCCGAGATTGCTGAGGCGTGCCTTAACGCCGGAGACTTTGCTTAGAGGATTCAAGTAACCGAGTTGCAGTCGCCACTTCAGTTTGAGCTCATCGTTGCCGGTGCGGGGATAGAGCACCAGGTCAGCCGTAGTCGCATCATCCGGCAGGGCAGCTTCGATAGCCCCTTCAGGTGTCGTGGTACCATCGACCGTTTCATTCGCGACGGTGAGAGAGTAGTTTTTCTCTGAGTAAGGGTTGCGGCGGCTATCAACCAGAGTGAGTCGTATATACCGTAACACCGCGTTGCCAATTACGATATTGTGTCTGGACCCGGAATCCAGTATATAAACCAGCCCTCGGTAGTCGGGGACGAATACGTGGTCGCCCGGCGCAAGCACCAATGGGTCCGGCCTTTCGCGACGCAGGTCGGCATTGCGGGGGTGGTCCCAGATTGACTCCCAGTTCTCAATCCCGTATTCTCTCGCGATGGTGAGAATGTCCTCACCTTGTACCACTTCATGATCCGGCACTCTGGCAATCTCCTCAAGTTATAGAACCAATATCATCTAATTAGTATAGTCGTGCAAGCCGGGTCGCGGTTCATCTGTGGCGATCAGCTCGTCCGCTTGCCGTCTCACTGCGAACTGGAAGCTCCAGCAGACAACCTGCAATATATTCTCATATCGACAATATGGAATTCCGTAATACATATAACAGATTTCATCCCACCGTTCGAGGAAGGTCATCGTGAAAAAACTCAATTTCTGCCTGCTCGGATTGGCATCAGTTGCGATGCTCTGCGTAACTACCGGCGAGGGAACCAGGGGGGAGAGTGCTCCGGTGCGAGCCAACACGGTTCTGCACGCTGCTACGCCCCTTTGTGGAGACGCTGACGGCTCAGGATCGGTTGACATCGGAGATGTCATCTTCATTTTCAACTACATTTTCGCCGATGGACCGGCGCCCGATCCGCCTGAATTAGCGGACGAAAATTGTGATGGTGCCGTCAACTTGATCGACTGCACAACTCTGGTTGCATATCTCTTCAGCCTGGGTGGTAGTCCACCTTGCTGCATCACTGAAGCCGAATACTGTCCGCGCAACTACGGCCCGGCCTTTGATATGGAAACGGCGCTGCAGATGGCGAGGTTGTCGGCGGAGGCCTATCATATAGGGTCCGGTCTACAGCAGGGACAGATTATTCGCAACTGCTGGGAAGCGATAAAATTCATCCAGAGCGATTCCAATTTTATCTGTGATGCGCCCCAGGTTCCTGGCCAGAACGATACCCAGCTCTACCTGGTGCGTGACCCCTGGACCAATGATATCGCTGTAGTCTTTCGCGGCACTGAGTCGATCCCGGACTGGTTTACCGATGCCCAGTTTGCTCTTCCTGTTGACTTTCAATTTGATGATGGAACGGTGGTCCCAAACTCCGTACACCGGGGGTTTTACTGTGCATATGAGAGCGTGAAAGCCGAGTTGAAATCAACCTTAGCCGCGGCGATCGCTCAGGTGCCCGATCACTCGACCGCACATATTTACTTCACCGGGCATAGCCTGGGAGCAGCGCTGACGGAACTGGCGGCAATGGATCTCTCCTCCTGGCTGGTTGACAATTATGGCTACCAGCGCGACAACGTGATAATGTACTCGATCGCGGCTCCTTTACCATTCAAGCCGAATCTGCTGAGCTATTTCAGGCAAAGGGTCCCTCACAGCTACAGTGTCATGGAAAGAACCGACCCGGTCCCTTATGTTCCGATGGACTACGAACGTATCGATAGCATCGTGGTGCTTAATTCCGCGCTGGATGCCAATGGCAATGTGACTGACACGAGGATGGAATTTGAAAATGGAGCAGATATCGGCTCCTGCGGCCCTGCGATCAAACCATGCCCTGCCAGCTACGGCGCCGCAGGTCACAATCGTGACAAGTACATCACTCGTCTTGAGGATGTCAGAGATCCCGGTGTGCCCAACATTTCTGTGGATGTTCACAATGGCAAAATGCGTCTCAACTGGAGCGGCGTCGTGCAGGGCCCCTGCGACCGGGTCAAATTGTGCAAGAGTTGCCCTGACTACATCTCCGATTTTAATCCGCTTTCGACTGATTGGGAGTGGGTGGTTAAGGGAAGTTCGCAGCAGACGCAGGAGCCAAAGAGCGAAGGATATCAGGCGGCGTACGTGAATAGTTTTGGGGAAGTACTTGCCAAATCAGCGCCGTATGTCAGTCCGCCGCCGTCGCGTTTGACTATCACTCGGGAAGTTCTCGGCGGAGTCACCGTGACATGGAAGATGTCACAGGAGGGGGAATACGACTACGTTGCCTTATACAAGCAAAACCCCGCCACAGCCGGCCCCAACGGTTACGTGGCTACCAAGAAACACCTGGTTTATACCGACCTGTTCGATCATTGGGGAACAACTTTGTTTGGTGGTCCGATTTGGGTGGCTTACGTGACTTCAGACGCCCTGGTCGGTGGACATCGGCGGATACTAAAAATCGCCGGTCCAATAAATTGAGCAGGGAGGGAGTCGGCTTTCTATTCGAGATTTGACCAGCGCTCGACAACTTCGCGTCTCTCTTCCTGGCAGGCTTCCTCGAAGTCGGCAATCGATTTGTCTCTAAACCAGGGATTGACTGCGTTGCGGCGGGCGTAATCGATGTTATCCCCGGTATAGAAGCCGTCGATACAGGTTACCGGCTCGAACTCGGGAAAAGGCATCTGGAAGATATAGCCGTCGCAGTAATCTCCCAGGGTGAAGTCGTCGTACCCAAACGAATATATACTCGTCTTTCCGGGAAACTTGCCTGGTGGTGTACCACGAGTGTCGAATCCGACCGGGTATGCCCCGGGTCCCAGCTTCTCCATCAGGGCATCGACGTAACCATCAGCAGGGTGAACGAAGGGCTTATCCCAGCCCTCGACATTTGCCCAGCAGTTGTGCAGGTAGATCGTGATTACCCGTTTGCCGATTGCATTGTAGAGATAGCGCCCAAAGCGATCATCCACATAGCGCACGAATTTGCCGTTATCCGATACCGGCTGCCGATACTCGGTAAAAGCATGGTGCATGCCGCAATAACCCAGCGCCTTCTCGCTTTTGTCGACTACTTCGCGGATAACGACATCAGCCCAGTCCTTCTCAGTTTCACCGTGCCAGACCTGACGTCGATACTTAGGATCGTCACGCTCCGCCTGCGTCTCGATATGCCACCATTCTGGTGCGTTGTTGACTCCGAGAATCCTGAAGGCACGCGTCCCTGCGGGTCGATCATGATTGTACTGCCACGCGGCCTTGAAAATATCGACATACTCGACATATCCCCAGTGGACGAACTGTTGAAAGGTGATTAGCTCCGCCAGCCTTTCGTCATATTCCTTGCCCGCAAGCAAAGAATCAATCAGAGGCTGGTCGATGCGGCGCGCGAACTCGGTGCAGAGTGTGTAGACGCCGACCTCCGGCAAGCGCGGAATCAGACTCTGTATCAGCAGGGGGTCCTGGCGAGCGCGATGGTTTTCACCCAGGATCACGATATCATGGTCCTTGAATTTGCTCAGCACGTACTCAACCGGCGGCTGACCGCTGGCTTTGAGGTAGTCGGCGGCATCCTGAAGCAGCTTCTCATCCATGTTGGACTGTGGCAGTACCTCACTTACACACATCGTCAATGAAAGGGTGATGATCGCCAGGATTATGGCGATTATGAGACTTTTTGACATGGCCCCTCCCTGTGGCAGGCTGATTGTTATTAGATACTTTTTTGTATACGTTCAGCGGTTCACAAGGTTTTCGCAAAAATTTGGAGTGGCAAAACCGGACAATTGTTTCACGGATGAGAATGCGGCCAAAACGCACCATAACAGAAAACGGGCGCCTGAATCAGGCGCCCGCTGAATTAGTCAATCTGAGTTAGCGAAACTTAGCCGTTGACCTTCTCGCCTTTCTTGGCAGGCTCACTTCGGTTGATCGAGAACTGTAGTTTGTCCTTGCTCTCGGCCAGGCCAACCATAATATCGCAATCACCCGCGAACTGACCGGCGAGGATTTCCTCGGCCAACGGGTCATCGAGGTAGCGCTGCAGGGCGCGTTTGAGGTGACGCGCACCATACACCGGATCGTAGCCTTTCTCGGCGATGAATTCCTTGGCGTCCCCGGAAACGGTGATGCTCAGGCCGCGCTCAGCCAGGCGGTTGGCCATCTCAGCCAGCATGATGTCGATGATTTGTACGATGTGTTCGATCTCGAGTGCATGGAAGATAATCGTCTCGTCGATGCGGTTGAGCATCTCCGGGTTGAACATCTTCTTCATCTCGGTCATCACCGCCTGCTTCATAGAATCATAGTCCGCCTCAACCTGACCGGCGGCAAAGCCCAGGGTCTTGCCGGAGCGGATATCCTTGGTGCCGGCGTTCGAGGTCATGATGATCACAGTATTGCGGAAATCAACCTTGCGACCATACGAGTCGGTCAGGCTGCCATCATCAAGCAGCTGCAGCAGGATATTGAAGACATCCGGATGCGCTTTCTCGATCTCATCCAGCAGCACCACCGAATAGGGGTGACGGCGTACCTTCTCAGTAAGCTGTCCGCCTTCTTCGTAACCGACATATCCCGGAGGAGCACCGATCAGGCGGCTGACTGCGAATTTTTCCATATACTCTGACATGTCGATACGCACCAGCGCGTCGGCATTCTCAAAGAGGAACTCCGCCAGCACACGCGCCAGCTCGGTCTTGCCGACACCGGTGGGTCCAAGGAAGATGAACGAACCGATCGGGCGATGTGGGTCTTTCAAACCTGCACGAGCGCGACGAATCGCTTTCGTCAGTGCGGAGATTGCCTCATCCTGCCCGACAATCTTGCGCTTGAGTTCTTCCTCCATCCGCAGCAGTCGCTTCGATTCCTTTTCCTCGAGACGGAACAGCGGAATGCCGGTAATCTTAGCGACGATCTCCGCGATGTTCTCTTCGGAAAGAGTGATTTTCTCTTCCTGACGCTGGATCTCCCAGTCGCGCTTCATCTGCTCGTATTCTTCTTTTTTGATCTTAAGCTCATCACGCAACTTGGCGGCTTTTTCAAACTCCTGATTCTTGACGGCCTCTTCCTTGCGGCGGGCCACATCGGCGATCAATGTATCCATCTCACCGAACTCTTCCGGCTTGGTGTAGGTGGACAGATGCGCCCGCGATCCCGCCTCATCGATGATATCAATTGCCTTGTCGGGCTGGAATTTACCGGAGATGTAGCGATTCGAGAGCCGTACCGCGGCGCTGATCGCCTGGTTGGAAATCTCGATCTGGTGATGTTCTTCATAGCGCGACTTGAGACCCTGCAGGATCTTGATTGAATCCTCCTCCGAGGGCTCCTCTACCATCACGGTATGGAAGCGGCGGTCCAGTGCGCCATCCTTCTCGATATATTTGCGATATTCATTCAGCGTCGTTGCGCCGATACATTGCAGCTCGCCACGCGACAGGGCGGGCTTAAAGATGTTGGAGGCATCCAGCGATCCTTCCGCGCCGCCGGCGCCGACGATCGTGTGCAGCTCATCGATAAAGATGATAACATCCTGAGAGTTGGTGATCTCGTTCATCACCGCTTTGAGGCGTTCCTCGAACTGACCGCGATACTTGGTACCTGCCACCAGTGACGCCATGTCAAGCATCACGATGCGACGGTTCTCAAGGACCTGTGGCACCTGACCAGTAACCACTCGCTGCGCCAGACCCTCGACAATTGCGGTCTTACCAACACCGGGCTCACCGATCAGGACAGGGTTGTTTTTCTTGCGGCGCGAAAGAATCTGTGACACACGTTCGATTTCCGTTTCGCGGCCAATGATCGGATCAAGTTTGCCTTTGCGGGCAAGCTCAGTCAGGTCACGACCGAAATGATCGAGTGCCGGTGTCTTGGATTTCTTACGCTT
>CAYXUL010000017.1:0-13597 GCA_964468475.1 uncultured Ignavibacteria bacterium | reverse complement strand
GGCTGCACGACGTCCTCAACCGATTGAACGAGTTCGTTCAGGTCAAGACCGATGTTCGTGAAAATCTCAACTGAACGACCTTCACCAAGACGAATTAGCCCCAGCAGCAGATGCTCGGTTCCGATATAATCGTGCCGTAGTCTTGCTGCCTCGTCGCGGGCGTATTCAATCGCCTTGCGCGCGAGTTCTGTAAACATCTCGTTCATCTATACCTCCGCACGAATAATCTCCTAATTTGAGTTCGCCAGAAGCTCTCTTACCACCGAAGCTCTGGCAACGTCGTGGTCAGCCTCGCTCAGTTCTTCCCCTACGTATTTCTGCAGGTGCGCCGGCTGACTCAGTATCAGTAACCGATTCACCATCTCCATGGGGACGTCCTCGATAATATCTAAAGCTATCCCCAGGCGCACCGCACTGAGCAGGTTCATTACCTCTTCTGATGTTAATACGCGCGCGTGTTGGAGAATGCCAAATGCTCGCCAGATTTTATCGGCGATTTCATTGCCTGCCTGAGTCACCAATTCGTCTCTCGCTTCGCTCTCGGCTTCGATAATCTGCCTCGTCATCTTCTGCAAAGCTTCCACAATGTCCGATTCCGAGCGCCCCAGAGTTGTCTGGTTCGAGATTTGAAACAGGTTTCCCCAGACATCGGTACCTTCGCCATAAAAGCCGCGTACCACCAGTCCAAGTTTTGTTATACGTTCAATAACAGAATCGATTCGCTTGGTCAATACTAATCCTGCGAGATGAATCAACACTGAAGCGCGCAATCCGGTTCCCACATTCGTAGGGCAGGAGGTCAAATAACCGAAATCGGTATCGTAATCGAAGTCGAGAGACTTGGCCAGCTCATCGTCAATCCGCAGGGCGTGAGACAGAGAGTCCTCCAGCGACAGTCCCGATGACATCGCCTGAATCCGCAGGTGATCTTCTTCATTTACCATGATAGCAATGCGTTCGTCCTCGGCGATGTAGATACCGCTCAGGGAATCAGTGCGCAGAAACTCCGGAGAGATCAGGTGGCGTTCGATCAGAAAGGCCCGGTCAAGTTCGTCGACTTCCGCCGCCCGATGAAAACACCCGTGCTCCAGGCTTTCCGACTTCTCCAGTGCCGTCTGTACGAAAGTGATGACTTTTTCGCGAGTGTCATCGTCAGCATAGGGCGGATACACCATGCTCTTGATATTGCGTGCCAGCCGCACTCGTGACGAGAGCACGATGCGAGATTCCTCGCCTTCGGCCGCCAGCCAGGCGCTGACTCTGTTGGTCATCTCATCAAGCATTGCTGGTCTCCGTCTTCTCTTGTTTGCTTTGCAGCTCTTTAATCATGTCGCGCAACTGCGCCGCACGTTCAAAATCTTCTTTTTCGATCGCGGTTTTCAACTCATCCTTAAGACGCGCCTCCTCCTTGAGAGGCTCCATCGAGGTCGCCGTTCCGATTCGCTTGCCGCGATGCAGGTTTGACCCATGAATCCGTCGCAGCAGATCCATCAAAGGTTGCCGGAACTCGTCAAAGCAGTTACCGCAGCCAAGACGGCCGGTCTTGGTGAACTTGGAATAGGTCAGTCCGCACACCGAGCAGCTCTTGTCAAGCAGTTCGCTGCTCGCCTGGGCACCCGCTCCGCTGACCATCGTTGTCAGAAAATCTGAGAGCGGAAACGGCACCGGCTTCAGCGGGCTGGAAAAGCCACGCCGTTTGGCACAGGTTCCGCAGAGGTTCAGGGTGACTTCCTTATTATTTACAGATTGCTTAATGTGAACCGTTGCTTCGCGCTTTTTACAATCTTCACATAACATCACGTATCACTATCCTTCGTCGCTACTCTTGTCTTCCCAGCCGGCCCTCTGCTAACTTATACTTTCGAGTCGCTCTTTGAGCCAGCGATAAATCGTGAGTCGCTACAATTATCGTCATTTTCTTGTCACGGCTCAACCGTGCAAGTAGATCGTGGAGAGATTCTGCTGTTTCCGAGTCGAGATTTCCGGTAGGTTCATCTGCAATCAGGATCGTGGGTGAACCCACCAGGGCCCGTGCTACTGCTGCACGCTGGCACTCCCCGCCAGATAATTGTGCAGGACGATGCCTGAGTCGACTACTCAGTCCAACTTCGTCCAAGGCTTTAACGGCTTCCTCGCGTGATTTGTTCCGCGATTCTCCTCTGACCAGCAGGGGCATCATCACATTTTCGACCGCTTCAAACTCTTCCAGAAGGTAATGGTACTGAAAAACAAAACCGCACTTCACGTTTCGATAGCGTGACATAGCTTCTTCACTGAGATTATCTATTCTCTCACCAGCGACTGTCACGGTGCCGCCGCTGGGAGTATCGAGACCACCCAGAATGTGAAGCAAAGTGCTCTTACCGACTCCGGAAGCACCAGTAATAGCTACGAATTCACCATCCTCAACCTCAAGATTCAAGCCGCGCAGGACATGAAGTTCTTCTTCCGGGGTGGAGAAAATCTTTACCAGGTCGGAAGCTGAGAGTATGGTTGTGCTCAATTGAATTTCCCAGTAGTCCGGTTCGAATAATCTTGCCAGAGCATGCGCACGCTGCCGTCGCCGTGGCTTGCCACCTGTCTAATTGTCGCCAGACAGGTTGAATTACTTAACCTTAAATGTGCGAAAAACTTATCTCTAATGCTCAACCATGCCTGAGTATCTCAGCCGGATAAAGTTGCGCCGCCCGGCGCGACGGATAGAGCGTCGCCAGATACGAAATCAATATACTAACTACGGCTACAATGACAAATTCATGCCAGTGCATATCTATCGGCAGGCTGTTGATGAAGTAGATCTCGGATGGAAGCGATACGATATGAAATGTCTGTTGTACCCAGCAGAGCAGGAAACCAACGATTGTACCCGATATGGTTCCCACGGTACCGAGCAGGGTACCCTGTATTACGAATATCTTCCTGATTTGCTTATGGTTACAGCCCATAGACTTGAGGATGGCGATATCCTTGCGCTTCTCCAACACAAGCATGATCAACGTCGAAATTATGTTGAAGGCGGCGACAGTGACAATCAGGCCGACTACGATCGCCATGCCATACTTTTCCAAAGTGAACCAACTAAACAGATTCTTGTGTCGTTCCGACCAGTCGACAGCGTAATACGGCTGTCCCACGAACTCTTCGATTTTTCGCGCCATTTCGTACGACTGGTAAAAATCGCGGATTTTCACCTGCAGCCCGGTCACGACGCCATCCAGCTTGAATAAATCCTGCGCCTCCGCGAGAGAAATGTACGCAAGGTTGGCGTCATATTCGTTCATACCGGTTTCGAAAATGCCGGTGACTTCGAATTTCTTGTATTTCGGCTGGATGGTCAGCGTCAACTTTTTCTGCTTCAGTGAGGCGAGAATCACCGTATCCCCCACTCGCACCCCCAGTGTCGAAGCCAACACCTGCCCCAAGACAATTCCCGGCAGGCTATCCGGTGTCTCTCCCAGGAAGACATGCCCCGCAACCATGTTCTCCTTCAACTTGGAAACTGTGAATTCCCACTCGGGGATGATCCCTTTCACAAATATGCCATCGTTGGCATCGTTGGAGCCGATGACGGACTTATAGAAAACATTCGGTGCCACCGCGATCACACCATCAACCTGACTGACCTTGTCCGCCAGAGCTTGCCAGTCGCTGATTCCTTCACCGGCATAGCTGTACACCGTGATATGAGCGGTAGTGTCGATGATGCGCTGACGCACCTCGGTTTCGAAACCGTTCATCATCGCCAGAATGAAGTCAAGTGCCGCTACGCCAATTGTCAGCCCTGCAATCGAGATAAACGATATGAAGGAGATGAAGTACTCGCGTCGCCGACTTCTGAGGTAACGTCCGGCGATAAATCTTTCGAAGGCCACGAGGCGCTACTCCGGCTTCATCTGCGGGAATAAGATGACGTCGCGTATTGAACGCTGATCCAGAAGCAGCATCGCCATCCTGTCGATGCCGAAACCGAGTCCACCGGTGGGGGGCATGCCGTGTTCCAGGCAGAAGATGTAGTCTTCATCGAGAATAGCCGGTGATTCCTCGTCACCTGCTCTGGCCAGTTCTATCGAAGCCTCGAATCGCTGTCGCTGATCAATCGGATCATTCAATTCGCTGAAAGCGTTGCCCAATTCCATGCCGCCGATGAAAACCTCGAAGCGCTCAGTCAGTCCCGGTTTGCTTCGATGCGGCTTTGCCAGCGGCGAGAGTTCTCTGGGGTAATCAATGATGAATGTCGGCTGAATCAAATCAGGTTGCACCTTCTCACTAAAGAGTTCGTCGATTAGCTTTCCCCGCCCGACGAGCCCCTCGCATTCAATTTCAACTCTCTTGCATAAATCGCGCAACTGTTTCTCATCCATCTGGGAGATATCCTCCCCGACTGCTTTCGAGATACTATCGAGCAAACCCACGC
Organism: uncultured Ignavibacteria bacterium; assembly: GCA_964468475.1. Taxonomy (GTDB): domain Bacteria; phylum Zixibacteria; class MSB-5A5; order CAIYYT01; family CAIYYT01; genus JBECKX01. Next base: position 9,183 of record CAYXUL010000017.1, on the reverse strand, counting down.
GTGGCCACTCGCCGCCTAAGTCGATCTGATTGCCTTCATACGTGATCGTGGTCGAATCCTGTACTTGTTGCGCCACCTGCTTCATCATACGCTCATACAGCTCCATGATGTCTTTGTAATCTGCATAAGCCCAGTAAAGCTCGACCATGGAGAACTCCGGATTATGGCTGCGGTCGAGGCCCTCATTGCGGAAATCCTTGCAGAATTCCCATACCTTCTCGAAGCCGCCCACGATCAGGCGTTTCAGGTAGAGTTCATCGGCGATACGCAGGTAGAGAGTCATGTCGAGCTTATTATGGTGGGTCGTGAATGGCTTTGCTGCGGCGCCGCCGTAAATCGGCTGCAGCACCGGAGTCTCCACTTCAAAAAAGCCCTCATTATCGAGAAAATCTCGTACAGCTTTCACCACTTGCCCGCGCTGGCGGAAAGTCTCTTTGACTTCCGGATTGGTAATCAAATCCAGATAGCGGCGGCGGTAGCGTGCTTCTTTATCCTGTAAGCCATGAAACTTCTCAGGGAGTGGTCGGAGGCTCTTGGCCAGAATTTGCAGTTCTGAAACATGCACCGTCTTCTCACCCATCCTGGTGGTGAAAAGAGTGCCGCTTACGCCATAGATATCACCGAGGTCCGCCTTCTTGAACAGCTTGAACTGCTCCTCTGGCACTGCATCTTTCTTTACATAAACTTGAATCTGTCCCGCATCATCCTGCATGTGCGCGAAGATTGACTTGCCCATGACTCGCACAGTCATCAGTCGCCCGGCAATGCTCACCCTGGTCCCCGACTCTGCGAGCTGTTCGTAGTTGTCGAGCAGTTCCTTCGAGCTGTGCGTCTTGGCAAACCTATACGCAAACGGCTCAATTCCTGCTTCTCGCAGGCCATTGAGCTTCTGTAATCTCACCTGATATTGGTCTGTAGATTGATCCTGAGTGCCTTCGCTCAACAATTTCCTCCGCTTATGGTCACAATCGGACAATGCGACGTGATAATGCGACAGTTGCTCGGTTTCTCTTACCGTTATTTTATGGTGCTGCTCCCGTCACCAAACTTGGTCCTCAGTTTCTCAAGAACAAGAGCCGGCACCAGATCGTCAATCTGGCCATGGTGGCGGGCGACTTCCTTAATCAGATTCGAACTGAGGTATACGTAGCGCAAGGATGGCATAAGGAAGACTGTTTCCGCCTGGCGCGACATTTTCCGGTTCATCAATGCCAGCTGGAACTCATACTCGAAGTCACTGACAGCACGCAGACCACGAATAATGGCGCAGCAATGTTCGCGTTCCACCAGGTCGGCCAGCAAGCCGCGAAAGACGATAACACGAGCATTAGGAACACTTTCAACCGCAGCCTCTGCCATTTCGCAGCGCTCTTCGTGCGTAAACAGGACACTCTTTGACGAGTTGTCCGCGATCGCCACCAGTACCTCGTCGAACAAGTGTGACGCCCGCTTTACCAGGTCGAGATGGCCGTTGGTGATTGGGTCAAAGCTGCCGGGATAGACGGCACGCCTGACACTATTTCGGGGTTTGCTTACCATTCGCTATAGTCTCCTGAGTATCCAGATCACCGTATCGCCGAAGCGCTTCTCTCGCAACTGCTCAAAGCCGTCCGAAGGAAGGTTCGCGGCCTCACGGCGACTCATCTCCACGATCAGCAGACTTTCCGTATGCATCAGTTCGACACTGAGCAGATGAGCCAGTATTTTCGGTACGTATCCGCGATCGTAGGGCGGATCGGCGAAAACTAAATCAAATCGTTCAGCAGGCGCAACCCTTTTTCCTGCAAGTGTGAAGTCTCCATGCACTACCTCGCACCTGTCGTCATACCCGAGGGCAGCGATATTCTCTTCGATTACCTTTACCGCTTGCGCACTCTTCTCGATAAGGATAGCATCTGCAGCGCCGCGTGATAGCGACTCCAGGCTCAGTGCCCCTGATCCGGCGAAAAGATCCAGCACATGAGCATCGGGCAAATGGGGGGCAATCGTTCCGAAAAGTGACTCCTTTACCCGGTCAAGCGTCGGACGAAAGCCCGCGCTCTTAATCGTCTTCAGCGGGAGGCCGCGTCTTTCACCGGCAATGATTCGCATGGCTCCGACTCGATAAAGTTTCTGGCCACAACCGCAAAATCAAAGAACTCCTCATATTCGTGAGGATCGCCAGCCGTTGACAACTGACAAAGATCAACCGTTAAGCAGGTCTTAATCTCCAATCGATACGGCAGTTGCGTGTGCAGTCGTTCCTTGAGGTGCTCAGGATCCGCGACACCGGCAAAAATCAGTTCGAGCTTCTGGCTTACGCGAAGACCGCTGAACACTGCTGCCGCGAGCGTGCCGAGGTCATCGACAAATTGCGAACGCTGATCGGCGATAGATAAACTACCGCTCACCGCCCTCTGGTCTACGAGTAGATGATTATGATAGAACAGCAAATTGAGTTCACCTTCCGAGGCGACAACGATTACGCTCTGTTCAGCCTCCACATGACGACGCAGCAGATTGTGTAACGCGATCGGCTTGAAGATCAGCCGGTGTAGTGCAAGTTGGCTTGACTTGCAGTAATTCCCGATCCGGGCTTGCTTCTCTTCGCTGAGGGCAAAGCTCACAATTGCCTGCTGCCCGCTCTGGCCACGAAGCGGAAGCAGATTGTAACGAAATCGATGAAATGGTGAGACCGAACGCCTCTCGATTTCCCAGCATAGCTGATCGGGATCCGAGTCAAGGCGAAAGCGCGATGCGAAGCTGATTTGTTTGCGGCTGTACTCATCTGGAGTCACCACGTAAAGGACAAGGCTCGCTGCAGCATCAGGAAGGAGTTCGATCAGCGAAGCCTGTTCAGCGACGGAGCCTGCGGCCACTAGCGTCAGTTCAGAGCCACGCGCGAAGAGAGCGTAGCGAACTCGGCCCCCGATGCGGCTCAAGACAAGCAGTTTGGCGGGATAAGTGAGCATGTTCTAACGTTACGATCTGTTCACTGGTGGGCAAGATAAAAACAGTACGGTATAGTGTGGTTGCCGCTTCATAGTTCATCAGCAGGCTTGACGGTTTAGCTAGATAGAAAGAGGCAGTGGAGGCAAGTCGTCAGCGATTTATGATCTCGATAAGCCGCCGGAACTATTCTATTGTCTCAGTGGTGTCGTCTGTCACAGTTACTTCTGCAACTGGGGTGGGACCGTTTCCATTTAACGAGTGTACAATGAGCCCATCTTTCAGCAGAATTGTCCGGTTGGTGCGTTTGGCGATACTTTGATCATGAGTGATCATCAGAATCGTCGTGCCTGTCTTCCACAACTCTTCAAAGATGGCAATGATATCCTGCCCCGACTTGCTATCGAGGTTGCCGGTGGGTTCATCCGCCAGAATAAGCTTCGGGTTCATCGCCAGCGAGCGTGCGATCGCTACTCGCTGCATCTCGCCACCTGAAAGTTCGGTGGGTTTGTGATCCAGCCGATGCCCCAGGCCGACTTTCTCCAGCAGCTCCGTCGCAGTCTTTTTGCGTTTCTTCTGGCTCACTCCGGCGAATATCATCGGAAGCTCGACATTCTCATAAGTGGTTGCATAGGGCAGCAGATTGAAATTCTGGAAAACAAAACCAATCTTCTTGTTGCGAACCTCAGCGAGGCGGTTGGAGTCAAACCTGTCTACGCGCTCGCCATCAAGAAAATACTCACCTTCGCTGGGAGTGTCGAGGCAGCCGCAGAGATTCATCAGTGTCGATTTTCCTGAGCCGGAGGGTCCGACGACACTCACAAACTCGCCTGCTTCCAACTCAAGATCGATTCCCTTCAGTGCTTCAACTGCCACGCGACCAGTATCGTAGATCTTCCGAATGTTTTTCATGTGAATCATCATATCAGCAACTCCCGAAGTCCTTTCATCTACTCATAACGAAGCGATTCAACCGGATTGACCGAAGCAGCCCGCCGCGCCGGGAAGAATCCTGAAATCAGCCCGATTGCGACAAGAATGAAGACTGTGATCAATCCAATTGTCATCGAAATCGTCGGCTTACCCAGCCATGTAATCGCTTCAACCGGAATATTGATATTCGCATAACCACTGCAAACCGCTTGCGAGATCAGAATCCCCACAAATCCACCGATCCCGCAGATCAGGATCGACTCGAGGATAAACTGTCCCATGATTTGACGCTTCTTGGCGCCGAGGGCCATTTTGACGCCGATTTCAACGGTGCGTTCCTTGATGGCTGCATACATGATATTGGCAACACCGATTCCGGCGATCGAAAGTGAGAAGAAACCCATGATCCCGAAAAAGATCTGCAAACCGAGCATCATCGCTTTCATCTGCTTTTGACCCTCGATCACGTCCCAGATCGACAGCGCGCTTTTGTCTTTGGGATCGAATTTCTGGCGCTTGCCGATGACCTCGTACATGCGCTGCTTCACAAACTCTGACTGATTCACGTCTGCAGGCTGGATCACAATGTCGTTGTAGCGCAAGTTCCCCCAGATTGCCGAGAATGTGGTAGCCGGCACGGATGCCTTATTGTTATCGGGGCCGCTGTACGAACCCATCTGCTGCTTCGGCTCCTGTACACCCACAACCGTGAAGGGTATGTTGTCGATCTTGATCGTCTTGCCGACAGGATCCTCTTTGCCGAACAAGCTCTCTGCGAGTTTGTCGCCGAGAAAAGTCACTCGGCGCCTGTTCTTCATATCTAGTTCATCGATCATGCGTCCGCCTGGTTGCGGGAAATGGGCGCGCATCGTTTCGAAACTGGGGAATATCCCGTTGGTGCGGTCCGATACCGTCTTTTTGCCGTAAGTCAATGATGTGCCCCAATTGAAATAGTCCGCGCCAACCTGCTTGATCTCCGGTATTTGCTTTTTCAAGGCCTGCAAATCCTCGGGATAAAAGCGAATTCGCCTCCCTTTACCCATACCCTCAAAGGGAATGGTAGTTTGTCCGCCCCAGACTATCAGAATCCCCTCACCTAACCCCTTCTGATTTGCCAGCAGCTTCGTCTTGAGCCCTTCACCAAATGCCAGCAGCAGAACAATAGAGAGCGTCCCCCAGAAAACTGCCACCAAAGTCAGGGCCATACGTTTCTTGTTGGCTTTGAGATCACGCCAGAAAAGCCGAACGAATAAAATAGAATTCATCATCGAAGTATTAACCTGCCTACAACTTCAAAGCCTGTACCGGGTTCATATTGGCAGCGCGCCGCGCCGGGAAGAAGCTTGCTACCAATCCGATCAAACCAAGTACACCAATAATGGTCAACTTGTCAGTGAACGATAGCATCGGTACTCCCACATACTGCTGTATATCCATGCTGTTGGCAGCCGCCATGATTCCCTGCGCAATCACGAATCCGACGCTGCCGCCGATGGCTGTCAGGAGAAACGTCTCAAAGATGAAGCCCGCCAGCACGAATCCCTTCTTGGCGCCCAACGCCATCTTGATACCGATCTCCTTGGTGCGTTCCTCCACCACCAGGTACATAATATTGGCCAGACCGATTCCGCCCACCAGCAGCGTCATCGCGCCGACAAAGCCGACAAACCAGCGCAACACTACGAAAAAGATCAGAAAATCGTTCCCCTCGACCGTATCCCACATCGCCAGAGCTTCCTTGTCGGTAGGGTCAAACTTGTACTTCTTGGCGAGTACATCGTAAACGCGGTCGATCATCTTGGCATGAACATCAAGCGACTTTGCCTTGAATACGATGTTGTCCAAATAGCGGTCGCCATACTTTGCTTTGAAGGTCGTTGATGGTATGAAAGCTTTGTCTTTGTCTCGGCCGCTGTAGGATGAGTCCTGACGTTTTTCTTTCATCACCCCAATGACAGTGAAGGGGACACCGCCAATCAGCAGGGATTGTCCGACCGCATCGGCACCTGCGCCATACAGATCATCGCGCAGCTCATTGCCGAGGAAGCAGACGCGCCGCTTTTGCGCAATATCGTTCTCGTTGATGAATCTGCCGCCTTCCTGGGGATTCACGTTGCGGAGTTCGCCAAAGTCAGGCTCAATGCCCGAAATCTGGCTCAGAAGAGATTTACGCCCGTTACGAAACTCGACGCTGCCGCGGAGATATTCGCCTGATGCACTTGCCATCTCCGGGATATTCTGCATCATAATATGAGGATCTTCGGGCTGGAATCCGAACCAGCGTCCCTTCGGATAGCCTGCGAACGGCTTTCCCGTACGGCTCGCCCACATGATGACAATATTGTCGCCGAGGCCGGCCATTCTCTCCTGCTGGTAGGTCTGTAAGCCATAGCCGAACGCCAGCAGGCAAATCACCGTCACGGTACCCCAGGCCAGGCCGATCAGTGTCAGCGCGGTACGCAGCTTTTGGACCCTGAGGTCATGAAGGAATTGTTTGAGGTAGAGACGGATCGAGCTGAATCTCATTCATCCCTCGAATTGTTTGCTGATAGTATTAGCACTGTACGAAGCCTCGATTGCATCTGTCTCGCCGGAGTTCGTGATGAAACCGCTACTTGGATTCTTCCGCAGTTCGTTCAGCCAGTACTTCCCCCTCCTTGAGGCCGCTTTTCACCTGAATGGTTATGCCATCCGAGAGGCCGGTTTCCACATAGTGCTCTTTCTTCATTCCCAGCGAATCCTGAACCATCACGAATGTGGAATCGTTGCGGAAATTAACGAATCGCTCCGGAATCACGAGAATATCGCGAGCCTCCTTGATCGTGATCTCGGCAGTTGCCGAATATCCGGCGCGCAACTTGCCGATATCCGCTTCATTGAAGCGGACTTCTACATCGAACACAGTGGCCGAATTTTCTTTGCGCGCCTTCGGCGAAATCTTGTAGAGAGAGCCCTGAATCGTGTCTTTGGGCAGGGCGCCGATCTTTAGTTTCACCGGCATCCCCTCACGCAGCTTACCGACATCGATTTCATCAACTGTGCCGCGGAAGACCAGATCATTCATGTCGGCCAGCGTAATCAGGGCGGTACCCTCCTGATAGGAGGTTAACGGTACTACCGGGTCGCCTTCGTTCACGTTGCGCGACAATATCGAGCCGGTAATGGGTGAGCGGATCGTGCTCTCGACTGTGATATTGCCGTCCTTGATAGATCCTTTCTCCAGCAATTGCAGCCTTTCCTTCGCCAGGTTCAACTGCATTCCTGACTGATCAAAGGCCATTTTCTTGTCGTCATAGTCCTGCTCGGAAATCAGATTCTTATCGCGCAGCTCCTTGGCCCTGTCAAATGAAGTAGTAGCGTTGTCGTAGTCAATCTTGGCAATATCAACGTTGCGCTTGGCCTCGGTGTACTCAAGCGGGGTTGCCTGGGGGGCAATTTCCATCAACAGGTCACCCTTCTTGACGGAATCGCCGACTTCGACATATAGCTTCTGGACAATCCCCGAAATCTTCGATTTGACTACAACCTCTTTGTAGGGCTCGATAGTCCCGATAGCCAGTGCTTTCTCGACAATCTCACCTTTCTCTACCATTGTGGGTTTCGGACCCGAGTTCTTGCTGCCGTCGCCGGTACCGAACGCAAAGACAACCACCACGGCAACGACAACAACAATCAGCAACCCAATAATGACCTTCTTCATTGTATGATTTCCTTATATGGATGAACGAGACAATTCGCTAAGCACTGTAATTAACGTACGACGATTGCCTGAGGAAGTTTCACCGTGCGTATCAACATCACACGAGTCCGCTATTCTCCCCGGGAGATTTTCTCAAGGTCTTCCGGCCTTTTGCAATCAGCCTTCCTGCTCAATTCCGTTCGCTGAAATCGCAGTTGCTTTAAGCCTGATCTTCAGACTTGAACTCAACTTTGATACCGCGTTCATCGAGATGCTGCAGGAAGACTTGCGGATTAATCCCATCCTCTGCTCTCAGCGTGCCCCGCTTTGCGATTGTTCCATCCGCCAGCATCTGCATTACAATTGCCGCCGAGTAAGCGGTAGTGCGTTGCATGGCGCTATGTCCGGTCGCATCATCGAGGTAGTCTTCAATATAGTATGAGAGCTTCTTTGTGCTGCCACTTGCAGTGCCGATCAATTCGACCCAGACCAGCACGACATCGGGAGCATTCCTGGGCAATTTTCGGTAAAGCAACTCGCGCAAAAGGTGATCGGGTACGACTTTGACATCACCAAGCCTGACCGGTTCTTCATCGGCCAGCCCCAGGTCGAACAGCAATTTGATTTTCTCGAAATGGCCGGGGTAGCGAAGCGTCTTGTAATCGAGTGAGGAGACCTTGCCGGCAAAGCTCTGCGGCAGCGTGGAGGCACCTCCCGAGGTATGATAGGCTTCCAGCTTCGGGAAATTCGGCGGAAATGACAGCTCCTCAGGCTCGGTCAGGCTGTCAAGCTGTGTCAGTTTACCGTCTCTCAAGACTACAGTGCGCTCTCGGTATTCGTTGAGGAGTCCCTCCGGAGAGAAGAACACGGCGTAATTGAGCGGTGGCTGCGGCGATTGCGGTAAACCTCCCACACGAATCTTGATCGACTCGATTTTGTCGAGCTGCGCTACACCCGCAGCTACCAGTACCGACGCCATACCGGGTGCCAGCCCGCAGTCAGGGATAATCGTGACATCGATGGCAAATGCCTGATCTGAGAGATTGAACTCTTCATCCACAACAGTGTTGTTGCCACCAAGATCAACGAAGTGCACGTTGTGCGCTATCGCCTGCCGCGCCAGTTGGCTATTCAGTTTGTAGGAGGCGGCGCCGCAGGCGACATCGGCTTTCTCGAAGAATGGCGCCGTGAAGTCTTCGTTGGCCAGGTCGCCGCAATGGGTCTCGACGTGAGCTCCTTGAATGCTCTGCAGGGCGTTTTGGTCACGATCGACAACAATGACTTTTATGGGATTCGAGAATTTCTCGAGGTCATAGACCAGGGCGCGAGCCATCAAACCGGCCCCTAAAACAAGGAAAGTAGTCACAGTATTTACTCCAACATCTTGATTGACAATGCGTTAACTAAACGCGACCAAATCGCCGATTTTTATTTGTTGCAGGGAAATATAGGGTAGAAAGCGGCATGGCGTCAAGTCGTATGTCTCTGCCGAAATTGTAGAAAATCTCGAAGTTTTTCTTGCGCTTGATTGGGAGCGACTGTATAATATCTATGAGGTACGCCTCAGTTGTGTAATCGACAGGGGAAGCACTTGACTGGTACCATTGGGTGTATCAGTGAAGTAGGAGAGGACGGCTTCCCCT
>CAYXUL010000016.1:43556-50325 GCA_964468475.1 uncultured Ignavibacteria bacterium | reverse complement strand
ATGACCTGAGTCTTCGAATCTCAGTGATTCAAAGAATAGAGGGCACACGCCCGCCGCGGCGGGTGCCCCTACAGTGTTCTCTCAATGGGTGCCGCACCCTTCAGGGTGCGATCATGCGGTTTGGTGTTTTCGTGCGCCGCGTCGTTTGGTATGCCTACACACCCCGTCCCCGATTCTGACAAGTCAGAAATCGGGGCCACCCCTCTCAAGAGGGGATTTTTGCTGAGGAGCCAATTGAATTTGGTGTAGCACCCTTTAGGGTGCGGAGAAGCAGGCTTCTTTGAATACAGTACAGGAAGCAGCACTGAGATCGCCACGTCATCCCCGATGAATCGGGGCTTCCTCGCGATGACGCCTCCCGCGACATAAAGTACTGAGGAATACCGCCATCTCGGACAAACGCTGGTCCTCATGCCCCGATGTTTTATCTCGAAGAAATTGTCATTGCGAGCGAGTCCCGGCTCGGCGGGACAAGCGCGGCAATCTCCGCCCGAATCGAACCCACAAATAGGGTGACTCGCCTTTTAATGCGAGGATTCTCCGGGCTGCAAAGCGAATGAGGCAAACTCGACCTATGTTCCCGATAACGAATTCCAGCCGTCGGGTGTATTTCTTTCCAGCCACTTGAGGAAATCAAGTTCCGATTTGAGAAACTTAATGCGATGCCGCATCACCGCAATCGTACCGAACGGCTCCTCGCCTGACATCTCTGCCTGCTGCCAGTACTCCTGCGTTTCCTCCAGCTCTTCCTCTATCAGCGCGCGGCGCTGGGCGAGAAATTCCGCAAACTCCTGCTGCTCCGGCGCGAATACATCTGCAAACGCGAGGGTCAGGTCGAAATCGAAATAGGCACGGCGTGCCATCAGCAGTTCGCGGTTCTCGTCTTTCTTGAGTTCCGCGCGGCCGTTCGCCGTTACCCCGTATACCTTGCGGTTGGAATTTTCGTCATCAGCACGCGCCACCAGTCCGGCCTCCTCGAGCTTCCTCAACGAGTAGTAAAGGTGGGGTCGCGAGTACTCTGCCCACAAGTGCGCGCACTTATCCTGCAGGCGGCGATCGATTTCCCACGCATGTGCCGGCTCATGGCTCAAGAGGGCAAGTACAATCAAATCAGTTCGTGTTAGCACGGGTAAATTATCCAGAATAACCGCGTGTTTCGCAACTGAAACATTTTTCGTGATGCCGTTTCGAGATCGCAAATCTATGCGGAAAATGCACAGCGCGCCGCGTTAACAGCCCCATTGTTTTGACGATAACCTTCACGAGCGGGGTAATGGAGAAGTGCTCCGCCGCTACTCCACGACTGATAATACAGGCCTGTCAGGCCGGGACGCCAGGTTAGACATGATGACACGACACAGCATACTTGTTGTAGACGACGAAATGGTCATTTGTGACGTTGTGCGTGATATGCTGGAAACCGATAGTTCCTACTCGGTGGTAACGGAGACGGACCCTGCCAAAGCGCTGTCGCGGCTGGCCGAAACCGGATTTGATCTCGTGCTGACTGATCTGATCATGGGTGACTTCACCGGGATGCAGATAATAGAGGCCGCGCTGGAACACAACGAGGACACCGTCGTGGTGTTGATGACCGGCTATCCCACCATCGAGAACGCTGTCAGCGCGCTGAAGCATGGGGCCTACGATTACATCATCAAACCGTTCAAGCTCGACACCCTTAGACTGACGATTGAACGCGGCCTTCGCAAACAACAGCTGGCACGAGAAAACATGCACCTTAAGGATCAACTATCGCTGTTCAAGCTGGCGGAGGCGATGGGCTCCACCAACAATCTGAATTCTACCCTGAACCAGGTGCTCAAGCTCAGTCTGCGCGAGTTCAGCGCCGATGCCGCTTCAATCCTCTTCTACGATTCCGGGAAGAGCGGTAAGCTGATTCTGCAAGCGATCCAGGAGACTTCCGGTGATGAAACCAGTCACGCTTTTCTCGAGGGCGACACCGAGCACTCTCATCTGGCATTGCGCAGCAAGATTGTGGAGATCGAGAATATCGTGACCGTGTCGGCGGATGCCACCGACATTCCGCAGCAGATTACCAGCTACCTCTCCTGTCCGCTTCTGGCGCGCAATCGCGTGATCGGGCTGCTCAACATCGAACGCTCCGGTTTCCATCGTGAATTCAGTACCGGTGAACTCCAGTGCCTCAAGATCATTGCAACCAAAGCCGCCTATGCCATCAGCAACTCGAAACTCTTCGATGACCTGGAGAAAGCATACCTGTCGACATTAATGGCGCTCGCCAACGCCGTTGAAGCGCGCGATCAATACACCAGCGGCCATACGGTGCGTGTTACCTATCTTGCGGAGCTCATTGCCAACGAACTGGGCTGGGATGGCGACCGTCTCTTCTCATTGACGATGGGCTGTTCGCTGCACGACATCGGCAAGATCGGCGTGCCCGACTCGATTCTGAATAAGCCGGGAAAACTGAATGACCACGAGCGCCAGGCTATGGAGCGGCACACCGAGCTGGGTGCGCGCATCATCGAGGGAATCCCGTTCCTGGAGCCATGCCGTGACTACATAACCTCACATCACGAACACTGGGACGGCTCCGGATACCCCAACGGTCTCAAGGGTGAAGAAATCCCCATTGAAGGGCGACTGCTGACCGTTGCCGATACGTTCGACGCCATCGTTACCGATCGCCCCTATCGGCGCGGCAAGAGTGTGGAAGCGGCCGTGCAGGAGTTGAAGGACTTCGCCGGACGGCAGTTCGACCCCTATATCGTGCAGGTATTCGTAGAAGTACTTGAGAAAAATCGGGAGAAGATCGAGACGATTTACAACGTGCACTCGCCTGACGCGGCCGCGCCCGCAGAAGCTGAACCCCTGCCGGATGCCGGTCTTAAATTGGAGCCGGTGAAAAAGTAAGAACGAAGATCACGATCGCGATCCAGCCCAGCCATTTGTTCTTGCGCGGCAGCGGCGCGTAATCGTCAAGTGTCGGGGGATGCCGAAACCGGATAATAAAGAACACCAGCCCAGCCCACAACCACCAGCCCGGCCATAAGAATCCAAAGGCTATCAGTCCTACGAAGACTCCCCGAGAGATCAGCCCGTGATATTTCGGCGAAAGCGCGTAGACGATATGTCCGCCGTCGAGCTGCCCCACCGGCAGCAGATTCAACGCGGTAATAAACAACCCCACCCAGGCTGCGAAGAGCATTGGGTTTTGGAATATCTCATGTCCAGAGGAGATCGCCTGTGTCTGAAAAATCGGCTCGAATATCCGCATTATTAGCGGCTCAATTATGCCTGCAGTGTCCTGCAGAGCCTCCGGCATAGGATGCGTTACCACACGTGTAAGGCCAATTGCCAGGATCACCGCCGCTACCACAAATCCCGACACCGGCCCCCAGGCGCCGACCTCGAGCAGGTCTCGCCTTGACGCGAATGGCGATTTGGATTTGATGAAGGCTCCGAAAGTCCCTATGAACGTCGGCGCCGGTATGAAGTAGGGGAGTGTCACGCGAATTCCCCGCCGCCGCGCTGCCAGATAGTGGCCGAACTCGTGGAACAGCAAAATCAACAGCAGGGACACCGTGAACGGCTGCCAGGCCCAGAAGCGGTTGAAATCGGTAGCTGCCGCAACGGCAGCCGCGACGCCGCTTTGATACAGATCGAGGAAGGCGTAGCAGAACGCTACCGAGACCAGTGTGGCGGCAAACAGCAGTAAGTTGACCCAGGGGAATTTCCTCTTGTCGTCGTACACCGTGATATAGGTGTTGCTGCCGGAGCGATCCACCCGCAGTGAGCTGCCGGTCGCCTCGACCGATCGCTTTAACTCATCCTGCCAGTCATTATCGGGAGAAATTGCCGTTCCCCTGATATGCAGTTCATCGCGGCGCGTGTAATAGCCGTCGACAACGACATAGCGCTCGATCATGCCGAGCAGGTCGTTGAGTTCACGTTTGCTGGTCACCTCGGTCATACTACCTCATTCAACACCTTAAGCCTATAGCGGTTCCCCCAATCATCTTATCGGTATGCGGAAATGATCCTGTGGTGAAGTTACTGATCCATACTTACAAAAAGTTAGCGAGACACAAAAAAGAAAGCAAGGGTCGGTAAAGACCCTTGCTTCCAATCTATGCTCAAACTGTATGAGACAGATTTAGAACATGAAATCGCTCTTCGGCGGAGGACCACCCATAAAGTAGTACGCTGCCAGGTAAGAGCAATCCAAACCATCGACTGCACCGTCGTTGTTGACATCGCCAAGATGCAGGAACGGCTCCGGACCGTTGGTGCCGTTGGCAACGTAGTTGCTCAAGCGGACCAGGTCGCGAAGGTCGATCACGCCATCATTGTTGACGTCGCCACGACCGAAGCCGACGTACTTGTTGATAAAGGCAGCCATGGCTTCAGTGTCGCCATTCGGGTCTGCCGAAGCAAACATACCGTAGAGGGCGAAACCGTAGTCGTGCTGGCCATTTCCGGCAAGATCAGTCATGCCGAAAGTGGTCAAACTGGACTTATCAACTGTAGTCGGATCATCAGGCTCATAGTAGAACCCGCCATCGGGGATATCAGTCACCCAGGCATACAACGAATCGAGAATACAATCGGGACATGCTGCAGTCGGATAAACCGAAGTAGCATTATCGATTATGCGAGCGTTGTACATAGGATCGGTCTTGGTGCCATCCGGGAAGTACGAACCTTCCAGAGGCAGACCGATCGTACCGTAGACATCGCCGGTACCCGGATCAATCTGATACGAGTAACCCTTGGCAGGATCAGCGAAACCACCATCAGTGCCGATATCCCAGTCGATGAAGCAGCCATAGAACAGGCCGTTCAACGCTGTGGCGTTACGGTTGATGATGTTAAGTACGATGACCTTGAAGCCGTCGAAGTCCGCGCCGTAAGTACCGACTTCGCGATACTTAATCAGCAGGCCCATTGCCGGGCCGGACTGCTGCGGCCAGAGGCCAGCGCCCTGAAGTGAGTCGATCATTGCAAACGTGCAGAGATCGCCCTGGGTATTGGCGTACGTGTTACCACCGTCAGTCGTGTACTCGACAGGAAGAGTGACACCAAAGTCACAGCCGCCGCAATCCTGGTCAACATACGGGCCGACATAGAACGGATACAGGAATCCGAAATTGGTCGGGACCGTGGAGCCGTACAGGTTCCAGGCAGCGTCATCCATCGAGGTCATGAAGAACATAGTACCTTCGTACAGCGGGTCGTCGGATCCATCGAGACTGAAGTCATTGCTGACGTTCGCGTCACCGATTTCACCGCGGTTCGAGTACCACTCTTCACCCGCAGTACCAAAGTTCATGACTCCGTTATCGACAGAGCAGTACTCGTACGGAATACTGTACTGGATCGTCGTCTGTGGGACGGCCAGCGGATCCAGGAAGTTGAAGTCCGGATCATTGGAGTTGACGTCGACATAGAAGACGTTCGGAGCCAGGAAGTTCATTCCGCTACGATCGAATTCCCATGTCCAATCAGCACCGTCGCCCGGAGCGAGGCTTCCGCTGATGCTGGCACCGCCGGACGGCGGATTGACCCAGGTTACCCATGAGGGCGGAGCAAGAGCAGAAGAACGTGTGTCAGAAGCGGCAGCCTTGGGCGTGTAAACTGTGCGAACAGTTCTTTCGCCTTCGGGATTGGCGCTGTAGGCCACGTTCGACATGTTCTTGTTAAGATAGCTGGCATTACGACCCATCATCTGCTCGACCGTGACGTCGACCAGCGAATTCGACAGCTTGTCGGCGTACTTGATCAGGTCAGGACGGACCGAAGTGACGCTAAACGAGGCGGTAGGCGGAGGGCTGTCATTAAGAGTAGCGTCGTAAGTCAGCGTGGCGCAACCGGTATTGATGATAGCATCAGTCGCGGTGCGCTGTACCGGTGCAGCTTCGGAGGTGTTTGTACCAGGAAGTGCAACCACATTAGACGGTACCGAGAGACGCGGACGCGGTCCGCCGATCTTCCAGGTGAAGAGCTCGCCGGCAGGCGAGTATCCACCGCGGGAAACGACGAAGTACGGAGACCCGTCTGAACCCATGGCGATAGCGGTGTAGTGTCCGATATTGATTGTCGGTATCGTGTACTTAACCATTGTTGCGCCTGTGTTGCCATCTACGATGAACCAGTTCGAGAATGCGGAGATTCCGTCGGTGGTGGTGTAGATTGCATAAGGATCACAGGTCACAGACACACTACCCAGAACCTCGTTGGTGTACGGCTCGTCCGGATCATTCGGATCCGGGCCATTCACCCATACCGTCGAGTTGTTGAAGTTGACGGCACGAACACCGCGTGTCGCAGCGTTACCGTTGTTATACTCATCCCACTGCGGGAAGAATACCAACTCGTTGTTGGTTGACGGCGGGTCGTAGTAAGTGACACCCTGCAGGTAATTGTCGGGCCAGGTCTCGGCGCCGGTTGCGGCATCGATGGCCTTTCTCATACCTGAATAGGTCGAGTAGTTACCAAACGCGAAGTTAGCGTTGATATAAATGTTATCGCAGCGATAGGTGCTGCCACCACTTACGCCGAGGTTAAGGACACCTTCGAACGGTAAGTCGTATATCCAATTGATCACAAATGATCCGGCGCCCTGTGAAGTGGACACGATCGCACCATTCTGAGTCGTGGCACTGAAGAGATTCTCAGTGACATCCCAGAAGATTTGTGTGCCGTCAGAGGACGGAGGACCAAAGATACCACCGGTGCCACCATTTGTGCTGGCGGCGGCCAGGTTGGTATTGTACAGGCTGGC
>CAYXUL010000016.1:31632-43456 GCA_964468475.1 uncultured Ignavibacteria bacterium | reverse complement strand
GAGGTTTACAGCCTGAACACGATCATCAAATGCCTGCACGACCAGGTCATCGGAAATCACCGGACCCGCGAAATTGATACCGGTAGGACCGGTATAATTCCATGCGAAGACAACTCCGCAAAGGTCGCCCAGTGCCATCTCTGACTGGCCCGTGCGGGCAAAGTCGTGGTTGAAAATAGGCCACTGATCGGACGGACTGCACGTGATCGGGCAATATCCCGGAGGCACGCAGCAGACATCAGTCTCGATCAGGAAGTTAACGTCGACACCCCAGTTATCCAGCATAGTGCCGTAACCGGTGCCGCCGCTTGACGGCGGCCAGAATTCGCTTGAGCGATTTTGGCCGGAATTGCCGTCATCCGACAAAATTGCCAGCACGTCGGTGCTGACACCGCTGTTGTCAATCGTCTGATAACCTACGTGCCAGTCACTGCTGACCGTAAGATTCATCGCCGAAATATCAACAGTCGTGTATGCCGGGAAGAAATCCACAACCGGGTTAACCGGAACCGAAGTGACAACGGTTGACGGGAAGGTACCGTCGGAATTCCAGATGTAAATATCAGCACCCGGGCTTCCAACCGAACCGGAACCGTCAAACGCCAGAGCCACTGTCTTCAACGTACACTCAGGACCCGCGTTATTCGGGATACTGAAGCGCTCGTTGCGGAAAGTGTCATCAAAGGCGTCCGGATCAGCCCAGTAGTAGTAAGCCGAACCGTTGTACGAGATGTTCTCGCACACAACCGGATTAGGGGTACAGCAAACCTCGGCGTCAATCAAGAAGTTGTCATCATAGGGTGCGTCGTAGTTTACCATGAAATCCCACGCACCGGAATAGAATGCACTTGACTGCATCACACCGGGTGTGGCCGCGCCGGTGCCACCATCGTCGGACAGCGGCGGGTAGTCATCATCGGTGACTGCCGCAGCATAACCAACATGGAAATCCGTGCCGGCCGGGAATATCAGGGCCTGCGTGGTGAAGTCCACCGTGACCATGGCCGGGAACGTGTTGGCCGCTACGGTAGCGTCGTCAACAAAAATCGTACCCAGAACCGCGCCCGGAAGACCGGAACCATCATCAGCCCAGACAGTCATATTGATACCGCCGTTGCTCGGCGCGCCAAGCGTACCATCGTCATAGATGGCAGCGTTGACGGTCGTCACCTGGCAGTTCAACGCGCTGGCGTCAGCCTCATACCGAACAGCCGCACCATTAACGAACGCACCCCAAGCAAACGCCACCGGACCATAGTAGACGTTATTGGTGCAGGTGGACGGCGGGGGCGGGCTGCAGCAGACTTCGAGGGCCTGCACCCAGTTAAAGTCCGTTCCGCTGAAGACATCAGGCATCGCGTACCATACATAGGTACTGAAACCGTTGTCCCAGTAGCTGGAACGGCTCTGGCCGCATGAGCCATCGTCGATCAGTCCGCCGTAGGTCTCGGTAGGATCAGTCGGACGAAAGCCGGCATGATACTCAGTCCCCGGAGGGAAAGTGAGACCGGAAGGCGTCAGGTCGATATCTACAGTCGTAGGGAAATCGACGATGTCGCCACCGGCAACGTGAACAGTGTATAAAACGGCACCAGGAAGCAAGAAACCATCATCGGCATAGACCTCGGCATCAACGCCTGAGTCCGTGGTCAGATCGTTTCCAACCGTGGCAAATGCGAGATTCAGCGTAATCGGCTGACACTCATCGCTGCCGGTTGAATAACGAACTGCCTGGCCCCAACTGGGCGAACTAACGTAATACGCGGCGCCGCAGTCATACTCCACGGATGTGCATCCCTGATTAGGGGACTTATTCAACTTTCCGGTGACGGGGCTGACGTTAAGCGTCGGAGCCGCGCCTGGGAAAGTCTTGTGACCCGGTCTGATATCCACTGGATTCAGCAGGGTACGTGCATTACCCGGGGGCAGGGCCTGAAGATAGGTCTTCATGGCACTTGGATCCTTGGTAGCCAACGCCATACTAAACAGGCTCAAAACAAAAGCCGCGAGTAGCATGACTACCAAAAGTCGTTTGAACATGTACTTCCTCCTTACAAGGTAAAGAAAGGAAAATTCAAGTACTTAAAAGTCTTCGGGTCGTCGCAACGACCGAGAAAACAGGACATGAACTTGTTTTCCTAAGTAGTTGTGACAGGTCTAAATCGCCTGCCGCAACCGGCTTTGCGGAATCGCCTGCAGGCCGCGTCCGAACTCAGTTTTTACTTGTCTAGGGTATCGCTGAGATCAGAACCGCGCCCAAATCTTCGGCAAGCTTTTCCGTCATGTAGCGTTTCGGGGCTCCAACTAATTCGTCGACGCTTTTGTCGGCGAGCTTAGCGACCCCGTGTAAGGTCGTACACTAAAATCTTTCTCGAAAATTTGTCGGGGTAATCTTTATCTACCGTGAACCGCCCTTATAAGCGTATTCACCTCCTCAAACCTTACGGTTGTTACAACAGTTAGTAATTAACGACAAGTAACAAAGTGAGACAGGTTTGGAGAATGGAATAATAGGAGAGATAAGCGCACTAATGCTGTTACGCAATTGAAGTGAATTGAGAATTTGCGTTAACAAAGCGACAATGAGCGCTTAAGAGCGAGGCATATTAAAGTAAAACGTGCTTATGAAGTTTGTAAAGTAATGTACGGCAGGTACATCAAAACGTTCAACCAACCGCAGCCAATCTACCTAAATGGAGGGAATTGTCAAGGGGAAACTGGGTTTCATTGCAACTTTTTTTGCCCTGTTTTATCCTATCGGACAAGAGCTTGCGCGAGAATTAAATGGGTCGCTTAGACCAGCATTCCTCCCCCCAGGCTGTCACCCGGCTGGGAGGGCGTCTGCTGGCGGTGACTATCGGCCTTATCAGACATCCCTGGACTCCCGTCTGCGTGGAAGTGACGCGCCGGCGCCGGCAGGGGCGCAACACGGTGCGCCCGCGAACCGGTTAAGGGCTCGGCATGCTGCGCCTCTACGCAACAAGCGATTACGGCAGAAGAAGCGCCCGATACCCGGTACCCGATAAACGATACCGGAAATCGGATACCGGATACCGGATATCGGGTATCAACTATTATAGTGTCCAGACGCTCCCCTCCCATGAACAGGAGAGGGCCGGGGGGGAGAAGCCAATAGCAGCGGCTGCGGTTGCCTTCACAAATCCTTGTCGAGAGCACCCTTGCGAACGAAGTATTATTAACAATAATAAAGAATATCCAATGAGACATCGATCGGCAGATGGGGGCGATTTTCTTTAACCTTATGGAATTAAGGGGGTAATGTGATTGGATGGTCCGCCAGCGGACACAGCGCAACAACCGCTGACTCAAACTACTGCACTCCAGAATTGAGAGGCAACAGGAGAGTATATTATTAATAATAATATAGCAGGCCGCAGCGGGGCTTTCCGCGTTGTTCCGGGGACACCGGCAACCGAGTCACTCAGGCGCACAGCACCTTATTTAACAACCGCTTAGAGCAGAAACACAGCCATGCCCGGTGTGGCGGTCGCTCAGCATCCGGACGCGGAGGATTATTATCGTTAATACTAATTAGAATAAAACTTGACCGATTGCGGAGGCGCGATATCTTACTCGTAGTATGATCTCTCAGGTTCGTTCTTTCTGGCAGAGGCTAAAATCTCAGCTTCGTCTCAATAGTTATCTCGACCGCAATCCCGAGCGGGAAGTCGCCGCGATTTATGTGGCTTTTGAAGAGGGCGATGATGATCGCGTCCTGGCGGAGACGCAGCGTCTCATTTCCCGGGAGCGATCGATCTCGGCGGTGCTGCGTCAGCGGCCGGTGCGTCGGACGCGGATGTTTCACTCCTCCGAGGAGTACAACAACTATATCCGCAAGCACCCCGGCGAGTCGTACGTCAGCTGGGAATTTCCGACCGCCCCCGAGGCGCACTATCATCGCTACTTAGTCTATCGCCGTTCCGGTCGACTGCTGTCGAGCCGAGAAGAGATCGAAAACTCGCTGGCTGAATTTCCGGAATCCTCCAAATATCACATCGAGCTGGGGATGATATTACAGGAGATGAAACAGTACAGCAAAGCGGAGGCACAGTACCAGCTGGCGTTGAGCAACGACCTCACCGAGGATTTGCGCTTCGCCCGACGCGGCCGCGTCAGGCTCGGTGAGTTGTACATGGAGCAGGGGAAGTGGGGGAAGGCGCGCCGCACGCTGTTGACGGCATACGCCAGCTCTCACGGTGATGGCGAAGTGCTGGGCCAGTTGCGCCTGCTCTCGGAATTGGAAAGCGATCCGCGGCTGCAGGTGGAGTATTTCCTCGCGCGCGGCAATTTCGGCAAAGCCGCTTCCTGTGCCCGGCAGGCACTGCGTCACGACGCCGACGATTACGAAATGAACATGGCGCTGGCGTTTGCCTACAAGGAGATGCAGCAGTGGCAGGCCGCCGAGAAGTGCGTGCGGCGGGCGTACCGCTCCAATCCCAGCGCGGCGCAGGCGAATTTTGCCCTGGGCTGGATCTTCCTGTTCGATGATCGCGTCGAGCAGGCAGAGGCTGAGTTCCGCGCTGCCGTGCACAAGAATCCGCACGAACCGGCATTTCTGATCGGGGTGGCGTATGCGCTGCTGGAACAGTATCGCGGCAAGCCGGACATCGATTTGCGCCGGGAGTTTTTCCGGATACTGCGAAAAGCCTCCGAACTCGACAGCGAATCGGCCGAACCGCACCTGGCCCGCGCCGAGCTGTATTTCCACGAGCGCGAATTCGGCAAGGCCCGTGCCGCAGCGACAGCTGCTGTGAACGCGCAGCCGAATTTACAGGCGGCGCATGTAGTCAGCGCCGAGATATTCCTTGAGTTAAAGGACCGCAAACGGGCGGCGCACCATCTTCGGGAAGCTTCCGAGTACGGCCCCGATACCGACGAAATGCGTGAGCTGATGCAGCGGCTGCGCCGAGAGACTTTTTGAAGCGCCGTTCATCTCGACAAACCTCCCGCAAATATAATCGCAAATCAACCAGAAACTACCGCCTCGCCTTTCTACTGGCGCTGGCGGTCATTCTAGTATTATTAATAGTACTTCGTCGCAGCCCTCAGCAATTGGTTCCTCAGGGGCCGGTAAAATCGGGGAGCGCCGCAGCGCGCATCATCGATGGGGATACCTTCGTGCGCGCCGATGGCCGGCACGTACGGCTGCTCGGTATCGACACGCCCGAGCATAACCAGCCTTTCTTCGCAGAAGCGCGAAAGCTGCTGGGAGAGCTGATTCTCGACAGGGAACTGCGTTATGCCTACGGCCCGGAACGCACCGACCGTTACGGCCGCACGCTCGCGTTCCTGTATGCCGGCTCGACATTCGTCAATGGCGAACTGGTTCGTGAGGGGATGGCGCGAGCTTACATTTTTTCCGCAGAACTTCTCCAGACCGAACCCGGTAGTGAGATTTGCGCTGACCAGAGAGTTGCGCTTGCTGCAAAGACAGGGATCTGGTCGGTGACGCCGACACACCCGGAAACGCGCTATTTCGGAAATCCGCGCACGTTGCGTTTCCATCGGCCGGGTTGCCGTTCAATTCGAAACAGCGACACCCTTGAACTGGTGCGCTCCACCTCCCGCGAAGATCTCCTAAACCAATGCTATTCCCCCTGTCGCAACTGCAATCCATAGGCGCTGATTGACTTTCCCACACCGACGCTGCTTCAGCGATTCTCAATTCTGACGATAATATCCCTGACAGGCTAATTGTAACTTCAAGGCAGAGTAGGGGACATTCTGAAGTGTCTAATATACTGGTAATAGACGATAAAGGATCGATGCGTGAAATGCTGTCGGCCTCCCTCACTGCCGATGGGCATGAAGTGGATGCCGCCGACAGCGGTCAGGCAGGAGTTGAACGCAGCAAGAGGAAGCAGTATGACGTCGTTCTGACCGACTTGAAAATGCCCGATCTTTCCGGGCTGGATGTGCTAAGCCAGGTCAAGGAGAGCAATCCGGCGGCGGCGGTCATTATGATGACCGCTTATGGTACCATCGAAACTGCGGTCGAAGCGATGAAACGTGGCGCATTCGATTTTCTGCAGAAGCCGTTCGATTCCGACCACCTGCAGGTGCTGATCGAGCGGGCGCTGGAGAATCAACGCCTCAAGGAAGAAAACCTGCTGCTCCGCGAGGAATTAGCGCGCAACCTGGGAGCGCACGAGATTATCGGGAAAAGCGAGAAGATGGAGGAAGTCTCCAGGCTCGTGCAGAAGGTAGCGCCCTCCGATACTACAGTACTCCTCACCGGGGAGTCGGGTACAGGCAAGGAGTTGTTTGCGCGCGCGATCCACTCGCTTTCCAGCCGCCGGGAAAAACCGTACATCACGATCAACTGCGCAGCAATCCCGGGCGAACTGCTGGAAAATGAGCTGTTCGGATCGGAGAAGGGTGCGTTTACTTCCTCCCACGCCCGCAAGATGGGTAAATTCGAGCTGGCCAATGGCGGCACGATATTCCTCGACGAAATTGGTGATCTCGAGTTCTCATTACAGGCGAAGCTGCTGCGCGTGCTGCAGGAACAAAATTTCGAGCGTCTGGGTGGCACCAAGTCGATTGAGATTGATGTGAGAGTAATCACCGCGTCGAATATTGACCTTTCCGAAGCTATCTCGAAAAAGAAGTTCCGCGAAGACCTGTACTATCGCCTGTCGGTGTTTCCGATACAAGTTCCGCCGTTGCGTGAACGCCGTGAGGATATACCCCCACTCGCGGAGCATTTCGTACGACGTTACTCGTCGCAGATGAAGAAGGGAGAGAAGTCCCTCGCGAAGGATGCACTGTCGTTGCTGGAACGCTACCACTGGCCCGGAAACGTCCGTGAACTGGAGAACACCATCGAGCGGGCGATCATCCTGGCAGAGGGCAAGAAGATTAAGCCGGAGCACCTGGCGATTCGTCTGGCCACAACCGAGGAGATCCAATTGCGTGAGGGTGCAGGCTTGAAGGAAGTCGGTCAGCATGCACAGATGCAGGCGGAGCGCGGCATGATAATTCGCGTTCTCAATCAGACGCGCGGCAATAAGCGTCGCACAGCAAAGATACTGAAGATCGACTACACGACGCTGTTTGAGAAGATCAAGCGTTACGATATCGACGCCAACAAGGAAGTCTTCGGATAAGCCTTGGTGCCGTATCGGTTGACGCTAGCAAAGGGCAGCGGCAGAGTGGATTTCCCCTCTGCCGTTTTTTTCTGCAAGATGAATGCTTGCGTTTCAATTACAGGTTGAGCACGGGCCGGGGCCGATACCGAGCACGTAGTTGATGATAAACAAGGCATCAGCGATTGAAACATTGCCGTTGCAGTCTGCATCCGCGGCGACTAAGTCGGGAGGAGCGGAGCCCGCACCGAAGATGTAGTTGATTATGAACACGGCGTCACTAAACGACACCAGGCCATCAGCGGAAGCATCCCCGCACACATTCTCGTTACCCGGTACGCGATTGATCACGACCGGAATCCGTGCATCGTTGACATCGGCCAATTGAACCTCGGTCAGTCGCCCCACGCCGGAATAGCTAATGTCTATGCTACCCGGAAATTGCGGCAACGGCTGGTCATCGATGGCGGGAATGTAGAGTATTCTGGTGTTTCCGGTCTCGCTGATTGTCTCCAGCTGATAAGGGAGATTCGAGGACACAACCTGAACATTTCCCGAAAACCTCAACAACAGCGCGGCGACACTATCGGGATAGTCAATGTTAACAACCTTGGTGTCGAGATGCTGAACCACGAATGCGGTGTGGCTGGAAACATAACCCCGCCAGCCTTGCGTGCGCGCCGCATTGGAATTGATTACCTGCAACAGATATATATAGTCGGACAGGGTTCCTCGCCGTATGTCGGCGTCGACATCGCTGGCGTTCAGCTGGGCTCCGAGGTTGACCGTAAAGGCCGAGATGCCGTGGCGGAGGTAATCCCCGAGCACCACCGCGTCGGCGATCTCGCACGAGATACCATTCAGATTCAGATCGCCAATATCGTTCAGGACAGAGTCGGCGATGCCTACGAAGCCACTGTAGAAGTTAATGTTTGACAGAACGCTGCCGGTAAGGCAGCTGTCGGGAGAACCGAAAATCGTGGGAATGTCAGAATTGTGGGCGACAGAAGTGGAGTCATCGAACCAGCGATAGACGTTGTGGCTGCGCATTTCCTGTGACCCCAGGTCATTGGACAGCGCATTGTGGGTGCAATCGATCCAGACGAACTGCACGGGTGTTATGTACCCTACCAGAAGGGGGTCATTTTTCACTACAAAGCGAAGCACCAGTACCGGGTTGCCCAAATCGTCAATGGTGCAGTGGAACGTCGCCATGGCGCCGATGAAAGAGAGCAGACCCGGGCTGATCTCGTAGGTCGTCGCGCCAAACCAGGGGCAGGGGCCCGCTTTCGGAATGCCCTCGATGAATTTCAGAGCCAGCGTGTCGAACTGTACGGCAAAGGCAGCGCCGCCCAGCTCCTCGCTATAGGCATTGGAGATGTTAATGCTGACGTCAACGGTGTCTCCCGGCAATGCATTGAAGACAGGCTCAATGTGAACGTCGATATCGCCCGGAGCCTGGGCCAGCATAGTAGCTGAGACGCAGAAAAGTACGACAGCGGACAGCACGAGCACATGCCGAAACCCGGAGGAACATAAGACGCCACTCATCACACCCATTTTCCTCTCCCGGCTTGGAGTTGAAGGGTTATCTGATTTTTCCTGCGCTAGCTATTCTTCGTTGTAGTAATGGTCTCCCGACCACGAAAGTAGAAAGTGATACTTGAGTTACTGTTATAACATAGTGATCAAGCTCAGATCGTCAAGTAAATTGTAGCGCAACGCACATGGGATTTCTTGCGGCATTACACGGCCGAGCTACGGGCGCTGGTAAAGTGCTCTTGAAAAACGACGGCAACTCAGTCATTGAGTTGCCGTCGAGACATACCAAATGGATTGGCAGTGAGTTCAGATCATTCGCAGCCGCTGCACGGTGGAGGTGGTCCAGATGCGAAAATATAGTTAATTATGAAAACAGCATCGCTAATAGCAATTGATCCGTTGCAGTCGGCATCGCCTGATTCGATTGGGGACGGTGCGGAGCCGCCGGCAAAGATGTAGTTGACAATTTTGACCGCGTCAGAAATGCTGATTGCAGCGTTACCGTCGGCGTCACCGGGCACATAGAGCGGTGTAACAACATTAACGCTTACGCTGATCGTATCTTTTGCCGCCGGTGCTTGCGAATCGCTAAGCTCAACAGTGAAGAAATAGACTGCTGGATAATTCGGCACCCCCGAGACGATGCCGTCCGTTCCGCCGGTAAAAGTACAGCCGTACGGCAAATCGCCGCCCAGGAAGGCCCACGAAAGCGTCCCGGTACCGCCCACTCCGACAAACTGATAACTGTAGGGCTGGTTCAAGCAGCCGTCCGGCAACTGTGCCGGCGAGTATATGTGTACGTGCCCATCGCACAGGTCGCCGACTCCGTCACCATTCTCATCCATCTGGTCGGGGTTAGGCGTGGCAGGGCAGTTGTCGCAGGCGTCTCCGACTCCGTCGGAATCTGCGTCCACCTGACTCGCGTTTTGAATCAGCCAGCAATTGTCGTTTTCATTCAGAACGCCGTCGTCATCGGCATCAGGATCGCAGACATCTCCCTGACCGTCGCCATCCACGTCTGACTGATCGACATTGGGGACGTTATCACAATTGTCCGGCAAACAGACGTTGGTGGTGTCACTACTATCACCCCAACCGTCTCCGTCAGAATCATTGCAGATGTACTCGCAGAATTCAATCGCTACCGAAGGCGCAACACATGGTGGCAGATTCTCTCCTCCCCGCTCCGACGCCGCCTTATGCATCGCTTCAACTTCTTCCAGAGTGATGCAGCCGACCGTCTCCGCGGCGGTGGCAACCTTTGCCGGTCCTGACGCTGTGACATCCGTGAGATTGTCCCAGTCGTTGTAATCGGTAAGGACGACTGAGCCGCTGCCGTTACCGCACCAGTAGTACGTGCGGAGGTTAATTGACACCGTCCCCGGATCGATTACGCCATTGCAGTTCCAGTCTACCGGTCCGTAGCCCATACCGGCGCTTTCGTCGAGAGCAGT
Organism: uncultured Ignavibacteria bacterium; assembly: GCA_964468475.1. Lineage (GTDB taxonomy): Bacteria > Zixibacteria > MSB-5A5 > CAIYYT01 > CAIYYT01 > JBECKX01. The sequence continues at coordinate 33,351 of CAYXUL010000016.1, read as the reverse complement.
TTCATTTAGAGGCGGAAGAGCTCCGTGGGAGTAATCAAGCATGCGCAAATCGATCAACTGCGGCTCGGCAAGATCCTGGCAAACCATGCCCGTGCTCACACCATCAAGCTGGTAGCGGTACGCCATAACACTGGCGTAATTCGGTTTGTATTGTCCGATGGTCCCTTCATTCTGATCGCCCGCATGCCGCAATCCCAAATTATGTCCCAGCTCGTGAACGAATGTCGCAGCACGATCAAAAGCAGTACCGATGCCCCCCGAAAACGCCCCGAGCGTCACTGTAAAATCATCTCCGTAAATCTCGCCGTAGCCGGAACTCGTGGTGACACCGCTTCCCGGGTCATACTGGTGGCCCATGATACAGTAATGCCAGCCCGGTTCTCCCAGATGATCCATATAGGTATTCTTGTACCAGCCAAATGTGCCCGGGCCGCCGTCATAGAAGAATCCGGTTAATACATCCTCGTGCGGTACTGCGTCCGAGATTTCCACAATTATAGTGATACCCTGGCACGCGAAGGTTTGCACGATGGCATCGATTTCAGGTTGGTTGAGGATATGCGAATGGGTGCCGTCCTCCATGTAGTCAACTTCAACGCGAATCGTATCGGGACGCAGCTGCGCCGTGGCGGACGCTGCCAGTGCTACCATGAGAACGGCAGCGACGCAAAAATGGCGTGGTTGCATCGGGAATCTCCTATCGGGCGATATCAGAGTTTACTGAAAATGGATTGTTCAGAGAAAATTAGTCAGTATTCGAAAATTGTCAATACGAATCGCTCGAAATCGGTCCGTATCCTCTGATTACTATTAGTTCAGCATTCCCAACTGCCAGAGCAGAAAGGTATAAACGTCTGCGACACTCTCCATCTGCAAGGAGATTGGTTTGCCCTGTCCGTGACCTCCCTTGCGCTCGACCCAGAGCAAAATCGGCGCATCGCCGGTGGTCTCGTACTGCAGCATCGCAGCAAATTTGCGCGCGTGCAGGGCATGCACGCGACCATCCTCTTCTCCCGCAGTCAGGAGCGTGGCCGGGTAGGCAGTGTTGGGCTTGACATTCTGATACGGCGAGTAAGCCAGCAGGTACTTGAACTGTTGCGGATCTTCAGAGGACCCGTACTCTGGCACCCAATAGCGGGCAATCAGGAAGTTTTGGTATCGCAGCATATCAAGCAAGGGGACTTCGCAGACTACCGCCTTAAACAGGTCGGGGCGTTGCACCTCAACTGCACCGACGAGCAATCCGCCGTTGCTTCCGCCCCAAATCGCCAGCCTGTTCTTGTTGGTATAGCCATTATTAATCAGATACTCTGCGGCAGCAATGAAATCATCGAAAGTGTTCTGTTTATTTGCCAGCATGCCGTCACGATGCCACTGCTCGCCGAACTCGCTGCCACCGCGTAGATTAGGCAGCGCAAAGACACAACCCCGCCGCAGAAGCAGCAGCCGGCTACTGCTGAAATAGGGTGTTTCGTTTACCTGAAAACCGCCATAGCCGGTGAGATAGGCGGGATTGCTGCCATCCAGCTTGAGTCCCTTTTTGTAAACGATAAACATTGGCACCGAGGTGCCATCCTTCGATTTGTACCACTTTTGCTCAACGACATAATCATCCGGGTTCACTTTGACATCGGGTTTGTGGAATGTGGTCAGCTTCATGTTGTTGAGGTCGAGACGTTCCACCTCTCCAGGAGTCACGAACGATGTGTACGAGAAGAA
>CAYXUL010000016.1:0-31532 GCA_964468475.1 uncultured Ignavibacteria bacterium | reverse complement strand
TGCAGAAGTTCCGTGCCCTCGGGCACAACCTCGTGCCAGTTTTTCTTGTCAGGAGCTGCCAGGTCGGTAACCATTAACTTGTAGAAGGGGGCATTCTCATTCGTCAAGATGAAGAGTTTGTCTTTCGTTGTCATGGGAATGAAAGAGACTCCCTCACCGTCGGCCAACAGCTTGACATCGCTGGGTGAGTCAAGGCTACTGTAATAGAGACGCACACCCTCAGCAGATCCCTTGTAAACAAGTGTCAGCAGGGTCTTCATGTCTTCAGCGATCTCCATCGCCGGCGGCCAGGTTGGTTGATCCTCATACTGGAAGATCATCGGGTCCTGATCCGGATCTGAACCGAGCTTATGCAGGAAAATCTTCTTATGATATGATTCCTCACCGGCTGGAACTGTGCCCGGCTGCGGATTGCGCCCGTAGAAGAAGCCGTCATTGTCCGGCAGCCATGCTATCGAGGAATAGCGACAGCGATCAATCGAATCGGGTAGCACTTGCCGATTGTCGACATCATAAATGTGGATCGTAGAATTCTCTGATCCTTTGGCCGACAAGCCATAGGCGATTTTGCTGCCGTCATGCGAAGGAACCCACCAGTCCATCGCAATCAGGCCCTCGCTCGACAGTTGATTTGGATCGATTAATGGCTCACGCTTGCCATCCAGACCCTGTTGCATGTAGAGCACACTCTGGTTCTGCAGCCCGTCGTTATAGGTGTAGAAGTAGCGATCTCCACGACGAACCGGTACTCCCATGCGCGCATAGTTCCACAACTTTTCAAGCTCGGAAATCAGCTGCTTGCGAATCGGAAATGAATCAAGGGTCTTCCTGGTGAGGGCATTCTCCTCATCTGTCCACTTTTGCACTTCCGGAGCATCGGTATCCTCGAGCCAGCGATATGGATCAGGAATCGCTACGCCATGAAGAGTGTCAACCACATTCCCGCGCTTAGCTTTCGGATAGTCGAATTTGGGTGAGGCCATCCCGGCGGATTCTCCTTTACAGGGAACGGTAAAGAGAATGCAACAGAAAACCAGCGCACCAGATGCGATGATTGAATTGCAGTTCATCGTCATATCATATCCTTATGATTTTGAGGTCAGACAATTCCAGCCCAATTCCGGCAATCCTCTAGCAATTCCGGCAAGGCGCAGGTCCACCGCCGAAAACGAAGTTGACCAGGTAGACGGCGTCGGCAACTGTAACCGTACCATCACAGTTAGCATCCCCACTTCCTTCCGGTGATGGGGCAGCACCTCCAGAGAAGATGTAATTGATATCGAAGACGGCATCTCCGATTGAGACCAGTCCGTTCCCGTCGGCATCACCCGCGAGGAAATTGCAGACGCGGAATTGTTGTGTGGGGGACCAGGGATTATTCGGGCAACCGTCCGGCCTTACTCGCCAGAAGTAGGTAGTCTGGTCGGCTAATCCGGCGGCTGCATACGCTGAAGTGTCAACGAATTCATCTACAGCCGGGGTGGTGAAAGAGGGATTGTCAGCAATCTGAAGTTCATAGGTCTGCGCCGCTGTTACCGGGTTCCAAGCCAGCAGGGCGGGCAACGTAGTGGTGGCCGAATCGGCAGGGCTCACCAGTGATGGCGCCGATAATTTCGAGGGCGCCTGACCTATCCAGGTGTACCAACTTCCCGAAGAGGCGCTCGGGTATTCCATACAAAGCCACGCCTTACCTTGATCATCAGGATCGGGGGATATCCCGGCATAGTCACCCCAGCGCACCGGCGCCGACCCGGCGCGCGCACTCTCTCCAGCCTTCAGCAGCACGCTGGTTGAGTTACTGGCGAGATCCTCGACGTAGTGGATACTGATATACTCGCTGGTAGCTGAGCGATTGCACACTAGATAAATCTTGTCATTCGGATCAACGTACACGGAGGGGAAAAAGTAGTTCTTGCCGTCGGCGCCGAATACGTAATCTACCGCGGCTGTAGAATTGGTTACATCAATCCCCAGTACGCGTACGGCGCTGACCGTCCCGGATCCCCAGTTGAACGATTCGCTAAAGGCGGTGTAGACCTTGCCGTTTCTGAAGACCACATCCTGCGTCATTGGTCCGATCGTTCCCACTGCATTCCCACCGAGCTGGGCAACGTTCGGCGGCGCAGGATAGCCGGGCACATTGACCTGAGGCTGAAGTGTAATTGACGGATTGAGCAGGGGGTCGGTTATTTTCCAGTATGTCGTGTAGGTGCTGCCGTACCAGATGTTGCTGACCAGGTATTCTCCGCCTGCATCCGAATAGGTGCTGGCAGGTTTCACCGTGAAAGCACGCGAATTATCATGGTAGCGCATATCCCAGACATCGTTGTAGCTGACGCTTAATCCACCGTAGAGTTGCGTCTTTGGAAGAATCCTGATTTTTGAATAGACAAAATCGCCGTCGAAAATCCACTGGTTGGAGGTCAGGTAAACCGCCTGATCGTAGTCGAAACCGAGCCCGGGATAGTCGGCCCAGGTATTGCTGGGAGTGGTTCCGTTCAGAGTGGCGTCGAAGTTGTAGCTGTACCAATTCCCCATCGCATCGGAAGACGCTGACGCAGAAACGAGATACGACGCCTGGCTAACATCGTCCGTGCACAGGTAGAATATCACGAACCGTCCGGCAGTCGGATCATAGACGACTTTGGGGTCGTAGATGAAGCTGCTCGGCGGCGCCGGTGAGGTATTGCGAAACCAGAACGATGCGGTCGTTTGCATCAGTTTCTGCCCGGTGTTCTTGTCGAAAATAGCAATCGAGCTGTTGACGACTTCAACTACATGATCGGGGCCAACCGCGACATGCGGATCAGGTGGGTTCCAGCCCGTGTCAAGCGTACCAATAAAACTCTGGCAGGGAGAAAGCTGCTCAGGGCTCCTGGTCGTTGATTCCGCGAATTTGTCAATCACGTATCCCGGATTGCTCGGATCGTAACTCGCTACCGGCGGAAGCACGCTTGGCTTTTCCATCGGTTTCTCATGCTCCTTGCGCTCAGGCTTGTCCGATTCAATCGGGTGAGGCAATTGATTGATTCTCTTTGGTGAGGTAATTACCGGCGCGACGGGCGACCCGCCTGGCGCTGCTTGATATTCCAGCGCCGCTGCGGAGGGTATCCAAACAAAAGCACAGGCTGAGGCAATCAGCAGGAGAATGAGGATCTTCATAGCTTTAAACCTTGTGTGAAACGATGAATATTGCCCGGGTGGACTTGGTCGCGACGTCAGGCGAAACCTCAACGGCTTCGGGCTGGAGAAGATCAGGCTTTTCCCAGCCGGCGTAGCGTAACCAACCAACCCATGTTGACTACTGAGTTCAAATATAGCTCGCAATATCGAGCTAACAAGCTAAATTGTCATTTTCGTACCGCGTATGCTTTGCAGAAAGCCGCAGTTCCGGGAGAGTAATATGCAGTCCGAATCCGATCAGCCGGTCGAATTTCCTATCGATGGAATACTCGATTTGCATAGCTTCAATCCCAGGGATGTCAAGGAACTCGTCCCGGAATACATCAGGGAATGTCGGCGGCGCGGTATCTACGAGATAAGAATCATTCACGGTAAAGGAATCGGAAATCTCAGGAGGACAGTGCATGCGTTGCTGGAAAGAAGCGAAGCCGTCGCTTCCTACCGACTGGACAGCCAGTCTGCCTCTTCCTGGGGCGCGACACTGGTATCTCTTAAGAAAGAGAAATGACAGCGACTGACGCCGGTCGGGGATCGACGATTCTGAGGTCGATTCTCGCAACCTTTTTTTCGTCAATAATGTATTACAACTAGATATATTGTATATTTGCAGCAGGTACGGTGTTGACAGATAAAGACAGATTTGGGAAATATCAACCTGGCGTATCCTGAAACGGTGCCTGATTTTCGTCGCAGGACGCGCGCAGAGCAAACTTGCCCATAATGCCATGCAGGAATGACAGTGATAAATCAATCGATTTCAAATGAACCTGAAGTGAGGAGCATAACGATGAGAAAGTGGATAACATTATTAGTCGTTTGTCTGGGCTTGGCTTTGGTTGTACCCGGAGCCATTGCGAACGCATCAACTGTTGACAAAGACACGCAGAAGCTGATTGACAACGCCGGAGGTAAGGATAAGTACCCCGACGCAAATGCACTGATTCTCGATTCCGAAACCAGCTTTGACTTCAACGACAACGGTACCGGCGTAGGTCATACTTATGAGTTAATCAAGGTCCTCACTGAGAAAGGGATCGACTCCTACGGCGAAGTGAAGTACCCATTCTATAAAGTGTACGACAGTGTTACCGTGGATCTTGCCCGTGTCATCAAGAAAGATGGTACGGTCATTGATGTGCCGCCGGACATGATGAAGGATATCTCGGCGATTGCTAACCAGGCGATGAACATCTATGATGAAAATGCCCTCGAAAGAGTTATCACCTTCAAGGGGCTCGAAATTGGCGATGCGATCGAATATCGCGTTACCGATTACGTCTACCAGGCGCCGATGGATAATGAATTTGATGCCATGGAAGTCTTCCAGGGATTCGATCCGATTATCGAGAAGAAATTCGTACTTAGCGGCCCGAAGGACAAGCCGCTGCGGTACGTTGTGCGTAATGGCGATGTGAAGTTCAAGAAGGAAGAGAAAGGCGACAGGGTAACCTACGTCTGGTCTGCGAAAGACGTCGACCGCATCATCAGAGAGCCCGCCATGCCCAGCTTGACCGAAGTGGCGCCCACCGTAATTGCAACTACTATCAAGTCGTGGGAAGAGATCAGCCGTTGGTGGTACGCGATGGTCGAGCCCAAGCTGAAGCTCAATGATGCCATGCGCGCTGAGGTTGATACGCTGATTCAGGGCAAGAAAACGAAGCAGGAGAAGATTGACGCCATCTATCATTTTGTGGCCCAGAAGGTGCGTTATATGGGCCTCGGTACCGGAACTAAGAAGGGCTTTGAGCCAAAGCCGGTGACGGAGACATTTTCAACTCGCTACGGCGTCTGCCGCGATGTGGCCGCCATGATGGTCTCGATGCTGCGTGACGCGGGTGTTGAATCGGATGTCGTCCTGACGATGGCAGGTGCCGATGTCGATCCCGATCTGCCCCATCTCCATTTCAATCATGCCATCGTGGCAATTAAGAACGCCGACGGCAGCTTTACCTACGCCGACCCGACCGTTGAGAACTCGCGTGTCTGGTTGCCCGCTGTCGAAAGCAAGCAGGACGTTCTGGTTTGCACGCCGAAGGGGCGTACGCTCACCGAAACTCCTCTGATGCCGGCCGACGAGAATATGGGACACATCAAGGCGAACTCAAATCTCACCGAAGATGGCCTTTACACCTCCGATGTGACGATAACCACTGACGGCATTTACGATCTGGCATTACGCCAGTGGGCCAAGCAGATGCCATCTGCGCAGATGTCGATGATCTGGGGATACCTGCTGCAGCGGGTATATCCGGGAATTCAACTCACAAATTTCGAAACTACGGACGCCAATGACCTCAATAAGCCGTTCGAGATCAAGTTCAGCTACAAGATAGAGAACTATCCAACTGAGGCAGGCGAATTCACTCTGATGAAGAGCCCGGTCTCCACCGGTACCTTTGAGATTATGTCTCAGTACCTGCTCGCCTCCGCATCTCTGCCGGAGCGCAAGTATCCGTGGGCTCTTGGGTTCACCTTTGGTGCCTCCGAGGAGGAGACTATCAATCTCCCGCCGGGTTTGAAGGTTAAGTCAATGCCTGATCCGTTCTCCAGCGATAAGGGACCGATCGATTACAAAATGACCTACACCGCCAGCAAACCGACTGAGCTTGCCAGCGGCGGCACGCAGGTCACCTATCATAAGGAGTTTCTGCTCAACTCGACCAAACTTAGCCCGAAAGAGTACGCTGAATATAAGGATATCATGCGTACCGCTTCGCGCTCTGCGCGCGGGGAATTGATTATGCAATCGGAAGCGAAGTCCGAATAAGCGGATTATCGTTTGCTTAGTAATTGAGGATTGTGGAGGGACATGATGTTCCAGAGAATAGCAGTGGTAGCTCTGTTGATTTGCGCGTTCTTGTTCGCAGCGAAATCGACACTGGCCGTGACGAAAGTGCTCGACGATACAACCGTTGATGACCTTATCAAGAACGCCCCGACAGCTGACAAATATCCGCAGGCATCCGCATACGTCCTGGCTAGTCAGATGGCGGTGACGATAAATCCTGATTCAAGTGCGGTCACAGACTACTACTTGATCGTGAAGCTGTTTCAGGACAGGGCGCGCGATAAATACGCCGATCGTAAGCAGCTGTATAACGCCGACGCCGAAAGTGTGGAGGTGGTGAAAGCTGTAACTCATCTCGCCGACGGTTCCACAATGAAAGTGGAGGACAAGGCGATTCATGACCTGACCCCGCCGTTTTTGGCTAATGCCTCGATCTATTCGAATATGCGCCAGAAGGTGATCTCCTTTCCTGCGGTGGCGCCGGGCGTTACGCTCGATTTGCATCTGCGCAAATTCACTAAAGCGCCGAGTGACTCAGACCAGTTCTTTGTGTGGGGTACCAGCCTGTTTCAGGGTTCAGAACCGTACGGTTTTAAGGAACTTTCGATCACGGCTCCGGAGAATATCAAGATTACCTACACCTACCAGAATGACGGCGTGGATTACACCACTTCGACCAAAGACGGCATGGTGACCTACAATTGGACAAATCAGTGGGTACCGCAGATCATCCCCGAACCTTTCATGCCGGATGATGATTTCATTGCTCCGAGGCTGATTTTTACCAACGCCACATCATGGAAGGAGATTGGGGACTGGATCGGGAAGAAGTTCTACTCGCACGTGCAAACAGATGGTGACATCAAGAAGAAGGCTGATGAACTGACAAAAGGCGCGAAGACGCAGGCAGAGAAGATCGACAAGATCTGTCTTTATGTGATTAAGGATATTCGCGGGGTTGGCGAATATGCGCTCTCCCTGGGTACCGCGGGTTACGAGCCCAACGATGCCGACACCGTGTTGAGCAACAAGTATGGTGACTGGCGCGACAAGAGCGTGCTGTTAGTTTCTCTGTTGCGTGCCGCTGGTATCGAAGCTTACCCCCATTTTGTAAATCGCGATGCCGTACCGCTGGCAAAGGATCATCCGTCGATGAAGCAATTCGACGCGGTGTTTGTTTACCTTCCCGACTACAACGGCAAACCTCTCTGGGTGAACCCTTTCGCGGATAAATCAGAATTCGGTTACTGTCTTGATGCCCAGGGTGATACCGGCCTCCTTGTGCGCGATGACGGCAGCGAGCTACTTGAGGTTAATGATCCTGCTGCCTCAGCGAACCTCTCGGATAGTCGTTTCGACCTCCAGCTCAAGAGTGATGGGGACGTCGACGGCACCTTCGCCTGTCAACTGACCGGCTATTTTGACAACCTCACCCGTAATATGTTGCAGCAATCAACTCCCAAGGAGCGCGAACAGTTTTTCCAGGGTGCAGCAAACTCTCTCGGTGAAGGCACCGAAAACGAAGACTATCACCTTAGCGATCTTGAAAACCTCCTCGATACCGCACGTATCGCCCAGGATTTCAAGAGTCCGGAAATGGGCATCGTCCAGGGTGATATGATGATCTTTCGTTTGCCCCAGGTTCCCTTCGGCGTGGCAAGCCTGCCGGTAGTTCCGGGTCAGGCGATGAGGAAATATCCGCTGGATCTACACACTCGGATGCTGCTGAAAAAGGAGGGCGTTATCCATCTGCCCTCGGATTACAGGGCTGTCTTTGTGGCAGAACCGGTCAAGATCAAGGACCAGTTTGGTGTCTGGGAAAGTTCTTACAAGATGAGCGATGACAGCACCTCAGTGCAATACACATCAACTATAGAATTTACCGACGACTTGATCGATACCGATGAATATCCCGATTTCAAAGCAGCGTTCGACAAATTCACCAAGCCAAGAAATACGCTGATCTTGTTGGAGCGTAAGAACGTGGAATAGCCGGGCGACTGTCGTTAACCGTTAATCTGAACTTAGCCAGCGGCGGGTGAATGGATATTCACTCGCCGCCGTTCTTTATTGCGTTCATACTAATTGTCGGTGCCAGGGGTACAGGGCGAAAATCACTGCGGATCAGTGAACTTCTTGTAGTCCAGCAGCAGCTTTTTGGTTTTCGGGATCAACTGCACCGTCTGTACTCCGGCCATTTCGAACATCTTGCGCGCGGCTTTGAACAGGTGATTTGACGCATATTTATCGCTCAGGTAGATCACCTTAGTAATTCCCACCTGAATGATCAGCTTCGCACACTCGTTGCAGGGAAACAAACTGACATACAATCTTGCCCCGCGTAGATCGGCGGCAGTAGAATTGACTATGGCATTCATCTCCGCGTGGCATACATAGGGGTACTTTGTCTCCAGCGGTTCGCCCTCGCGGTCCCAGGGCAGAATGTCGTCCGAGCAGCCGATCGGGAAGCCGTTGTAGCCAATGCCGATGATTTTGCTCTGCTCGTTAACGATGCAGGCTCCCACCTGTGTGTTAGGATCCTTGGAGCGGTGGGCTGAAAGTAGTGCAACGCCCATGAAGTAGTCATCCCAGCTTAAGTAGTCAGTTCGTTTCTTCACATTAGCCTCTCCTGCGCGTCCGATTTTCGTAGTTTTGAGGTCACGACAGTCAATGGCTAATGAAAGTAACTCAAAGTTCGCACTTAGACAACGACAAATGCCCGTCCAATCATCTTCAACGGGCAAACTTGCGGTGGTGTCCGCATACTTCCCTCCCGAAAATGGGCACCATGCTCCGCGTATTAGTCGTACGCAATTTGTACCAGTTTATGCCGCAGCTTATATGGTTGCTACCTGGATGAAATTTGCCATATTTAATCACGAATATCGGGCAGGCAACTCATACTTCCTTCAGCCTTGAATCGTCAACGGGGAGATCTGACCGAGAGCACAATCTCATTATTTCGGCACTCTGTGCGCAGTAGTGTCTCTGCGCTATCAATGGGAGGAAATTCGAACCAGGCCCAATGGAAACGACTCTGATTGGTAAAGAACTTTACACTACTCTTAATCGACAAAGGGGCTTCTTTCGAAGACTGCGGTGCGAGAGAATACCAGACTACCTCAGCAGGGGAACCACAAAAGGGGAACCGCGCCCGTACTTAATTTTCGATTCAGGATATCCGGATGAAAGGAGGGGCAAGATCGGCTAAAAGATCCGGTTCGATTACCGGAGCCGTAACACCTAACCAAGCGCCTTGCACACGGTGGGGGGCGTGAACACGGACAAACACGGAAAACGACTCGGATGACCTTATCAAAGTGACTCTGCGAAGAAGCAGGCCCGGCTTTGATAATCTTCATTGGAGGGAGGTTACGCACGAATGAAAAAGCTAATAGTACTTCTATTGGCGTCATCGCTGTTTACTCTGACGGCTGTGGGAGCCACGATTGAAGTCAGCTCACCTTTTCAGATCACGTCCAATTCCAATTACGAACGGGGGCAGGCTGTTGTCTATGATGGCAGCGACTACTGGGTATTCTATGGCCGCTCTGCAACGGTGACTGGAAACTACCAAAATGACAATCCCGACACTCATGACTACAATGTCTATTTCAAGAAGGCGTCATCCATCGCGGGTCTGGCAGCCGCAAGCGCCACGCAGGTTGTCAGTGCCAAGTCTCCGGTCAACAGCTACTTGGGGGAGTGCGGTGCTACTTACTTTGGCAGTGATGTCTGGGTGTTCGCCACCCTCGATGCCAATCCCGGCAGCAGCGGACTGGACGCTGATCTGTATGGCTGGTGGAGTTCTGACGGGGGCTCAACCTGGCATCAAGTTACCACGCCGTTCAGCGGTCTGAGCGATGGCCAGGCTCATCATGACGAGATTGCCTTCGACGGAAAATTGTGGATACTTGAAGGTTCCGGCAATTTCACGACACGCTATTCCACCACTCCCAAGAGTGGCCCCTGGTCGGTCACGAAGACGGTCGGCAGCCTGACTGGTGGGCTCGCAAAGTTCTTTGTCGATGGCACCGATCTCTATGTCGCCGTCTACTCAGCAGGGACAAGCTACATCTATCATTGGAATTCCGGCACCGAAGCGTGGGATCTCGTTGACAGTGCGGCCATGGTACGTTCATACGATCCGACTTTGTTCAAGATCGGCAGCGATTACGCCTGGGTCAACGCACCTGCTCCCGGCGACTTCTCATATCAGTGGTTGGAGGGTCGCACCGGATCGAGCCTGTCAACATTGCTATCAAGCGGCACAGCCCATTCTGTGACGGCCGGTGGTTACGCAGCCAACACTTTCACCGACATGTGGCCGATCGGCTTTGTTGACGCCGGCGGCGACGCATATCTCTTCTATACTTCCGAGCGTAACAATCTCGATCCCGCGAATGAAGGCACCGGCAATATCTGGGCGATGAAAATCGTCTGGGATATGAACAACGATCACTACACCTGGGTTGCCAACGGCGTAGCCAATGCCGGCGCCGGTGATGATCTCTTCGTGTATGACGGTACCTACCTGGAATCGAATATCACCGTAGATAAAGAGCTTACAATCACCGGCGAGTCTGATTCAGGTGTGCAGCTCGCACCCGTTGCTGAAGATGACAATGTTACTACGACGTTCGGAGCGGTTTACCAGCAAGGCTTTATTGTCGATGCGAACAACGTCACAATCAGCACTCTGACACTTGATGGGCAGGGCAATCCCACCCTTACCGCGGGGAAGAATAACTATCGCTGCGGGATCATAACTCAGGACGGGATGAGCTACGACAACACGCAGATTACCTCGGTGTCGGTGCTGAATCCGTACTATCGCGGAATCTACCTGAGTTTGACCGACGTAGACGGCCTGATCGACAACTGCACCGTCGATAACGTCATTGCACCGGTCTACCACTCGTATGGGATTCTGGCGCTAGGGGATGTCACGATATCCAACAATAGTGTGACCAACATCACCGGTGATATATACGCTCGTGCAATCGGCCAGGGCTTGGGTAACGCCGTCGTCACGGGCAACTTCGTGTCCAATACCGGTGATGGTCTCTATCACTATAACTACGGGTATGATACCAAGACACTGACCATGACCGGCAACCAGGTCGTCAACGCTATCACCGGCATGAACCTGGTGGGAATGTCACCCACAACCGTGATCGGCGGTCCGACGCCTGCCGACCAGAACACGATTGATCTGGTGACTGTCAAATCGAACGGCGTACGCCAGATTTCTGCGGCGATTGATCCGACCATGCCCTCACCCTCCGGTCAAACCGAGGGTTTCGTTCCCCCAAATAAGAGCGCTGGCGCGGACATCGGTATTCTGGTTTGGTACACGAATTACTCGGCGACCATCCAGAATAACTCCGTCACTTGCACGGGTGGTGACGCCGGCATGTGGTTGTTCCACGACGAGGATTCTCTCAATCCGCTGATCGTTAAAGACAATATCTTCACAGCAACCGCGAGTGACGGCAGTACTATCGGTGAAGGCACCGGTATCTTCATGACTGATGACGGCACCTACCTCGGTGATGAAAACGGCACGAACTACGCTGTTCTGGATGGCAATCAGATCACCGGTTTCGCGCGCGGTGTGGATCTCTATCGCAACGCCGCTACCCCGGCCACCGGTCGCAACGTCAATATAGATTTTACCTCGAACGACATGCAGAATAACGTCATTGGCCTGCTAACTAATGGCGGTCGAGTTTACAGCTGTACAAATAATAGTTTCAGCGGCAGTAGTACCGCCGCTATTCGGATCACCACCGGACTCGTCGACGGTGTGGTTAATAACTTGTTCGAGAACAGTATTGATATACTGGGCGGGCTGGCCATCGACAATCAAACCGGCTCATTGCTTAACGCGCCGGGTAACTGGTACGGTGGCGCTGATCCGGCAACGGTAGCAACCAGAGTTTCTACCGACGTTGACTACTCACCCTGGCTTGGTTCCGGAACTGATGCCGGCGATCCCGGCTTCCAGAGTGACTTTCTCGCATTGTGGGTCGACGATGATAGCCCGCAAGCGACAGCGGAGACCATCATTCAGGAGGGTGTTAATCTGGCGGCTGCCGGCGGTATAGTGAATGTCGCTGACGGCACCTACGAAGAGCAGGTTGAAATTGCCAAAGATCTCTCGCTCATCGGGCAGTCAAGAACAGGCGTGGCGCTGAATTCTCCCACGTCGCTTACCGCCTTCTTCACTTCGGGTGGGGGTGACAACTACCCAATTTTGTATGCCCATGACGCTGATGCAATCAACGTTAATACCATGACCGTTGACGGCCTTGGTCGCGGCAACACCAATTATCGTTTCACCGGCATCGGCATGAATAATGCCGGCGGTGGCATAGATGACGTCACCGTCCAGAACATCGAGGATACGCCATTCAGCGGCTCTCAGCACGGCTTGGCGATTCTGGCGGCGGCTTACGACTCTCCTGCTCGCACCGTAACTGTGAGCAACTGCGAAGTCAGCGGCTTCCAAAAGAACGGAATCACCGGTCTTGGCGGTAATCTGACCTTTGACGTTTCCGACTGCGTTTCTACCGGCGCCGGCCCGACCGGAACGATAGCCCAGAATGCTCTGCAGTACGGTTCGGGCGCGGGTGGTTCGGTGACCAACTGTCAGCTTGCTGATGTTGCCTACACAGGTGCGAGCTACACCTCGACCGGTTTGCTGGTTCAGTCGGACGGCACCATCACGGCGGACAATGTTGACATTACCGGCTGCCAGACTTCGGTTTATTGGATCGATGGCAGCGGCAGCTTTACCAATGGCTCGATTACCAGCCCGGAGGGTGGCGACGGTTTCTATGCCTACAGCTCCTCGGGCGCTAAATCAGGGCAACAGCCGCGCAGGCTGGCGCAGGGGTTAGACCCCGACTATCGCCCGGCGACAAAAGCTGTCAACAACGTAACTCTCTCGAACTCAATACTCACAGGCGCTGATCTGGCGGCTAGCTGGGGAATCGGCGCCTTTGCCAGCGGTGGCGGTGATGTCACTCTGACTGTCCAGGAGTGCCAAATCAGCCATTGGGACTATGGTATCGCCGCCTATGACTACGGCGATCCTGTCCATCTCACGGTCTACGACAACAGCATCACCGATGTGGATACCTTAGCGGTTTGGTCGAATCTCGCATCTGACACTGTAGATGCATCGGGTAACTGGTATGGAACTGCATCGTACACCGACGTCGCCACGCTGGTTGACGGGGCTGTAGACTACACACCGTGGCTGGCGGATGGCACCGACCAAAGTGCTGATCCCGGATTTCAGGGTGACTTCAGTGAACTGTGGGTTGATGATGACTCGCCGCAGTTCGGTGCTGTGACCCGGGTGCAGGAGGGTGTCGATCTGGTTACCGGATCAACTGTGAACATCGCTCCGGGAACTTATGAAGAACAGGTTGTAATCACTACTGATAATCTTAATCTCCTCGGCTCCGGAAACGGCACCGACCCGGCGGCAAACTCGATCATCCTGTCGCCGGTCAGCCTTGCATACTCGTTCACGACCAGCCTGGCAAATTATCCCGTCATCGGTGTTGACAACGCCACCGGCGTGACCATTGATAATCTGCGCGTCGACGGCGACGGCAGGGGCAACGGCAACTATCGTTTTGTCGGAGTTGCCTTCTGGAATGGTGATGGTACCGTTTCGAATTGTGCGATTACCGGTATTATCGATACGCCATTCAGCGGCGCCCAGCACGGCAACGGGATTTATGCCTATAACAACACGAGCGGTCCTTACACGATCACCGTTGACAATTGCATCGTCGACGATTTCCAGAAGAACGGCATGACCCTTCTCGGCAACGGGCTGACCGCGAACGTCTCCAATTGCACCGTAACCGGCGCAGGAGCGACCGGTACGATAGCTCAAAACGGGATCCAGCTCGGGTATGGCTCGGGTGGAACTGTGACGAACTGCGACGTCGCCGGATTTACCTACACCGGACCAACTTACTACTCTTCCGGCGTCCTGCTATACGAAGGTACGTCGGTTGATGTGACTGGAACCGATGTCGATGATTCACAGGCAAGTATCTGGTTTGCCAACTGCTCGGGCTCGGCTGATGGATGCACGATTACCAATCCGACAGCTGAGGGTATGTTCGTTGATGCGTATGCTGCCAAAAACGCGGGTGGACGCGGCGCCCTGCCGGCCGCCGTGGAAGAGGACTATGCAGCCGTTGTTTCACGTTCAGCGGTCACAGTTGATGTTTCCAATACCGATTTTCAGGGAGCGGGTTTGTCCGGTTTTGCCGGGCTTTATCCCTGGCCCGAGGATGATATCACTCTCAACGTTTCCGGCTGTACCTTCTCGAACTGGGATACCGGAATGTACTTCGAGGATCAGGGCGGGGCATTCGCGGTTACTGCTAACAACAACAGCATCACAGGTAATGGCATCGGCATCAGCTCGACGACGGCAACGCCGATAGATGCTACCTGTAACTGGTGGGGCGACATTTCCGGCCCGGCTAATGCGATTAGCAACCCGTCCGGCACGGGTGACCCGGTTACCGATAATGTCACGTACGCGCCGTGGAGTAATATGGACTTCAGCCTCTGCACCTTCACCTCAGGTCCCTCTGAGGTCTGGGTGGATGACGATTACTCCTCGGGCGGCGGCAACGGCGGACACACTTTCGGTTACGATGCCTTTGACAACGTGACCGACGCTGTGGTGGCTGTCGGCGCAGGCGGCACGGTGCATGTGGCATCAGGAACCTATAACGAAGCGGATATCGAGGTTGCCAAATCGCTCACTCTTACCGGTGTCGTCGGTGCCACTTGTCCGGGTCCTGACCCAAGTGCACCCATTATGGACGGTACCGGCCTTGGCGTCAATGCACGCTGCTTCAAACTGGCTGCAGGTGTTGATGATGTCACTATCGAGGGCTTCAAGATCCAGAACTACGGCACCTCACCCGGCACAGGCGGTGGCGCTTGCGGTATCTGGGCATATGGTAATGATGCTGATCCGACCACAAACATCACGATCAGCCATAATCAATTCGATGCAATTATCTGGGCTGCGGTGTTCTTCTTCAACGACGGTCAAAGCGCCTTCGACAACATCGATGTGAGCTGCAATGATGTGAATATGGGCACCTGGTCCTCGAACACCAACGTCTACGGCATCGAGTGTACTAACTGTCAGAATTCGGTGATCGAGGACAACGATGTCAGTGGCGGCTTCACCGGCATCCTGGTTACTGCGCAGGGACGCACCGATCCGGCGACAGTCTCCAACATCCAGATTCTCGGAAATACAGTTTCCGGATCAGTCGGGTTTACCGGCAACATTGGGATCAACTCGTGGGATGATGGTCAGCCGGCGCATCTCGAGGATATTACCATCACCGGCAATGTCATCAAGGATGCTACCGATGTAGGCTACGGCTCGTTCGGCATTCGCGCTTATCCGAGTGGCGGAACAATTGCCGGACCATTCACCGTCAATGAGAATGCATTTTCGAACAACGGTGAAGCCATCGACAACATTACTGGAATAATGTGGGATGGCGAACGCAACTGGTTCGGCGATCCTTCCGGGCCACTTCACTCAACTACCAATCCGACTGCATCTGGAGATGAGGTTTCTGACAACGTGGATTACTCTCCCTGGTGGGGTCACAATTACGTCGGTGACTCGCATCTCTCCGCGTGGTATTGGGGCGTGAATACTTCGAACGGTTCCGGAATTCAGGAAGGAATCGATGCCGCTTCGGCGTCGGTACGCGACACTGTCATCGCTAATGAAGACACCTACGTGGAACGAATCGACTTCAGCGGTAAGAATCTCCTGGTTGGCAGCAAGTATGTTCTTGACGCGAGCCTGACGCATGTTCCCGTGACGATCATCGATGCTGATCCGGTTGCCCTGGGCTATTCAACCAGTGGCAGCGCCGTGAGCATCAAGAATGGGGAAGGCGTGCAGGCGCGGCTGCTGGGATTCACCATCCGCAATGGCATTGGTACTCAGACAACATCGCGTACAGATTCGCGCGGAGGTGGTATTTTCGTTCAGAATAGCACGCCCGTCATCAAACAGTGTGTTATTACATCCAACACTGCTGCAGGTGGTGGGGGTGTCGCCTGCATCAATGCGAATCCAACGCTCGAGATGGTGACAATTGCCTCAAACAGCGCCGCGCTTGGCAGTGGCCTGTATTGTTCCAACTCGTCACCATCCATCGGTCTGAGCGTTGTGGCATTCAATAACGACGGGGAGGCCGTCTATTGCGAAGATGTATCCTCTTCGCCCATGTTCAGTTGCTCCGACATTTACAGCAATGAGGGTGGCGACTGGATTGGATGTGTCTCCGGCATGAATGGCACGGCGAACAACTTCCGTGCTGATCCTCTGTTCTGTAATACTGGAACCGGAGATTTCACAATCGCCGACTCTTCACCGCTTGCGGCTGCCAACAACGACTGCGCACAATTGATTGGAGCACTCGACGTCGGCTGCACTAACGCCTTCCTGTGCGGGGACGCTGATGGCAACGGTTCTGTATCAATCGGCGACGCCGTTTATGTCATTAATTATATTTTTGGTGGCGGACCGGCTCCCAGCCCGATGGCTGCGGCGGATGTTGACTGCAACGGCTCTGTTTCGATCGGAGACGCAGTTTACTTGATCAACTATATATTCGGCGGCGGCCCCGTGCCGTGCGCAGATTGTCCGTAACCTCCGCACGACGAGTCCGGAGTGAATTGGGAGTCTCTCAACATAGAGAGACTCCCACCAATATCGCATTTGTTCAATGGCCAGATACCCTGGCTGCAGAGGCAGATGCAGGAACAATCATGAGTGATTGTGTTCGGTTTAACCGAACTGATTAGCTTGACGAAAGTAACCGATATGTTACATTGGCTACGTCGCAATTACGATAACTACTCGACCACAGAGCAATCAGCACAAGCATTTGAATTCAGGACGCGGCAGCAAAGTCCGGACTTGATACGCGGGTATATCGTCTTTCACGCGGCAGCGGTATTCAACACTGTTGGTACCGGTTTCTGGCATTACTTCGAAAATAGTTCTTGCTGATCGAGTCTCCGATCAGGATCAGGCCCATTATGAAGCACAATTTAGACAGTCCCACGACGCTCCGCGGTTACGGTAACCCTGTTGCGCGGATTCCCTTGCTCACGTTCGTGCTGGTTCTAATAATGCTGAGCCGGATTGCCACAGCCCAAACAGTACGCATCATGCCGCTCGGAAACTCGATTACCTGGGACATCTGGTTCAACGACACTCGAACGGATGGTGAGCGAACCGGCTATCGCCAGCAACTGTGGCTTGACCTGCGGGCAGAAAATTTCGACGTCGATTTTGTCGGCGGCCTTTCTGCGGGATACGATGCAGTGCCTGCTTTTGACCCGGACAATGAAGGCCACCCGGGATGGACATCCGCGCAGATTGCTGCCACTGTCTACAATTTCCTGGTTGCGAGCCCCGCTGACATAATCCTTTTGCATATTGGCACAAACGGACTCACCACCAGCGCCTCTGGAGTCGAAGATATCCTCAATGAGGTGGACCGATTCGAAGCGGACTACGCCAACCCGATTACGGTCTTTGTCGCCCGGATCATTAACCGCGTTCCCTACAGCGCTACCACTACAACATTTAATGATAACGTTGAAGCTATGGTCTCCGATCGAATCGCCAACTTGGGGGATCAGCTGATCATGGTGGATATGGAGGACAGCGCCGGAATTATCTACCAGATCGATACCACTGCGACTGTCGGCGATATGCACGATTATCTTCACCCCAATCCCAAGGGCTACCCGAAGATGGCTGAACAATGGTTCAAGGCATTGAAGCCATACTTGCTTGGCAAGCAGTGCCCGCAGTCAATGGACCACTACTGGAATCTTGATGAGGTGTCAGGATCTACCTACATGGATGAAATCGGCGGACTGGATGCCACCTGTATAGATTGCCCTGCGTCTGTCACCGGCGTGGTGGGCAATGCCCAGTATTTTTCAGGAGACAAGAGCATAATTGTCAATGACGACAACTCATTTGACTGGGGCACGAGCGACAGCTACTCCATCGCACTCTGGGTGGAGGGCTGGATGTCGCAGGCAGGGCGACAGGTTGTTATCGGTCGGCGCGCCTCGGCAGCAGAGTATTGGTCGATCGACCTTGACTCAGCCAGCCGGGTTAGAGTGACTTTTAGAGATTCATCCAATCAATGCTCCCTGGCCTCATCTACCGGTATAGAGCCGGTTGACTGGAACCAGGTGGTTGTCAGCCGGGACGGTTCATCAGGCTGGAGTTACCTCTACCTTAATGGTATCTCCGCCGACTCGACTTATGCCACATTTTCTCGTGGCTTTAGTTGGAACGATCCAATGACAGTCGGCAGTCAAAATAGCGAAATGGGAACATTCTTTACTGGAGCTGTCGATGAAATAGCTCTCTATGACACTACTTTGTCGTCCCAAAATGCATACGATGCCTACCTCGCAGGGCTCTCGGAGCTGGGTTATTGCGGCGGTCAGCCCGCTGCTCCGGTCATTGGTTCAAGTCCGGTGATTTCCGGGATAGTCGGTGAGGACTATACCTATGACGTTCAGGCGAGCGGAAATCCAGCGCCGTTGTTCAGGTTGCTCAGTCACCCCGGTGGGATGACAATAGATAGTACTTCAGGCTTAATCTCGTGGACTCCCGGAGGGGCGGGTAGTTACGCGACTTCGATAATTGCAGAAAACGTCCTGGCTGCCGACACTCAGTCATTTGTGATCTCCATTGAGGCGCGACCATCATGTCCACCCGAAATGCTACATTATTGGCCTCTTGACTATGCTGCTTCCGGACATTTTGAAGACCTCGCCGGTTCGGCGGATGCCTATTGCACGTCGTGCCCCACGACTGTAACCGGCCTCAAAGGTCAGGCGCAGGAATTCGATCGTGTCAACGATGGCCTGAGTGTAGCCGACATCGGTACCTTTGACTGGTCTGGTGCTGACGATTACTCGATAGAATTCTGGATGAAGAAATCCAGCGGTTGCGCCGGTGGAACGCAGCCTAATAATGAAGTGATCATCGGACGTGCTGCCGCCGGCTGGTGGATAGGTGTTATGTGTGAAGCCGGGGCGAACTCGGAGAAGATCCGCGCCTATTTCCAGGGGGTTGACATGTACAGCACGTCAGCCGTGACCGACGACCAATGGCACCAGGTTGTCTTCGTGAGAGATAACGCACAAAATCAATACCGACTATATGTGGATGGTGAAATCAATTCCACAGTGACTTCGGGGGGAAACAACCTCGCGGCGTCGACTGCGATCGCAATCGGATATTTCGAAGGCGGAGACCCCGGGCACTATCGTTACGGCGGCATTTTGGATGAATTGGTCATTTTCGACACGGCCTTGACAGATGCGGATGTAGTGCAGCACTACAATTCGGGGCAGGGGTCTACCTTCTGCGTAATGTGCGGCGACGCCGACGCGAGCGGCACTGTTTCAATCTCCGATGCCGTGTTCATAATCAGTTACATCTTCGGAGGCGGGCCGGCGCCGACTCATCCTGAAGCAGCTGATGTTGACTGCTCCGGAGTGCTGACCATTTCCGATGCCGTTTACCTGGTCTCTTACATATTTGGCGGCGGAGGGGCACCATGTCAAGGATGCTTCTGAGTGTCCAGCATCGAGAGAGGATCAACATGGTATACATTGGCCATTATTGCTTGACAGCTCTGGAATATGAACCTATCTTAATAAGCATACCGTTATGTTATCGTTGGGGGGAAATTACTCGCAAATTGCGGTTTCGTAGACCACGCTGGGTTTTGCGAAGGCGCTTCAGGAGGGCAGCTATCGGATAAGAGGGAACAAATTTAACCTGGTAAACTTCTTCAACTGGTGAACAGGCCTAAAACTTTAAGTTATCGTTGGGCAGGACGATGCGATACCATATGCAGCCTATGATTTTGGCAACCTCAGAAGAAAAGGGTATCCATATTTCTCCAACCTGCGAAGTCAAGAGTCGCTGGGGCGAATAGAAAGCTCTAAATGAGTATTCGTCCGCGCGCTTGCCTTCGCTGGTAGCGTTCTTCCACATTATCATCATTTCTACAGGCCATCACAGGTTCGAAGTCCTTCTGACCGTTTTTGATTCGAATCAACAACAAGTCGTTTTACTAAAACCTTTACCACGGGAGGCAGACTTTGAAGTCCTTTCCTAACGTAATCACGTTTATGGCGGTTGCAGTTATCACCATTGCACTGGTGACGACCGCAAATCCGGCCAGCGCCCAGCCGCTTGATTGCCCGGCTGGAATGTCGCACTACTGGACGCTCGACGAAACTTCGAGCGGCAGCTATTCCGACTCGTACGGCAGCTTGAATCTGACATGTACATTGTGTCCGACTCCTGTCAGCGGGCTGATTGGCGGAGCCCAGGATTTCGGTGACAGCTCCAGAGTTTCGGCCACGGCTGACGGCTCATTTGACTGGCCGGCAACCTCCAGTTTCACTATCGAATTCTGGATGAAATCCGGCCCCTGCACTTGCACCAGTACCTCCTTTGATTGTAACCAGGTAATTGTCGGTCGCTTTGGTGCAGCATCACCGTGGTGGATCGGGGTCAACTGCCAGGAGCCCGAAGAACAGCTCCTGCGCTGCTACTTCACTAACGCAGATATCTACAGTTCTATGCCCGTAACCGATAGTGAATGGCGGCACGTGGCCTTTGTGTTCGATGAGCCGGCAGGTGAATACCGCCTCTACATTGATGGCGCGCTTGATGTTACCCAAGCCGAAGCCGGTGCAAACCGAGGAGGCTCGTCACCTCTGCAAATCGGCTACGTAACCTCTTCACCATATTATTTCTATCACGGGCTGCTGGACGAACTGGCACTCTATGATGAAGCGCTGTCCGATGCCGAGATTGAACAGCATTACAACGCAGGCCTTGCCGGCAACGGTTACTGCACGCCCAGCAATGCTCCGTTTATCACCACGAGCCCGGTGACGACGGCTACGGTCGGCCAATCATATACCTACGATGTTGATGCCACCGGAACCCCGGCGCCTGCCTATTCGCTGAGCACTTTTCCCTCGGGCATGAACATTAATACCGTAACGGGAGTCATTACCTGGACTCCAGCAGCAGCCGGCAATTATGATGTCGAAGTTTTGGCCACGAACACTGAAGGGTCGGATTCCCAGCCATTTACAATCGAGGTCAGCTCGGCGACTGGCTGCGCTACCGGTCTGGTTCATTACTGGGACTTCAATGAGACCTCCAGCGGAACTTACGCAGATATCATCGGCGGCGCTGATGCCACCTGCGTCGACTGCCCCACGCCCGCTGTGGGCAAAGTAGGAGGAGCGCAGGAATTCGATGGTGTCAACCCCATCGTAACTGTCGCCAGCGATGGCAGCTTTGACTGGGGAGCGAGCGACAGCTACAGCATCGAATTCTGGATTAACCAATCGGCCGGATGCGCCGGAGATACCCAGCCTGACAACGAAGTGGTCATTGGACGTTCAACTGGGGGCTGGTGGACAGGCCTCATGTGCGAGGCTGGCGATAATGTCTCTAAACTGCGGTGGTATGTCGGTGGCAATGATATGTTCAGCACCAGTTCCATAACTGATGGCCAATGGCATCATATCGTTCTGGTACGCGACAACGCCGCAGGTGAGTATATCATCTATGTCGACGGAATTCCTGAGACAACCACTGCCAGCGCCGGTGCGAATCTCAGCGGCGCGGGTCAGATAACTATCGGCCACTTCGGTCCGAACGGTGCCAATTACTATCGCTGGACCGGCCTGATTGACGAAATGGCCGTCTACAACATTGCCATGACTCCCGCGATGGTCAGCGCTCATAATCATGGTGGCCTGGGCAGTCCATATTGCTTCCAATGTGGGGACGCAGACGGCAGCGGAGGCGTGACCATAGGCGACGCGGTGTTCGTTGTCAACTACATATTCGGCGGCGGGCCTCCACCGGTGTCGGAATTCGCTGCAGATGCTGACTGTACCGGAGCGGTTTCGATAAGTGACGCGGTATATCTGGTTAGTTTCATTTTTGGTGGCGGTCCTGCTCCGTGCGCCGGTTGTCCTTAGAAATTTGCAATAGAGTCTTGAACCGAGAGGCTCTCCGGAAGAGGATCGTCCTGACGTCGGGTTAGAGACGATCCTCTCTGCAATTTACCTAACCACGGAGTTTACCCCTATGTTTAATGATAAGATCACAGCGAGAAGCGTACCGTGGGCAATCGTGACGGCGACGGCCTGCTTCCTTGTGCTAACATTCTGTGGAAGCACACAGGCCCAGCTGTCAGGTTGCCCGCCCGGGATGACTCACTATTGGCATCTTGACGAAACCGGCCCACCATACATAGACGCTTACAGCGGCGACAACGCGACCTGCAGCAGCTGCCCGACGGCCGTAAGCGGTATCCTTGGCGGCGCTTTAGACTTTGATGGTGTGAACAATCACGTTGACATTCCAGACGACAACACCTTCGACTGGTCAGCGGCTTCCAGCTTTTCAATAGAGTTTTGGATTCAAAGCAATGGCTGCAGTTGCACCGAAACTGGCTACAACTGCAATCAAGTCATAATCGGGCGTCAGTCAGCCGCAAGTGGGGGCTGGTGGATTGGTGTTAATTGCCAAACGACCTATGGTGCCACTGGATATTTGCGCTGCTATTTCGGCGGTGCTGATTTTCCCAGCACGACGTTCGTCGGCGACAATCAATGGCATCACGTAGTGTTTCAATTCGATAATTCAGCATCAGAGTATCGGCTCTACGTCGACGGCGCTTTGGATAATAGTCTCTCAGCGGCAGGGCAGGATCGATCAGGCTCAGGGCCGATTTCGCTGGGCTACTTTGCTTCAGCATTCCAGTATGCCGGCAACCTCGATGAAATCGCACTTTACGACTCGGTGCTCTCATTATCTGACATTCAGGCACATTACAACAGCGGGGCCGGGGAAGTTTACTGCTCCGGAGACCAGGCGCCCGTTGTGGGCGATATTCCTGATCAAACGATTGTCGCCGGCACTTCCTTTCAGACCATCAATCTTGATGACTATGTAGCTGACCCCGATAACCTCGACAGCGAATTGAATTGGACATACAGTGGTAACACGGATCTCGGGGTTGCCATCGACGGTAATCACGTTGCCACCATAACGCCGCCTGACCAGAATTGGACCGGCAGCGAGACGATTGTATTTACCGCAACGGATCCGTCGAGCAACTTTGATTTCGATAACGCCGCTTTTACCGTGCTTCCCGCGGGATGTGAACCGGGAATATCTCACTACTGGAGCTTCGAGGAGACATCGCAGCCGTATACCGACGCAATCTCTGGCTTGGATGTTACCTGCACAACCTGCCCGACCTCCACTGCCGGGCAGGTCGGAAATGCCCTTGAATTCAACGGAGTTGATCAGCAGGCGACCGCTACTGATGATGGTAGCTTCGATTGGGGTGTTGCTCAGTCATTTACCGTCGAATTCTGGATGAAATCTGACGGCTGCGCGTGCACAAGTTCCGGATTCGATTGCAACGAAATCTGTGTTGGCAGGGCCGGAATCTCTCAAGCGTGGTGGATCGGCGTCAATTGCCAAACAGGAAGCGGAGACGAGGGTAAGCTGAGGGCCTATTTCGGAACGGCAGGAGACTTATACAGCTCCTCTGCCGTTGCAGATGGCAGCTGGCACCACGTCGCCTACGTTTACGATGCCGTCGCCGGTGAGTATCGGCTCTACATCGACGGAGCACTTGACAATTCGAAGTCGGGCGCCGGTGTTGCTCGTGAAGGCACTGCCGACCTGCAAATCGGTTACTATAATTCCGCGCCCTACTACCTGTATCACGGTAAGCTCGATGAACTTGCGCTCTACGATTCTGCGCTCGACGACAATGCTGCAGAGTTGCATTATCAGTATGGTCTAAGCGGAAGAGGCTTCTGCACGACCGGTGCACCGCCTGTGATCACAAGCACTGCGCCTGAGCGAGGGTTTGTTGACGTGGAGTTCTACTACGACGTTGATGCAAGCGGTGATCCCGCTCCGCTTTACTCACTTGTCACTTCGCCGCCAGGAATGGTAATCGACCAGAATAGCGGGGAAATCAGTTGGACTCCCGCCTCGGCGGGCAGCGTTGCGGTCGAAGTTGAAGCCCGGAACGGCCTGGGGACGTCCTCGCAGCCATTTACGATTGAAGTTCATAATTGCCCGGAGCAGATCGACCACCTCTGGAATTTCGAGGAAGTGGGCGGGCCGGTATACGAAGATTTTGTCTCCGGCTATGATGCAACCTGCACCAATTGCCCCGGCACAACTGCGGGCATCGTGGGCAACGGGCTGATGTTCGATGGCGTAGGAAATGAGATCGGCGTCGATGACTATTCTGACTACTCTCAGTTTGACATTAATCCGCACTCAAGTTTTTCGATAGAGTTCTGGATGAAATCTGATGGAGTGCCGGATGCAAGTCAGGCTTTGCTGGGCCGTTGGACCACAAGTAGCCTCAAATATTGGTGGATATTTCTGGAGCCCAATGAGGCAGGCGACTCCGCCTTCATCAGCGCAAGATTCAGCAGCCTCGGGCAGACATACGAAGTTAGTTCCATATCGGATGTAAGTGATGCGAGCTGGCACTTTGTGACCTTTGTCCGCTCTGCCGACGACAGCCTGTCGCAGCTCTATATTGATGGCGATCTCGAGGGCGAGTCGAAGTACTATACAGCTTATCCTAATGAACTTCTCTCAATCGGCTGGCTAAATGCAGGCAATCGTTTTCATTTTTCCGGGGAAATGGATGAACTCGCAGTGTACCGGAAGGCAATCGCTCCGCAGGAAATTTACACTCATTATCTCGATGGTCTCTCTCAGCTTTACTACTGCGCCGAAACTGCTCCGCTGATCGTATCGCAACCCGATACGGCCGCGCTCCGGGGTATGCCGTACGAATATCCGCTCTTCTGTGCGGGACATCCGCCACCAACTTACACATTGATGTCCGGGCCTCCCGGGTTCGAGATTGATAATCAGTCAGGGATAGCCTCCTGGCTTCCCGACACCACCGGGTTGTTTGAAGTAGATCTTGAAGCCAGCAACACTGCCGGCTCGACTTCCCAGCAATATTTCTTGCGGGTCAACCAACTGCCTCAAATATATTCCTCGCCCCTCCAGGATGTTGTGCTGGGCGGAAATTATAGCTACGATGTCGAATCCGATGGTGTGCCGGAAGTTTTCTTCACTCTCTATGAAGCTCCAGCCGGCATGGAAATCGATTCTTCTACCGGCGTGATTTCGTGGTCACCTTCACAACCCGGATTTTTCCCGGTAGGGGTAATTGCCGCTAATGCAGTAGGCGCAGACTCTCAAGTCTTTAGCGTGCAGGTTCTGGATTGCCCTCTGACGCTGCAGCACTACTGGCGGTTCGAAAGCCGCGCTACCGGTTTCTACGAGGATTCTTATCAGGTCTCGCCTGCTGTTTGTTCGGAGTGCCCTGCGACTGTTGCAGGATTGATTGACTCAGCTACCCAATTCGATGGTGTGGATGATGTGCTCCAGATCGCAGATGACAACTCATTTGACTGGAGCGGCGGGGAAGACTTTGGCATTGAATTCTGGATCAAGACCGATGCTGTTTCATGTTCCTCGGAGATAGGTGTGCTTGGTCGCCCAGCGGCAGGGTGGTGGCTCGGACTAAACTGTGGACTCTCGGGTGGTCCAGCCGGCTGCGTGATAGCGAGCCTTGATGGTGTCACAGCTTTCAGTCAGGTTGACATAGCCGACGGTCAATGGCATCATGTCGCCCTTAATCGCTCGGCGGCGGCTAACTATATCCGCTTGTACGTGGACGGCACGCTGGAAGATCACGTTTCCAGCATTCCGGTCGATTTGACGGCCACTACTCCAATCACTGTTGGAGGGTTGGCTGACGGTGGGGCCACCGAGTACTTTGCCGGAGATCTGGACGAATTGGCGATCCACCAGGCATTGATATCGGGTGATCAGATTGGGCTTCACTACATCCAGGGTCTCCGTGGTGTTGGCTACTGTGGTGGTATCTGTGGTGATGCCGACGGCAGTAATTCGGTCTCCATTGGCGACGCAGTCTTTATAATCAATTACATCTTTGGTGGCGGCCCTCCACCCGTGCCCCTGTTGGGAGCCGATGCCGATTGCAGCGGTGGCGTGTCGATTGGCGATGCCGTATATCTGATTAACTTTATTTTCGGGGGAGGTTCTGCTCCCTGCGCTGCCTGCAAATAGATCGGTGGACCTCCGGTCTGTTTCTCTGGTTGTTCTGCATCTGCCGGTTGGAAGTAATCCTTCCAACCGGCATGTTTTCCGGGGAGTTGGCCGCCGCATAGTATGCCATAAGCTCGTCGCTACAAATTCGCTTGCCATCCACGGAAACCTGATTAAATTGTCAACCCGCGAGCTTGGGCAAACTTCATGGCGAGATTGCTCAGGCAGCGTCTTAGCCGGCGGATTAGGCCCATAATGTGATATGGAGTCAGCGCCGTGCTGAATGATCGTGCTGCCGGAGTGGTGGAATTGGTAGACGCACCGGACTCAAAATCCGGCGAGGGTTAAACCTCGTGGGGGTTCAAGTCCCCCCTCCGGCATGTTTTTCTGCAAAGGCTTGAAATCCTCTGTCAACTCAATTCAGATAACAGCCTATCTTCATCGAGAAGTTTAGTATTTTACTGGCGAAATCGTGCTAACACTCTATTTTTGTCAGCATTGCAGTCGTCGTATTCTTGATTGAGTCGATGAGCTTCAGTAATGGTCATCAGGAGATAATGCGATAATGCCTCCGCGTGAAAAGAGACGAACTCTTGTAAGCAAACCCAGACAGCCGATTGTGGATTTCGGCAGGGGAATCTGCGGACTGCTCCGTGCCGCCGAGAGACGAGAGTGGCTTGTCACCAATGCAATGGGCGGATTCGCCTCGGGAACGGTTTCCGGCAGCCTGACCAGCAGGTACCATGGTCTGCTCTTCGCCGCGCTCAAGCCGCCGATGGGGCGGACTCTTCTGGTTACCAAGCTAGATGAACTTGTCGAGTACGACGGTGAAGAGCATGAGCTGTTCACAAATCGCTGGAGAGATGATGTCATCGCTCCCGAGGGCTACAACTACACTGAGAGCTTTCACCTGGAACATTTAGCCCCCGCCTGGCGCTTTGCGATTGGCGATGCACTGTTGGAGAAACGAATCTGGATGGAACAGGGGAAAAACACCACCTATATTCGCTACAACCTTCTCCGCGCCATCAGCCCCATCAAACTCTACCTCAAAACACTAGTGAATTACCGCGACTTTCATGATTTGACCAAGGCGGATAACTGGAAATTCCAAATCGAGGAAGTTCCGTATGGCAGGAAGCTAACAGCATTTGAAGGCGCAACGCCTTACTATCTGCTCTCACCCACTGCTGCCTACGAACAACGGCACTCCTGGGTACACAATTTCGATTTGCCGCAGGAACGGAGCAGGGGACTCGCTGATCATGAAGATCATCTGCATGCTGGCAGCTTCGTTATCGAATTGGACGAAGAGGACAGCGTCACGATCGTGGTCACAACCCACGAAGATGCTCTGGAGCTTGAGTCTACCGCATTTGACCGTCATCGAGAACGGGAAGAGCAGATACTCCACGACTTCAAGACTCACGGTGCGGGTGAAAGTCGAACCACCCCCGCGTGGATTAAGCAACTTGCAATGGCAGCCGACCAATTCGTGGTCTCCCGGCCTACCGCGGAGCATCCTGACGCTAAGTCAATCATTGCCGGCTATCCCTGGCTCAGTGATTGGGGACGCATCACAATGGTGAGTCTGCCCGGCCTGGCTCTTACCACCGGCCGACCCCAGATAGCGCGGATCGTGCTAAAGACATTCTCCGAACATGTAGATCAAGGCATGCTGCCCAATCACTTTCCGGACGAAAGTGAGCTGCCCGAGTACAAGACAGTTGATACATCGCTATGGTACTTTGAGGCGCTACGGCTTTACGTCGAAAGAACCGATGACAAAGCTCTGCTTTTTGAGCTGTATCCCGTCCTGGTCGGCATCATTGACTGGTATATCAAGGGCACACGGTATCGAATAAAGATGGACCCAAATGACGGACTTCTCTATTCCGGTGAAGATGGCATGCCGGTGACTTGGATGGACGCGCGCGTCGGCGACTGGGTTGTTACCCCGCGCACGGGCAAAGCAGTAGAGGTTAATGCTCTGTGGCTGAATGCGCTCGCCTCCCTGATTGATTTTTCGAGCCGTCTGGGAGAGAACTCGCAGAAATACGAGGAACTCCTGGAAAAATGTATCGCGAACTTCTCAAAGTTCTGGAATCCATCGCTCAACTGTTGCTACGACGTTATCGAAACTCCGGCCGGAAATGATGCTTCGATTCGCCCCAACCAGATTTTCACAGTTTCCTTACCTGTGTCTGCACTCAATAAGAAACAGCAGAAGAGTGTAGTGGCAGTGTGTGCACAGCAGCTACTGATCTCTTACGGTATGCGCACGCTTGCGCCCAGCGAACCCAATTACTTCGGCACCCATGAGGGACCGGCAGGGAGTCGCGCCAGCGCCTGTCATCAGGGTACCGCCTGGGGCTGGTTACTGGGTCCCTTCGTGCAGGCCTACCTGCGCGTATTCGGTGACCGGGTCAAGGCGATGTCATTCCTGGAGCCACTGGCCCATCAACTGCGGGGAAGCGGACTTGGCAAGATTAGTGAGATATTCGATGGCGATCCGCCGTACTGGCCGCGGGGGTGCATCTCGCACGCGTGCAGTGTAGCGGAAATCTTAAGAGCCTGGGAAACTCTGCACGCGCGCCATCCCCTGAAAAGTAAACAGCCGGCCAGCCAAAGCAAAGACTGACGCCAAGTCCTTCGTCACGATCTGTCGGTCAGTGGCCGCAGCGGCCGCAGCAGTGTTTTCCTCGAGATGGTGAATTTGTTCCCCCTCCAGACGATCTGCCTGTCAAAGAACGGAATGAACCAAATGACAACCATAATGGCATCTTTGACCGGAAGCAGCAGATATTGACGGAACTTGAGGTCCGAGGCCAGCATCCGAATGACAATGATGTCACAGGCATACTTGACTGCCATGACACCTGTGAACACCCGAACACCCTCCAGGTCATGCCGCAGTATCAGGTAGAGCAGTGAAAGGGCTAGTGGATGCGCTAAGATCTCAATGAAATAGTACAAGGGGCTGAGATTAAACCGCAACTTTGCCCAGCGAATATGGCGGTTGAGGTACCTGCTCCAGCTCCAGGTTTCATTAATGTTGTTGATCCAGTGCGTTGAAGCGCGCACCTCCAGTCCCAGGTCGCGCACAGCCTTGCCAATCAGCTGATCCTCCGCCAGAAAGTCGGCGAAGGCGCCAAATCCACCAATACGGGTCAGAGTGGTGCGCCTCAATAGCATTGACTTTCCGATCACTACCGGAATCTTGAACAGGCGCCGCACCGCGAACACGCTTGCCGCCACAAATGAATTAAGGTGCAGATTCTCCAGCGTTCCCGCAAAGGTGCGCGCCGACTCGCCTCGTATCGTCGATGTTACCAGTCCTACTCTTCGCTTTAGCAAGTAGCTCATCATGTTGTCCAAATAGCCCGGGCGAACTCGCACATTGCTGTCACTGATCAGAATGTGGTTGTATACAGCATACTGATACATATTCCGCAGATTGGCTATCTTCGGATTGAGACCGTTAACGTGTGTGTCGATGACCAGGCGCGCTCTGATAGCGGGGTACTGCCGCATCAACCTCTTAACAACGCCGATCGCTGGATCATCGGTCTCGGCGACACCGAAGATCAATTCATAAGCAGGATAATCCAGAGTGAAAAATGACCGCAGATTCGCTTCAAGCTGGTCGTCAAGCCCCTTGAGCGGTTTCAGGATCGATACGGGAAACCTGGTTCGCAGCGGCGTGTTGCGCCGAGTGTTGAAATTCAACTCGTACGCCGAAATTAGCGTGGCCACAACCACGAATCCGACACTAATCGCCAGCGCTGATACCAGCGCGATTTCAATGATCTCTTTCAAAGCAATCTCCAACTAGATACGTCTTAAGCGAATCCATCGGTAGCTCATAACAGCCTCAGAATTCAGATTCGTTGAAGATGCTATTCAGATTCTGTTAGTTCTTCTTTTTGGTTGCGGAGTAACGGTTTACCCTGATGCTTGCGGATATAATTAGCGAAATATCTGCCGCTGTCCCTGATTGTGCGGCGATAACCGTCTGTAAAATCTACCTCATAGAGACCAAATCTCGCCCTGTAACCCACCAACCACTCGTAATTGTCGAGCAATGACCAGTGGAAATAGCCCTTTACCTGCGGATTCTGTTCGATTGCTTTTTCTAGTTTGGCAAGATGGCGGCTCATGAATTCCATGCGCTGTGAGTCATCCTGCGCGGCAATTCCGTTTTCGGTAACGAACAGTGGCTTGTTTGTGAAGCGCATCCAATTCAATACCCGCTGCAATCCGCGCGCATAAATCTCCCAGCCAAGGTCTGAGAAACCTTCACCCGACGTGTTTCTGAAAAACAGATCAAAAGGCTTTCTTAAACTGGCGCGAAAACGCACATGCATGCGGTAGTAGTAGTTTATGCCCCAGAAATCGATTTTGTCCTTCAAGCTGAGTTCTCTCTCAAAATCTACGAGGAACGGGAAGTGTATCCGCACGCAATTGCTATCAAAGGCCTGAGGCATCATCAGGTTGTAAAATTCGTGAATCAGACGCTTCATTTTCTGGTCAAGCAGGTGCCCCTTTCGCGCTGTCTTGAAGATCACGAAGTTCTTGGCGATTCCCACTTGCGCGTGCTTGGACTCGGACTTAATGAGATCGTAGACTTCACGGTGTGCCTGCAGGAGATTGTAAATCGCTGCCGCCATCAACTTTGGGTCCTTAAATCCCGGCGGAAATTTCGCATCCGCGTACGCAGCCAGCGCCCAAACTACCGGCTCATTGACGGTCACGAAGTAGGGGACGCGATCAGCAACTCTCTTGACAACGGTCTCGGCAAACCGCACAAATGCAGCTACCGCCTTATCGCTGTGCCATGGGCACGATACATGAAACCAGGTGGGATGAGTGAAATGGTGCAGCGTCAGCATCGGTGTAATTCCATACTCAAGCAATCGGTCCAGCATCCTCTCATATTGATCGAGCGCTTTGGTGATGAACCGATCCTCTTCCGGCTCCAGGCGAGCCCACTCGATCGAGAAGCGGTACGAGTTGACCCCCAGTTCCTTCAGCAGGCCCAGGTCTTTCTCCCAGAACCGCCAGTGTTGTGCGGCTCGACCATACCTGGGATCAAGCTTGCGCGAGCGGAACATGCCCCGATTTTCCCAATCTGTCATATCGTTGCTGATCTCCCCCTCAATTTGAAACGCCGACGTTGATACTCCCCAGAGAAACTGTGGCTGCTCCTTTGAATCAGTCATCATCGATCAATCATTTTCTCAAATACGGCACCAGCGATTT
>CAYXUL010000015.1:19603-53530 GCA_964468475.1 uncultured Ignavibacteria bacterium | reverse complement strand
TTCCCCCGATGCTTCATCGGGGGAAGACGGGGTGTGTATGTTCGGCCCTTTCAGGTTTGCATCAGGTGCTTATCGCTGCGCCACCTGATCTTCAATCCGTCCCCATTTTTATTGTTCTTGTTGACGCTACACCGGACCTGTTCTAATATTATTAGAATATGGGTGCAAAGTCATTTCTACAGGCCGGCCAGCGCAGAGAAATCTTCGGCTTCCTGCTAATTGTCCTCGCCGTCTTTTTCTTCATCTCGCTGGCGACCTATCACAGCGGCGATTTTGAAAAGCTGACCTCCGATTCGGAGTATTTTCAGGGGCCGGGAATCTCCGAGGGCGGCGCCGGTGGAGTACAGCCAGCCACCGGCAACTCGATCACCGACCTGCTCAATGTGGAAGTCGACAATTCCGCAGGCATCGTGGGTGCTTGGACATCGTACCATATTCTCACCGGCATCGGCCGCAGCGCCTATCTGATTCTGTTGGTGCTGGTCGTGATCGGCTGGCAATTCCTGTTTCAGGCACAGATCACCCGCCTGCGCAATAAGCTCCTGCAGGCATTCGGATTCATCTTTATTCTCGGTTCATTGATCTGGCTGTTCCAACTGGATCAACCAAGCATCGCCGCACAAGCACCGCAGTCTCTATCCGGTCTCGCCGGTCTGACCCTCGCGGGTTTGATTCATGCCCTTTTCGGAGTCACCGGAGGCTTTGCCGTACTTGGCGCTGCGCTGCTCTTCCTGTTCTTCGCCATCGTGCCGTTCAAAGTGCAAAGCTATCGCTCAGCCTTCGTGGTCTGCTGGCAATGGTGCCTCCGCAATGGTCGATCGGCAGGGCACTATCTGGTTAACCAGACTCAGGAGTGGAAAGCCAGCCTGCAAACCATATTTCGCAAGGATGACCTCGAGGATGAAGCCGAAGATGAACCCGAACCGGCGCCTGAACCTGTCGTCCGCATACCGAGACCTGAGCGCGGGAGACGGGAGGCGACATCCGAATCTGATCAACTGCCACTGGAACTGGACGAAGAACGTGAGCGCCGTAAATTGCGAATCAGTCGTTCAGCCAAGAAGAGCAAGGATGGCTATGTCTTCCCGCCGCTTGATCTGATCCAGCCACCACCGCGGCAGGAGCCGGGAATTACTTCTTCTGATCTCGATTCGACCGCGCGCTCGCTCGAAGAGACTCTCGACACTTTCAACATCGATATAGTTCCCAATTCGCTTCAGACTTACCCCGGTCCGATTATCACGCGCTTCGAATTCAAACCTGCACCCGGCATCAAAATTAATCAGATCGTCAACCTCGCCGATGATCTTGCCCTGGCTTTGAAAGCTTCCCGCGTGCGCATTATCGCGCCGGTACCTGGCAAGAGCGCGGTAGGGGTGGAAATTCCCAACCGCCGGCCGCAGCAGGTTTACATCCGTGAAATTCTCGAGTCGCGCGAGTACCAAACTCGCGACCGCCAGCTACCATTGGCGCTGGGGAAAACGACCGCCGGTGAACCGTACGTTACTGATCTGGCAAAGATGCCGCATCTGTTGATAGCAGGATCGACCGGTTCCGGAAAATCTGTTTGCTTGAATGCGATCATCACCAGCCTGATCTACCGGCACACTCCCAGACTGCTCAGATTTATCTTTATTGATCCGAAGATCCTTGAGCTTTCGATCTATGCCGATTTTCCGTTCCTCGCGCGGCCGGTCGTGACCAGGGCCAAAATGGCTGAGTCGGTGCTGGCCACCGCCGTGAACGAAATGGAGGAACGCTACCGCAAACTGGCTTCCGAGTCGGTTCGTTCGCTGGCGGACTACAACAACAAGGTCGCCGATGAGGACCGACTGCCATACCTGCTGATTGTCGTGGATGAACTCGCCGATATGATGATGTCATCATCATCGAAGAAAGTCGAACTGCTCATCACCCGCCTGGCCCAGATGGCGCGCGCAGTGGGGATACATCTCATTCTCGCCACCCAGCGCCCGTCTGTCGATGTCATCACCGGGCTGATTAAAGCCAATTTCTCGTCGCGTATCGCCTTTCAGGTAGCCTCCAAGGTCGATTCGCGTACCATCCTTGACTGTAACGGAGCGGAGAAACTACTCGGCTCCGGCGATATGCTACTGTTGCTCGCGGGCGCTCCGGAACCTGTCCGATTGCACGGCGCCTGGATTTCGTCGCAGGAGAGCGAAGATATTGTCAGTTTCCTGAAAGAAAATGCCGCCGAAGCCAGCCCGCTACAGTCCTTCACCGAGGAGCGAGAGAGGCTTGTTGTCGAGCGCTCGAACAATGATGTGTTATTGCCGGAAGCGACCGAGTTGGTGATTCGCCACAAGCAGGGCTCGGTGTCGCTGTTGCAGCGCCGTCTCGGCATCGGCTACCAGCGCGCCGCCCGCATCATGGATCAACTCGAAGCCAGCGGCATTGTCGGCCCCTACGATGGCTCCCGCGCGCGGGAAGTCCTGGTTGACAAGTCGTACCTTGAAGAGCTAAGAAAAGACAAACCCTCTGCGTAGAAACAAGTATAAGGTAACATGTTACGCTCAAGGTACATATTGGTCTTCGCTCTAATGCTGGTAATGGCGCTGCAGCCGTTTTCAGGCACTCTTACCGCCGAATCGACCAAATCGGCAATCGAGAAGGTAATTGATCGCTCTGAAAAGGCTTACGCCGATGCGGGGCAATTTTCTGCAAAGTTTAAGCAGACCCTTTCGGCAGGGGATTTCTTCGAGGACGAGACCACCAGCGGCGAAATGACGATTTCTTATCCTGACAAATTCCGTATAGAAAGCCCGGAACAGACCCTGGCCTCCGACGGCGACTCGCTTTGGTCCTATTCGGTTGAAAACAAGCAGGTTACGATAGAAGCGATGAAGGACCTCAACGATGTTGTCACACCGGCCGATTATCTCTTCCGTTTCAAGCAGCATTATAGCATCCCTTCTGACACCATAGTCGAATTGAACGGCAAAAAGGCACATAAATTGCACTTAAAGGCTCTTACGGAGGATGAATTCGTGAGAGAACTGGATTTATATATCGATTCCGACACATATCTTGTCAGCCGCGCTGTTTATCGTGACCCCAACGACAACCTCGTTACCCTTGACTTTTCCGACTGGAAGCTCAAAATTAAGACGCAACCTGATATCTTTCGCTTCCAGACCCCGCCGGGTGTCGAGGAGGTCCGAGTACCCTGATCATGCAGAAGAGCTATTTTTTCAAGAGCCTCGGCTGCCCCAAGAATGAAGTCGACGGCGACATAATCGTGGGCTATCTGCGTGAACGTGGACTGACTGAGGCGACGAATCCCGAGCACGCCGACTACTTGATTGTCAATACCTGCGCCTTCATCCAGTCCGCTAAGGAGGAATCGATCGAGGAAATTCTCAAGCTCGCGGAGCTTAAAAATAGCAACGGCAAGAAACAGCGGCTGCTGGTTTCCGGCTGCCTGTCGCAGCGCTACTCCAACGAACTTCTGATTGAAATTCCCGAAGTGGACGGCATGATCGGCATCGACCAGTACGACAAGATCGACTCGATCCTCGACACCGACATGGCCTATATCACGCGGCCACCGAGTTCATACAAAGAGGAGCACTCGCACCAGATCATTCGCGAGCGCCCCTTTGCTTACCTCAAGATCGCGGATGGCTGTGATTGCCGCTGCTCCTATTGTGCTATTCCAATGATGCGCGGCGATTTTCGCTCCCGCTCGCTGGAGGCGATCGCGGTCGATGTCGACCGCATGTTGGCCGCCGGCGTTGTCGAGCTTAATTTGATCGCGCAGGATGTTGCCTGCTACGGGTACGACATCGGCAAGCACCCCCTTGATCTACTGCGCATGCTCGACGAGAAACCGGGGAAATTCTGGGTCAGGCCCTTCTACCTGCACCCATTGCACATGACCGACGAGATTCTTGATTATCTCACAACTTCGCAAAAGTTCTGCCGCTATCTCGAAAGCCCGATTCAGCATATCTCGTCCAGGCTTTTGAAACGAATGAATCGCGGCTATGATGCCGATTATTTATATGATATGATCAAACGGATGCGCGCCAAGCTTCCAGATACGACGTGGCGTACCACTTTTATCGTGGGATTTCCGGGGGAGACTGAGGCGGACTTCAGCAATCTGTGCGACTTCGTATCGGAGCAGAAGATCCCGCGTGCCGGAGTGTTTGCCTATAGCCATGAGGATGGCACGCCATCCTTCAAATACAAGGGCACACTGCCCCAGCAGACTATCAGAGCGCGCCAGGAGGAATTGACCCGTTTGATCAACGAAAACGCTGATGAATATAATCGGGCGCTGGTCGGAACAATGCGTGAACTGATTGTTGAAGAATATGATCGCGAAGCTGGAGTCATGCGGGGTCGCCTCTCGTGCGACGCCCCCGAAATCGACTTCACTGTCAGAGCACCGGTACTGGCGCCGGTTCCAACAGGTTTTCATCAAGTTAAGTTAACCGCCGTTGATGATGAGGGCTTCGTAGGAGAATTCACTGGAGGAGCAGATGGAACCAGATTTATCGTTTGAGCGCAAGCTTGGAATCGTTCTATCACGTCCGATAGCATATCTCTTTTTTCTGATCTATCTGATCCAGTCCTCTGTGCTGGTCTACTTCGTCTATGAATACTATGACAATCAGGAACTGATTGCATTCCAGCAAAAGCGGATCAGCGAACTGGAGGAGCGCCTGCAGATTCTTGATATTATCCAGGATTTCCAGGTGGGCTTCAATGACAAAGAGGTCGGCCAACTCGCCAACACAATCTACGATGAGAGCAAGAAGTATGGCTACGATCCCCGCCTGTTAATGGCGGTTATCCTGACCGAAAGTTCATTCAGGAAGGGGCAGACTTCACAAGTCGGCGCCAAGGGCTTAATGCAGATCAAGGTGCGAACCGGTGCCGATGTTGCGTCCCGACGGGGGCTAAACTGGAAGGGGGATAAAGCGCTGTTCAACCCGGCGTTCAATGTCAAAGTCGGCAGCCTCTATCTCTTTGAGTTGATTCTAAAATTTCGTGATGTAAAAAAGGCGCTCATCGCATATAATCTGGGAGAAACCGAACTGCGACACCGACTCATCACCGGACAGAAGATTCCGTCGCAGTACCTGAAAAAAGTATTAGTACGCTATCGAGAGTTGCTGAAGAAATATCCTGATGTCTAACTGCGCTCAGAAGCGAATTTGTCGAACCACATCCGCACGCTATTTTTCCCGATTCCCTTCAATCCTGATCCCTATACTTCAAGCGATTATACTTGTATCGACTAGCCCGGCAATAGCTCAGGATCGGCAAACCGGCGGGCAGATCAATAATGATGCGTTTCTTTCGCGAGGGCTGGAGAACTGCGCTGATACTTTGTTGGAGCAGGCCGGGCCTCATCTCAACCGCGAGCGGGTTTACCTTGATATTGCAGCTCCCAGATTCGCTGACAAGCTTACCAATATCATTGCGCAGCGGCTGCAACGAAGCGGAAACACGGAAGTATTTCTTAAGCCTCTTGCAAACGGCGACTATTCGACCTTCGAAACGAGACTTGATGCTATCACGCTCACGTACGTCGGAATAGGCAGAGGGGTATTGCGGTTTCCGGCCGTGGAGAGAAAACTGCAATTCGACGGTTTTGGGCGCGTGCTCGACAGCGAGGGCAAGCTGTTATCCACATTTGCGGTTGCGGATTTGGTTTTTTCCGATACGTTGAGTTACGCTGATGCGGAAGCTGCCTCCGGCCAGGGGGCCTTCCTCTCACCGCCGCTGCCACCATCACCATACCGCCGTTTGGTCGAGCCGGGATTGGTGTTGGCCGTTACCGGCGCCGTAGTTTATGTGTTTTTTGCATCGCGCTAAGCCGTGTTTGTATAAGGAGTATATGAGAGCAAAATCGCAACTGATTCACACCTTGCTACTGATTGCTGTAGTCGGGCTAATTCTGGCACTGGTCGGCTGCGCAGCCGGGGGCCCGTCAGGTTTGGTTTCCAACCCCCGCGCGCAATACGACTATGCCATGGAGAAATTCACCGCCGGTCACTACTCCGAAGCGATCAAGCAATTTCAGCGTCTGCTTCTCGGTTTTCCCGGCTTGAGCTATATCGACAGCGCCCAGTACTACTATGCCCGCTCGTATCAGGAAAGCGGCGAGTATCACCTGGCGGTAGGGGAGTACAAGCGCGTGGTCAACAATTTCCCCAGCTCAGATTTGGTCGACGATGCCCAGTACATGATCGGCCTGTGCTATTTCCAGGCAGCTCCCGACAACCCCGGACTTGATCAGACTGACACCGAAGATGCGATTCGCTACCTCAAGAACTTTATCAACGATTACCCTTATTCGCCGCGCAAGGCCGAGGCTGAACAAACTCTCGCCGAGGCAACCGAAAGAATTGTGACCAAGCAACTGAAGAATGGTAAGCAGTACTACAAGCTGGGGTACCTCAAAGCAGCGCGCATTTACTTCGAGGACCTGGTAACTTCATATCCCAAATCTGATCTAGCTCCGGAGGCTCTCTACCTTCTGGCACGTATTGACGAAAGGCAGGAGAAATATACCGACGCTCGCGACAAATTGAATAATCTCATCAATGCGTTCCCCGATTCTGAGTACGCCGGCAAAGCGAAGGAACGCCTTCCCGAACTAAACCAGAAAGTCGCTGAGCAGAATTCGAGTTCGTCAGTCGAATCGGCACAGGTTTCTGAGGACAAAAGTGAATGAAAGGATCGGAATCCTCGGGGGCGCATTCGATCCACCCCATTTTGGCCACCTGATTCTTGCCGAGCAAGCTCTTGATCAATTGAAGCTCGATCACGTGCTCTTTGTCCCTTCATTCCAGCCACCGCAAAATCATAAGTCGATTACTACTCCCTTTGACCAACGCTGTGAGATGCTCGATCTCGCGCTTGAGCCGTCCGACAATTTCAAGTTGTCGCGAGTCGAGGAAAACCTGGAACCTCCGACCTACACTGTGCGGATGCTGGAAGCGATTAACTCGCAACAGCCTGAGGCCAGTCTCTTTTTCCTGATGGGAGCGGACTCGCTGGAACAGCTCAATACCTGGTTTCGCCCGGAGGAGTTACAGAAACGCGCCGAGATTGTGGTAGCACGCCGGCCCGGGAGTAGTCCAGGTCAGAAAGCCGCTATCACCTGGCTCGATATGCCGCTTATCGAAATCTCAGCTTCCAAGCTTCGCGCCCGGGTACGCAGCGGCAGGTCAATTCGCTTTCTTGTCCCTGATCTCGTCATCGACTATATTACTCGATGTGGATTATATCTCGACTAGCAGAATCGCAGGCCGTCACCGGCGCAGGTAATTATCCCGATGGCTCAGACCACTAATACCCTCTATCTCGTAGACGGCAGCGCACTGGCGTACCGCTCTTATTTCGCTTTTGCCCAAAATCCGTTGCGGACGAAGCGCGGTGAGTACACTTCGGTCGTATACGGTTTTGCTACCACGCTGCTGCGTCTGCTCTCGACGGAAAAACCGACTCACATCGCAGTCGCCCGCGACACCAAGCACAAGAACTTTCGCCATGAACTCTATGATGAATACAAAGCTACCCGCGAGAAAATGCCTGAGGACATGGTCGACCAGTTGCCGCGCCTCGATGAACTTCTCGAGACAATGGGAATAGCCAACCTTGAAAAGAAGGGTTTTGAGGCGGACGATATCATCGCGACTCTCACCAGGGCGGCAACCGACAAGGGTTGGGATGTCGTAATCGTTACCGGTGACAAAGATCTGTTTCAGTTGGTCAATGACCATGTAAAGATTTTCAACCTGCGTAAAATCTCCGAAGCAGGGGAGTGGTTCAATCCGGATGGCGTTGAGCAGAAGATGGGAGTCCGCCCTGAGCTGATTCGCGACCTGTTGGCGCTGATGGGTGACACTTCAGACAATATCCCCGGCGCCAAAGGTGTTGGCCCCAAAACGGCAGTGAAGTTGCTTGACGAGTATGGCTCCCTCGATGCCGTTCTCGACCACGCCGAAGAAATCAAGCGCCCGAAGTTGCGCGAATCGCTGCTCGAATTCCGCGAACGTGCAGACACCGTTAAGAAGCTGGTTGACTTGGCCTACGATGTTGAACTCGACACCAGCCTCGAAGACCTCCGGGTTCCAACTCTCAACACCGCCAACTTGAAGAATCTATTCGTCGAATTGGAATTCACTTCGCTGGTCAAGTCGCTAGGTACTTCCGAAGAAGAGCAGCCGAAAATAAAACAGGATTACTCAACCATCGACACCGAAGCTGCCCTGAAGAATGTGGTGGAGGAAATAAAGAAGAAGAAGCTCTTTGCTTTCGACACCGAAACCACCGGTCTCGACTGGCTCACCTGCGAGCTGGTGGGCATCTCGCTGGCGACTGATACAGGAGTTGCCTGCTACATCCCCCTCAAGCACGTTGAAGGGAAGAACCTTGATGAAGAAGTTTGCCGCACACTGCTCAATCCCGTCTTCAAGGACGCCGGGATCGGCAAAATCGCGCAGAACTTCAAATATGATTACCACGTCCTGATCCGGCATGGCTACGAATTCTCCAGCTTCGATCATGATCCGATGCTCGCCTCCTACGTACTCGACCCGGCGGGACAGCATGGGCTGGATGCGCTGGCGCTGAAGCACTTCGATTACTCTATGCAACCGATCAGTGAACTAATCGGCACTGGCAAGAGTCAGACAACGTTTGACAAAGTGCCGGTCGAGAAAGCCTCATTTTACTCCGCTGAAGACGCCGACTTCACCTTCCGCCTGAACAACGTGCTCGAACCTGCTGTGAAGGACATCGGCGGTTATAAGCTGTTGCACGAAATCGAACTGCCGCTCTCCCGCGTGCTGGCGACTATGGAAAGGACAGGAGTGCGGGTAGATGTTGACTTCCTCAAGTCCCTTTCCAAGGAAATGGCTGAGGAGCTGGAGCTAATCATATCTGACATCTATGAGCTCGCCGGGGAAGAGTTCAATATCAACTCGACAGCTCAGCTTTCGACTATCCTCTTCGAAAAACTAAACTTGAAGCCATTACGCAAAACCGCAAAAAAGACAGGCTACTCAACTGATGTAAACGTCCTGACCGAGCTTGCCAAGTCTCACGATCTGCCAAAGAGAATTCTCGACTACCGCAAACTGCAGAAACTCAAATCAACCTATATCGACAGCCTGCCAAAGCTGGTGAACCAGGAAACGGGGCGCATTCACACCTCCTACAATCAGGCGGTAGCGGCAACGGGACGGCTTTCCTCCACCGATCCGAATCTGCAGAACATTCCCATTAAGACCGAGGAGGGCAGCCGCATCCGGCAGGCATTCATTCCCACTGATGACGATCACGTCATCCTGACAGCCGACTACTCACAGGTTGAGTTGCGTGTCCTGGCACACTTTGCGGATGAAGAAGCGCTCATTGAGTCATTTAACAATAACGAAGACATTCACCGCCGGACTGCGTCCGAGGTATACGGTGTCGACCTCGATGATGTCACACCCGACCAACGCCGGGTCGCCAAGACCGCGAATTTCGCCGTAATCTATGGTGTCACCGCCTATGGGCTCTCGCAGCAGTCAGATATGAGTGTCGGCGAGGCGAAAGAATTCATCGACATCTATTTTGCACGCTATCCGCAACTGCGGAAGTTCATTGAGTCGACGATTGTTCAGGCGCGAAAGGACGGCCATGTCACGACGCTCTTTGGTCGCCGTCGCTATCTGCCCGAAATCAACTCTAAGAACAATGCGCGGCGCCAGTTTGCCGAGCGTACCGCCGTGAACACGATAATCCAAGGCACCGCCGCTGAAATGATCAAGATCGCAATGATTCAGATCGACAAAGATCTCAGTGGGATGAAATCAAAGATGATTATGCAGGTGCACGATGAACTTGTGTTCGATGTCCAGAGCAGTGAATTGGCGCGGA
The DNA here is from genome assembly GCA_964468475.1 of uncultured Ignavibacteria bacterium. GTDB lineage: Bacteria > Zixibacteria > MSB-5A5 > CAIYYT01 > CAIYYT01 > JBECKX01. The sequence goes on along the minus strand of CAYXUL010000015.1, from coordinate 43,621 downwards.
TGAAAGAGATCGTGCGCGACCGGATGGAGCACTGTGTCGAACTAAAGGTACCCATCACGGTCGAGATGGGTTCAGGTCCCAACTGGCTTGACAGCAAGTAGGATGTTGGCAGCAATCAAGTTCTAATAGCATTTCGAAGACGTAGCAATGTCCAGGAATCGAAAACAGAAACGTCGCAAGTCATCCCATCGCAGGCATGACCATCGCGACAAACGAGACGTAGAGCAAAGGCAGACGCAGGGATTTTTCCAGGTGCTGTCCCGCACGCAGAAGTTTGTCGGTGTCGGCATCCTGGTTGTCGCCGTTGCGGCAGTGCTGGCAATTGTGTTTTCCGGCAGACGTGAAAAACTCACAGTTGCGGAACTGACCAACCGTGGTCGCAAGCACTTCATGCTGGGACGCCTCGACGCTGCAATACTCGACTATCATCGCGCTCTCAATGATGAGCCCGATAACAAGCAACTGCAGTATGAGAATTTTCTCGTTGAACAGCGGATCGGTTTCGCGGGTGGCGGCGATCAGAAAACTGCTATTGCAGCAGCCAGACGCGTTGAGGATTCAGGCGATTATCCCCTCATGGGCACGGTTGCTCTGGCGCAAATCTACCAGAAAGCAGGCATGGCACAGCAGTCGCGCGACAAAGCGCTCTCTGCGCTCGGGGAGGCAAAAACCAACAGCGACAGCGCCGCGCAGATTGCGGCAGAGGAGGTGCTGTCTTCCTACTACCGCAGCGTCGCGCAGTTTGATTCGGCGTTCTTCTACGCCTCTAACGCAATGCCCCTTGCCGCGGGAATCGATGATACGTTTCATCTGGCGGTAGCACGCGTATCAGCCGGCATTTCTGCGCTTCGCATTGATAGCCTCGACTTCGCTCACCGCACGTTTCAAGACCTGCTCAAATACAAAGGCGTTTCGGAAAGTGAGTTCGTTCCAGTCGCTGCTGTCGGGCTCGCTGATTACTTTGAACGCAGCGGAGAATTCGATTCCACGCTGTTCTATCTCGACACAATCAAAGATCGCTACGGTCCCAAGTCTCACGATGCCATTGCCAGCTACGCACTGCAGATCTTGGGTCGAACCTACAGTGATTATGAGCGGTACGATGAGGCAGTCAAAGTTCTGCAGCGGAGCCTGGGCATCACTCAGCAACTTAACAATATCGCTGATGCAATCGATATCATGAACGATTTGGCCAATTGCTACCGTCAATCCCATGACTGGCACAACGCCCGCAAGTACTATATGGCCGCCGGCAACCTTGCCAAGCACTTCAATTTCGACGCCAAGGATAAGTACACCGCAGACTTGAACAACCTCTTCCTGAAGCGGCTTAAGGCATCCGACTACAAGCGCGCCGGCGAAGAGGGGCTCGAATTGGCGAAGCAGTTTGAATCAGGAGCCTGAGTGCTAACCGTGGGCATTGCCGGACAGCTGGCAACGGGGAAAAGCACCGTAACCTCCGAATTCGTTCGGCTCGGCGCGATTCTGGTGTCGGGAGATCAGATCGGTCGGAATCTGGTCGAAACCAACAAGACCATTCAGAGACGACTGGTTGCTGAATTTGGGCGCACCATCCTTGGTCGTAACGGCAATATTGATCGGCCACGGCTCGCTGACATTGCTTTCTCCTCAAGAAATGCCCTGGAGAGACTTAACAGAATTGTCCATCCCCTGCTGCTTAAAGAGCTCAAAAGGCAGATTACAGCAGCTCGGGAGAGCGCTGCCTCGCCGATGATCGTAATCGACGCCGCTCTGATCTTTGAATGGGGATTGCAGCGGCAACTGGACGCCACCATCCTGGTCGATGCGCCACGCAAGCTTCAGCTTAAGTTGATCGAAAAGAAAGGCATAACGCGTCGCGACGCTCTCAAGCGACTCCGCCTGCAGATGCCCAAACTGCAGCAGCGCCAACTGGCGGACTATGCAATTCGCAACGACGGTTCTGCCGCAGAGCTGCGCCGGAAAGCGCGCCGCCTCTATCGGGAACTATTGCAGGCATATTCGGGCAAAACTAATTGACTTTGTCGCCTTTTCGCATATGTTCCTGTCTCAATCTGCCGGTAGAGGACAGGAAGTAGCATTTGAATCCTTTCAATTACAGCAAAGACCAGCTGATTGCCAAAGCGCTGGACGTGCGGCGCGACATTATCACTATGCTCGTGCCCGCAAAATCAGGCCATACGGGCGGACCACTTTCTTGTGCCGACTTTGCTACCGCGCTTTATTTCCGATATCTCAATCATCGCCCGCAGGAACCGACCTGGCCCGATCGCGATTTTGCCTTCTACTCGATAGGTCACGTGACTCCGGTCAACTATTCGATACTCGCTGAGTGCGGCTACTTCCCGATGAAAGACCTGATGAAGTTTCGCAAGATCGATGGTCACCTGCAGGGGCACCCACATCGACTTGACACCCCGGGAATCGAAATTTCATCCGGATCTCTCGGGCACGGACTTGGTGTTGCCTGCGGCGTTGCCAAGGGCTCGAAAATCGATCATCACGATCGCCGCGTCTATTGCATTATGGGAGACGGGGAACTGGAAGAGGGCTCCTGCTGGGAAAGCGCCATGTTCGCCGGGCACTACCGCCTCGACAACCTCGGCGTAGTAGTTGACTACAACAATGCCCAGATCGACGGCAAAAATGTTGACATTATGGATATCGCGCCGCTGGCGGATAAGTGGCGAGCCTTCAACTGGCACGTGATCGAAATCGATGGCCACGATATGGATCAAATTCTGGCAGCCTATGATGAGATGCTGTCGTTCAAGGGCAAGCCCACCGTGGTAATTGCCCATACTCGCATGGGAGAGGGGGTCTCTTTCATGGAAGGACACTATCAGTGGCACGGCAAACCCCCGAAACCGGAGGAGGGAGAAGCCGCCATGAAGGAACTGGGCACGACTCTCAGCGAATGGACAGATCGACTTCTGACCAACTAGGCGCATCATTGAATCGAGAATGGTAAATGCAAGAAGTGCTTATGGAACTTAAGAAAGAGAAGACTCGCGTCGGCTTCGGGCATGGCCTGGTAGACCTGGGCGAAAAGGATGAGCGCGTTGTCGTCCTGACCGCCGATGTCAAAGGTTCCGTTAACGTCAATTTCTTCGCCGACAAGTTTCCGGAACGCTTTGTTCAATGTGGCGTCCAGGAACAAAACATGACTTTGGTCGGCGCCGGATTGTCGCTCCTTGGTAAAATCGCCTTTATCTCGACATACAGTTGCTTCGCTGCCTATCGCAATCTCGATATGATCAGGATCTCGCTCTGCTATTCAAATGTCAATGTCAAGATCGGTGCTTCGCACGGCGGGCTGATGACCGGCCCCGATGGCGCCACCCATCAGGCGCTCGAAGAATTCGCGATAATGCGTGCCTTGCCCAATATGAAGCTGATCGTTCCCTGCGACTATTGGGAAGCCCGCAAAGCCACGATTGCCGCCGCGGGGATCGACGGTCCCGTCTATCTGCGGCTGGGTCGTGAAAGCGTGCCGATGCTGACCAACGAAGAAACACCATTCGAGTTCGGCAAAGGTAGTGTGATGCGCGACGGCGGCGATGTCGCCATTGTTGCCTGCGGAGTGATGGTGTACGAAGCGATGGTCGCCGCGGAAGCGCTCGCAGGGGAGGGAATCGATTGTCGCGTCATCAACCTTCACACTCTCAAGCCGATAGATTCCGGAATTTTAACTCAGGCGGCCACTGAATGCGGCGCCATCGTCACCGCTGAAGAACACCAGATTCATGGCGGCCTCGGATCGGCTGTTGCCGACACAATTGCTCTGACCCATCCGGTGCCAATCGAGTATGTCGCCGTCAAAGACTCCTTCGGCCAGTCAGGCACTGCCGAAGAGCTCCTGACCGCCTACGGTCTCAAAGCTACTAACATTGTCGATGCCGTCAATCTTGTGCTCAAGCGCAAGCGCTAGGCCGCGCAATTCAACGCAATAGTCCAATGCCCCGTCCACGACGGACCTTTTGGCTCGGTTCCTAAGCTGTCTCTACAAAGCACCTTAGCGCCTAAAGGCTAAAGTTGGAATAAAGGCGCAATTGTGGCAAAAAATTCCTATTTTAGATTCTTTCACTGACAGAACCTGTCAGTCACTGTCGCTAGATTGGATCCTGGTTGTATGAGTAGCCCCGTAAAAGTGGGGAAATTCGAGCGGGGATTCTAGCGTCCAAGATAGGTCCCCGCTCTTTGTCTCGTATCGCCTCAATTTGCTGAATTTTCCCTCCAAAACTATTTGCGCCAATAACACAGCCAAACGCCAACCGGCGCAACATTCAGCTTCGATTGTCGTACATCTTACTGTTAAGCGATCTTCGAAATCGAATGGAGGATTAATGCTACGACTGGGCAAACTTCATCTCCCTGTATATGTGGCGATCTTGCTGCTGGCTGGAGCAATGACAGCAGACGCCGCATCAGGACGAATCTATGGTAAACTCTATACAGTTGATAACGACGTCTTTGAGGGGTGGATTCGCTGGGACAGAAACGAAGCTTTCTGGGATGATCAACTCGACGCCACCATTGAAAGGGATCGGTACTCTGACGAGGGCAGCAAGGAAAAGCGCTCTTACAAAGAGATGAAACATGATCGTGCCTATAGGTCTGATTCGAGAGCTAAAAGAGATTATCTCAGCCTCTTCGGTATCGGCGAAAGCGGCGGCGGGGACTTCTGGTCCAGTTCGGGTAATGAATCCTCGTCGCAACTGCAGTTCGGAAACATCCGCACCCTTTACGTCGAAGGGGATGACGAATGCCGGGTTGTGCTCAAAAACGGCGAAGAAGTACACTTTGTTTCCGGCGCCGATATCGGTAATTCAATCCGGGAAGTCCTTCTTACTGATATCAATGAGGGGGACATTTACTTCGACTGGGGAGACATCGACAAGATCGAGTTCATGGAAGAAAGCCGACCACCGGACGACGGTCTCCAGCGACTTTATGGTCGCGTCTCCACACGCCGCGCCGGTGAATTCACCGGCTGGATTGAATGGGATGTCGATGAAGTCTTCAACAAAGATATCCTCGACGGTGACGAGGACCACGATCGCAAACGCAAAATTCCTTTTGACCGCATTTCAGCAATCGAACGCCGCTCCTCATCGTCGTCGATCGTGACTCTTCAGGACGGAAAGGAGATCACCCTGCGGAATTCCAATGACGTCAACTCGGAGAATCGCGGAATCGTGATCAAGTCTCCGGAGTTCGGTCGCGTCAGGGTTGATTGGAAGAATTTCGAAAAGGTTGAGTTCCTGCCGGTGCCTGTCAAGGATCTTCCCCGGTATGACGATTTCGATGGCGGGAAGAGGATCGTGGGGGAGGTTGACACTGAATTCGACGAGAAATACGGCGGCGATATTGCCTGGGATAATGATGAACGCTGGACCTGGGAATACGTAAATGGCGAGTACAAAGATGTCGACATCGATATCCCTTTTTCGGCGATCATGTCAATTGAAAAGAGTTCACAGCGCAGCGCCCTGGTCACGCTGAAGAATGGAAGCCAATACTTGCTCAGCGGCTCCAACGACGTCGACGAAGACAACAAAGGCATATTTGTAGTCAAAGACGGTGAAGTGAAAGAGCAGGTGGACTGGTACGATTTTAAGAAGCTTCTGGTGAAGAACTAAATAAATCCTTGTCTGAGAGTGGCTTGTATCACCTGGGACGAGAGCAAAAACAACTTAACTGTGTGCCCTATGGTCTTTGCCTGGACGTCGTAATCTGACGTAAAAGCACAGGCACAGCAAGACTTCCTCACAGTTATCTGTTTCACCGTCGACCCCGCCGGTACCTCACCGGCGGGGTTTAATTTTTATGTCGTTCAGCGGGGGGGAGCTTGGAAAGGAATAAGGGAGCATGAGACGCTCCGAGCGCCTTCACATATGATTTGACTCGGGCAGCTTAGCATCCCTGACAAGGCGCTGGTCCGCGCGCAAATACGTAGTTTATTATCGCGACCGCATCACCCACGCTGATCCTACCGTCGCAGTTTACGTCAGCTGCAGGTGGCTTAGTCGGCGCTACGCCGCCCCCGAAAATATAATTGACCAGGAACACGGCGTCGCTGATGTTTGCCGCTCCGTCATCATTGGCGTCTCCACAGACAAAGTCAATCACTTCGATGGTCAGATTCGCCGTGTCCGCATAAACGCTATCTGCCGAAGTACATTCGATTGTAAAGAAATAGGTGGCGGCGAAAGTCGGCACTCCCGCAAGCGTCGCCGTCGAATCACCGTGGAACGTGAGACCGTATGGAATGTCCCCGCCCAGAAATGCCCACGTATACGGCGCCGAACCGCCAACGGCCAGAAACTGATGTGTGTAGTATTTCCCGACGTAGGCCGCGGGCAGGTTGGGAGGGTCTTTCACGACCAGTTCGACATCGCAGTAGTCTCCGATGCCGTCACCATCCGCATCGCCCTGATCGGGAGTAGGGAAGAACGGACAGTTATCACAGACGTCGCCGACGCCATCACTGTCTGAATCAACCTGGTCGGCGTTTGGTACCAGCCAGCAGTTGTCCGCGACATTCGGAATCTGATCATTATCTGCGTCAATATCGCAGAGATCGCCGATCCCATCGTTATCAACATCACTCTGGTCAGGGTTATAGACCTCCGGGCAATTATCTGTCGGACAGGTGTTGGCGGGATTTTCAGGGCTGCCGTAACCATCGCTGTCAGGATCGAGGCACTGCGGCTTTCTGAGGTCAATCAAAACTCGCGTAACATTGTTGGAATCGTTTGATTCGACGATCCTTGCCAGCGGGTCAACAACGGACTCAAGCCAGTACTCCCCGTCAGGAACATCAGTAACATCCAAATCCTGATCGGGTAGCGTCTTGATATAGACATCATTCCAGCCCACAGACAATCCCTGCGTGTCGGTTTCGCACTCTGTGAACTCAGGATTTGGACTGAAATTCGGCAGGGAATCATCGTAGATGTAAAGATCCGCTATGCAGAAACTCACCTTCTCGCTTTCAGAGAGTATAGCTCCAACGCCTTCCCCCTCCGTAACCTGCCGCAGCCGGTAGATGCACCAGTCCTCAAAATGGAAGTGGCCGTGCGACGGGTGATAGACGAAATCCCCCGCCAGCCGATCGTAATAGCTGCCGTCAGATCTGAATATCCGCTGATTTACTGGACGGGTACTGTCGGGGTTAGGTGGCAAACCAATCAGCGTAAGCTTCCCCTCGCCAATATTCGCAGTGCCATTCGAAAGGCGCAGCAGGATTTGGCCGGGAATAGTATTAGACTTGACTACATCGTAGTCGTGCAGCCAGGTTGAGTCCACGATAATATCGGGGAGAAGATCGTGGGTCTGTCCCTCTGCCGCACCACTGCAGAACAAGGTGCAAGCAGTGAGACCTGCCACAGCCAACTTGTAAACTAAAGTACCGAAAGCTTTCATAGTGGTTACCCGGCGAAACCTATGGATTGGTAGAAACTGTTTCAAGGTTTCACGGCATTCCAATTCAATTTACGGCCGTGGGGAACGCTCATCAATCGAATACAGGTATTTTCAGCAGGTGATGTTTCGGGTTGAAGCTCGGTCATTTTAGAGACGCGCGACCCCTCCGACACGTCAAATTGATCAAAAGTGATCTTTCGACGCGGCCCCCAGTTCTCAATTGAGACAACTCTATCTGGGCAAATGTGTTGGAAACGAGCAATAGGATATGGAATTCACACTATGCAGAAAAAATAACATAATTCTGCAAATTTTTTAACAGTTTTTGTTGAAATGCTTGTAAAAGAACCTATAAATGGGGGCAATAATTCGCGCGGGTGCTATATGTAGATCCGCAACTTTCAGCAGTTTGGGTGACTGCGAGGAGTGAAGTCCCCGGAAAAACTGCCGACAGTTAGAACATGAGTTCACTTCTTGCACAGTACGGATTATTCCGCTGACAGCAAGCGAGATAACTCATGAAAGCACGTTTCCCAGGGTTGAGCTGTATTGAGCGTGCTCACCCTGCGGCAGTCTACTTCGCTGAATCGTTTGGCCAAGACCCGAAGTGCAGGGAAGGACGATTTCAACGCGCTTCGGAAGTCACTACAACAGAATAGGATATCTGGGTGTTAAGCTCGGAGTACCGCCAGGCGACAAGTGTTCAGCTATGGCACAGCCACAGGTACACTTGTTGCCCATGTAAGGGTGGGCTACTAGAAGTTTAACACTGTGCCGAGGAGAAACAGGCATGTACGCAGGGAATGGATTTCGCAACCCGGCTCCATACATCACTTTGCTTATCGCTTTGGTCTCGTCTATATCGATCTTAACGGGCCCGGTTTTCGCCGGATCCGGCACTACCAGCGCTGACATCCTGAATATTCCGGTATATTCTCGTGGTTCATCTTTTAGCGGCGCCGGAGTCGCGATTGCGAGAGGGACAGGAGCGCTCTACTATAATCCTGCCGGCATCGGTAATGGACCGACCGAGGTAAGCGTTACCCATACGGAGCTGCTCCAGGACTTGCGCCTCGACAACCTTAGCGCAAGCTGGCAGTTAGGCAACAAGACCGGCATCGGCCTGGGCGTAACTTACCTGGGATACGGAAATATTCAGGGCTACTCAAATTCCGCCACGCCTACGGGACAAATTTCAGCCTATTCGATGGTTACAAGTGTGGGCGTCTCACACCGGATCTCGCCTTCGCTTTCGTTCGGCTTGACCGCAAAACCGATTTTCGAAAGGCTGGATAAAAATACCGCCAATACCGTGACCTTCGATTTCGGCCTGCTGGCCAACTCAGGTCCATTTTCGCTGGGCATTGAGTACGCCAATTTCGGCGGCTCGCTGAAGTTCCTGGAAGAATCCGTTAAACTTCCGACCGCACTTCGTGTGGGTGCTGCCTACTCCGCTCCGCTCACCGGCTATACCTTCTCGTTAGCCGCAACACGCAGGGTAGGCGACCAGGTCGAACTCGGTGGTGGAGTAGAGTATTCCTATAGCCAGATGCTTGCTTTCCGTCTCGGATATGGCAGCACTTTGGGCGCCAACTCCTCCTCTTTGGACGGTTTCGCGGCCGGAATCGGCCTCAAGATTGACCAGGTCGGACTTGACTATACCTATCGTCCCTCCGATACCCAGGAAGGTATCCACCAGATCACCGCGGCATATTTTATTGGCCGCTGAATAAAACTCGGACAGAACATTCTCCAGGCCTTCCCGCACGCTCGCATCATCTTCTGTCTTGGACTCGCTCACTTCGGCGGTTTCTGACATTGTAAGTCGACTATATTAGTCCTATGTCTTCTGATTCGCGGTACGAGACGGGCTGAAAACCCTACAAACATTGCCCGAAATTGCTATGCACACTCTTGCACAGAAAGTGCGCCCCCTTACCATCGACTTTTTTGTAGACCATTTAAGTTCTGTTAAGCTTACTCAATGTCGCCCTAAGGGTTAACATTAAGTGATCGACATAACACGTTACCGGACAATCGTAAAGCAATACTACCAGCTTACGGTTGCCCTGTCTGGCACTCTTATTCACAAACGAATTATTGTTGGCAGCGGATTTGCTCTAATCAGGGCAGAGTCTTCAAACCGGTCAAGACAACCCAGGAGAGACGACTTACTACTATGCAAGGTATCAAGGACAGGACCCAAGCTGACAAATATCTCAAGCCGACAGCCGCGGCAAGTTATCGCGGTACGGCGGGGGCATATAATTCCACTTGGAGCGGCTCCGTATCCGCCAGCACCCGTAATCGCTGGAGCAGACTGGTCAAGCAGATGCAGATGCTGTTTGGCGATCTGGTTGTAAGTAACCTGCTGCTGGCAGGCTATATTTTGGCGATGCCCGCCTCCACGGCGAAGCGTATCTCCATGAGCGCCGTGAGCCCGCTTAAGATGGCTTTTCACTGGTGCTGTGCTGTGCTGCTAATTGTCCTGCTTTTCCCGATTCTCTTACTTATCGCGTTGGCAATTAAACTCGACTCGCCCGGGCCGGCAATCTACCGGCAGCAGCGGGTAGGGGTCAATCGCCGCCGTGGTCAGCGTCGCAACGGAGCGGACAACATGCTAGGTTGCCGGCGCAAAACTGATCGTCGCAAAGAGAATCTCTTCGGCAGACCGTTCACAGTCTTCAAGTTTCGCACTATGGTTGTTGATGCCGAAAAGCGCTGCGGACCGGTCTGGGCTACAAAGAATGATCCTCGCGTTACACGGGTCGGACGTTTTCTGCGGAGAACCCGTCTTGATGAGTTGCCACAACTCTTCAATGTCGTGAGAGGCGATATGTCGTTGGTTGGGCCTCGCCCGGAACGTGTATTCTTTATTGAAAAGCTCTCTCGGCAGGTTGACGGCTACACCAGACGTCTGGATGTCCTTCCCGGTATCACCGGACTGGCTCAGGTTGAGCGCGGCTACGACTCTACCGTTGACGATGTTCGCACGAAGGTTCATTACGATCTGGAGTATATCAAGGAAACCAGCCTGATCTCCGACATCAAGATTCTTTTCCGGACAGTTGGCGTTGTGTTCGGCGCCCGCGGGATGTAACCTGCCATAGAGATTCCGCCTACTAACCGCTCAAGCTTCCCCAAAACAGCTACTACAACAATCGCACTTTTTCAGGTAGATTTGCTTGCATGTAATTTAAGAAAAATTTATTGTGCCGATATGTTGATAGTGAAAGTTTTTACAGTTAAACGACTTGCAACCTTAGCGCTGGCGATGCTGCTGGTGTCCCCTGCGCTCGCACAGGATTCTACCAAGGCGGCCGTGACTGTGCGCTCCAACCCCTCCGGTGCGACGGTGATTCTGTCAGGCGACTTTACTGTTGCAGGCATCACACCTACCGTTTTTACGCAGGGTCTGCTGGGTTACTATGAGATTACCGCCTATCGCCCCGGCTACGAGACTTATCATTCAAGCATAATTCTCTCCGGGAGTCAACCTGCTGATATTCAAGTCAGCCTCGAAGCGAAAACGCGCGCCAAAGCGGCGTTGCGGTCATTGATAATTCCCGGCTGGGGACAGCGCTACTACGGCTCCAAAACCAAAGGAGGCCTGCTGACAATTGGGGCAGTGGCGGGTGGTATTACCGCAGGTCTGTTTCAGCTTCATTTTGTTCATACGCGCGACGACTATTTCAACGTTCTCGATCGCTACAATGCGACGCGTTCGGTTGATGAGCGCGAGGCGATGCTCGGGCAACTCTATGATGCCCAGAAGAAGGCCTACGACGCCGAACAAGATAGAAACGTCGCTGGAGCAATTGTAGCCGGTTTCTGGATCTATAACGTGCTTGATGCGCTTCTCTTTTTCCCCGACTATGGCATCCAGATCTCGGGAGCAAATTTGAGTGTGGCGCCGGCGGCCACTCCGAACGGGCTGGCGTTGACAGGGAAATTGGAGTTCTAGATGGTGCGTCGAATCTCTGCAATGATACTGCTCAGCCTCTTTACCGTCGGACTGCTGAGCTGCTCGAAGCAAATTGTTGAGCCGGTTCGAACCGACACTGTGGATGGCGCTCCCGAAGTACCTCACGATCTGCAGACGCTCGTCGCCGACGAACAGGTAGTTCTATCGTGGTCGGTTAACGACGCCTCCAAGATTACGCAATTCATGATATATCGTGGCGACACAACGGTCGCGGGACCTGTACTGATCGATTCAACTACCGCACAGACTTATACGAATACCGGCTTGCGCAACGGCCTGCGGTATATCTACCAGGTCACTTCGATCGGCAGCAGCGGCCTTGAGAGCAAGCGTTCGCTGGGTGCTTCGGCAACACCGAATACCTACTCAATACAGCTCGAAAATGGCGCGACGTACACGCGCGACCGCAACGTCACCGTAAACCTGACGGCGCCCTCCGGTACGCGCTTCGTACTGCTGGGCACTGATGCAAACTTTACTGGCTCGCAATGGTCACTTTACCAGTCGGCGAAATCGGTGGAGATACCCAGCGGCGACGGCGTCAAGACGGTTTATGCTCGCTTCCGCGACTTCGAAAATAACGAAACAGCAGGGGAGTTCACTGATGAAATCATCCTCGATACTCGCGCGTCAATCCTCTCAGTAACGGAAAACTCAAACGGCGCAGTCCTGACAGCCGGCAGCACGGTTCTTTTCACTGTTGACGCCGGCGAAACCGGCGGGAAGGCATCCGTCGACGTCGGCAGCCTCGGCACGATCGATCTGCTGGATGTCGACCCCAACGTCAGCGGTTCGGTAGAGGATGGCGTCTACCAGACCCTTTACACTGTACCTGGTGCAGTTGACGTCGTCGACGCTATAGTCAAAGCTAATTTTACTGATGAGGCGGGTAACGTGGCGCCGTCACGGAATGCGACTACCTTTATCAATGTCGCCAACCCGCCGATTGCGTCTACGCTGACGGCGTTTGTCAAGTCGGAGAAAGATATTGAGCTTAGCTGGACTCGTTCGCAAGCGACAGACTTTGCACGCTACCTCGTCTTTCGTTCCGACAAATCGAACGTGAGTACCGACGACGAGTTGCTGCAGACGGTCACTTCCGCTTCAACCACGACCTACAGCGACTCCGATCTCGACCCGTCGACAACTTACCATTATGCCGTATTCACCGTCGACGCGTCCGGGCTGATGAGCAAGAGCAACGAGATATCCTCAACGACCTTCGAAAACAAGGCCCCTAAGGCCGTAACGCTATTCATCTCCAACGAGGACAGCACCAGTGTTAGTCTCGGCTGGACGACGAACAATGATACCGATTTTGAGTCTTATCGAATTTATCGGTCGACCTCCGCGACGGTCGACATTAATAATGACGACAACCTGATTGGCGTAGTCACCAACAAGAACACCATCAGCTATACAGACAACAATGTGACCAAGGGGACAGTCTATAACTACGTAGTGGTAGTCTATGATCAATTTGGCGCCAAATCGCCGGCGTCCAATCAGGTGTCAGGACCAAATCCATAAGTTATGAGAATTCTTGAAGGCATAAACTTCTTCCTGTCCACCTACGGCAGGCTATTCATTGCCCTCTTCAAACCGCGTCTCTGGCCTCCATTCGCGATCCTGCTGGCACTGATGCTGCTGCTTATCTTCGCGATCACCAATATGTGGTCGGGTCTGTTCGCAGGCTGGATGGTGCCGATTCTCAAGCTCGATATCGTCGCCGGACCTGTGGTCACCCACTACCCGCAGCACATGGCATTGTTGCCTATAGCCTTCGAGCGCCTGGACCTGATCATTTCGCTCTTCATCGAATCGCTGCTCACGGCGGCGGCAGTCCTGATGTTTGCGGCTTATTGGCGTAAAGAACGAATCTCGTTTGTCGAGTCGCTTAAGGCCTCATTCCCCAAGTATGTTAAGTTGTTGATCGTATGGATCGTCGTCTTCATCCTGGTTTATCTGCTGTTCAAGTGGCTTCCTGATCTCTTCCATGATTGGGTCGCCGGCTCACCGCGGCGGTACTTTGCGCTATTTATGGGGATACAGGGCTTGTTGATAATACTCAATTCGCTGTTCAGCTACGTTTTTCCTTTCCTGATGATATCCGACCGCGGGCTGGGCAACGCTTTCATAGGGAGTTTCCGGCTCTTCTTCGGTAATTTCTTCGCAACGATTTTCCTGGTCGGCATCCCCTGGTTATTCATACTGCCGCTGAACTACGCCTTTGACAAGGTCGGAACCATTGTCACGAAATTCAACCCCGACATTCTTATCTGGCTGACAGTGCTATATGCGGTGATGTATACCCTGGTAATCTTCTTCCAAACGGGATCGATAGTTCGCTTCTTTCTGCAAACCGCTGAAGAATAATGTTTACGCTGTTCGATCTTGCAGAGATCGGTGCCTGCTTCGCAGCTTTCCTAACAACTTTATTCGTTTTAGTCAGAAGCTCACGACAACTTAGCGCCAATCTCTTTGTACTCGCGGCTGCAAGCTCCACGTTCATGTGGGGCTTATATATTGCCATCATCCCCACGGCCGCTCATCTCGGCGACTGGCAGCATGGCATCCTGATCGCCACAACATCGGTGACCATTGGCACCTGGCTGCTCTTCCTGGCATTCTTTGCCCGCGAGCCTGTCAGCAATATCATCAAGAGCCGCTCGCTCACCATCTTCCTGATCCTGGCGTTTCTGCTGCTTGCATCAGTAGTCGGATTCTTTACGCGCTATTTCGAATTGGCATTCGATGACTCCGGCACTCCATACTTCTTCATCACCACCGCAGGCAAGTATCTCCTGCTGCTCTATACCATTGCCTTCACATTCGGACTGCTCCAGATCGAGAACACCTTTCGCGCCTCGTCAGGTTCGTTGCGGCGCAGCCTCATCTTCCCGCTATTGATCTCGGCGCTAGCACTGGTGGTTCCCGTTGTCTCAGCCACCCTTGGCCTGCTCTACTCGCGCGTTGAATTTGTGAGTATCCAGCTTACTGCACTATTGATGATCGCGGTCCTGGTTGCGCTTTCGCGCTTCGTCGTCTTCGAATACGAAGCAGGGCAGGGGGTCGTGGTTTCACGCGAGGCGGTCTATTCCTCAGTAGCTGTGCTGCTGGTAGGGGCTTATCTCATCGTCATTGGCGTGGTGGTAAAGGCGTTGATCTCTCTTGGGGGCAGCCCCAAAGTTTTCCTGTCGGTACTGGCGGCGATACTGGTGGTCGTAATCCTCGTTGCGTTGCCGCTGATCGGGTCAATCAGGGAGCGCTGGAACCGCACACTATATCGCACCATGTACGGTAACCGCGTTGACGTCGCCACGGAGTTGTCAGCGTTCTCTGAAGACGTTTCGGCAACCATCGATCTCCAGGAAATGCTGAGCGCTTTCTCGCAGCTGCTTTCAGGAAAATGCAATCAGGAGGACGCCAGAATTTTCATGAAGGCTGCCGATAGTGTCCGCTTCTATAGAGCCTTCCCAGCGGCCGAGCAGAAAACCTATACCATGCCTCGGTTTTACGAATGGCTGCTTCGTGCCGGCGGGGCATCATCTGTGCGTGAGTTTCAGCAGAATCTGCGCGAGGCTTCAGAGACCGAGGAGAAATTTATCGCTGATGAGCTAGGAACCCTGATCATCCCGCTCGTGGCGCGTAAGGAGCTGGTGGGATTCGTCACCTGTCGCGGCGACGAACAGCTTAAACCTGACGTGAAATTTCTGATCGAGTCATCATCACACCAATTGGCACTTTCACTGATAAGTGCCCAGCAGTCGGAGGCGCTACTGGAGGCGCGGGAGCTGGCCTCATTCACCAAGATTTCGTCATTTGTAATCCATGATGTCAAGAACCTGATTTCGATGCTTTCGATGGTAATTCAGAACTTCGAGCGGAAGGCGGATGACCCTCGCTTTCAACGCGTAACCATGGACACGCTGCGCGGAGCGCAATCACGTATGAAACGGATGATAGATCGTCTCTCGGCGCCGCGCTCCGATGAGAAGCTCACGCTGGCACATTGCGATTTGTCACGGATTTTGATAGATTTAATCGAGGAAATCAAGCTTCGCGATCGGGAGCAGGTTGAGCTGCGGGTTGATCTTGATGGCGTGCCTGTCGCCCTCGGAAATCAGGAGAAGCTCAGGAGTGTCTTTACGAACCTGCTGATTAACGCTGTTGAGGCGATGCCGTCGGGAGGACGGTTGACGGTGAAGAGTAGCTCCGACAGCGAGCGGGTTAGTATCGTGGTTGAGGACAGTGGAGTAGGAATGAGCAGCGAGTTTATTCGCACGCGGCTGTTTCGGCCGTTCCAAACGAGCAAGGAAGGTGGATTGGGAATCGGCCTGTTCCAGTCTCGTGAGCTGGTCGAACAGATGGGTGGTGAGCTGATTGTTCAGTCCGAAGAAGGCAAAGGCAGCAGCTTCACTGTCTCCCTGCTACGCGAGAAATCGACCGGCGGATAACGTCAGCAAGTCTAAAGATTACAGGTTGTAGAAGGTAATGAACGACAAAGCACAGAAACTTCTCATCGTCGACGACGAGCAAGGTATTCGTGACCAGTTATCGCTGGCATTGGAAGACGAATATTCTATCAGTGTTGCCGGTACGGCTCAGGATGCGCTCGAGAGCGTAAAGGTGGAGCGTCCCGACGTCGTCCTGCTCGACATTGCCCTCTCGCCTTATTCAGACAGCCAGGAAGGTCTCGAAATCCTTCCGCAGATGCTTGAGATAGATTCACTCCTGAAGGTGATTATGGTTACCGGAAACGGTGAAAAGGAGAACGCTCTGGCAGCGGTTCAGCAGGGCGCCTTCGATTTTTACATGAAGCCGATCGATCTTGCCGAGCTCGGCATCATCGTCAAAAGAGCGATGTATCTCCGCTCGCTTGAAGTGGAAAATGCCAGACTGTCGAGCCAATTGATACAGGAGGGCAGTTTCCCGGAAATTGTCGGTGATTCCACGCAAATGCGGAAGATCTTTAAGATCGTAGAAACAGTCGCCGAAACGGCGTACACCGTGCTGATTGCCGGCGAATCGGGAACGGGCAAGGAGCTGATTGCCAAGGCGATTCATCGTCGCTCAGAGCGAAAAGATCAGCCTTTTGTCACCATTAACTGCGGAGCCATTCCCGAGACCCTGCTCGAGTCGGAGCTGTTCGGACACGAGAAGGGCGCGTTCACGGACGCCGTCTCGCAGAAGATCGGCAAGTTCGAACTCGCCAACGAAGGGACCTTATTCCTCGATGAAATCGGGGAGTTGTCGCTGGCGCTTCAGGTCAAGTTGCTTCGCTTTCTGCAGGACAAGATCATTGAGCGCGTCGGCGGCAAACAGGGCATCCCCCTCGACGTGCGCGTTATTGCCGCAACCAATCGTTCGCTAAAGGAGGAGGTCGAAAAGCGTTCCTTCCGTGAAGACCTTTTCTACCGGCTGTCGGTGATCAATATCGAATTGCCGCCACTGCGCGAGCGAGAAGATGACGTCGTCCTTATAGGGACTCATTTGCTCCATAATTACGCTCAAGAAAACAATAAAACCAGCCTGAAATTCAGCACCTCGGCGCTGAACGCTCTTCGAAAATACAGTTGGCCGGGGAATATTCGTGAACTGGAGAACCGCCTCAAGCGAGCTGTTATCTTCTGTGATGGCAACCGTCTCTCTGCGGCAGACCTTGGTTTCGACGACAAAGTGGGCGGCTTGCGCAAGACCCTTCAGCAGATTCGCGAGGAAGCCGAAACGAGACACATTACAGCAGCGCTGCAGCGCAACAACTACAACGTCTCCAAAGCCGCGCGTGAGCTAGGCACCAGTCGCACAACCCTTTACGACCTGCTGGAGAAGTATAAAATCTCCAAGGACGGGTAAATAACTCTCCTCTATTCGCCGACAATAGAATAGAGGAGCAGCATGAAAAATATCCTGCTAATAGACGACGATCTCAGTCTCAGCGAGTCGCTGGCGCAATATTTTGATCCGCAGGAATTTAGCGTCAATACCATGCCGGATGTCCCCGGATCGTTGGCTTACATCAGGGAAAACTGTCCCGATGTAGTCCTTCTTGACGTCAACCTGCCGACTTCATCCGGCCTTGATTTGCTGAAAGAGATCAAGCTGATTGAAGATTCCCCCCCGGTGATCATCATCTCCGGCTTCGTGAGTACCGATAGCGCCATTGCGGCAATGCGTGAGGGCGCCTACGAGTATGTTACCAAGCCGTTTCGCATGGAGAAGCTGCTCAACACCATAAATAAGGCAACTGAAGAAAGTGAATCAGGTGAACTGATTCAGCAAGCTCAGCCGCCGGAGGTGTTTCAGCCGTACGAAAATGAGGCTGTAGAACCGCTCAAGCCGAATCGCGAGATAATCGGGATCTCAGACGAAATCGTCGAGATTGCCAAGCTGATAGGGCAGGTCGCCAAATCGGATGCCGCCGTGCTTATCTTCGGTGAATCAGGCACCGGCAAGGAGCTGGTGGCACGTGCCATTCACCGCAATTCTGACCGCGCCGACAAAGTGTTTCTCTCCGTCAATTGTGCTGCTCTTACGGACACCCTGTTGGAATCGGAATTGTTTGGTCATGAGAAGGGCGCCTTTACCAACGCCTATGCTCGCAAGCAGGGTAAATTCGAGTTGGCCGACGGCGGGACAATCTTCCTCGATGAAATCGCCGACATGTCACTGGCTACGCAGAGTAAGCTGCTGCGCGTCCTGCAGGAGAAAGAGTTCGAGCGTGTCGGTGGAGAAGAGACTATTGCCGTAAACGTACGTGTACTCGCCGCCACCAACAAGAGCCTGGTGCAGAGCATCAAGGAAGGCAACTTTCGCGTTGATCTCTTCTACCGGCTCAAGGTTGTCTCCCTCTACCTGCCGCCGCTGCGGGAGCGCTCCGATGATATCCCGCTGCTGGCAAATCACTTCGTCAAAATCTACAACCAGGCCTGCAACAAACGAGTCGAGGGTATTACTTCGGAAGCAATGAAGCTGCTCACAAAATATCCGTGGCCGGGTAACGTACGAGAACTTGAAAATACGATTCATACTGCGGTGGTGATGACACGCAATCGCCATCTGGAACCCGTGGATCTGCCTATTGCAGGCGAAAATCGGGAAGAAATCAAAATCGATTTCAATGAGCTAAAGGATAACTACTATCAAATCCTCAAGCGTGTGGTCGAACCGATCTATGGAAAGGTATTCTCGAATTCCAACGGTCAAATCTACGCTCACTTTCAGGAAGCCCTCGAGCGTACGATTATCGAGCTTACGCTGCAACACCTCAACAACAACCAGGTAAGGGCTGCCGAAGCACTTGGCATTTCCCGCAACACACTCCGCGACCGCATCGACCGCTACGACATTGGTTGATGTCTGGCTGCCAGACCAATTCTCTCAGCGCACATCTATAAGTAATCGCATCATTTCTCTCTGTGTAGGAGCGGCCTCAGCCGGGAGCTTCAGGGACTGCAGATTCTGAGATAGCCGTGTGATAGGGGAGAGCTTTCGAATCCACGAACATAAATGAAGAAGCGAAGAACGTGATCGTGCTCTTCGCTTCTCCTGCTGCGACTCTATTCTCGGAGTCATCGTCCGAAATGGTAGTGCCGCATATCATCTATTTGAATCAGCTTCGCACCGGTCGGCGCGCCGATTTCAACTCTAAACTAGACTCCTTCGCTTAACCTCCGGAGGAAGCATAGTTCGGGGTGAGCTCACGCCAGGAAGTCTTGCGTACGATCGAGATCAACGGCGTTCCCGGGGGGAGATTGTTCGGGTCAAGGAAGTCAGTATCGAACGACCAGTTACGGTTCGGAGGGTTATAGTAGCTGCCGCCCCAGTTGCCAGTGGCCTCTTCTGATTGCCACAGAACCGCGGCCGAGCCCTTCCAGTTGAAGGTGACGCCATTCCAATCTTCCAGGAATCTGGGCAAGTTCTCAAAACCACCGGAATAGTTACCGTCGGCTGATGCCTTGTTTCCGGTCATGTAAGCGACGTTGACGGTGGTCTCTGAAGCCTGCCTGTAGTTTTTCGCCATCCAGCTCTTACCATCCTGCCAATCATTGGAAAGAATGGTAAACGCGTCAGACATGATCGACGCAGCTTTCTTATTGACAGTGTTGTAATCACCTTCGGTGTACACGGGATCAGCCGAAGCTATTGTCAGACGGTCCTTCAGCTGCGAACCATTGACGAGACGCGTGCCTGTGAACGAGCCGCCATTGTTTGAAGCATAGATAATGCCATTACTGGGCCAGTATGAGGAGGAACCCAGCTTGGCGATGTCGATGTCTACCGAAGTGACATCCTGGGACTCACGACCGTCATGGAAGGTGCCGGAGGTAATGATTCCCTGGCTGATAAAGTCAGAGGTTACGTCCGACCAGGTGGAATCCGACTGCTTATAGAAAACCTGGCCGCCAACTATCTTAAGACCGGCCTTTTTCTCATAGCTATCCGGGTTCGAGCCACCGCTCTCTTCCTTAATCATATCAGACGGCTCTCCGGAAGCCACCACCGGAAGCTTCAAGTTTGTCATGCCATGATCACTATCCTCTACACGGCCACCCCAGCGGCTAATGGAGCTGTTAACCCAGTTGTCGGCCTGTGAATCGAGCCAGGTGCCGTCGCTGTTCTCCATTGCCTGGTAGTTCCCGTTGTCATCCATAATCATCACGTCACCGTTGCTGACGCTCTGGCCCGACTCAGGATGACGGCCATGGAAGATGTTACCTGCGGCCGTAGTGTAGGAATTCAGGTAGAGTCTGTTATCGGACTGCAGGTACATGTCCGAATTTGAGTGAACGCGACCTCCCAGCGTCATCGGCGGACCCGGTGCAATCTCGAGGTCCTGCTGATAGAACACTGCGAACTGGTAGATTGGTACCAGAGCTGCATCCACGGTCGCCATCACCGTCTGGGCAGCCTGCACGCCGGGCGCTCTGGCTGTGGCTTCAATTCTGTACTCGTCAGTCAGGGCGTAGAGACCCCGGTAGGCACCTTGCTTCAAAGTTGTGATTATAGTGGAGTCGGATTTGGTCACGTTTATAACCACCGCATAGTTGCCTAACTTGATCGAGTCATTCGGCATACTCGGGGGTGGGTGCCCAAATTTGTTGTAAAAGGTCGTCAACTCAGCGGTAGCCTTCTCGACTCCTGCTTCAGCCGCGTATGTCGCATATGTCGAATTGAGCTCGTAACCCGCGATATCAACGTCAGTAGTCGATGTCATAATCGCGTTGATTCCGAGCAGCGACAGCATCAGCAGCAATGTCAGGAAGATCAGGGTCGTGAAACCCTTCTGATCCGTGAAATTCTGAATCAGCTTTTTCATGGTTCCTTACCTCTATTCTAGAGTGCTAGATTCCGTACTTCAACAACCGTGCTCAAGGTGTCGTGGCGAATCTCATCTGCCGGCAACTTGTTATCGTCGGTACGAATTGCAACCTGTATGCCGACCTTGCGAACATAGCGATCAAGAGTAATCGTATCGGCTTCGCTGCCGTCCGGGTAGAAGTATCTCAGTTCAAGATCTTCAATGTTGTCAGCGTAGACCACGGGCGTGTCACCGTTCTTTTTCATCATGAAAACCGGGTGAGTAGTATCGGCGTCGTCCACGTAGTATTTGTAATAGTCGATCATGTAGAGCGGAGCTGCATCCGGATAGGCTCTGGATAATGACGCCGCGTGGTAGATGCGCTTGGTTGCAGCGTCGACATTCGATATCTGGAAGTATTCTCCGCTGTCGGCCGCCGGATCATAGATGTAAGCCCAGTCCCCGGGGTTGAATCCGCCGATATCGGAATCCTCGCAGCGCAATTCTGAGCCGGTGTTGGTCATCGCAATCGAGAGCGATGCAGTACAGACGGGCTCCGCCAGGAACGCGACTGCAATTGTATCGGGGTTAGTATCCCACGATTTCAGTGCGGCTACACTCAACGGCAGCAGGTAACCGGCTTGCCTGATCTTACCGGATAGCTCGTCTATCGCTGCGCGGCCGTTCTGCTGCATGTCGGTAATGCCGGCTTGAACCAGGTGGCTCTTGCTTTGATTAATCAGGAGTTGGAATCCGGCAGTAACCACGAAAGCCGAGATCAACGCCGCGATCAAAACCTCGGCCAGGGTGAAACCCGCCGATCCCATTCTCTCTGCACGTCTACTTGATTTCATAGGTGCTCACCATCCTTCGCAGTGGATCACTCTGCAGCGCCTCATATGCTCCGGGGCAGGGGGGCATGGATTTGGCCACTGCAGCCTCGGCTGGTACCTGGATGGTTGCGGTAAGAAACGTCCAGCTCCGTTTCCACCGGTACTCTAATTGCCGAAACATTATGTACCATCTGGCTGCAGCGCCGAGGATAGCGCTCGAAGCACTCGTCCTCGACCTGGTCAGCAGTACTTTCTCCTTCAGGTCATGAACCGAGATCAAGATTCCTTACCTGGACCATCGTAGACAAAGTGTCTCTGCGGCGGTCATTAGTGAATAAGTCATTGTTCTCGGTTTCAGCTTCTACTTCGATGTTGACTTTCCGAACGTAGCGCGCCAGGCTGATAGTGTCTGCCTCGCTGCCGTCGGACATTACGTATCTGAACTGCAAGTCTCTTATATTGTCAGCGTAAATGACCGGAGACGCGCCATTCTTTTCCATCATGAAGCTCGGATGCGCGGTATCACTCTCATCTACATAGAACTTGTAATAGTCGAGCATAAACACTTCCGATCCCGCAGGATAGCTCTTTGAGAGTGCCCCCAGATTGTGCTGAATATGCATCGAACTTTCCTGTACCTCCGTGACATAGAAGAATTCGCCACTCCCTGCCACCGGGTCGTAGATGTAAGCCCAGGTATCTGGCGTAAAACAGCTGACATCCCAGCCAACACACTTCAACTCTGCTGAAGGTTGGGGCATCGGATCGGACAAGGACACCGTACACATAGGCTCCACCAGAAATGTCACCGCGATCGTATCGGGATCGGAATTCCAGGCAGTTAATGCCGGTAGTCCAAGAGGGAGCTTGTAGCCTGCCTGCCTGATCTTGTCAACCAGCTCGTCTACTGTGACGCGGCCATTGTGTTGCATATCGCTTATGCCTTGCTGAATCCGGTGATTCTTGTTCTGATTGATCAGCAACTGCATTCCCGCCGCGATGGTAAACCCGGAAATCAGCGCTGCTATCAAAACCTCGATGAGCGTACTTCCGTGATGATTCACGAATCTATACGCCCAGTCCGCCGGTCTAGATCCCGGCCTCAATGAAAGTAGTCGTTGTACACGCATGAGTAACGTCCCGTTTATCGTTCCAACTAACCACTACTGTAAGCCTCTTCAGGTTCTCCGCTTCATCTGACACCATCCAGGAGCGCAACATCCCGTCAACGACGTCGTTGCCGTTGTGCATGTCTGCAACCTTAGTGTTGCGAAAATCCTCGACCTTGTCGCGGACCGCCTGAACTACTTCAGTCGTCTTATTTGACCAAACGTTCCCGTCGATGGATACAACCATCATTGAGCCGAGCAGCAGCAAACCAAGGGTGAAGATTATGATTCCCACCATAACCTCCAGCATCGAAAAGCCGTCGCTGGCTCCCAGTTTTCTATTCTTCAGTAACTTGAATATCTTCATTTCATACCTCGCCATAGTTTCATCGCGTTTAACAAAGCAATCCGCGCGCCAAACCGCTAAAGAGCCGCCTGAGCGAGTTAAGTGACCATGTTACAGCAGGATAACCTTCGACGCTTCAACTCCCACGCAATGCAACTCTTGTGGTTAAAATTGAATAGGTATGGGAGAACGCCAATAGTGTAGGGCTATCGGGCTTACAACTACATAGTGATAAGACAGATAATGTCTGATAATATATATTATATAAAGATACAATTCGAGTATGCCTCAATCTCAGGCGTCTACTCCCCTGCCTAACCGTTAACGCCTCCGGAATTTGTTTCGTATGTAGAGTGAACTATGGAAGATCTCGCCAACGCCAACATACCTATCCCGTTGCTTCAGCATCAGCTTCTCGGTAATTCGGTTCTGCAGTGGTTCATCTCAATCGGTATATTTCTTGTCGTTTTCTTCGGAATGGTGCTTCTGCGCCGACTTTTCCTGAGAATATTCGCCAGAGTTGCCGACCACACACGAAACGAAATTGACGATATCTTTGTCGGCGCTATTAGAAAAACAAATCTCTTTCTCGTCGCAGTCATTGGCCTGGTGGTAGCATCATATCCGCTAGAATTACCGGCGAAGTTCCTGCTGATACGAAGCTATATTCTTAGCGTAGCGCTGATACTGCAGTTGGCGCTGTACGCTAATGCAATACTTGAGGGGTTCCTGATTCGCGCCCGCAGTCGCCAGCACGACAGCGATGAATCCGCCCAGACAGCCATAATGGCGATCAAATACATCAGCCGGGTAGTTCTCTGGTCGATAGTCCTCCTGATCGTGCTCGACAACCTCGGTGTCAATATCAGCGCGATGGTTGCCGGATTAGGAGTGGGCGGCATAGCCCTGGCGCTGGCCGTTCAGAGCATTCTTGGCGATGCCTTCTCGTTCGTGGCGATCATTTTCGACAAACCATTCGAGGTGGGAGATTTTCTCGTTGTGGATGATAAGCTGGG
>CAYXUL010000015.1:18235-19503 GCA_964468475.1 uncultured Ignavibacteria bacterium | reverse complement strand
GGTGCTTACAGCCTTGATTTCGAGGTGGTTTACTTCATTACTACGGGTGATTATTACAAATACATGGATGCTCAGCAGCTTATGAATCTGAAGTTGTTCCGCAAGTTCGAGGAAGAAGGCATCGAATTCGCCTATCCTACTCAGACCCTTTTTGTTAGCCGCGAAAATGGCGACGCCGAATCCCCTGTCGCTCAGCCTCGCGAAAGTACCGAGTCAAGAGCGCGCATGGCAGACAAGAATTAGCGCACAACCAGCGACAGCAGTTTTTCCTTGACGTAAATCGACTTAACCAGCTGTTTCCCTTCGAGATTCTTCAGCACTTTTTCCCGATTCAGCGCCAGCTTCTTAATCTCCTCTTCCGAGATCTCTCGCTCGACTTCAAGCTGGTCTCTAACCTTGCCATTGATTTGCACGACAACAGTCACCGTGTCAAATTTGATCGCGTTTTCATCGTAGCTCGGCCATGTGCTCCGGAAGATCGAACCACTGTAGCCCAGCATCCGCCAAGCCTCCTCGGCAAAGTGCGGCGCCATCGGCGCGATCAGCTGCACGACGTTGGAGGCCACACGGTGGCTGAACTTGTCATCGGCGATTTCAGCCGGATCGAAACCTCCCAGGAATTCCATGATCGCGGCAACTGAGGTGTTAAACTGCAGCTGTTCAATATCTTCCGTGAGTTTCTTGATTGTCTGGTTTAGCCGGATATACACTGCCTTCTGGGCGTTAGTTAATTTGTTGGCATCGTAAGTTTCCTGCAGCGACGCTTCGTCAGCTTTATCTCGAGCCAGGGATTCGATTAGGCGATAGAACTTATTAAGGAAACGCTCCACCCCTACCAGCCCTTCGCTGGTCCACGGCATTTCGCGATCGGCCGGCGCCGCAAAATACATCGCCAGGCGAGTAACATCGACCCCCCGCTCCTCAATCAGTTGAATCGGGCTGACCACGTTGCCCAGCGATTTCGACATTGTCACCCCTTCGGAATCCATCACCATACCATGATTGAAGACCCGCTCTGATGGTTCGTCGTACTCGATCATCTCGATATCATTCAGGAATTTGGTGAAAAAGCGGAAATAGATCAGGTGTCCGGTGGCGTGAGTGATTCCACCGATGTACATATCGATTGGAAACCAGGCGTTCGCCTTCGCCACGTCGTAAGCGGCCTTGTTGTTCTTGTTGTCCACATAGCGGAGCATGTACCAGGAGGAGCAAATAAACGTGTCCATTGTGTCAGCGTCGCGCTTGGCAGCACCGCCGCACTTCGG
>CAYXUL010000015.1:0-18135 GCA_964468475.1 uncultured Ignavibacteria bacterium | reverse complement strand
TTCTTCAATCGCTTGTTGCCCGGCGACTCCGTCGAATTTTCCCGAGTTAATCATCTCGCCTTTCTCGACGTACGCCTCGGTCATTTCCGCCGCTACCGGAGCATCTCCGCCTGCGGGCTTAATCACAACCTTGATTGGGATATCATATTTCTTTGCAAAGAGAAAATCGCGCTGATCATGCGCCGGCACTGCCATGACGACGCCTGTGCCGTAGGATGCCAGAACGTAGTCGGCCACCCAGAGTTGAACTTTCTCGCCATTGAACGGGTTTATCGCATACAGGCCCGTGAACACGCCATCCTTGTCGGCGGTTTCGGCTTGGCGTTCGATCTCAGATTTTGCGATAGCTTTCTGAATGTACTCCTCAACAGCCTGCTTGCGATCCGCCGGAATTTCCAGCTTCTCCAGCAGGTCGGCCTCGGGTGCGATTGCCATGAAAGTCACACCGAAAATCGTATCTGGCCGTGTTGTGAACACCGGAATCTCGATATCCGAATCGGCCAGCTTGAACTTGATCTCGCACCCTACCGACTTGCCGATCCAGTTCCGCTGCATCGCCTTCAGGCGATCAGGCCAGCCTGGCAACTCATCGAGGCTCTGCAGCAGCCGATCAGCATATTCTGTGATCTTGAAAAACCACTGATTGAGACGCTTCTTGACTACTGGATTATGACAACGCCAGCAGGTGCCGTCGGCCTCAACCTGCTCATTCGCCAGCACGGTGTTGCAGGTCGGGCAGAAGTTCACCAGTGAGTCTTTGCGATACGCCAGCCCGCGATCATACATCCGCAGGAAAATCCACTGGCTCCAGCGGTAATATTCTGGCAGGCAGGTAATCACCTCGCGGCTCCAGTCGAACGAGATGCCGACCTTTTTGAGCGTGTCGCGCGAGACGGCGATGTTCTTCATCGTCCAATCTGCCGGGTGCATGTTGTGCTTGATTGCCGCCTGTTCAGCGGGAAGCCCGAAAGCATCCCAGCCGAACGGATGCAGCACTTGCTTACCCTGCATCCATTTCTGGCGCACGATCGCGTCACCGTAGATATAATTGCGGAAGTGCCCCATGTGGATGTCGCCGGACGGATAGGCGAACATCACCAGCAGGTAATACTTCTCATCCTTCGCGGGCAGCTCAGGCGCCTTGAAAATCTGCTCATCTTCCCAGAAGCGTTGCCATTTAGGCTCTATGTTACTAAAGTCGTAGGCTAGTCTTTGCTCAGTCTGAGAACTTTCATTATCGCTCATACTTATCTCGAATTTCTGGATGTCCCGAAATTACTATGACACACGCTGACGCAGCGGCTTATGGATACAGCTTATACAACATCCGCGCGAACGGAATCGTTTCGCGAACGTGCGGCAGGCCGCAAATCCAGGCGACCGTACGCTCCACGCCAAGTCCGAATCCCGCATGTGGTACGGAACCGTATTTGCGCAGGTCGAGATACCATTCGAACGGTTCTACCGGAAGATCATGCCGCTTGATTGACTCGAGCAAAGTCTCATAATCATCCTCGCGCTGCGATCCCCCGATAATCTCACCGTAGCCCTCCGGCGCCAGCAAATCGGAACAGAGCACCGTTTGGGGATTCTCCGGGTTGACCTTCATATAAAACGCTTTGGCGTCGCGAGGGTAGTTGTAGATAAACACCGGTTTGTCATACATCTTGGTGATGATTGTCTCATCTTCGCCGCCCAGATCATCCCCCCACTTGATACCGGAACCGGCCGCTTGCAGTTTTTCGACAGCCTCATCATAGCTGACGCGGTAGAACGGTTTCTTGACCGTCATTAGCTGCATCACATCTCGATCCAGCGCTACCAGGTGATCGGAGGCCTTCTCCAGAACCCACTCGACAATGTAGCAGATCATATCCTCCTGAAGATCCATGTTACCTGCAGATTCGAGATAGGCAACTTCCGCCTCGATCATCCAGAACTCGGTGAGGTGGCGACGTGTCTTCGATTTCTCGGCGCGAAATGTCGGCCCGAAGCAGTACACTTTGCCATGCGCCATGCAGGCGGCTTCCAGATAAAGCTGTCCCGTTTGCGCCAGGTACGCCTTGCCCAAATCGAAGTATTCGGTCTCGAACAATGATGATGCCGCCTCCCCTATCGATCCGGTCAGGATCGGCGTGTCGATCAGGATATACTTGCGCTCATAAAAATACTGCCGAATCGCCATAATGATCTCATTGCGGATGCGCATGATATGATACTGGCGACTGGAGCGCAGCCACAGGTGGCGATATTGCATCAGATAACCCGTAGTGTGCTCCTTCGGTGTAATCGGATAGTCCTGCGTCTTCTGCACGATTTCGAGATCCCTGGCGAGCATTTCGAAGCCGCCGATCTGGCGCGGTTCTTCCTTGATAGTTCCTGTAACGACTACAGAGGATTCCTGAGTAAGCGAACTAAAACGAGCCCAGACGTCTTCAGAAAGGTCATTCTTGACGAAGACGCACTGAAGCAACCCCGTGCCGTCACGGAATATTAGGAAGCCGATTTTGCCTGCAGAGCGCGTGTTGTAGACCCAGCCTCTGAGACGGACTTCCTCGCCGACATGCTCGCCGATTTCTTCGATGTAACACTCTACCATACTACCACCATTTACGGCTTCAAAATTAGAGTTGAAAATAGGCGATTTGCCCCACTCCGCAAGGGGTTTTTGGCTGACGCGCTGTAGGGCCGAATTCATTCGGCCTTTGTGTAGCTGATATGAGGAGATGTGCGAATGAATTCGCACCTACCAACGCGAAGTGCAATTCCCCTCTGGCAAGACGGGGTGTGTCTTCTGTTGATTTTGTCCGGGGGTGCCACACCCTCTAGTGTGTGGTAACTTATCGCGCCTGCGGTGCAGCGATCAGCACCTTCCGCGGTTACGAGAAGGTCTATCTCGAAGATCGCGTCATTGCGAGCGAGGCTCAGCGAGCGCGGCAATCTCCCATGATATGTATCGCGGAGCCCTGAGATCGCCACGTCGCCCCGATAGTTCGGGGCGATTCCTCGCGATGACAGAACTTAATTAAGCAGCTTCTATGGAGCCATTCCAATGCGAGTAGCACCATGAGCGGTCCCGACTGGTCGGGATCCTCGTGCGCCGCGATAACAACGGGTGGCCTGGAATCCAGATCGGAATCTCACAGGAGTCACGTTTGCAATACGGTAATGATGCAGGAGGACAGACATTCCTGTCTGTCATCGCGCCACAGGCGCGAGCATTCTCTCCGGCGCCGCACTCTTCAAGGCGCGTTTGCTCCCTTTAAATACGTGCCGTCAGCTTTGTCAATCTTGAGAATTGATTGATGATTAGATCACGCCAGGCCAGGCTGACATTAAGCGGTCCGTCGGTGAGCTTCTGCGATATCGTCATGCGATTGTCGAAGCGGTTGATGGGAATGCGCCCGTATGTAAACCCGCTACCCACACCATTTGCCGCCAGCCCGTTGCGATAGCCAGCTTTGCGGGCAGCCTCTTCGACTCGCGCGTCATACCTGCCAAAGGGATAGGCAATGTATTCGATCTTCTGCTCGGCAACTGCCGCCAGCAATTGCCGTGAGTACTCCAGCTCCTGCTTGAGCTCTTCATCACTAAGCGTTGTCAGGTCACGGTGCGTATGCCCATGACTACCAAATTTGATCCCGGTCGCCGCAAGCTGCTTGATCTGTGCTTTGTCGAGGTGCTTTCTCTTCCCCCTTAACACAGCATGATCCCACTCATTTTGCTTGCCGATGAACGCAGTTGGAACGAACACGACAACCGAAGCCTTCTGCTCTTTCAGGATCGGCAGCACCTTCATGAGGTCGTCATATCCGTCATCGAAGGTCAGGCATACGGTGTCGTTCTCTCGGGCTGCGTCAGCCAAAATACCGAATCTCATTCCTGCTGACTTGATACGGACAATCACCGATTCGAGAGTCTTGGACGACACCGCGGAAGAATCCTTCGGATGTTCATCGGTACTGTGAAGCAGGAGTATTTTCGATGCGCGTTTGCGCCCACCGAAAGCAAGCGAGATGATAAGCAGTAGGAGGGAAAACAGGCAGATTGCAACAAATATCAGCAGCAGGATCTTCATCAACTCAATGTTGACCAGTCGATTTCCTTGACGAGAGTCGGCTTTACCGGGCCCATGGCAACCATCGTCATCGCAGGCTCTACGAATATCTCTCTTGCCACTTCGCGCACCTGGTCGAGCGTGACTGCGTTGATCTCCGCCGTAGACTGGTCAAGACTAACAAATTTGTTGAGAAACAACTCGTGGCGTGCCAGCCGGTTCATTCGACTATACGAGCCCTCCAGTGCCAGCATCAGGTTGCCCTTCAGCTGAGACTTGGCGCGGTCGACCTCTTCCTCGGTAATCGAGGTGTCCTTTACCTGGGCCAGCTCTTCGAGAACAATGTTCACTGCCTCGTTTGCTTTCGAAGCGTCTGTACCAAGATATAGCCCATAGAGACCGGTGTCGCGGTAGAAGTCCTGGTAGGAATAGATGGTATAGACGAGGCCGCGCTTCTCTCGCACCGACTGAAACAGCCGTGAACCCATGCCGCTACCCAATAGGGTATTGAGAATCAGAATCGGCATTCGCCTCAAATCACTGAACGGAAAGCTGGGAAACCCGAGGCATACATGCGTCTGTTGCAGCTTGCGATTGAAGACGATTCGCTTCCCCTTCTCATAAACCGGTTTGGTGTGCTTGCTGCCGTCCCGTGCTTCGGCGACTTTAAGCTTCGCCAGGGTCTGGTTGACTAGCTGGTCATGATCGACAGCACCCGCGGCCGCTACAACTATTCTGTCAGCAGTGTAGTGTTTGGAAATGAAATTGATAAGATCGGTGCGCTTTAGCTTCTTGATCCCCTTAGCCTCTCCCATGATCGATTGACCCAACGGATGCGGGTCCCACACGGTCTTGGCGAAGTAATCATGCACCAGGTCCGCGGGCGTGTCCTGCACATCCTTGATCTCCTCGCAGATTACCTCTTTCTCGCGTGCTAACTCTTTCACGTCAAAGGTCGAGTGCGCAACGATATCGGAAAGAACGTCGAAGCCAAGATCAAAATGCTCATCGAGGATGCGGCAGTAATAGCAGGTATGCTCGCGACTCGTGAAGGCGTTGAGTGTTCCGCCCAGCGATTCCAGGCTTTGTGCGATTTCTACCGGCGACCGCGTTTCGGTGCCTTTGAAGCACATGTGCTCGATGAAGTGGGAAATGCCGTTCTCGCGTGTGGTTTCGTCACGGCTACCGACGTCGATCCAGATGCCGATCGTAACCGATTTGAGATACGGCATGCTCTCGGTAACGACCCGAAGGCCGTTATCGAGAACAGTTCTGCTGTATTTGGATTTGATCATGCGGTGCTAGGTAGACTTACCTGCTGCCAGGGATCAATCCCGGTGTCCGCGACTGCGATGGTCGCGCCCACCACCGTGCCCGCCACTGCGTCGCGGTCCGCCGCCCCTGTTGCCGCCGCTGCGTCCACCACGGTCGTGGCCACCGCCACCACCGCTGTAAGCGCCCTCTGGCGGCTCGGTCAGCGCTTTCCGGGAAAGTCTGATCTTGCCATCGCGTTCGACCGAAAGCACTTTTACCTCGATCTTGTCGCCAACCTTCAGCTCATCCTCAACCCGTTCCACCCGGTGGTGGGCGATTTCTGAGACATGCAGTAGTCCATCGAGGTTCGGAATGATCTCGACGAACGCACCAAAATCCGCGATCCGCTTGACGGTTCCGAGATAGACTTTGTCAACTTCCGGTTCTTCAACCAGGGCTTCTATCATCTCTTTCGCGCGTTGTCCGGCTTCACCGTCAACTGCGGCGATCAGCACGGTACCGTCATCATCGATATCAATTTTGGCGCCGGTCTCTTCAACGATAGAACGAATAATCTTGCCGCCGGGTCCAATCACATCGCCGATACGATCCGGCTTGATCTTGATGGTGATGATTCTCGGTGCATACATCGAGATGTCGGCTCTCGGCTCAGCGATCGTCTCGTTCATTTTGTCAAGAATGAAGAGGCGTGCTTCCCGCGCGGCTTGCAAGGCATCGCTCATGATTTCCAGAGTCAAGCCGCCAACTTTAATATCAAGCTGAAATGCCGTGATGCCTTCACGGGTACCGGTAACTTTGAAATCCATGTCGCCGTGATGATCCTCGGCGCCGAGAATGTCGGTGAGAATCGAATAGCGACCACCCTGATCCAGCACCAGGCCCATCGCGATTCCGGCCACCGGCGATTTGATCGGCACACCGGCGTCCATAAGCGCCAGGCTGCCACCGCAGACAGTAGCCATCGAGGATGATCCGTTCGATTCGAGAATATCAGAGACAATACGAATCGTATAAGGAAAATCATCATCTTGCGGCAGCACCGGTTCCAGCGCCCGCTCGGCAAGCGCACCATGACCGATCTCGCGTCGGCCGGGTCCTCGCACCGGGCGTACTTCGCCGACTGAGTACGGCGGGAAATTGTAGTGCAGCATGTAGCTCTTTTTGGACTCGCCTTCAAGGGCATCCACGATCTGTTCATCCATTTTGGTGCCCAGCGTTACCACCACGAGTGCTTGTGTTTGCCCGCGCGTAAACAAGGCAGAACCATGCGTGCGCGGCAACACCGCTACTTCACTGGCGATGTCGCGAATCTGTTGCAAGTCACGACCGTCTACGCGTCTCTTGTCATCAAGTACGCGGCGGCGCAAATCCTCCGCCTCGAACTCGTCAAGGTACTGCTTGATCCATTGCTCGCTCTCAGGGAACTCTTCCGCGAGTGCCGCGATAGTTTCCTCTGCGATCTTCTTCACCTCTTCCGAGTGCGTGTGCTTGTCATGAATTTCATGCGACTGCCTGATGCGATCCGCAGCCAGCTCACGAACACGAGCTTCCAAACCCTCGGGTATATCGGGCAGAATTATCTCCGCCTTCGGCTTGCCGATTTTCTCACGTATCTCTTTGATCTTACTGCAGATCTCGACGATTCGCTGGTGCCCAAAATCGAGTGCTTTGACCAACTCATCCTCAGTGATTTCAGCGCAGCCGCCTTCTACCATGACGATATGCTCACTCGTCCCGGCAACCACGAGGTTGAGCCTTGAATTTTCCAACTGGCTGAACGTAGGGTTGACCACATACTCACCCTCGATCAGTCCGACGCGTACTGCCGCAATCTGTTCAGGAAACGGGACATCCGAGACATTGAGGGCCACTGAGGCGCCGATCATCCCCAGGACATCCGCATCGTTCTCCTGATCCGATGAGAGCGTGGTAATCATTACCTGAACTTCATTCGCATATCCCTTGGGAAACAGCGGACGTAAGGGGCGATCGATCTGGCGCGCCGACAGAATTTCTTTTTCGGACGGGCGCCCTTCCCGCTTGAAAAAGCCGCCCGGAATCTTGCCGGCGGCATACGTTTTTTCACGATAATCTACCGAAAGCGGAAAAAAACCGCGACCGTGATCAGGTTTATCACTTGCCGTGACCGCAGCCATGCTGACCGTATCACCATAACGAACCCAGCAGGAACCGTTCGCCTGCTTTGCAATCTTACCTATCTCAATTGATAAAGTGCGACCGCCAATTTCTAACTCAAAAACTTCCATTACTTATTTCCTATCCTCAACAACTACAACAACAACACACATCAGCGGCGCAACTCCAACTGTGCGATCAAATTGCGATAACTTTCGATATCCTTTCGCTTCAGGTAGTCCAGCAATCTTCTGCGTCTGCCCACCATCTTCAGTAAGCCATGGCGCGAATGCAGGTCTTTGGGGTTATGCTGCATGTGCAGCGTCATTTCATTGATACGTTGCGTTAGCAACGAAACCTGCACCTCCGGCGAGCCGGTGTCTTTCTCATGCAGTTTGAAATGATCGATGATTTCTTTCTTCTTCTCTTTCTGAAGTGGCACCTCAAAAACTCCTCATATGAGATTAAACATGCTCTTTATTTCCTTTTCATCTCGACCGATCTGTTCAACCAGTTTTTCCGTCGACTCGAATCTGATCGATGGCCGCGTATACGCGACCGGAAATACACTCACCGTCTTCCTGTAAAGATCACCGCTGAAATCAAACAAATTGACTTCGAGGTCAAATCCCTGCTTGTCTTCACCGATGTACATCATTCCGTAGTAACGCTCCGCAGCTGCATCACCTGAAGCTTCCGAGCGGAACTCGGGACGAACTATAGTATAAGCCGCATAGACTCCAGACGGAAGAACAATCTTATTATCCGGCAGCTTTACATTTATAGTCGGGTAGCCCTGCTCCCGTCCCTGCCCCTTACCGTGAACTACCGTGCCGGAAAATTCAAGATCGTGCCCCAGCAACTCTCTAGCTTTTTCAACATCAGCGGACTTGAGCAGTTCCCGAATCAGGCTGCTGTTAACTACTTTATCGCTGTTCTTCACCGGCTCAACCGCGATAAGCTCGTATCCCAGTGACTTCTGGTGCATCTGCAGAAACTGCAGATTGCCCTCGCGTCTGTGGCCGAATGCGTGATTGTAGCCAATAACAATGGAGCGACACTTCAGTTTCTTCAGCAGCCATTCCCTCAGGAAGTCTAACGCTTTGATTTGCGCCAACGATCGGTTGAACTCAATTACCAGCATCGAGTCTAATTCGGAATGCTCACGCAGGATAGCCACCTTCTCGTCGAGCGTGGTCAGGATGGCCGGAGGGTTGTCGGGGGCGAGGATCGCCTGCGGATGCGGTTCGAAAGTTATCAGGATCGAGCGCAGCTGTTTCTTGGCAGCCTCCGCTTCCAGTCTGTGGATCAATTCGAGATGCCCACGATGAATGCCGTCGTAATTCCCGATCGTAATCGCCGAGCCTCGGTCAAGCCAGTCCGCCAACTCCTCTACATTCCTGAACACTTGCATCATTGTCTGATCACGCTTCCGCTTGAATTACCCTGACGTATTCGATGACCCGTTCGTCAGCACCCTCGGGGAGTTGCCCTGTCGGATAGAGCGTCCTGCCTATTGCCAGCAGATCTCCGGAGTCCGCACGCAACGCCACCAACTGATGGGTGGCAATTCCAGAACCGAAGTCTCTGATGTCGCCCATGCGTAAAGGCCTGCCATGTGCAATGTGGCTGTGGCTTGCGGGATCAACTATAATGGCGGGCAGATCTATCATCTCGCTGATATCGACAAAGGCATTGCCCAACTCCGCCCGCAGTTTGCTCGCATCCTCCGAAACGGCAGCGATATCCTCCAGTTGCTTCAGTGTGATTGCCCTCCGTACCGATATCTCACCAATACGGTCCCGGCGCAACTCCTCAATGTAGCCACCACATCCGAGTACCTGCCCCAGATCATGAGCCAGGCTGCGGATATAAGTTCCGGCACCGCAGGTAATCGACAATTGCAGAGTCGGATAGGAGTACGCTGTTAAAGTAATACTTTCAATATAAGCTTCACGAGGTTCGATTTTCACCTGCTCTTCGTTGCGAGCATATTTGTACAGCGGCTTACCCTTCAATTTAAGTGCAGAGAATATCGGTGGAGTCTGCAAAATGTGTCCCCTGAACTTGTGCAGGGCCAGTTCGATTTCGTCCTTAGCAGGAATAATGCCGGATTCGTTTCTCAAGACTGAGCCCTCGCGGTCGTACGTGTCAGTAGTACCACCCAGGGTGACCGTGGCGAAGTATGATTTGCGGTTCCCCAGAACAAACCGCGACAGCTTTGTGGCCCTCCCCAGGCAAACGATCAACAGCCCGGTTGCCAGTGGGTCGAGCGTCCCGCAGTGGCCGGCTTTGCGCACCCGCAGCAGCTTTCTGACCTGGGCGACTACCGCGAAAGAACTGAGGCCGACCGGTTTATCAATTAGCAGAAACCCGTTCATCCCTTTCATCTTTCACTTCGCGTAGGGCCTTTCCGATGAGCTCCACTATCTCCCGCTTTGCCTCAGTCAGCGGCTTGTCAAAATTGCAGCCTGCGGCGTTTCGATGGCCACCGCCACCGAATTTCTTGGCAATCTTCGAGACATCGAACGGATCATGACAGCGTAAGGAAACCTTGGTGCGATTCTCACCCAGTTCCCGCAGCAGCGCCCCGATCTTCACTCCCTCGGTATAGATGGTATAGTCGGCGAGGCTTTCAATCTCGGGATTGCCGTCATTGTGGCGCTTGCGGATCTCATGATCCTGTACGAGAACGCAGCAACCCCCGTCATGGAAGATTTCCATTCTTGACAGCAATTCTCCAAGCATGCGTAATTGGGCTTCCGAATATGTCGCGTAAAGAGAATCTCCTATCATCTTGGGATCAGCACCAAGATCAAGTAACTCCGCGCAAACGCGCATGGCGTTGCCATCAGTGCTCGAGAAACGAAATCGACCGGTATCTGTCAGGATACAGGTATAGAGTGAACTGGCGGCAGCCGGGGATATTTCCACTCCGGCAGTACGAAACAGCCTGTATATTAGAATTCCCGCCGCTGCGGCTGAAAGATCAACATAGTTGATCGCGCCATACTCTCCATTATCCTGGTGGTGATCTATATTGATTAGCTCGCAGTTGGGATTCAATAGGTTTTCGACATCACCTATCCTGTGCAACTCGGGTGCTTCGATTAGTATGGCAAGATCAAACTTCGCTATGCTGGAAGTTGCATCGTAGACGATGATTTCCTCCGCCCCTTTCAAAAACGCATATTTCGGCAGAGCAGGATCGTGATTGATGATCTTCGGCGCAGCCCCCAGCTTTTGGCACAACTCTGCCAGCGCCAGCTGGGAACCAATCGAGTCGCCATCAGGATTGACGTGGGCGGCAATTAGCAGCCGGCCTGCCTGCTTCAGGCGGTCGACAATTCGGGCTTCAATCGCTTTCAGATCTGCGCTCATCTTCCTGATGTATCTGTTCGAGAAGTTCCTCGATGCGTCCGGCGCGTTCCGCCGTTTTATCGACCTTGAACTCTATCAAAGGAGCTTTACGGATTCTCAGTTCATGTGCCAACTGAGTCTGTATGAAGCCGAGCGCCTTCTTGAGAGCCTTATTTGTTGCCCGCTGTGTAGTTTCATCACCCAGTGTTGAGTAGTAGACCTTCGCCTCCCGCAAATCGCCCGTCAATTCGACATCCGTAATCGTAACCATGCCGATATGGGGGTCTTTAACCCGGCGCTGGATAATCTCGGCGATGACATCCTGTATCTGCTTGCGCAGCCGGTCTACTCTGGTGAATTCACTCATTTTCCCTGCGCCGTCACTCCGGGGCCAAATACTAAGTCTACGTTGTACATCTTGCCATGTCTAGTACTTGTCTAGTAAAAGTCACGCTCAACATCCACAAGCACGATGTTTGGATTCGCTGCTACCGCATTCTCTATCTGGGAGAGAATCTGCTCGAGATGCTGATGGCTATTGGTAACCGCCGCCACTCCCAGCGTCGCCCGCTGCCAGAGATCGTTATCATCGATCTCTGCTAAGGAGATATTGAATTTATTCCGCAGCTTATCCTTTATCTGATTCAGCACCTGTCGTTTCGATTTAAGAGAGCGTGATTGCGGAATGTGCAGAACGATTCGCAGGGTTCCAAGATGCATCTAGTTTTTGGCTATCGAGCTAGAGTTTGCGAGCCACCTCGATTACTTCAAAAGTCTCTATCAGGTCACCTACTTTCACATCGTCGAAGCCCTCTACCTTGATGCCACATTCCATTCCGGCGGGCACTTCACGGGCGTCATCTTTGAAACGCCGGAGGGAGTTAATCGTCCCCTTGTAGATTCCGATAGAGTCACGAATCACGCGCGCCTGGTCTCCCTTATGAATCGTGCCCGACTGCACATAGCTTCCGGCAACGACTCCAAACTTGGGTACCTTGAATGTATCTTTGACCTCTGCCAGACCGGTGACTTTCTCCTCGACATCAGGCTCGAGTAGGCCCTCAATTGCACGGCGAATGTCGCTGTCAACTTCATATATAATCGTGTACAGCCGAATATCGACCTTTTCCTGCGCTGCCAGCTCACGAGCCCGCGCGTCAGGACGAACATGGAAACCGATTATGATCGCATCCGACGCCGCCGCCAGTAACACATCTGACTCCGAAATCCCGCCAACGCCGTAATGGATCACATGGGTCCGCACTTCCTCGTTGCCGATCTTTTCCAGGGTGTCACGCAAAGCCTGAACGGAACCGTCGACATCACCCTTGATAATGATCTTCAGTTCGCGTATCTGGCCTTCCTTGATCTGCTCGTAGACATTTTCAAGTGACGTGCGCCGCACCACGCGGTTGTCCTGCTCGCGGCGCAGCTGCTGCCGTTTGGCGGCAATTTCGCGGGCTTCTGACTCCTCCTCTACCACGTGTAGAGAGTCGCCTGCTTGCGGAACTCCCGATAGTCCCGTAATCTGCACCGGCTCGCCCGGCAGGACCTCGGTAACAGGCTCGCCACGATCATTGATCATGGCTCGTACCTTACCGTGATAATTCCCGACCACAAGCGGCTCGGCCACGTGAAGCTTGCCTTGCTGCACGATCAGGGTTGCGACAACGCCACGGCCGCGGTCAAGTTCCGCTTCCACGACTGCTCCCTTGGCCAGTTGATGCGGGTTGGCTTTTAACTCAAGTACCTCAGCCTGTAGAGAGATCATCTCCAGTAGCTTCTCGATGCCTTCTCCGGTCTTCGCGGAGACATCCACAAAAATAGTCTTGCCGCCCCATTCTTCCGGCACCAGATTTCGATTCGATAACTGCGTCTTCACGTTATCCGGATTGGCTTCTGGTTTGTCGATCTTATTCACCGCGACGATAATCGGCACACCCGCAGCGCGAGCATGGTCGATCGCCTCGATTGTCTGCGGCATCACGCCGTCGTCAGCAGCGACGACAAGCACTACAATGTCGGTTAACTGCGCGCCGCGCGCACGCATGGCGGTAAACGCCTCGTGACCGGGGGTATCGAGGAATGTTACGTTGCCTGTATCAGTCTTGACCTGGTAAGCCCCTATGTGTTGCGTAATCGCTCCCGATTCACCCGCTACCACGTTGGACTTGCGGATATAATCGAGCAGAGAAGTTTTGCCATGATCAACATGCCCCATGATCGTGACAATTGGTGCGCGAAGTTCGAGATCCTCCTCCCGGATTTCTTCTTCTTCTTCCTCTTCGAATCCGACTTCTTTGATCTCTTCCGTCTCGAGACCATACTCAAGCGCCAGTGTCTCGATCGTGTTGAGATCAAGGCGCTGATTAATTGTCACCATCATTCCCAGTTCCATGCACTTGGCAATTAGGTCAGCTGCCTTCACTCCAATGGTGTTCGCCAGCTCTGCCAACGACATGAATTCGGTAACCTGGATTATGTTGGTGTCTTCTTCAGTTACCGTGGAATCGTTTCTGTCGCGACGACGATACTTTTTCCGCTTGCCAAATCCCGTGTCGATTTTCGCCATTGTTTGCTTGACGGCGGCCTTTACTTCAGCGGTAGACACTTCCGGACGATGTCTCTTCTTCTTGCGATCACGACGCTTCTTGCGAATCTGCGTAATTTGCTTAGCGCTGCGCTCGAGGGCCTGAGCTTTGGAGACAATCTTCTCGCGGCCGCCGGCATCTTCGAGCTTCTCGAATTGTTCCAGCTTGGTGTCTTCGGGAGCTTCCGCGGTTTCCGTCTTTTCGGCATCCTTCGCTTTGGTCAGCTTACCTTTAGCACCTTCGCGTCGTTTTTCGGCACTCTTCTGCTCGAGATCTTTCTGAAGTTTCTTCTTCTTCTCCATCTCTTTCTTGGCCGCATCTTTTTCCTTGGAAAATTCCCTGGCAATTGCTTCCTGCATTTCGTCGTCTGCCGATGACATATGCGACTTGACCTTGTAACCAAGTTTCTGTACAAGGCTCACCATGGCGTCTGAAGAGATACTGTAATCGCGTGCTAATTCGTATAGTCGTTTTTTGCCCATGCTCTATAATCGCAGCCTCGAGAGTGTCAGCGTCATACTCTCAGATTAAATCAACTTCCTTGCTTTTCCTTCTCATCTTCATCTATCTCCCCTTCCGATTCCTCCTCACTATCTTCCGCAGCTTCGGATTCCTCAGATTTCTCTTCCTCCGCGTCTTCCTCGCCCTCCTCAAGATCATCCTCGTCCTCATCATCCTCAGGATCGTCCACGAACAGATCACTCAGAGCCCTTGGTTCCGAAGGACCTTCCTCTTCCTCCTCATCGGACGCGAGCTGCTCGGCCTCAGCCTTCTCAGCCTGCACTCGGAAGAGATGCTCACGTGCAGACTCTACGATTTTGTCTGCCTTCTTCGGCCCGATACCCTCGATTTCAGTCAGCTGCGCCGGTGCAACTTCCAAAATATCCTGAACGAACTTGTAGTCATGCTCGATCAACTTCTGGATTGTCGCTTCTCCGATCTCCAGCTTGGAGACCTCAATCTTCGCCTCGGCTTCCTCGCGTTTCTTATCGAAGTAGTCCGTTTCAGAGAGGATGTTCACTTTCCAGCCGGTAAGCTTGGCCGCCAAACGCGCATTTTGTCCGCCCTTGCCGATCGCCAATGACAGCTGGTCATCCTCAACGACGATAATCATCGTCCCCTCGTCGGCGTTGGTTTCGATTTTGACCACCTTGGCGGGGGACAATGCCCGTGTGACGAAAATCTCGGAGTCGGGATGATACGGCACCACATCGATGCGCTCGTTATTCAACTCGCGTACGATTGCCTGCACGCGCACGCCCTTGACACCCACGCAGGCGCCGACTGGGTCGATTCGCTCGTCGGCCGAGCTCACCGCCACCTTAGCGCGCTCCCCGGGCTCGCGGGCCACTGCCCTGATATCGATGATGCGTTCGAAAATTTCCGGCACTTCCAACTCGAACAATCTCATTATGAAGTCATTGCTGGCGCGGGACAGGATCACCTGCGGACCACGCGTCACTTTCTGCACATCCTGGATGATGGCACGGACGCGGTCGCCCTGACGGTACTTCTCTTTGCTGATCTGTTCCTTCTGCGGGATCACGGCTTCGGTGCGGCCGATATTGACGATTATCGCGCCCTTGTCGACCTGCTGTACTGATCCGGTCACCAGCTCACCGACTTTCTTGATGAACTCGTTGTAGATTGCCTCACGCTCTGCCTCACGTACTTTCTGTACCAGTATTTGCTTGGCAGAAGCAATTGCGTTGCGGCCGAATTCCTCGAACGGGATGAAGATTTCGACTTCATCACCCACCTCGGCCTGCTCGTCGATATCCATAGCGTCAAGAAGCGAAATCTCGGTCATCGGGTCTTCCACGGCCTCGACCACCTTCTTGACCGCGTGCATCTGAATCTCACCGCTGCTGCGGTCGATATTAACATGCACATTGTCGCCGTCGCCGTATTTCTTTTTGGCGGCGGAGACTAGCGAGGCACGCAGAGTGTCCATGACATAGTCGATGTCCATGTTCTTCTCTGCCGCAATTTGATTCAGCGCCTCAATGACGTCGTAATCCATTCCCTACTCCAACTCCGGGTAAACAATATCAGAAAACAATCTTTCCCTTGGAAATTTGGCTCAACGCTATCTCGTTCGGACCGTCTTCGGTCTCCAGCGTGAGTATGTCGTTTTCTACCTTCACTATTTTACCGACTCGTTCCGAGCGACCTGAATCGCCGCTCAGGAAAAGCCGGACTGTTTCTCCAACCTTGCGCCGAAAATCGGCCGGGGTACTCAGCGGTCGATCAAGCCCCGGAGAGGAAATCTCCAGCGTGTAATGCCCTTCGATCGGGTCCTCGACCTCTAACAAGTAGGAAGCGCGCCGCGAAATCTCGGCGCACTCGTCGAGGGTAACTCCGCCGATGCGATCGGCCAGAATTCGCAGCAGCGCACTCGATTTACGCTGAACAAACTGCAACTCGACCAGGTCGCAACCCAATTCAGATAAAACCGGCTGAATCAATGCAGCCAGCTTCTCCTCCAGGGCCACTTGATATGCGCTTTTCGCCACCTCTTAACTCCACAGCAACTTTCTTCAAGCGCAGTTAATTATGATAACCAATCCCAGAATTCAGCGCAACTAAATTATAGGAATGTCCTCTGTTGCCAGACAACGAGTTACAGCGGCCACGCCCTCCGCTAAGAGATCAGCTGTGTGCGTCGCCGATTCATCCTCACGAGACTTATTCTGACCTTAACCATTGTTATACGGTCATTTAGATGCTATATTTGCGCCCATGATTCGAGAAGAATACGACTTAATAGTGATCGGCTCCGGCCCTGCGGGAGAGTGGGCTTCGATCCAGGGCTGCAAACTCGGCAAACGCGTCGCCCTGATCGAAAAAAAAGCCGTCATCGGCGGGGTGTGCGTTCATACCGGTACCCTGCCTTCAAAAACTCTGCGCGAGTCCTCCCTCTACTATTCCGGCCTCAAAAAGCGCTCTTTCTACGGGTTCGATCTCTCTCTCAAACATAATGTTACGGTGCAACAGTTAATGCACCGCAAGAACATTGTGGTCGAAAATGAGATGATGGTTATCATCGATCAACTTCTGCGCAACGGCATCAAGATCTTCGGCGGCGCCGCGGAATTCGTCGATAATCACACCGTCGCAGTTTTCGAAAAAGGTGTACAGACTGCCGAGCTGAAAGCCGAACATGTCATCATCTGCGTCGGTACACGCCCAAACCGAATTGCCGGTTTGGAATACGACAACATCCGC
Source organism: uncultured Ignavibacteria bacterium (assembly GCA_964468475.1). Classification (GTDB taxonomy): domain Bacteria; phylum Zixibacteria; class MSB-5A5; order CAIYYT01; family CAIYYT01; genus JBECKX01. The sequence goes on along the minus strand of CAYXUL010000015.1, from coordinate 1,488 downwards.
GTCTTCGACGGCGAGACGATCATCGAACTCGATCGCATCCCGAAGAAGATGGCGATTCTTGGCGGCGGCGTAATCGGCTGCGAGTGGGCCAGCATTTTCTCCAAGCTCGATATCGAAGTCACACTCATCGATAAACGCGAACACCTGCTTAGCTTCCTCGACCGCGAATTTGCAACGATGCTCTTCAGCCTGCTGGAGGAAAACGGCATCCGTATGGCGTTGGGACAGCCCAGCAGCGAAATCACCGTGGGCAGTGATTCGGTGACCGTTACCCTGAAAGACGGCTCTGAGATCAAGTCGGATATCTTGCTGGTCACCGCGGGCCGGCGTGGCAACACTGACAGCCTCAAGCTCGATCGCATCGGCCTCGAAACCGACAAGAACGGCCTGCTCGCCGTCGACGAATGTTACCACACTGCCATACCCAATATCTATGCCGTCGGCGATGTGATCGGTTTTCCCTCTCTGGCAGCCACTTCGATGGATCAGGGGCGGCGCGCGGCCTTGGCGGCCTTCACCGGCTCCTGCCAGATCACCGAGAAGACTTTCCTGCCTTTCGGCATCTACACTATCCCGGAAATCTCCTACGTCGGTGAGACGGAAGAGTCGCTTAAGGAGAAGGGGCAGAAATATGAGACCGGTGTCTCGCATTTCTTCGAGTTGCCTCGCGGTCAGATCAACAACGACCATGATGGCATGCTGAAACTCCTTTTCGATCCCGACACCCGCAAGATCCTGGGCGTCCACATCATCGGCGAGCGCGCTACTGAAATCGTGCACATCGGCCAGGCGGTGATGAGTTACGACGGGAAAATCGACTATTTCGCCGACACGGTAATGAACTACCCCACCATCGCCGAAGCTTACAAAACCGCCGCCCTCAACGGCCTCAACAAACTCGGCATCGTCGGCTACCAACCCCGCCGCTCGATGAAGCAGGACAAGACATCATCGTAGGGGTGCAGCCTGTTGCGCCCGATTGGTTGAGGAGGTCAGACTCGCCGCGGCGAGTCTGACATCGCACCGAAGGTGCGAAGATAGTCCCGTGCCCCGCGAATCCAGTAGGGCCGAATTCATTCGGCAAACGCGCCGAAGGCGCGAAAACACACGTCCGCTGTCACCTGCAGTGACATGTGCGAATGAACTCGCACCTACCACCAAACTCGTCACTTTGTCACTCCCGCGAAGGCGGGAGTCTACATTCTCAATCGGGAAACGGCTAAAACGAATCGCTGACTCATCTGCATGTCATTCCGGCGTACGCCGGAATCCAGTCTAAAGACTTTTACTCCCTAAGATTTCAAACTGGATGCCGACTTTCGTCGGCATGACACGTTCATCGTTTATTCAGAATCACTCGGATGCCGTCTCGCTTTAGTCGTCGCCTCGAAATCGTTGCACAGTCACATTTTGTGTGCCGTGAGAAATGAGCTTGTAGGGCTGAATTTATTTGGCCGGCGCCTCGCAGACGCGAGCAATGCACCCCCT
>CAYXUL010000014.1:49334-57566 GCA_964468475.1 uncultured Ignavibacteria bacterium | reverse complement strand
TTTCATCAGCACTTCGTTGGTGGCCGGCGGCACCAAAGGGTCGATCTCCCCGAAGATCGACAGCACCGGGCAGCGCATGTGCGACAAAGTCTCCGCCGGATCGTACTTGTTGCGTCGCCACCACTGCATGTCGGCATCATTCAGTGAATCAGGCATCTGCACGTAGTCTTTCCAGGTTGACTTGGCCGCTTGCTTGACGCTTGCCGCGAGTGAATCCCACGAACTGAGTCCGTCGACTACCCGGTAATATAGCTTCTGATGCGCCACCGCTGAGTCGATTGCGCTTTTGGCGAAGCCATCGCCACGCATTGAATATTCGGTGGCATCAATATCCTGCTTGAACAATGAAACAGCGGGGCCAACCACCAGAATCACATAAGCCACATCATTGGATTTATTCGCAGCAATGGGTGCAATCCAGCCTCCCTGACTGGTACCCAGCAGCCCGATGCGGTCAGAGATAATATCCCCGCGCTGCTTCAGGAGTGAGACTCCGGCAAGCGCGTCGTCGGCCAGATCGTCGAAAGTCGCTTTCTCGAAATCACCGGTGGATTCGCCGACACCGCGTTTATCGTAGATCAGGGATGCCACCCCGTTCCGCGCCAGCAGATAAGACAGTGCCCGGTAACGCCAGGTGCTGCGTCCCTGATCACCGGAGCCATGAATCATTACCACAACAGGATAGGGCGGCGCCGAAACCGGTTTAATGAGAGTTCCCGCCAGTTTGACATCACCGTTTGTGAAGGTGACATCTTCGGTTCGATAGAAGGGAAGCATCCAGTCGGTGGAGCGCTTGAGATGCAGGCGCACCGGTGGTCCCCATTTGTCATTGACCCCGGTCATTTCGCCGACATCCTCATGCACCAGCATCTTGAAAGTGCCGTTTCTTATGTGGAAAGAGAGATTCGGCTTGTCGTAGTGGATCTTCTCCACGGGTTCATCCCACAAACTCAACGTGGGGATATCAAAGGTGCCGTAAATCGAATCACCCTGCTGTTTTAGGTCCATGCGCAGCAGCATCACCGCCCCGTCGCGGGAATAGGCCCCCTCCCAATGACCGCTCAGAGAATTTTGAGCCGTCAGCAGCGGTGAAGAAGCTACGATGATAGAGATAAGCGCTCGAAAGGTGATTCGGTGATTCATGTTGATCGCTCCGAGTCGGGGTGAATTCTGGATAAAGTACCTGATACGTAGACGATTACTCGCAAGTTGCGGAGACTGCAGAAGTTGGTGGAAGTGCTCATTCGTGCCCGATAAATCCTCGATTGATTGCTTGCGCCCTTTTATTGCCCCACCTATCTTGCGCGACACCGAGAGCGAATATTCCTTTGGGAGCAAGACGGAGCGGAAGTGGCAGAGAAAAGCGACAAGAGTAGACCGGGCGTAATCAGCGACCGGCAAACACTTGACTCGGCGCACCGGGTCCTGACCGGCGAGAAGGGACGCAGTCGGTTCTCGCGATTGTTGCCTTTCCTGGGTCCGGCGTTTATCGCCAGTGTCGCTTACGTAGATCCAGGCAACTTTGCTACCAACATCGAAGGGGGCGCGCGCTTCGGCTATACGCTGCTCTGGGTTATTGTAGCCAGTAACCTGATGGCAATGCTGATTCAGTTGCTTTCCGCCAAGCTCGGTATCGCCACCGGCAAGAATCTGGCCGAGCTGTGCCGCTTGCATTTCCCCCGCTGGGTTTCCGCTACCATGTGGGTCCTGATGGAGCTGGTTGCTATGGCTACCGACTTAGCGGAATTTCTCGGCGCCGCAGTCGGCTTCAATCTACTTCTCGGCGTACCACTGCTGACTGGCGGATTGATTACCGCTGTTGTGACATTCCTGATTCTCGCGCTCGAGCGCTACGGCTTTCGTCCTCTGGAAGCAGTCATCACCGCGATGGTGGGTGTGATCGCGATCTGCTACCTGGTGGTCACGATAATGGACAAGCCCGTTTGGTCGGAAGTTGCTATCGGCGCCTTTGTGCCGCGTTTTCAGGGAGCAAAAAGTATCGTGCTGGCGACGGGTATTCTGGGCGCTACGGTGATGCCCCACGCGATATTCCTGCACTCAGCTTTGACGCAAAGGCGTATCGTAGTGCGTGATCCGGAGAAGCTGCGAAAGCTGTTCCGTTTCCAAATAGATGATGTATTGATCGCGATGGGAATCGCCAGCCTGGTGAACATGGCAATGCTAATCATGGCCGCGTCCACCTTTCATAATAAAGGACTAACTGCGATAGCGACAATCGAGGAGGCCTACCGCACCCTGGAGCCCTTACTGGGCAGCTGGGCCAGTCGCTTATTCGGACTGGCGCTGGTAGCGGCAGGTCTGTCTTCGGCCACCGTAGGCACGTCCGCGGGGCAAGTGATTATGCAGGGATTTTTGAAACGCCATATCCCCGTCTGGCTGCGGCGGCTGGTGACGATGCTACCCTCACTGGCTGTAATCATGATTGGGCTTGATGCGACCAACACCCTGGTGATGAGCCAGGTCGTGCTTAGTTTCGGACTTCCGTTTGCAATTGTGCCGTTGGTTATCTTCACGCGCCGCAGGGACCTCATGGGGGTGCTGACTAACAAGAAGTTGACTACGCTGGCGATTACAATAATCGCCCTGCTGATCATAGCGCTTAATCTCTACCTCTTATATTCGACGTTTGCGGGAGGATAGCCTCATGTACAAACGACTGCTCGTGCCGCTGGATGGCTCGCAGTTAGCCGAGTCAATACTCCCGGTAGCTGTGTGCCTGGCGAAGTCACTCGATGCCACAGTTGCACTGATCCATATCATCGAAGAGAACCCGCCAGAGGAGGTGCACGGCGAACAGCATCTGCGCGATGTTGACGAGGCGGAAGCCTACCTGCAGAAAGTTGCCCATCGTTGGTTTGCTGAGGTGACTCCGATCGAGACCCACGTCCATAGCGAGAAGGTTTCCGACGTCGCCAGGAGCATCTTGCAGCATGTCAGCGAATTTCATTCCGATCTTACCCTGATGTGCACACATGGCCGTAGCGGCGCCAGGCAGTTTCTCTACGGCTCGATTGCCCAGCATATTGCCGCCGCCGCCGTACCGGTGCTTTTCGTTCGCGAACGAGTTGCCGGCTCGCCATCGGAATTTGTGCTGCGAAAAATGCTGGTGCCGTTGGATGGAGACAGCGACCATGAACAAAGCCTTAGAGTGGCCGAGGAACTGGCCCGCGCCTGCAATTCCGCGATCCACTTGCTGACGATTGTGCCCAGCCTGACATTGGTCTCCGGGAGCTGGACGCAATCGGTGCGACTGCTGCCGAGCACCACTGATCGTATGCTTGGTATGGAAGCGGCGGAAGCAGGAGAGTACCTGCAACATCACCAGCAGCGCCTTGCCGAGAAGCAGATCAATGCAACCTGTGAGGTCCTGCGCGGCGACCCGACTGAAGAAATTGTGAAAGCGACCGCCTCGCAGGGGGCTGATCTGGTTGTATTGGGTACTCACGGCACGATCGGTACGGAAGCCTTCTGGAGTGGTAGCGTGGCGGCAAGGGTGGCGCGCAAAACAATTGCACCGCTGCTGCTGGTTCCTGCTGCTCCGGTCCCGCGAGAGGAGGCTTAAGGCGATTCGGGGCAAACAAAACAGTTTTCATGAGCGCCAAATCACATAACATCGGCTTCTGGGAAGTTGTCGCCATCGGTGTAGGCGGCATGGTCGGCGGCGGAATCTTTGCCGTGCTCGGGCTCTCGGTGCAGTTAGCGCACGGTGGTGCGCCACTGGCGTTTGCCATTGGTGGCGTTGTGGCGCTGCTGACGGCATACTCCTACAGCAAACTTTCAGTCGCGTTTCCCAGCCAGGGTGGTACGGTCGTGTTCCTCGACCGCGCTTTCTCACCCAACATGATCGTCGGGGCGACAAATATTCTCCTGTGGCTTTCATACATCGTGATGCTCTCGCTTTACTCGTTTGCATTCGGCAGCTATGGCGCGGCGTTCGCGCCGGCGGCGCAGCATATTCTCGTTAAGCATATTCTGATCACAGTCAGCATTGTGCTGATTACCGGGTTGAACCTGCTGAGCGCAGATGCTATCGGCAAGGCGGAAACCTGGATTGTCGCATTGAAGGTGACTATCCTGCTGCTGTTCGTCGGACTCGGAGTGTCACAGATCGACGCGGCGCAGGTAAGTCCCTCGGCGTGGGCGCCACCGCTGCAAATCATAGCAGGTGGAATGATTATCTTTCTTGCATACGAGGGATTCGAATTGATCGCCAACACAGCCCATGATGTCAAAGACCCGCGCAAAACCCTTCCACGTGCATTCTTCACGGCGGTACTGTTCGTAATCGCGCTTTATATCATGGTGGCGCTGGTGACAACCGGATCGCTGCCGGTGGACAAGATTGTTGCCGCCAAAGACTACGCGCTGGCGGTTGCGGCCAAACCGTTCCTGGGGCAGGCGGGTTTTGTGCTGATCGCCTGTGCCGCGCTGCTCTCCACCGGCTCGGCAATCAATGCCACACTCTACGGCGCGGCGCGGCTGAGTTTCACAATTGCCAAAGAGGGAGAACTGCCGGAGATTCTCGAAAAGAAGGTCTGGCACCGCCCGGCCGAGGGGCTGCTGATCACCGCGGCGGTGACTCTACTGATTGCAAATCTGTTCGATATCTCGAGCATCTCGACTATGGGCAGCGCGGGATTTCTGCTGATTTTCGCCGCCGTCAATGGCGCTAACCTGAAATTGCGTCGAGAGACGGGCAGTAACCTCTGGGTGCCTTTGCTGGGGTTGCTCGCCTGCAGCGCCGCGCTGGTGGTGCTGCTGTGGCAAACGTATCGAACCGCACCGGCAAGGCTGCTAATCCTCGTGGTTATGGCCGCACTGGCATTTCTAGTGGAGTGGCTCTACCGTGAGTTCAGGCGCGGGGCACTGCGTCTGGGTCATCACCAAAGAGGTTCCGACAAGGTCACCTGATTCTCTGCAATCCTAACTGTATGCCGGCTGTAGGGGCACTGTCTGCTTCGCCCTCTTTTTGAAAAGTTCCGTCAACTGACAAGGGCACAGCCGAGCTGCGCCCTTACGGTGATTTATCGGCTGACGAAGGCTGCTACTTCGCGGGCTGCTTCTCCTCTTGCCACTGTGCGGCGGTTTCTTTGGCAAAGTCGGCGAAACTGCGAGGGGCATGGCCAAGAACTTCCGTCAGGGTTTCGATATCACCCGGCTGCGCTTTGAGGCCCTTCTTTATGAAGTAGTCATACATGATCTTGAAATCGAGCACCATCCATGCAGGCAGGCTTTGCGACGCGGCCTCGGCCCACGACTCGAGGTCGTCACCCATGTAATTGACTTCGGTTCCGAGGATGTCGCTCCAGATCCGGGCAGTTGCTTTTCCACCGAGCAGATCGGGGCCGTTCAGATTGTAGGTTTTGCCGTTGTGCTTGTCAGAGGTCAGGGCTGCGGCTGCCGCTTCAGCGATATCGCGGACATCAATACGACTGCAACCGATCGGCCCGAGCGGTTGCGGATAGATCCCATGTTGCAGGATGACATCCTTGTACCAATACTCGTTCTGATGGAAGTTATTCGGCCTGACAATCGTAAACTCCATTCCTGAGTCCTTAACTTCTTTTTCAATCGGAACCTTGCTCGCAAAATGGGGGATATGCTCGGTACCCGGCTCCATCATCACCGAGTTATAGACGACTTTCTTCACGCCCTGTTTCTTCATAGCCTTTAAGGCGTTGAGGCCATGTTTCGTCTCGTCAGGGTGCACGACGGTGATCAGCATTACATTGTCCACGCCGTCGAACACGCCCTGCAAGGTTGGCGGATCAGCGAGATCACCCACGACACCTTCCACTCCCGAGGGCAGGGTGGCGACTCTCGCCTCATCGCGAGTCATCACCTTAACTTTCTCACCCTTTTCCAACAACGCTCTAACGGTCGCGCCGCCTACGGTTCCGGTTCCGCCGATCACTAGTGTGGTCATATCAGACTCCTGTCGCTTTAAGTTCTAATTCACCTGTCCTGTATCGTCGGGCGGAAATGATACGAAGGCAGCTTCAGACTGACGGGAGATTTATGGAAATGATATGGATGCAGTAAGGGCGACCTGCGATGGTCGCCCCTGGTTTAAGCGAAAGCTTACCGGTTTGTCGGGGATTGTCTTAGAAAGAATTACGCTCCGGCACCGTGCATCATCGCCACACCTACGCCAAAGATCACAGTAATAATTACCCCGATTATCACCAGTACGATCCAGGTCAGGATCCAGGCGATCACGGTTGCGCCCAGCGCTTTGCCGAACTCGGTCTTGAAGAAGTGCTGGACGAGTATTGCCGTGATCAGAAAACCGCCGATGAAGGCCAGAATCCACCCGATTATCGGGATAAAGGCCAGGATCAGGCTGACAATAAGCCAGGCCGCATACCCCAGGATCGATGACAGAAAGGCTTTGCCAAACGTTCTGTCGGGAATGTTAAGAATCTTTGTGCCCAACAGGAGGAACGCCGCATTAATCAGGGCGCCTATAACGAATACGACAATACCAACCACGATTCCAGCGCCGGCTAAGTATTCCATAGATATCTCCTTAATAAGAAGGTGTTACCCTACCCATGCTGATATTACTTGGTCACGATGCGCTTATGTTTGAAGTAGACCGAAAGTCGCAGAGTTTATGGAGATGGGCAAATGGAAAATCGGGTTCATCGGGATATGATTTATCGCCTGTCGCTGTCCAGGTATCAAGGCTAAGAGCCCCTCGCCCCCCATCCCCACTTCCGAGCCTGCGGTGAGAGGATGGGGGCAAGGGGGAACTCAATCAGTGCGTAGCGTACGTCCCCGTGCGCTGCGAAACGAAGTCGTACCCACAGAGGTTTTCGACCTACCTGGCTGTGACTTACTCGCACCTGCGGTGCGAGCGGGCGCCATTTATGGCGCCCCTACACCGGCTTCACTGTGCGCGGCAGTCGTCCTCGCCTGCCGCGTAAAGGCCCGCCAGACGAGGACCCGCCGCGGCGGGGCGGGCACAAAATCAGAAGCTTATGCCCACCGCTTGTGTATTTCCAGAACCTATTTCTTCGCGGTCGCTTTCTCAGGCTCTTCTTCTGCGGGCTTTTCCTCCTTCGAATGACCATTGGAGGAAAGACCGGCCTTCTCGAAGATTTCAGTCTTTAGCTTGTCGCGCAGATCGGGGTTGTTGACCAGAAATGAACGAGCGTTCTCACGCCCCTGACCCATGCGGTCATCGCCATAAGAGAACCAGGTGCCGGCGCGCTGGATGATATTGTATTTCTGCCCAATGTCGATCAACTCACCCTCGTAGTTGATGCCCTTGCCGAACATGATATCGAACTCCGCCTCTTTGAAGGGCGGAGCAACCTTGTTCTTGACCACCCGCACCCGCACGCGGTTGCCGACGACCTCATCACCATCTTTCAAAGAGGAAATACGCCGAATATCGAGCCGTACCGAGGAATAGAACTTGAGCGCGTTACCACCGGTGGTGGTCTCAGGATTGCCGAACATCACTCCGATCTTCATGCGGATCTGGTTGATAAACACGACACAGGTCTTTGACTTGGAAACCGTGCCGGTCAACTTGCGTAGCGCCTGCGACATCAAGCGCGCCTGCAAACCCATGTGGGAGTCGCCCATTTCACCATCGATCTCCGCGCGCGGCACCAGCGCCGCCACCGAATCGATCACGATGCAGTCGATCGCACCGGAGCGCACCAGCGTCTCGGTGATCTCCAGTGCCTGCTCGCCGGTGTCGGGCTGGCTGATCAGCATATTGTCGGTGTCGACGCCGAGTGCATTGGCGTACTTAGCGTCCAGGGCGTGTTCGGCATCGATGAACGCGGCAGTACCTCCGGCCTTTTGCGCTTCGGCGATGATATGCAGCGCCAGCGTGGTTTTTCCGGAAGATTCGGGACCGTAAAGTTCCACCACGCGACCACGCGGCACGCCACCGATCCCGAGGGCGACATCAAGCGCCATCGAACCGGTAGAGATTGTTGGAATTCGTTGAATAGGCCCGATCGCGCCCAGGCGCATGATCGAGCCTTTGCCGAACTGTTTTTCTATGTGTGATACTGCGGCATCCAGCGCTTTCTTCTTGCCGTCGTCAGCAGCCATAATGTAGACCATCCTTTCTCACTGAGTAGTAGTTTTGCTGTAATGAGTAACCAAACGAGCGCTTTGTCAAGCTCTGAGCCGTCCTCCCTGACAGAAAGTGACAGTGAAAGTTGCTCGAAAGTGATTGACGGGGGG
>CAYXUL010000014.1:40029-49234 GCA_964468475.1 uncultured Ignavibacteria bacterium | reverse complement strand
GTCCTCCCTGACAGAAAGTGACAGTGAAAGTTGCTCGAAAGTGATTGACGGGGGGTTGTGGGCTCTTGGCGTGGGAGCTGATACACACCCCGTCTCGCCCCAATGAATCGGGGCGATCCACCCCTCTCAAGACGGGATTTTGATCGCCCGCTGAATGAGCATGAGTTCTGCTTTATTCATAAAGGAATACTAATAGCGTGTCATGCCGACGAAAGTTGAGCGTTGCGGAATCCCGCTTTATCGGGGTCGGCATCCAGTCAAAAGACTTCTTCCGCAAAAGTTCCAAAACTGGATTCCGGCTTCCGCCGGAATGACTTGTTCTGTGACTCTTCCCCAGAGGAACAGACAATCTTGACTACCATTTTGGAATCCCGCCTTCGCGGGAATGACACGTTAGGTTCATGCTTAGGAATGATGATCGCTGTTCCTCGCTTGAGTTGGTTTCCTATTAATTCCCCTCTTGTAAGAGGGGTGGATTTCATGCTCCGCCGTGGCGGAGGATGAAAGACGGGGTGTGTAATGTCGGCAAACTCGACATGCATCATGGCTAGAGTGTCGTGTCAGACCAGAATACCTGACTTCCGTAAATCGCGGTTGGAACCTCTCCTACAGCGCAAATTCCGCCAGCGTCTGATAGACCGGGCCTGTTGGCTTGAGATGTGATTGAATGAGATAAACTGAAGTGATCGACAATGGCGTAGCGGGGAAACTGGCAGCGCCAAAGGCTTCGTTCAGGGCGTCAAGGTCACGGCGATCTTTCACCCGCCCGAGGGTTAGGTGAGGTGAAAACGCGCGTTTCTCCTTGTCGAAGCCAAGCGGATGAACCTCCTGGTCGATTCGTGCCGCCAACTGCGCGAGTTTCTTGCCGGGATCGTCGATACCTACCCAATAGACACGCGGCGCGCGTAAGTTCGGGAAAGCGCCACAGCCCTTGAGCTGAATGTTGATCTGTCCATAGTGAGAGCTTGCTGCCGCGATGGCTGCCTTGATGCCTTCCACGATACTCTCGTCAGTCTCGCCGAGAAATTTCAGGGTCAGGTGCATATTGCATGGTTGGACCCATTTGACTTTGGCAGGAAATTTCATGAAGCTGTCGAGGAATTCCTCCAACTGCTTTTCAATCTCCGTTGTAATTTCCGCTGCTATGAAGAGACGCATCTGATATTCTCACCAATCCCCATACCTACTTTGCCGCCAGCTTGACACGTAACAGGTCAAGAGCTACCAGCACCGAACGTTCCCGAATACGTTCGCGGGTGCCGTGCAGGTCAAGACGCCTTGAAGTTGAGCCCGCGCTATCGGCGTATCCAATGAAAACCAACCCCACCGGCTTTTCGTTAGTGCCGCCGCTTGGTCCGGCGATGCCTGTCGTTGAAATTGCATAATCAGCACCGAATACTTCCCGCGCGTTAGTTGCCAGTGCTTCGGCAACCTCGGCACTGACGGCGCCGTGATCGACCAGAAGCTGCTCGTCGACTTTGAGCAGGTTCATCTTTGCTTCATTAGAATAAGGTACCGCTCCACCGAGGAAATAGTCTGAGCTGCCCGGCATGTCGGTAATCGTTTTGGCGATCAGTCCACCGGTGCACGATTCGGCAGTAGCCAGCGTCTCGCCTCTTTTCTTGAGCATTCCCGCCACCAATTCCGCCATCGATTCATCGCCGATGGTGTAGACATGCTCACTCAGCCGGTTAACAATCTTCTGCGTTAGTTCCTCAGCCGCCTTTACGGCCGCTTCATGTGAATCAGCCAGCGAGGTCACCCGCAGATCAACGCCCTTGTAACTGGGGAGGTACGCCAGCCGCAGATCTTTGCCGTCCGGCTCGATTGCTTCGAGCACTTCCGCGATATGCGATTCGAAAATACCTATGGTGCGAATCTTGCGAAGCACAATGTGCCGCCGATCCTCGCGTCGCATCAGGTAGGGAACGATATGATCGACCACCATCGCTTGCATTTCCGATGGCACTCCCGGTACCGAAGCGAAATAGCGATCTTTCTCCTGAAAGACGATTCCGGGCGCCGTGCCGACGCTGTTCGGGATCAGCTCCGAGCCCAGCGGCTGCAGCGCCATGCTTTGCACAAAGGCGGGCATTTTCTGCTGACGTTCTTCGTAACGCTTCTTGATCCTGTCGAGAATATCATCGCGCAGGCTGAGTTTGCAGTCGAAAGCGGCGCAGATGGCGTTCTTGGTGATGTCATCGCGTGTCGGTCCCAGTCCACCCGTGCAAATTGTTACTGCTGAGCGCTCCCGCGCGATCGTGATTGCCTCGACGATATCTTCGTGCTTGTCGCCGACCGAGACCTTGTAGCGCACTTCGATACCGGCGTCAGCCAGTTTGCGGCCGATGAAAGCGGAGTTCGAATCGAGGGTCTGGCCGGAGAGGATTTCCTCTCCGATCGTAATTATCTCAGCAGTGATTGCCATACATTGTTAAACGCAGCAAACCGATTCGTTAAAGCCAGACTTTGAAATATATCAGAATCTGCAGCAACAGATTCGTGTAGACACCGACTGCAAAATCATCCCCCATCACGCCCCAACCGCGCGGCAAATCCTCCCACTGACGGGCGGGAAATGGCTTGATGATATCGAGAATGCGAAAAATGACAAATCCCAGCGCATAGTATTGCCACACCACCGGCACAAAACAAAGCCCCACCATTATGCCGGCGATCTCGTCGATCACAATCGGTTTGCCGTCGTGGCCAAAATAGCTCTCGGCCTGGGTGGCTGCCCAAACGCCGACAGCGAGCATGATAATCGTCGGTACCACCTGGTAGAGCCAGCCGAGCGGGAAGAGAAACCAGGCGATGACCACTCCCGGGATGGTGCCAAAGGTGCCGGGGACTATCGGCGCCAGACCGCTACCGAGACCGGTGGCGATGGTTTTAATCAAGAATCGTTTCATAGAGGTCGAACCTTGCTGCCAATTAGTGCGATGTTGTCGGTTCTCATTTCACCGAATTGCGGAAAAGGTAAAAGCTTTTAACGAGATAGTCAATTGCAGTCGCTACGGTGAGCAGCACCGTCACCAGCATCAGCCAGAATATCGCTTCATCCACCATCGGGGAAGCCAGCCACTTGGCTGACATATCGGCGGCTGGAAGGAAGGTGCGCAGGTTTATCACCAGCAGGATCAGCACGATCATGCTCATCTGCATGAAGGTCTTCACCTTAGCCCACCAGGTCGGTGCAATCAGGGCGCCCTTGTAGGCAGCCATCGTGCGCAGACCGGTGATCAAAAATTCGCGAATGATGATTACCAGTACCATCCACATCTGCACGTAGCCCAGGGTAACAAAAGCGATGAATGCGACCGAAGTGAGAATTTTGTCGGCGAGGGGATCGAAGAATTTCCCGAAGCTGGTGGAGATGCCGTATTTACGGGCGTAGTAGCCGTCTGCCAGGTCGGTCAGCGCCGCAATTACAAACACGGCCGTCGCCCATACCTTGGCCCAGACATTGTCGATAATGAACAACATCATGAATACGGGCGCCAGGATGATGCGCACCATGGTCAATGAATTGGGTAGATTCAACTCCCTCCCTCGGCGCCGGGGTTAGCGAACAGGCATAGTTGAGCCCGGCTGCACCAACATTCCGTGTTGGCGCTGAATCTACCAAGATGGAGGGGGGAGGTCAACCGGTAATGCGGAGGGAATATATCACGCAGTCTGCACCCGTCAGGGTGCTTTCTTCCCGCGCCTTCGGCGAGTCTGTCCTCCTGAAGTCGCGGTTTCTCGCAATTGAATCTGCGTGGGAAGACGTAGGGGCGTCATACATTGTTTGTTATGGTGACATCATACATGACGCCCGCTCGCGCCGAAGGCGCGATAGAGGCTCGCAGCTTTTGGAGCGCGCACTCTCGCCCGCCACAGCGGGCCGCGCACCCACCCCCTCGTTGCGAGTTTGCATACAACCAGCCGTTACAGTTGCAACCGCAGTCACACTTTTAGATCACCTTCATGCACTGTTCAACTGCTGCACAGGGGATAACTTCGCACACCTAACGAACTTCCCCAATCATCGCTCCATTTGCCCACGAAAATCACCCTCGGCACACCCCTTGCATTTTACCCTTTCGCAACTTCAGAGAGGGAAGGAGTGACTGACGATGATAGCCAATGAAATGAAACGAGGATTCCCTGCGGAACGCTTCACCAAGACAGTCGAACCACGCGTCAAGCAGGATGACGGCGGCTACTTCATATACACTCTCAGCGAAAACGTTAAAATCTATTTCGAAGATTATTATGGTTTCCTGGAGGGCGTTGAGCAGCGGGCGCTGGGCGATATCAAGGATCTCAAGGGCAAGCTGGCTGATCTTACACCACAGCAGATCGAGCTGAGAGCCTACCTGACCGCACGCAAGAAAGTGCTCGAAGTATTACTGCGCACGCTCTACGATTTCTATACCGAAGCCAACAATTTCGGTGTCGTAATGACTCCCTGGTGTTTCGGTACCGTCGTCCTCGAGAAGGTTGAAGCCTATCGTGACCGCCTCAGCAAGGGTGAAGTAGACGAAGATGACCTGACCGACTATCCGTTCGACGTTGTCCGCTATATCGACGAGATCCACCGCAAGATTCTGCTGGATACCTTCCAGTTCCCCGAAAAGGCATTTTCTATGCGTTGGCAGTATTCGGAGCTGCTCAAGCGCTACAGCAAGGCTCTCTCCAACATCAGTACTTCTCTGCAATCGGTAATGATGCTGGTGAAGAGTTACGGCAGATAGGCAAAAATGTACGCCTGACCTTACCATTTCCAGCCGGGTGACCTAACTCGTTAATTTAAGGTAGCTTGGCCCCCTCCCTTTCTGTAAGAACCGGTTCCGTGCTCTACGCGCGGAGCCGGTTTTGACTATAGCAGAACACTGAATTTGACGATAGAGGACGTGATGGTTATTCTTTCCGATCACCTTCAGAAAAAGCGTGAAGTGGATCAACAGCCGGCGTTTCTCCAGATACCGGTTGATACGCTTCTTGTGGACAAGGTCCTTCATTTCGACCTCTATATCCACACCGGCCTGGAGCTGATTCTCTACCGCTCGGCCGCGTTGCCCTTTACCCAGGAATCGCTGAACAAGCTCCGCGAGAACAACGTCTCGCAAATCTTCATTAAGTCGGATTCCAAGCAGGCCTACCAGCGTTATGTCGAGGAAGCCCTACCGGAGATCATGACCGATCCGAATATTGAGGAAGATACCAAGGCGGGAATTCTTTATGAGACATCCAAGGCGTTGATTAAGGATGTGCTGTCGAATCCGTCGTACCCGGAGAATATCCGACGCTCGCAAAAGATGGTAGACAATACCATATCCTACATCCTCAAGGGGCGCGAAGCGTTTGTCAGCCTGATGAAGATCACCTCCTTCAACTACTATACCTACACCCACTCGGTAAATGTCTGCACCTTCTCACTGGCCCTGGCGCGTCAGCTGCAAATCTCCGATCCGGCCACGCTCAAGGTCCTCGGTACCGGCGCATTGCTTCATGACGTCGGCAAGAGCAAGGTTCCGGAAAGAATCCTGACGAAACGCACGGCGCTTAACCGTTCAGAGTTCGAGATCATGAAGAAACATCCCGGCTGGGGTGGCGAAATACTGAAAGATACTGACCTGATCGAAAGAGAATCCTATTATCCGGTTCTGCAGCATCATGAGCGCCTTGATGGTTCCGGTTATCCGCTGGGAACCGGCGAAAAAGACCAGCATCCTTACAGCAAGATCGTGGCGATTGCCGATGTTTTTGACGCGCTTACTACGGAGCGAGTCTACCAGGCCGCGATTGATACCTACCCCGCTCTCAAGATCATGCACAACATGAAGGGAGCTTTCGACAGAAAGCTGCTGCGCGAGTTCACGATTATGATGGGTCCGCAGACCGATCTGGTAAAATTGTAGCTCCCCCCCAAAATTCTCTCCTCTAATAGACTATCACCATAACCGACGGCTGCTTGACCAAGTCCAGCAGGGCATCTATATTCTCCGTTTAATGGCAAAGCACTAGCTGATGAAAGGAATACAGATGTCCAAGCAAGCTATCTCAACCAGCGAAGCCCCCAAGGCAGTGGGGCCCTATTCACAGGCGATTGTTTACAAGAACTGCGCGAATCTGATCTTTTGCTCCGGCCAGGTGCCGATCGAGCCCACTACCGGGCGGATCAAAGAAGGCGGAATCGCGGCACAAACCCACCAGGTTTTCAAGAATATCGAGGCGGTGCTCTCTGCTGCCGGATCAAGCCTGGCAAACATCGTTAAGGCGACTGTCTTTTTGAAGGACATGGGTGACTTTCAGGAAATGAACAGAGTCTACAGCGAATACTTCAGCGGTGAACCTCCGGCCCGTTCGGCGGTGCAGGTTGCGAGGCTGCCGCTTGATGTTTCGATTGAGATCGAAGTGATAGCCTATGCCAACGAGTAGCAGAGTGAATTCATCTTTGGGAGGATCATCGGCATGATACCGATCAAAATCAACTGGGAGGGTGGCAAGCACTTCATCGCTACCAATGTTGACGATGTCAAAATCGATTTCGACGCCCGCGTGAAAGGTGGCGGCACCGGCCAGTATGGCAATCCGCTTGATCACCTGATCGCGGCTGCGGGTGTGTGCTCGGGTATAGATATTGTAGATATCCTGGAGAAAATGCGCCAGCCGCTTGAATCGCTCGAAATCGAGATGGAGGGTGAGCAGCGCGATGAATATCCGCGCTATTTCAAGTCGATCAGGATTCGCTACATTGCTTCAGGTGAAGGCCTCGACAAAACCAAAGTAGAACGCGCCGTTGACCTGTCACAGAACAAGTATTGCTCGGTTGTGGCGACATTTCGACCGGAGTGTGAGGTCAGCTCGGAGATCATTGTCAAGTAGCTCAGGATTCTACGGAACCTGACGCAACGGGGCAATTCGCTAAGGTAAGGGCGCCATATATGGTGTCCGTCACGACAGCTCAGGATGAGTTCGCCCCCGTCTTAACACCCCTTAACAACTTAGACGGAACATCGGCCGCGGAACTCCCGTATTACCTACAGAAGCATCGAAAGGAGCTCAAGAAAAATGCAGTCGAGATGGCAGAGGAATATCACTGGGGCGCTGCTGTTAATATTCGCAGTTGCCCTCTACTCGGCGCCGGCTCAAGCGGCTAAGAAGCCGTGGATCGGCGTTTATATGCAGGACGTTTCAAAGGATTTGGCCGAGGCGTTCGATCTGAAAACCACCAAGGGCGTGCTGGTCAGCAGCGTTGAGCATGATTCTCCCGCAGAGAAAGCGGGCCTTGAACCTCGTGATATTATCCTGAAGTATGACGGCAAGGATGTCCTTGATTCACAAGACCTGACCGATCTCGTATCTGACAGCAAAGTCGGTGATAAGGTTGATATTCTGGTAAACCGTGATGGCTCAAATAAGACAGTTACAGTTGAGGTTGGTGAGCGCCGCGAGCCGAATTACAGCGGCGACTCTGATTTGCGTGCAGCGCCGTATGCGTTCCAGAATAATTACCGGCGTACCGGCATCGGTGTGTCGCTGCAGTCGCTTACGGGTGACCTCGGCGACTACTTCGGGGTACCGGAAGGCAAGGGTGCGTTGATTACCGAAGTTCTGAAGGACTCCCCTGCTGAAAAAGCCGGACTGAAGGCTGGCGACGTAATCGTGGCTATCGATGGCGAGGATGTTGAGGGACCGGGTGATGTCTCCTCAATCGTCCGTGACAAGAATCGTGGCGATAAGGTAGAGCTGTCGATCATGCGTGACCGCAAGCCCGAAAAATTGGCACTTGAAGTTGACGAGATTAACTCCTACGGCTGGAATAACAATCAGCAGCCGTACATTCCCAATATTCCCAATGTGCAGATTCCCAATCTCAACTGGGATCAGTTCCACAACTGGAATTACCGCGATTACAGCCAGAACAACGAGGAGCTGCAGAATCAGCTCAAGGATCTGCAGGAAAAGCTGAAAGATTTGACTGAGAGATTGAAAGAATTGGAGACCAAGGTAAAGTAGCGGTCGTTAGCCTTTAACGACAACTATTTCCCATTATCCAACGGCCGCCGGCGGCAGGCAACCCCGCCGGCGGTTCCCATTTTCAGAAGCCTGTGAACAATGTTACCGCTTTGAATTCACCCTTAGAACACAGGTTCTTCCACCAACCCATACACCTGCCGCGGTGCCAGATACTGCGGAAACCTGTCAATTAGCGCACGACGCACGAGGAAGCAGTAGTGGCATTCATCCACGAACTGGCCGTCAAGCCTGACGTCGTATGTACTCGCCAGCAAATCTGGTCCCCCGCGCTGCAGCGGTCCGCAGATCGGGTGCGTAGAGACGTCATATTGAGCATCGATTAGCGACAAAGGCGTTTCCCAGATGTTGCCGATACTGATTCCCTGGCAGACTTGCGCATTGCCATACGAATCGACATGGACCCGTTCCGGCCGCGCCAGTTCTTCATGCTTGCACTCGCGGAAGCATCCCGGCAGGGAGTGAGGAAGACCCTCGGTGAGTTTTTCGACTGCACGACCTTTGAAGAGTGCACCACCACCTACGACCGGCTTCCCTTTACCGTCGGCAGGCTTTTGGACTACCGGTTTCTCGATGCAGATCGAGCCGGCGGCGATTCCCAGCCTGGCAGCGGCGCGCGCCGCACATTTGGCCGGAGATTCCTGTTGATTGGGATAATGAAACTCATCATCGCTGAGGCTCAGATCGTCCAGACCGATTTCCGCTATCGGCCTGAGCCAGAGTTCGGCATCCTTGTCCGAAGTTGCCCAGTAACTATTGGTAACGATACCGGTCTTGAACCCCGCCTGCTTTGCCAGCCGTAATCCCTCCAACATCAACGCATAATAGAGAAACGGCTCACCGCCTTCAAAATAGATCCATTCCATAGTGGGAATTTTGGCAGCTTCAGTAAGTACCGCCTCCACCTGCGCGCAAGTGAACGTCCCCTCGGCGTTGGGGCTGCAATAGAGGAAGCAGTGATCGCATTCATAGGTGCATTTGTAGGAGAGCAGGAAGTGAATACCGGTTAACATCGTGAACTAGTCTCCGTCAAACAATGATTCGCCCCTAAAATGGAATTCCAAGTCAATATAGCAGCCGCCGCATTATTGACAACTGGAAATGCTGAGTTCGACTGAGCTATTGCTATTGCGGTGTGAAAAGACAGGAGGTCTCAGCAAAGCCGGCCCAGTAGTTGACC
>CAYXUL010000014.1:31637-39929 GCA_964468475.1 uncultured Ignavibacteria bacterium | reverse complement strand
CTATTGCGGTGTGAAAAGACAGGAGGTCTCAGCAAAGCCGGCCCAGTAGTTGACCAGCGCCACGACATCTGAGATGTTGATGCGGCGATTACAGTCGCAGTCACCGCGATAAAGCGGGCAGGGGAGGGGTTGGCCGGCGAAGATTATGTTCACCATAATGGTGGCATCCTGCAGGTTGATCTTGTTGTCCTGATTCAGATCACCGATTCGGTACTTAAATTCCCAGGCCCCGATATCCTGCCTGGCGCCACCGACAGGGTAAGTAGTGGGAAAGCCGCTACCGGCATCGATCAGGCGCGAAGTACATTCGAGGCTGAAATCAAGTTGAGACGGGTTCATGTATCCGGGAGCCTGGCGTATGTTGCCATAAATGTCGGCTGAATCAAGATTGAAGTTTTTGGAAGTGGAGACATCCCCAACAACCGGCTCGCCGCAGCCATCAAAATCGGGCAGGGAGTTGTTGTAGAAGTTACAGTCTTGAATGCTCCAGATTCCGCCCTGGCAGAATATGGCTCCCGCCGTGGGGGCGCTGTTGCCGGTGATACTTGTGCTGGTAATCTGCAGAAATGAGTTGTTGTCGAAGATCGCGCCACCGCGAATGCTGGCGATGTTCTGATGAAGGGTGTTGTGGTCAAAGATGACAGAGGCGTTATCCGCGGCTAATGCACCTCCCTGATTGGCTTCATTCTTATAAATGACATTATTGGTGATGACAGCAGCAGAGTTGCGGACAGCAATGCCTGCCCCAAGGAGCGCATTGCACCCGTAAATGATGTTATTACAGACTGTCGGGTTACCGGCCCCGGTGATCAGCACTCCACCCCCGGCGAAGGAGCCGGGTATCAGCGATCCGATTCCGTTGCGCAGCGTGAACCCGCAAAGCTCGGCGCTTTCACTTTCTCCATGCGTCAGGCGCACCACTGAACCGGTGTCGACATCCGCCGGCATTGAGCCGTCGATGATGGTAGAACGTATGCTTTCCGGGCTCTTGTTATTGATGTAGTTCGAAGCGACTACAATGTTCTTGCCACGGAAACTTATGTTCTCCAGGTAGGTGCCTTCTGTCACCAGGACAGTATCGCCGGGCACTGCAGCATCTATAGCCGACTGAATCGAAGAATATTCAGTTGGAACTCTAAGAGTACGGCCTGTCGCTAACTGGGCACAGAGAAGTATCGCCGATATGGTGCAGAGCAGTAGCTGTCTGGACATGATTCTCCCTATCGGCCAGTAATGTCGTGCCTAATGTATGTGATTTAGTGCAACTACGCAACAGAATCTCAGTGCTGGAGGCTCACTGTATCCGGGGATGACAGGCCAATTATAGCCTGAGGATAGAGGGTAAGTGCGTGCTGAAACGTTCTGTGCGGAGGCTGAGTCTGAATGTGAGCGCGCAGTGTCGGTTACTTCTGCGCCGTTTTCCCAAACACTTTCTGCACCATCTCCTTAGCCTGGGCGATGTCTGAGAAACCGGTTACAGCGCAGACGGAACCACTATCGACCGCGCAATAGACCTTTCCATACTTTGGGGCGCTGCCAACCAACGATTGGTACACACCGCCCATCAGGTACTCGTCTACTTTTCCGCCATCGTCAAGGAACTCATCGACGGCAAACGTCATTCCCATACGGGTCTTATGCTGGTAAAAGACGCGCACAGTATCCGAGTCGATTTGATAGAGGGCGCTGACGAGATTGGGGGGCTCGTTGTGGGCAAGGTTGTCTTTCAGCGAAATCTCAATCGAGTTGGGAACCATTCCCTCGGTGGGCAGATATTTGAGCTGCGGGTCGACATATGGTGAGCCTTCAAGTCCCGGAACTATCGCCTTCGCGGCCTGCACCAGCGATTCGTCGCTGGTCTTATCGGTGCCGATAATTCGCAAGTAGTAGTCGCCTTTGGCGTAGTACAGCCTGTGGCTGTCGATGTAGCCCAGCGGATCGAGGTCGACCGACTTAAAACCTGGATTGCGATGACTGGAGAAGAGCGCGAAAGCACTTTTGTCATTTCCGAATTGTGACAACTCAACGATAAGAGTGTCGCCGCCGCTGCCACTGAATTTCTCGACTGCCATCGAAACAAAAGAATTCGTGAGGTAAATTTCAGCTTCCTGGCTGAGGTAATCCCAGATATCCTGACGTGTGTAAACAGTCGGCTTGCCCGCCGGCTGATACCCGGAAATGGCGTTATCAGCGGGAAGAAGTGTCGAGATTTGGGGGAGCGCTTTATTCGATTGTTCCTGTTTAGCGGCCTTCTCCTCCGAACTGCATGATAGAATCAGCAGCAAAACGAGGACTACCGAACGAAACAGTGCAATGCTTTGAATATTGTTAAGTGTCTGGAACTTCATATCTCCCAGCCTCCACGAAATAAAGATCTGTGAAAAAATAATTCAAATACACGCCTGCAGCGAGGCGCTTCTCGACAGTGACAGGACGAAGTCCTATGAGAGGAGGAATATCGCCATAACCGCCAGAAACCACAAGGCAATATTTGCCAGAAGCGGGCCGTCGGAGAGGAGCAGGCGCGTCGGCGCCCCTCCCTTTTCTTCCTGATGAATCAGGTAGAGGTAACGAAAGATTCCGTAAAGCACGAAAGGGATCGTCAACTCGAGATGGTGAACATTCAGCCGTTCCTGGATCTCGGGAGAAACGGTGTAAAACGTGTAAGCCACAACCGTGGAGGCAGTTACGACACCGATCAGCTGATCGAGGAAATAGACCGAGTACCGCTTGAGTGTCTCGCGGTGTTCGGTGGCGCCCTCCTTGAGCGTGACGATTTCGTGCCGTCGCTTGCCGAAACCAATAAACAAAGCCAGCAGAAAAGTGCAGGCGATCAGCCACGCGGAATTGGGGACATCGATGGCAAAGGATCCGGCGGCAGCCCGCAGCACAAAAGATACGGCAATCGACATCACGTCAATAATGACGATGTTCTTCAACACATACGAGTAGAGCAGGTTGAACAGCACAAAGGCGATGGCGGTGTAGATAAACAGCGATGGCAGCAGACTTGTCAGTGCTGCCGAGATTATCAGCAGGACCACCGCGATACCCCACGCCTGCCCCACGCTGATTGCTCCCGACGCAATCGGTCGCTGGCGCTTTATCGGATGCAGCCGATCCGAGTCGCGATCGATGATATCATTTATGACATAAATTGCCGAGGAGAGCAGACAGAAAGTGACGAACGCCAGTAGCGCTTCCTTGATTCTATCGGGGTTAGTGAATTCTTTGGCGAAGATGAGGCCGCCGAAGACGACGAGGTTTTTGACCCATTGATAGGGGCGAAGCAGCCTTATTGAGGAAGAGAGCATCATTTACCTGAAATCCAGAAAACTATGCCCCTCAGGATCATACTCCGGCTTTGGCGAGCCTTAGAGTGTAGAGAAAGGCAGGGCGGCGCGAATGCTGGGCATCAGCTCCTGCGCGAATCTCTCAGCGAGTTGCTGACTCTCTGCCGCGCTCTTGTTACCCTGGAACACAGTTATGCGGATGATAATGGCATCGGTCGGCCTTAACAAGAGGGAATTTCGCACCAAGTCGAACTTAAGCGAGTATTCCGAGCAGAGATTTCCGGAGCGGGTGTGGAACCAGTAATACATCTGTTGTCTCTGGGAGAGCTTCGAGATCCTCATGCGATTTACGGTGACTACTTCATCGCCAAGGTTAAAGGGTACGCGCTCGAGGTCGGAGACTACCCAGCCCCCACCCGGCAGGCAATGTCGGGGCGAGTGGATCTGTGAGCCATATTTCTGGTCGCGGAAGTAGGCGATGAAAAGGCTCAGGTCATTTTCACCGTCCGTATAGGAGCGCACTATCGCATCGGTCGCTTTCAAAGACGTTGCAGTTGCCTGATCGATCGGAATCTTCTCCCCTTTCCATTTACCGATATCGAGAGGGATACTCTCCAGGTCTGATGGCGCCTTCGGCTCGACCACCATGTAGCGCAGAACAGTCGCCATCGCACCAAAAGGAATCAGCAGCAGCAGCACGATTATGAGCTTCTTCATGTTGCTCCCCCGGAATCATCGGACTTCTTTTCGTTGGCTTTCAGCAGCGCGCTGATAATCAGCAGGCAAACGAGGCTGAACATGAAAACGATAGTGCCGCTCAACTCATGAATATAATCCTCCGCGACGGCATGGGAGATGCCGTACGCCCCGATCGCGGTAACACAGATGCGGAAGATATTTGCCGCGATGGCTATCGGAATCGTGATCAAAAACAGTACCATCGCTTTCCATTTATAGTTCTGGGTCCAGTAGGCCAGCAGCGCTCCCAGCGCCAGCAGGGTCACCAGCGAACGCAGGCCGCTGCACGCTTCGGCGACCTCCAGAGAGTAGTTGTCGGGCAAGTGGATTATGTTCCCCTGGCGCAGATGCGGAATACCGATTACGGTCAGGACCCCGGAAGCGACCTTGGAACCGAGCAACTGCAGCGGAAAAGTCGCCGTGTAGTAGAGGATATAGGGCACCGGTATCATGAAGAGCAGGAAAAAGTACGCGAACCAGATCTCCCGCACGAAGCGGTAACCGGCCAGATAGAGTGTGATACCGAATAACAGCCCGACAAAAGAAACACGCGTAGTGAAAAATTCCGCGCCCGCCGTACCGAGGATAAACAGTGCGAGCGAACCCAAGATTACCGGGATGCCCCATTTGCTGGTTTCGATGGGGACATTCTGGAGGTCCTTGCGTTTGCGCCAGATCAGCCACACAGATATCGGGATTATCAGGAAACCATGCGAGTAGTTGGGATCATTGTACCAGTCGCCCACCAGATCGATCAGGATCGGCAGGTACATCAGCAGGACTACCGCACCGATAAACAGTATCTGCCAGAGTGGAATCCGGTTATCCGGGGAAGTCCCCTCGTTTAAGTCCGGTGTATGAGAGATGCTGTGATTTGCCACGATTGCGTGATGCTGCCTCTGAATTTAGTGCGGTCTTTTTTCAGTTGTCACTGCTACGGGACAACCGCTATTACGACTTGACACCGCTGGTGAGAAGTTCCTGCCGCTGATAATGTGCGATTGTGTTCTCCAGGCCTTCCGCGAAATCCACAACGGGCTTAATACCATAAGCCTTTTCGACTTTGGAGACATCCGCGAACGAGTGCTTAATGTCACCGGGCCGCGGTGGGGCCTGACGAGCTTCGATATTCTTACCCAGAATCGCGTTGAGTTGTTTCAGCAGGTCACGAAGAGTATACTGGCCGCCGCAGGCGAGATTGTACTCTCCCGGCGTGATTTCGGAGGTGCGGCAGACTGTCAGGACGGCACTGACCACGTTATCAACGTAGGTGAAATCACGCGACTGCAGCCCGTCGCCGAAGAACACCGGCTGGCGGTCATCCAAAAGGGCCGTGATGAATTTCGGAATCACGGCGGCGTAATCGCTGTTGGGATCCTGGTTGGGCCCGAAAATATTGAAATAGCGAAATGCCACGCAGGGGAGGCCATACAGCGATGAATAAACCCGGCAATACATCTCGCAGGTGAGCTTGGTGACAGCGTAGGGCGACATCGGCGAAGGCGGCATCCCTTCATGCTTGGGCAGGGTTGGCGTATCGCCGTAGACCGACGACGACGATGCAAACACAAACCGCTGTACTCCCTGCCGTCGTGCGGATTCGAGCATATTCAGGGTGCCGTTGATATTTTTCTCATTCGAAGTCAGCGGGTTTTCGACGGAGCGGCCGACCGAAGGCAGCGCTGCCTGGTGCAGGACAAAGTCGATGCCGGAGCAGGCATCAAGAGTTGTATGAAGATCGCAAATATCACCATCGATCAACTCGATATCTGACTTGAAATCACGGATATTCTCTCGCCTGCCGGTGGAGAAATTGTCAAGTACCCTGACCTTCTCCCCTTCGTTGAGAAGTCCCCTGACCAGATTTGAGCCAATAAAACCGGCGCCGCCGGTGACAAGATAATTCATATCTACCTTACCCTCGTTGAATTCGCCCGTACGAGTAGTATCGTCAGAGAGGAAGAATCCCTTGATTCGTCTGCGAGGCTAATCCTAAGTAATATATTCAGTTACCCGTTTTGAAACGGGATGAGCCTTGAACCACTCTATTGTTCTGTTTAACCCGTCGTCCAGGCTCACTTTCGGTTCCCAATTAAGTACTTCTTTAGCGAGGGTGTTATTGGAAACTAAACGTTCAACTTCGCTTTCCGCCGGTCGCAACCGCGTCTGCTCCGTCCGCAGATTAAGCTCGATCTTGAGCAAATTCGCTATTTTCTCCGCCAATGCACCAATCGAGATATCAGCGCCAACACCGAGATTGATTGTTTTGCCAATGGCCTCATCAGCTTCGGCTCCCCGAATCATGCCGGCGACGGTGTCGGTAACGA
This sequence comes from uncultured Ignavibacteria bacterium, assembly GCA_964468475.1. GTDB lineage: Bacteria > Zixibacteria > MSB-5A5 > CAIYYT01 > CAIYYT01 > JBECKX01. Next base: position 33,571 of record CAYXUL010000014.1, on the reverse strand, counting down.
ATGTGAAATCGCGGGTGGGAGTTACCGCGCCCAGTTTGACTTTACCGGTCTGAAGCAGCTGGTTGATAATGGTCGGTATCACCGCCCGCTGCGACTGACGCGGACCGTAGGTATTGAAGGGGCGGATAATCGCTACCGGCAACTCGAAACTGCGATAAAACGATTCAGCCAGCATATCGGCGCCGATTTTGGAGGCTGAATAGGGCGATTGCCCGACGCGCGGATGGCTTTCATCGATGGGAACGTACTGCGCTGTGCCGTAAACCTCCGAGGTGGAAACGTGCACCACCCTCTCCGTGCCGCAATCGCGGGCGGCAGTGAGGAGATTGGTGGTACCGATTACATTGGTATCCACATAGTTGCGCGGGTGAATATAGGAGTAAGGTATCCCGATCAGCGCCGCCAGATGAAACACTGCAGCACAACCCTTCACCGCCTTGCTGACGGCGTCAGGGTCTTTGATATCACCGGCGATGACTTCCACATTCTTGAGCACAGCCTCGGGCAGATCGTCCAACCAGCCCCGGTCAAGCCGTGAAGTATAGCGGATGAAAGCACGCACCTGCGCGCTTTTGGCGACGAGGGCTTCAACAAGATGACTGCCGATAAACCCCGCCGCGCCGGTGACGAGAACTTGTTTGTTTTTCAACTCCATTACGCTCGTAAAGATCGCCGACACAATGCAGTATGTCAAGGTTTAGTAGGGATCGTGGCAGTGTCCAGGCGAGAAAGCGCACGCCGACACACCCCGACTCAAGGGACTGTTGAAGAAGTCGGACTTGACGATGGTTAGACGCAAAGATGTCATCGCGAGGACAAGTTCGACGCAGTCGAGGTTGGACGTGGCGATCTCCTCTACCACGCCCGGGCGTTCTGCCACTGAGATTGCCGCGCTTCGCCCCCCGCCAGGGCGGGGGCTCGCTCGCAATGACAATTCTCGTGCTTCAGGGCTTCTATAACAAACTCCTGATCGGGAATTTACGCACTCTGTGCTCTGTGGGAGCGGCTCAACTGCGACTCAGGAGGTCAGACATTCCTGTCTGACATCGCGCTGCAGGCGCGAACTCAGACTCTGTTCCCGCCAGCTATCCCACGAGAAGTCCTCTGCGAAGAAACGCGCGCTGAAGGGCGCGGCACCCATCTACTATGATCCTTCGGAGTTAATCTCGCTCCTCCTCGCCCCAATTACCGGAACCGGGAATGACGGCGATGTGCGAGCCTGCCTGAATCCAATCGCCATTTTCGCGGCGATAGATATCGACTGATCTTAATGGCAGCGAGTTTGCGTTGCCATCGGAGTCTTTGTAATCGTAGCGCGCAACATAGTAAACCAGCGCAATCTCACCGTACAATTGAACCTCCACGTCAAGAAGTTCATATCCGGTGCCCGTGAAATGCTGCAGCGATTTCTCGGCGTTCGCCATGTAAGCCTCAAGCCCTCGTTCGATCTGCGTGCTGGGCCCCATGAATCCGACCCAGTCGCCGGAGTGAGTCTTTCGCAGCGTATCGCGATCCTGTTTCAGGAAAGCCTGAAAGATGGAATGGATATGATTGATGATCTGATCGCGGTCTTCTTCGTTAGCTTTTGACAAATGTCACCTCCTGAGAGATTTTGGGTCGAACATATCCATCTTAAATTGCGCCTTGAACCGAGATAAAGTCAATCGCATCTGCCAGAGTCGGGTGGCGGTCACGAAAATCACACTGTGAAAAAACGGACACTAAAGGGTGCGGCACCTGGGCACGCTGACACACCCCGTCTTCCGTCCCGATCTTTGTCGGGATGAAAGACAGGGCGTGTAGATTCGTACCTTCCAACTTCAAGATCAAACGTCACTCTCGCGCCTGCGGCGCGATGACAGACAAGAATGTCTGTCCTCCTGCTCCGACTGACCGTTTGCAGTTCGATGGACAGACAACCCACACAGGGCGAG
>CAYXUL010000014.1:12649-31537 GCA_964468475.1 uncultured Ignavibacteria bacterium | reverse complement strand
AGATCCCAGTTGTCGCCGTCATAGACGTAAAGCCCATGATCGGTGCCGACCCAGGTGCGGTCGAAGGCGGAAACGACTTTAGTTGCGCCGCAGAATGCGTTGGAGTCGGCCAATAAGGTACGCTCATGCCAGCCGTTGTCGTCGCGATAAAGCAGACCATCTTCGGCGGTCACGGCCCACAAGGCGCGCTCGTCACGGGAGACATCCAGTACCTGCTTGTTGGCCAGCGTCATCGCCACATTCTCACCGACAACTTCGTAGAGGCCGACATCGGTGCCAACATAGACCGTTCCGCCGAATTCGCTGAGTGAGCTAACCTTTGCGGTAATATCGGGCCAGACCGGTTTGACGAATCCGGTCGGTTCGATCAGGTAAACGCCGACATCGGTGCCGGCAAAAACATTACCATCCAGCGCCAGCAAGGCATAGCAATCGTGATGATGAAGCTCTTGCGGTGTACTGAAGACCGCGAATGAACTATCGGCCGGGTAGAACTCCAGAATTCCACCTGCCGTGGCCAGCAGAATTCGGTCCTTGTCGAAAGCAACGTCGCGTACGTCCTCGAACGGCAGTGAATCAAGCACCGCAAGTTCTTCAAGCGCAATCGACGAACCGGCCGGGAATTTCTCATCAGTTTGTGGTTCCGCTTTGTTATCGTCGACCGGCTGCTGTTCCGGAGCCGGGTTGGTGTCGGGACCGTAAGCGATTTGATTGGAGTCTTCATAGGCAGCGCCAAGAGCTTCAACCGCCTCGGCGTTTTGCTGCTGCACCTGGTCAGTTGCGGTTGGGGTCGCATTATCAACCGTCTTGATGCTGAACACGAAAATCGCGGCAACGGCAACCACCGCCACCAGCGAACCGATGGCGAAACTGACTTTCTTTTTCTTTTCCGTAGTCATGATGTCCTCTCCTGTATCTTGAGGTTCACGTGATAATTGTGAGTTTCACAGTTAAGGAGAGTCAATTGGCGTGCCGGGATTTAAGCGCTTGCTGATAAACAACTTAACTTGATGGAGATAGCCGCACGTGTGACATTGTGTGACACTAGTACAACACACGCAGCCCGGTCAAACAATATTCGCTTGGAGAAATGAATATCGAGGCTATATTATGGTCACCATACACTCAAGGTTCTAAGTAGATACTACCATACTACCAACCTACCTGTCGGAGGTACTAGTGAAGAGCAGTGCTATCGTCGGCTTCTGCACGGCTCTGTTTATAACCGTGCTCGCCTCTGGGGCAGTGGGGGCAATCAATCCGATCCTCAGTTATCAGGGCTACTTGCGCGACATGAACGGCGCTGCCTATCCGGACGGATCATATCAGTTCACCTTTACGATTTATCCAGACTCAACTGACGGAACCCCGCTCTGGAGCGAGATTCAGACCATCAACGTAGCCGATGGCCTGCTGCACGCCAATCTGGGTACGGTTGAGCCGCTGACCCAAAACGTTTTCAACTCTGCACCATTATGGTTGGGGGTACAGCTTGATGGCGAACCGGAATTCGCGCCGCGACATTTTATCGGTTCAAGCGTCTACGCGTTCGTTGCCGCAAATTCTGAGGCCCTAGGCGGGCATACTCCCGATTATTTTGCCGACACCACCGCCCTGCAGCAAGCGATCACGGCTCACGATAACGATCCTCAGGCTCATCAGAACCTTGAGCTGGATGCCGCTCAAATCGCCTCGGGTACGCTTGATCCGGCGCGCCTCCCCACGCTGCAAGTTGGCAGTGCTGATGTCGTAAACGGCTCACTTCAGACAGAGGACCTGGCTGATTCTATCATTACCGGCGACAAGATCGCCGCGGGAGCAATCCACAGCGAGCATCTATCCTTCAGCGCCTTCACGGGCGCGAATATCACTGACGGATCAATCACTGCCGCCGATCTGGCGGACTCGACAATAACAGGTGACAAAATCGCTCCCGGCTCGATTGATTCGACACATCTTTCCGGGTTTGCGATCTCCGGAAATGAAATCGCCGATGGAACCGTTACCAGCGCTGACATTGCCAACGGGACGATCACCGGTGCCGACATTCAGCTGGGCGCAATCGGTTTTAACGAAATCGCGCCCCAGTCAATCACGGATTACCACGTGGCAAACAATTCGATTAGCGGCTACAAGCTCAAGTCCAATACTGTCACCGGCAGCGAGATCGAAGACCAGAGCCTCACCGGTGATGATCTGGCGAGCAATACGCTCGTGGCGCGCAATTTCGCCAACAACCAGATAACCGCTTCCAAAATCGTCGATGAACCGGGTCTGAAGGAAGCGAGCGCAACCCTGCTTACCTCCGTGGGCAATACGCCAACGAGCTGGTTTGGGGTAAACCTCAATGTCCCCGCCCCCGGATACGTGATCGCCTTTTTCAACTGCTACGCCAGTCTGGCGGCGAATGAAATAGCGCAGGTGTCGCTTTCGCGGAATCAGGACGTGTTTGATGAGCGCTACGTCGAAGCGAGAATCTCATCGGGTTCAAGCAGCGTCGGCGGTAATATCCCCATGTTCATTTCGCATGTATTTGTGATCACCAGTGCCGGACCGGTCGCGATCTATGCGAATGTCCGGTCATCTGCAAGTTCCGCCGGCCCTGTTGATTTCGCCAGTGGAGCGATCGAAGCGATTTACATACCTACCATTTACTAGCTGCACAGGGTGTGACACCATGAAGCGGATTTACTACTTGCTTGTCACCGGAACGCTTGCGGTTCTTTTCATCTCTCTTGTTCCCACTGCGCAGGCGTACGACAACCTTAGCTCATCCGGTACGAGGATGGTATCCGGAAACCTGGTAATGGATGCTACTGTCGGTCAACCCGCAGTAGGGGTGAGCGGTGAACTTATCAGCGGGTTCCTCGGCTTTAAAGCAGCGCCGAAATTCGTTGCCGGGGATGCCGACGGTAGTGGTACAATTTCGATAGCTGACGCGATTGTGATAATCAACTATGTATTTGGGGGCGGCACTCCTCCCAAACCACTCGCGGCTGGTGATGCCGACTGTTCGGGCTCGCTCACAATCGGCGACGCCGTTTTTATTATCAACTATATCTTCGCCGGCGGACCGGCGCCGGACTATTGCCCTTAACCGGAAACCGGCTCCCGGCTCAACTACTCAACTTCATCAATCCCCAACGACTTGATTTTGCGGTAGAGATAGCTGCGATCGAGTCCCAGGATTTCGGCGGCCTCGGTCATATTGCCGTTGGTTTGCCGAAGTACATCACCGATGTAGCGGGCCTCAAAATCGAGGGTTGCATCCTTAAGGGTCATTGGAGTGGAGGCGGGTGATGATTCGAGCAGCCCGGTTAGATCAGCTGCAGATAGCTCGTCTCCGCGATGAGAGATCAGAAGCCTCTCCAGAATGTTTCGCAACTCTCTAACATTGCCGGGAAAAGGGTACATATCGAGGGCGGCAATCAATTCATCAGACACTCGCAGTGGTTCTTTGCCCATGCTGGCGCTGAGTCGTCTCAGGTGATGGATGAGGATATGTTCAAGATCGTCCTTCAATTCACGCAGGGGAGGCATTCTGATCGTGAACACATTGATGCGGAAAAGGAGGTCCTTTCTGAACTCACCATCAGCCACTCGTTTCTCCAGGTCCTGATTGGTGGCGCAGATCAGGCGAAAGTCGCTCTCGATCAGCTTGCTTCCCCCCACCCGCTCGAAAGCTTGATCCTCCAGCACCCGCAGCAGCTTTGCCTGAAGCTGCGGTGCCATTTCGGCGATTTCATCGAGGAAGATTGTGCCGCTATCCGCCTGCTCGAACTTGCCGATCCGTTGCTGCGTCGCCCCGGTAAAGGCGCCTTTCTCGTGACCGAACAGTTCGGATTCCAGCAATTCGCGCGGGATTGCGGCGGTGTTGACTGCAATGAAGGGGCCGCCGGCGCGGCGACTCTGCGAGTGTATCAATCGCGCTGCCACTTCTTTGCCTGTTCCTGATTCACCCAGAAGAAGCACCGAGGAGTTGGTGGATGCCACCGCCTGAATTTGTTGACGTACTTCTGTAATTGCCGGAGATGTCCCCACCAACTGATAGCGTTCCGCCGATTCCTGCTCGCCGCTGGCCACTTTTCGGCTGAGACGTGCCATCCGCAGCGCATTGCGGAGGGTAAGTTCAACTTTTTCCGGGCTGAGGGGCTTTTCAAGAAAATCGGAAGCACCAGCTTTGATGGCAGTGACGGCATCTCTGAGAGTTGCCTGACCGGAGATCATTACTTGAAGCTGACGTGGGAATTGATTCCGAAATTCCTGCAGCAGTTCGAGACCGCTGCCATCGGGAAGCTGGAGATCGAGCAGTGCCAGCGAGATGTTGTCGGTATTCAGACGCCTTGCCTCGCTGCAATCGGCCGCGGTGACAATCTCGAACCCGCTTTCGCGCAGGTAGTCGGATAGCGTGACCCGTATCCGCTCGTCGTCGTCGACTATCAGGATCTTATGCTTCTTCATCTCTGGGAAGATAAAATGTAAAAACCGCTCCTCGCGTGAGATTATTACGGAAAGTCAAATCTCCGCCGTGATCGAGCACGATGCGTCTGCAAATAGCCAGTCCCAGACCGCTGCCTTGCGACTTCGTAGTAAACAAAGGGGTGAAGATGCGATCGACCTTGTCAGTCGGGACACCACCGCCGTCATCGGCGACCTCAAAGGTTGTGCGAGTCGGGCCGGCGCTGACTTTCAGTTCAACGATGCTCGCCTCGGCCTCGAAGGAATTGCGAATCAGGTTCACCAGCACCTGCAAAAGCAGATCGGGATCGCAATTTAGCGCCGGAATCTCTCCCTCGGAGTTGATGACTAACTCGGCTCGTGACAGTCTCTCGCTGAAAGCAGCCCGTATCCGGTCCAGTAGCTGATCGAGGTTGACTGACCGCAGCTTCGGCGCCGGAAGTTTGGCGAATTCGCTGAAAGCGCCCGTCAGTTGACGCATCCGCCCGGCTTCGTACTGGATCGATTCCAGTGCCTGTCGGAGTTTGTCGGAGCTGAGATCATCATTGTCAAGCCAGCGTTGCATCTGGCTCGTTGTTGTCACCAGCGGCATCAGATAGTTGCGAATTTCATGCGCGGTCTGGCGGGCGAACATCTGCCACGCCGCCACCTGCTCGCTGCGGCGCAATTTCTCCCGGGTCTCCTCGAGGTTGTCGGCAAGCTGATTTAAGCCGGTAACGATGTCTCCGATTTCATCCTCGCGAACATAAAGGGCCCGTCCTGTCTGTTGCCCCGCGGCGAGTTTGCGCGCTGCCTGCGCCATTTCCTTAACCGGCCTGGAGAGTGAGCGCTGATAAACAAAACCGAGCAGCAGTGACAGCAGAATTGCGGCCGCACCTAACAGCACAATCGTCTTCAGGAGTTCATGCTTGGTCGCGATTAGCTCATGCTGATCGAAAATGTACATCAGCGAACCGACGCTTTTGCCGTCTATCCCGATGATATCCATCTCGCGCACGAAGTAACTGTGGTTCAGGATAGTGGCCTGCCAGTACGTTTTGTCGGTACGAACCTGCGACAGCCGCGACAGCGAGGAAATCAGCAGCGAATCTTCCGAATTCACAAATAGGGCGCGATCGCCCACCCGCACCGCCAGCGCACTCAGGTTGGATAATTCCAGCGGATAGTCTGCGATCAGATCGCTCAACATGATACCGGCGATGACTTCAGCCTTCTCTTGTGAGCGATGGAACACCGGCGATACCGACACCGCCGCCAGCGCCGAAACCGACTGAGGATTCAGCCGTAGCACTCCGCTGCTGCTGTTGTTCCCAAACTCAGGCAGGGACTCGTAGTGTACCTGCTCCAGGGTATGCCCCATGCCCTCCTGATAAGACTTAAGCAGTGCCGGCGGGTCGTGCAGCTTCACCATGGCAAAATCAAACTCGCCGGTGGCAACCGCTTCCTCGAGTTGCTTCTTGAGTTGTGCTTCACGCCGGGGCAGATCGAGAAGGTTGATCAGAAATTGTTTTTCGTTCGCCAGGGCCGCAGCTGATTGTTCCAAACGGTTTATGCGTTCGTCGTAGAAGTGCCGAAACGACTTCACCGCCACATCCGACCTGTCGATATAAACCGACTCGGCATTGCTGTTGACATACATCAAGACCAACGCCACCATTAGTGCCAGTGGGATGATCGCTGCCAGCAGGAAACCGAGTATGATCCTGACCGAGAGCTTCATTTATGATTCCTCAGTCGATAGAAACTGTGGATATCGTACAAAGCGGACGAATGCGAAAATACCGAAATCCTGCTTCCGGCAATAAAGACCAGTCGCTGTCTCCCCAGCGGAATTACTCGCGCAGAGCTTGCGAAGTAGTGGGAAAGTTGCTCGACGCAGCTAGCGGAAAGAACCGAGTCTGACACGCAGCTGTCGGCCGGCGAAATCAATTGCTCGGCGAGTGGCAATTCGTTGGCAACTGAGAGAATCCAGCGCTGTGATGATTCGCGGCATTCCTGCTCCGGAATGCGGGCAGGCTGGAAGATCGGAGTGAGAAACAGGCTGACCGCGCCGCTGTCACTGAATTGAGTGGCATCCAGTTCGCCACCGCACTCAGAAGTTTTCGCCTGGAGCAGGTCAAGAATTCCGGTATAGAGCCCGGTTCGAGTCATGGTAATCTTGCTTACGCGGTTGCGCTCACGCATCTGCGAATAGAGCAGCGCTGCACTATTTGCATCCTGCGGAAACTCGGCGTTGAAGTCGTGATCATCCAGCAGATAGGAACTCGCTGAATCGGCGCTGTCAGTAAAGATTCCGCGAAGACAGTAGTTGAGCGCAGTTGCAGTGAGTTCGTCACTCCCGAACGCGGTAATGAGTGCAAACTCAAGATGGTCGGTGCTGGGATAAACTGTAGTTTCGCTGCCGCTGAAAGTTGCCGTGTCACTTTCGGGCCAGAAGAGCAGATCGACGGCACCGATCGAGAGATCAACGTCGGCGTCGCGGTCGCTGTCGTAGAGAACAGGCTTGTACCATATTGGTAGTAGTGAATCACCCTGTTGAGAGTTTAAGTAGGCACTCAATCCACCGGCAAATAGCGAATAGAATTGAAACTCGAGATCGCGGGGAATACCAACCAGGATCGTATCGGCAAGATTCTCGATCGGGAAACTTATCTCGTATTTACAGTTGACCGAGTCAGTGGAGAGCAGATTGACCAGATAATCGGGCAGACGTTGACTGACCACCACTGCACCTGCGGTGCCGGCAATTGGAACTTCATCGAGTTTCTCGCCCTTGTGGCTAATCATGATCACGAATTGCGGATTGAGAAAGTGATCGCCTTCAATCCAGAGGTAAAGCCGGTGCGAGTCGAGACGCAGGAACTGGGCGCTGTACTCCAACTCCGTAGCCTTTGCCGGAATTGACGTCAACAGTGCCATGACGAACATCGCAATTGCGGTAGATATGAATCTCGCTGGCCTATTCAAGCTTCTCGTACCCTTCATGTTTCATTCTTTATACAAGCAAGCTGTAAGCTGTCAAGCAAGCGGGTTCTGGGTATGAGCGATATAAGTTGGAGGTTGATGACTGGAATTGGAGCGAGGATGGGCTACGATGAAGTCTCGGCGGGTGCTGGGGCGCGCAGTTGTTCCTCAGTTTCTGATTTAGGTTCGATCATCAAAGTTCCCGGCAACCCCATCGGGCCGCGCAGGCGGTAATTGATCGGAATGAACTTCTGTGTCACCCAGAGATTGGTGCGCAGGTGCTCGGTGATACGGGAGACATTCAGTTCGACCCGTTCACCGCAAAGTGCAGCGTAGGGAATCAACTGGTCGGCGAGATAGTGATCGAGGCAGACGTTTTTGCCCAGGTAGTTAACCAATTCCGTGACGGCAGCGTTGGCTACTTTCTCCGCAGAGAGTCCCTTCTCACCAAGACACGAGAAGCCGGCGCGCACATTCTCGAATTCGGCGGTCAGGTGAACGATCGTACCTTTGCCGCTGGCTTTGACATCGATTGTGCGCATCCGTGCGTTCAGGTTTTCGGTACGAACTGCTCGCAAGGCAGCCTTGAGTTGGCGATCCCCGATATTACGCGGCAGATTGGAAGTGGCGGAAATTCCGTAGACCTTCTTCAGTTTGCCCCTGTCAGTGAATTGCCGCGTCCTCAGTTTTCCGACCGCTTTGATTCGCAGGCTGAGATCGCCGCCGCCTTCCGGGTACCAGCCCCAGCGTCCTATCTTGAGGAAGGTCTGGCAGCCCAACATTCCCAGCACCGGCAGGAAGACCTGCTTGAGGTAGGTCGCAGGGGGTGACCAGGGAACATGAGTTCCTCCCTTGACGATTACCGTCGATTCTCCCTTGCTGAAGAGTAGCGGCAGCAGTACCGTTTGCAGCACCAGTGTCGCCGACCCTGCCGATTTCTTGCTCTCGGCGACGTCAAAGCTGTACTTGCCATAACGCACCTTACCGGGAACAAACCGCAAGCGCTCGGAGTTGATCTCGGCCCCTTCCGCGGTGCCATTACAGATCGCCATGCAGGCTTTCACGGCGGTGAGATGCTGCGGCATCAGTCCGGGGAATTTGCGGTTAGCGCGGATGTTGATTACTTCAACCGGCTTGCCCATCAGGGTCGAAAGCGCGATCGACGTTCGCAGAATCTGCCCGCCTCCCTCTCCGAAGCAACCGTCTACCCGTATGAATTCAGGTTCAGCCATAATTCTCCAACTAACAAAGAGTTACAGACAAGGTCAAGTTGAAAAGTGATCGTGGGAGTCGCCGGTCGCAGGATAAGCTTGCGAAGTTGGTTCAGGGAGTTGATCTTGCAGCTGATCATGAAGAAGATTCTCATAACCGCATTTCTCCTGCTCCTGGTAGCCTGCGACATGGAACCGAAAGTGCTCCATACGGTTCAGTACATCGCCGACGGCCATTCCACGGCTTTTGCGCAATTACGGGAATCGCACAAGGTCGACTACGATAGCTCTTCTATGGGCATATTCGTCAAATCGATTGACGGCATTGCGCAGAGCAAGACCAACTATTGGCTTTACTACGTAAACGACGAATCGCAGTCGGAAGCGGCCAGCAAGTATGTTCCCGCAGAAGGGGATACCGTTCAGTGGCGGCTGGTGGCGGGGTATTGACGGCCGGGACCTGGTTACAGCTCTGCTTGACTATGTTCCTGTTTCGGCCGCAGGAACCTGTTCCGGTTGAAAGCGGTCAGGGGGAACAGCCAGCGATTTGCGCGAGCGCAGGGTAAAGAAGAGAATCACGCCGAAAATAAACAACCCGATTGCGATCAAGTGATTGTAGGTGAACCGGATTCCCAAAACGTGGGTGATCATCGCGGGCTCGTAGTAGCGGACATACTCGATTAAGAACCTGAATATGGCTTCGGACATCAGCAGATACGAAAAGGTGGCACCATAGAAGTGCTTGCGCTTATCGAGATTGTGCAGCAGGAAAAAGAGGAGCAGACCGTAGGCGGAGGAATAAAGCTGGGTCGGCTGCAGCGGCTGGCTGCCAAAGTGGTAGTACGGAATTGAGCCGACCGGGAAACTGATGCAGAAAAATTCGTTGCCGGGCACACCAAAGCAGCACCCATTCAGAAAGCAGCCGATACGGCTTATGAAGATCCCCATCGCGACAGCGGGCGCGAAAATGTCGGTTACCTGCCAGAGCGGCTGTTTCTTGATGTTGACATAGATCAGCGTGCAGACGATCGCGAAGACAACGCCGCCGTATAGGTTCAAACCGGCAATTCCGAATTGACCATCGTTGCCGAAGGGATTGAAGGCGTTGAGCAGATTCGATGAAAAATCAGACCAGTGAAACAGGACGTAAAAGACACGCGCGCCGATGATGCCTGAGAAGATTACGATGAAGGCAAGGTTGAGGACGAAGTTCTGATCGATTCCTTCTTTGGCGGAGCGTTTGCGGATGTAGATGATGCCGACAAGAAACGAGATCGCCAGCATTAAGCCGTAACTGCGCAGGGCAAAAGGGCCGATCTTAAATATCTCGGGGTACATTACTGGCTGTGTCCATTCTCAAAAACTTCATGCCATTGCAGGGCGGCAATATATCCGCCAACAATTTTATAACAACTGGAAATGTCTGTGGTTCAAAAAAGGTTGGAGTGGGTAGGGGACGGGAGCAAATCTGCTTCCCCCCACTTATCCGGCTCAGTAACAATTAGTTCATAATCGGCGTCGGGTATGCTACAAGCTAGTGACCGGCTTATTCGCTGTTGCAGTTCTTGATCACGGCTTCACCATATTCATTGCCGAAGATCAACAGCGCATAGCTGCAGGGCATCTCAAAGTCCAATTTGGGCATACCGGCCGAGATGCTCGTCTCACCGGTCAGCGCCACGAATCGTAGTTCCACCACAATCTGCTGCGGTGGGTATTCATCGCCCTTCTCTCCCCATTTTGCATTCGTGAAATCTACGCTTAGAACCAACATCTGCAGACCATTTACAATCGGGATGCTATCAACCGTGGCTGTGAAATCGGAGCAGTCCGACACTCTGCAACTCAGGTATTTGAACGACTTGCCGTTAATCAGTAGATTTGACACCAGGTCCTGCGGGTACTTGTGCGGCTCAAGCGTAATTGGAAGCACCACTACCGGTTGCCCCGAACTTGTATTGACGGTGTCACGGAATGAACAGCCGCAAAGCACAGTGTCAGTGCTTGACTCCCGGGCAGTTTGCGCAAGAGCGTCAGGGCAGACGCTAACTATGAAAACCGCAAGGAGTACTGACACAGCCGCAAACCCGCCCTGATGAAACCATTGCCGATGAAACATAATTCCTCCCTTCGTCACCAAAGTAGGCATATACATCGATATTGCAACTTGATTCCTGAGAAATTACTCCTTTTGTTGGTCCGGATCTCCGGATGGTTCGACTTGAATCAGAGGCGAGCGCGCTGGCTTTTCAACGCGAATGACCTCTCATCGATCACGCGCGAAACGGCGAGGATACCGTCGAGATGGTCGACTTCATGCTGTAACAGCTCAGAAAAATCATCCTTCAAGTCCTGCGACTGTTCCTGCCATTGCTGATCGAGATAAGTGATGCGGCAGGAGCGGTGCCGCCTGACTCGCACTAAGAGGTCCGGGAATGACATGCAGTCGTCCCACAATTCGATCATCTCGTCGCTGAGATCGGACAGGACGGGATTGATGATGATTACTGGCTCGTCAATTTCCATGTATATGACCCGCTTGAACACGCCTATCTGCGGCGCCGCGATGGCTCGTCCCGCGCCGTAGCGCTTGCGAAAATCGCGCATCGTGTCCTGCAGGTCGGTGAACGCCCCGCTGAGTGATGCCGCCTCCGCGCGTGTTACCGGCTCACAGATCTTGTAGAGATCGGGATTTCCTAATTGGAGAATCTCGCGGATAGCCATCTACTGCTCCGTTGGCTGCTTCTGATCAGATTCATACGAAATGCGGTAGATCCGTCCGCCGAAATCATCGGAAACGAGCAGTGATCCATCCGGTAATTGCATCAGATCCACCGGTCTCCCCCACGGCCTGCCTCCCTGAAGCCAGCCCTCGGCAAACACATCGTAGGAGACAGCCTTGTTCCCATCGAGCCGCACCACCGTAATCCGGTAGCCGATGGGAATACTACGATTCCAGGAGCCATGTTCGGCGATAAAGATCTGATCATGGTATTCCTTGGGAAACATCTGACCCGTGTAAAATCTCATTCCCAGCGCTGCTACGTGAGGACCAAGTTTCTGCACCGGCGGGGTGAAGTCACTGCACGGTCGTTGCTTGCCGAATTCGGGGTCAGGAATGTCGCCGCCGTGGCAGAACGGAAACCCGAAATTCATCCCGGAAAGCGGCGCACAGTTAAGTTCGTCGGGCGGGATATCATCGCCCAGCATATCGCGGCCGTTATCGGTGAACCACAACTCGTGCGTCACCGGGTGCCAATCGAAGCCCACGGTGTTGCGGATACCGTGCGCGAACACCTCCAGGTCACTGCCGTCGGGATTCATGCGCATGATGGAGGCGTAACGTGGATCGTCTTCAAGACATACATTGCACGGCGCGCCGACCGGGACATACAGCTTGCCATCGGGACCGAAGCGGATGAATTTCCAGCCGTGGTGACTGTCGGAGGGAAACTTATCGTTAACAACTATCGGTTTCGGAGGATCGGCAAGATGCGCTTCGATGTCATCAAATCTGATGACGCGATTCACCTCCGCGACATAGAGATTGCCGCCCCGCATAGCAACGCCGTTGGGCATGTAAAGCCCTGAGGCGATAGTATATACCGAGTCGGCGTGAAAGTCACCATTACGATCGACAATTGCGTAAACCCTGCCTTTTCCACGGGTGCCGACAAAGACGGTACCGTTATCACCGCGAGCCAGCGACCGCGCCCCGGGAATATTGTCGGCGAAGATTTCGATTTTGAAGCCGGGCGGAAGTTTGATCAGCGACAGCTGCTGATCCCGCCCGCTTACCGCTTCGGAGCAGCCCCAGGATGGCAGCAGCAGCACCAGAGTGGCGATACTACGAAGCATGCTTTGCCGGCTTTTCCATACGTGGCTCATAACAATTGACTCATGACAATGATTATACGAATGACCGGCGCCGGGCGCAGCCGGCTAACGATTGATTACTTCAAGGATTTGATCGTGGATTTTGCCGTTAGAAGCGACAATGCTGTCACTTCCCCGGCCAAAAGGGCGACCGGACCAGTCACTGCAACGTCCGCCGGCAGCCTCGATTATCGCCACCAGACCGGCAACATCCCAGAGATTAACGCGTGACTGCACCACCGCCTCGAAGCGACCCGTCGCTACCAGATGAAACGAAAATGCGTCTCCGAAACCGCGCACGCGGTATACCTGGCGCACCAGGTTAAGGAACGCCTGCTCACGGTTCTTCTCGTGCAGAATATTGATTCCGGAGAAGGTCACAGAAGCATCTTCCAAGCGGTTAATCTCGCTGACACGGGCCGGCTTACCGTTGCAGAAGGCGCCATTTTCCAGATCGGAATATGCGATTTCGTTCATCGCCGGCAGGTTGGAAACGCCGACGGTGAAGCGGTCGGCCGAGAGAAGACCGATCTCGATTCCGAACAGCGGAATCTGGCGGATGAAGTTCTTGGTACCGTCAATCGGGTCGATTACCCACAAATATTGAGAGGACTTATCGTCAAGTCCCGATTCCTCGCCCAGGATGCTGTAATCGGGAAACGCCTCGCGTAATAGCTTGCTGATAACCGTTTCGGCTTCGCGATCAGCCACAGTAACAGGCGTCTGGTCAGCCTTGTATTCGACTTCTGTCCCGCCAGTATAATATGGCATGACAATCTCAGCAGCTTGTCTGGCGGCTTCCAGCGCCGTCCGCAATTCTTTGCTGAAGTCCTGACTGTCAAATGTGGTCATGATTTTCGTAGCCGGAAAAGATGTTAGCTCGGGTTCGACAGGGGCTAAGATAGAGCTATTGAAGAATTTCGCAAGAGGGCACGGTTCCGGTGACGCAGTTGACGAGAAACTTCCTGTACCTGAGACCCGAATTGCCCTGTATAGCTAACGAAACTCGCTAATATTACCGATAATTCCAGAAAAGATTCGTGGTGGGCTAATCTGGTGTAATCCAATCAAGTAGGGAGAACAGGCCCTGAGTGATTTTATTGCCGGCAAACAGCAAGTTTGCCATCCCCCCCAAATAGGGTCAGGTCATCAACCCATCTGGTGGAGGATCTTGAGAAGAATGTCTTCACTCCATTTGCCTGAGGTGAAGAATCATTGCCGGAGGTTATTTCCTGTGGCGCGGCCGATCCTGCTGACCCTGACGGTCATGGCAGTGACCGTTCCCTCCTCCAGCTTACTGGCCCAGGGCGCGCCAGCAGTTCAACAGACCAACTATCCCCTCATAATTGTCCTGTCCGCAATCATCGTTCTGGCTTCATCCCTCGCAATATGGCTTCACCTCACGGTCAGAAACACCAACACTGAGTTCTCACAGTGGAAAGCCACTCAACAAGCCGAGGCCGAGCAGCAAAAGATTCGGGAGGAACAGCGGCGAACTCTGCTACAAAGCATTCCGCTTGGTATTTTCAGAGCTACCCCCGATTGCCTCCTGCTTTCCGCAGATCAGGCAATGTTGAGCATTTACGACTACGACTCGGTTGAAGAGTTTTCTCGTGACGCGATTGAGAGAATTTTCAGGGATCCCGACTGGCATGAAGGTGTGATTGCCCGTCTACGAAAAGAGCGCACTACGATTACCGTGGAGGCAAAATCTTCGCGAAAGGATGGCAGCGAATTCTGGATCATATCGTATCTGCTGCCTATATTCGGCGAAAACGGTGAGTTGAAGTTTGTTGATGGTGCGGTCAAGGATGTAAACAAGCGTAAGCTTGCTGAGCTGAGAGAGCGGGAAAGCGAACGGCGCTATCAGCTTCTCACGACCATGTCTCCGATCGGTATCTACATGACTGACGCTGATGGCAACTGCATCTATGTCAATGAGCAATGGAGTCGACATGCCGGACTTTCGTCGATGGAGGCAAGCGGGAGCGGCTGGGAGAAGGCGATTCACCCGGATGATCTTGAGGCAGTAAAGCAATGCTGGTATCAAGCAGTTAAAGCCCGGGCTATATGGGAAGATGAATACCGCTACCTCCGGCCTGATGGCACCTCTATCTGGGTATGGGGGCAGGGGCGCCCGCTGTTCGGTGAAGAGGGCCAGTTGATCGGCTATATCGGCTCCAATACTGATATTTCGCGCATTAAAGAAGCTGAAATGGCAATCAGCTACAGCGAGGCGAAGTACCGCGCCGTGGTACAATCGGCTGCAATTGGGATTATCAGTCTAAATGAAAGTGACCTGATTCTCTCTGCCAACCCGGCTTTCAGGGAAATTTCGGGCTACGATGAGACGGCGTTGAGAAACCGTCAGTTTCAATCCCTCTTCGCCACCGAGGAGCAGGAGATTTATCGTGCGCATTTCAACAATCTGATAAACGGAGTTTACAAGAGCCGCATTCAAGTGGCGTTGGATCTTCGTCGCCAGGACGGCAAGGTTCGCACCTTGAGCATCACACTTTCCCGGCCGAGCGAATCACACACTGAAAATGGAGAGCAAATTATAGCGATTGTTGAAGATATTACCGAGCGACTGTTGCTTGAAGAAGAGCTGAGTCATGCCGACAAGCTGGAATCAGTCGGTCTCCTGGCCGGAGGAATTGCTCACGATTTCAACAACATGTTGACAGGCATTATCGGCAATCTCAGTCTGGCCGAAACTAACATTGCTGCCGGAACGGAACTCCATGAGTTAGTCTCCGAGGCCCAGAAATCGGCTCTCCGTGCGCAGCGATTAACGCAGCGACTTCTCACCTTCTCCAAAGGCGGAAAACCCGTCACCAAGACGATGCCAATTGAGGAAGTGGTGCAAGAGGCAGCTCTGTTTGCACTTCGCGGCTCCAAGACGACCTGCGAGTTCGTGATCGAGCCCGAGCTTGAATACGTCAATATCGATGAAGACCAGATTGTCCAGGTAGTACATAACCTCGTATTGAACGCAGACCAGGCAATGCCGAAAAGCGGTCGCATCCTGATAGAACTGGGCAACTACGAAGTGGTGGATGAGGTAGAGCACGGCCTTAAGCCGGGCCAGTATATCAGGATGGACATAGCCGATGAAGGCGTTGGAATCCCGCCGGATTATCTCGCCAAAGTGTTTGATCCGTTTTTCTCGACCAAAGATGCTGGAAGCGGGCTGGGGCTTTCAACCAGCTACTCTATTGTGAAAAAGCATGGCGGTCATATCAAGGTCGAGTCTCGTATCGGCAGGGGCAGCAAGTTTTCCATCTTTCTGCCGGTGGCAAAGAGATCAGTTAAATGCACCTCGAGTGAGCCAGACAGGCAAATGTTTGAGGGCGGCAAAATCCTGGTTATGGACGATGAAGAATCTGTTCGTAACGTCATTCGGCCCTCTCTGCAGAAACTGGGTTTTGAAGTGCTCGAAGCGAGGGACAGTTCAGAGGCAACAGGGATCTTTCGCAGGATTGTTGATTCCGGCGATTCACTGGTAGTAGCACTGCTTGATCTGACAATCCCCGGCAGTACCGGCGGCGTCGAAACACTGAGAATCCTGAAGTCGATCGACCCAGACGTTAAGGCAATCGTGATGAGTGGATACGTTCTTGATCCGGTCATGCAAAATTACGGCAATTTCGGCTTCTGCGGCAGTATCAGGAAACCGCTCGGAACAAATGAGCTCAGAGAAGCACTCTCACTGGTACTCATCGATGCAAACCCACTAAAGAGCACCTAAGGGGCTTAGCTACTTCACAATAAGCCAGCGAAAAGGGAAGCGCGGCGTAGTGACCAAGCTCTCTAAGTTACGTTTTTGAAAAGGGTTAAGCCGACCCGACTCCGCGAATACCGTTGACATTAGTCCAGATTGCGCTTTAGTTATGCCAGAGGGCTGGGCCAAACTTATGTCATACGGTAACAATCTCACACTCCGCACCCGATTTACGGTGTCGCTTCTTGTTACGCTCCTGAGCGCGACAACCGGCGTGATTGCTCAACCCCTTGCCGCAGGCAACTCAGAGATGAAATCGTCCAGCCAGCAGTTCTGTTTTCCGGGTCGCCCGCCCGGAGAATGCAAGAGCTTCCTGGTCCTCGATCTTGCGCTCCTTGCCAGGATAGCCAACTCGCGCTCGACCAACTCAATTACGTTCCACAACGGCCACAAGCTCACCGGAGATGATTTTGGGGTAGCTGCAGCCGCCCAGGCCGAATTCGGGCTGATGATCAACATTGCACCAAGGTCGGCGCTGGGAGTGACAGCTGTCGGCGTGCTCGAGCAATACCGTGATCGCATCGGCGGCAAGCTTCGTTATCGTTTCTGGGAAGGAGAACACTTGTCGATTGATGCCGGCGTGGGTACGTTCATTCCCGTCAACGAAGATAAGTTCGTGAAGACGCTGAATCGGCGGCACTGGATCGTAGGATCACTGGGATTGAGTCAGCGCAACGCCTGGCAATTCATATTTCAGATTGAGACCTACCTGCAGGATTTTCCCGAAAACAGGCGCACTTCAGCCTTTTACTCAGGGGTGCAGTTCCGGGAGTGGCCGGGCAAGTTGCCGGCGCTGTTCGGACTGCTATCAGCGGTCGCAGTTGGTGTCAGCTCCTTTTGATCCACTAGTAACGGACAACAGCGGTTGTATCATCGCGGGAATTTGAGGAATCAGCAGTGACATCTGGAACAGGTCTTCTTGTTGTAACTGCGGTCTCGATCGGGTTTGCGCATACGATCTTCGGGCCCGATCATTACCTGCCCTTTATCATGATCGCAAAGGCACGTGATTGGAGACTGCCCAGGACCATCGTTGTGACAATTGCCTGTGGAATCGGGCATGTTTTCAGCAGTGTCATCATCGGCGCCATCGGGGTCGCGGCTGGTATCGCGGTACATAGGCTGCAGGCGCTGGAAACGATGCGCGGTGATTTAGCGGCATGGGTGTTGATTGCCTTTGGACTGGCGTATGCGGCGTGGGGGTTCAGGCGGGCAATACTTAAGAAAGGTCACGCCCACACCCACCTGGGAGGCAAATTAGCGGGAGTTACTCACGTGCATTCCCACGATCCCTCGCAGCCGCACTCTCATGCTGACGCCAAACCCAAGTCTATCACCCCCTGGGTGCTGTTTATTATTTTTGTCCTGGGACCTTGCGAACCGCTGATTCCGTTGGTGATGTACCCCGCGGCTCAGTCGAATGTCGGTGGCATTGTCGCTGTCACGCTGGCGTTTGCGGCGACAACCATCTCGACGATGACCGCGATTGTGATAATTCTTTCGTATGGTTATAGTCTGGTGCCGATGGGTAAGCTGGAGCGCTTCTCGCACGCTATCGCGGGGCTGGCAATTGCCGCCAGCGGTATAGTGATTCAGCTGCTTGGCTTGTAGCCGCGCAATCTGTTACGTTCCCCAGGCAAGATTTTCCAGCGCCAGCCGCAGATCACCCGCAGAGCGAAACTTCTTCTTGATAAGTGTGTGTTTGCGGCCGCAGATGATGCTTTTGACTACGTTATCTGTCTGCCGATAGCCGTTCGCACCGCCGATGATCTCATACAGGACGTCAATCAGAAAGAGGACGTCGTGCTGAATCTTGACGCGTGACGGCCGGCCCAAGTCAAAAAAGTCAAGCAGGTGGACGTCAAAACCCAATCCCTTACGCTTTACCATGATGTTATCGGAATGAATATCACCATGGTACTCTCCGAGAAAGTGAATCTGCTCGACCCCCACAACCAGTGAGTAGAAAAGATGCAGCGCCTCGAAAGTTGAAAGCCGGTTGCCGCGCTGCTGCTTCAGAAAGGTCGATAGCATTTCACCGTCGATCAGGTCGGAAACCAGGAATTCGATCTGTCGACCGCGGATGTAAGTCGTATCCCGGTGGTGATACTTGATGACGATAGGGCAGTTGTGAAGATTGTACAGCTTCTTGGCGTATCTTAGCAGCGCCCGTTCGCCGACACCACCACGGCTGTAGAAGAGCTTGGCGGCACGAACAATACCGGTGCGCTTTTCCTCTATCTTGTAGACTTCCCCCTCCCAGCCGCCACCGAGGTAGCCGATGATTGTGTAGTTTTGACCTAAGGTGCGACCCGGTTGCAAGTCAAACTGCAGATTTACCATCGCGCGATTCCGATACACCTTTCGCTAATGTCAGATCCTTGACTTCTAGTATCGGAAAAAGTACCGCATAGCCGCCTTTGAATCAAATCAATTTGCGAGAGGGGCAGCGCGAAGGTCAGGAATGGATTCCTGAGCTCGCGGGCAAAGCTCGCCCCGAAACGTAGGTGCGAATTCATTCGCACCTGTCACCGCAGGTGACAACAGACACCCTGCCTCTCGCGTCTTCGACGCGGGGGCCGAATGAATTCGGCC
>CAYXUL010000014.1:9216-12549 GCA_964468475.1 uncultured Ignavibacteria bacterium | reverse complement strand
CCGCTCACCGGTGAACGTGGTTGCTCAGTCGGTTCAACCTTGTCCGGACTTTTGCGCCGGAGCGAGTGACCTGTTGTCAGCCCGAAGACGAAAAGCACCAGTGAGAGAATTCCAATCGCGAAAATCGTGTCGCCCGGTGCGCGCAGCCACTTGAACACAGTTACCGTGGGGCTGTAAAGGAATTCCGACGATCGCGCCGCCCAGTAGCCGACATCCACCGATTTCCAGGTCTGCAGAAATCCCACCGGCAGCAAGCTGACAATGACCATGGTGGCCAGGCCGGTATTGATAGTCCAGAAGGAGAACTTGAGCCACTTGTCTTTCCAGTCGCGGCGAACGTACATGACCCGCAAGCAGAAGAGCATCAAGCCGATTCCCAGCATTCCATACACACCGAACAGGGCAGCGTGGCCATGCACCGGCGTCGTGTTCAGACCCTGCATGTAGTAGAGTGCGATCGGCGGGTTAATCATGAAGCCAAACAGACCCGCGCCTACCATATTCCAAAACGCCACGGCCACGAAAAAGTAGATCGGCCATTTGTACTTGGCAACCCACGGCTTGGAACGAGCGATCTTGATATTGTCCCAGGCCTCGAATCCGATCAGGGTCAGCGGCACAACCTCCAGCGCGCTGAACACCGCTCCCAGCGCCATCACCGAAGTTGGTGTTCCGGCGAAATAGAGATGATGCAGCGTGCCGATTATGCCACCGGTTAAGAAAATCGTCGTGGAGACAATCACCGCCGCGTTGGCAGTCTTGAGCCTTATCAGCGCCAGCCGCGCAAAGAGGAAAGCGATAACCACCGTCGCAAAGACTTCAAAGAATCCCTCGACCCAGAGGTGGATCACCCACCAGCGCCAGTACTCGGCGATTGCCAGATGCGTGTTCTTGCCCCACATTAAACCCGCCGCATAAAAAGCGCCGATCGCTACCGAGGCGACCATGAACATCACCATCAGCGGCTTCTGCTCGCCGCCTTTCTTAATCGCTGCCATGATACAGCGCCCGACCAGGAACAACCACAGCATCAAGCCGATGAAGAGTCCGATTTGCCAGACGCGGCCAAGATCAAGGTACTCGAAACCTTGATGGCCGATATAGAACCACTGGTCACCGGTCAGGAGGTTTTTGACACTCAACAATTCGCCGATCATCGATCCCACCACGACGACAATTAACGCGCCAAAGAGGATGTTCACTCCCAGCCGTTGTCCTTTCGGCTCGAAACCGCAGACCGAGGGCCCGATATACAATCCCGCCGCCAGCCAGGCGGTCGCTATCCAGAAGATCCCGAGTTGCGTGTGCCAGGTGCGGGTGATCACGTAAGGTAGATACTTGGCCAGCGGGATACCGTAGAAACCGTTGCCCTCAACGCCGTAATGGGCAGTAATCACGCCCATTAACATCTGCAAGAGGAAGAGGCCCGATACCACCCAGAAGTACTTGATGATTGCTTTCTGCGACTTGGTCGGTTTGAAGGAAAACAGTGGATCTTGTTCCGGCAAAGTCTCCGCCAGAGGTTCCTTCTGCTGCGAAGCGTGCCACCACACCAACAAGCCTATTCCCCCCAGCAACATGATTATCGAAAATCCGGTCCAGATGATTGTATCGCTGGTAGCTTGATTGTTGACCAGGGGCTCGTGCGGCCAGTTATTGGTATAGGTGATTTTCTCCCCCGGTCTGTCAGTGCTCGCCGCCCATGACGTCCAGAAGAAGAAATTCGCCAGCTCGTGCATCTTCAGATCGCTGGTAATGGTATTGGCAGGTATTGAATAGCGCTCATTGCCGTTCATGAACACATCCGTGTAGTGCTCAAGGTTGTGCTTGAACGCCTGCGCGCGAATGTCGGGGATCGTGATGGTCCCGGTTGAGGCATCGTAGGTGTTCTTGCGCATCATCTGAGCCAGCCGTGCCTGCAATTCAGCTTTCTGCACGACATTGAGACCGTCATATTCGGCACTGAACTGCGTTTGCGCCCAGCTATTCAGGATGAACATCGATTCACGATGCAGCCAGTCGGCGGTCCAGTCGGGGGCGACATAGGAGCCGTGTCCCCAGACCGAGCCGATCTCCATTCCCCCCATCGCGCGCCAGACGCGCTGACCCGACAAGACGCCATCCTCCGCGATCAACACCTTACCTGACTCGGTCACCACCTGATTCGGTATCGGTGGTTTCAATTGCCAGATTCGTACCCCCTGCCAGCCCAGGACGGCAAACGAGACTATTATGACCGACCAAAAGGCAATCCAGTATTTCCTCATGATTCCTCTCCCTCGTGACTTGAAACTTCATCAAGCATCGCACTCACTCCAGAATCCGGTTCTAATGACTGTGCGAACAGCAGTGAGCGCCGTCGTGCAGCAGCGATTTGATTTTGCCGTGCTCGACGCCATACTGCTTTGCCAACTCCAGCGCGAGCTGCAGATAGCGCTCGTGCGTGCCTTCACCCATGTGCTCCGCTTCGACCACCTCAAATTTGTGCTGAAGCGCCGCAACGTCCTCGGCTGACAGCATTCGATCCGCCATTGGGTAGAGAATCTCATCTTCTTTCTGAATGTGCGCCCGTAACAAACCGGAGTAACCCTGCGCCGCCGCCACAAAGGCGTTAACAGCGTCTTTCTGCCCCTCACCTGCGGCTGGTATTGCCTCATCCATATCCCGCACAAAAGCACGGCCCATTTCGTGTTCCTGCAGCATCACGCCCACGGGACCACCCTGGGTCGGCATACCGGTTTCTGTCAGAGTGGCAAAGAGATGATCCTCTTCCTTGCCGTGGTGGCAGCGGTCAGCGAAGTTGCGGATGAACTCGACCACTTTGGTGGCCGCTTCAGCATTGAGTTCCTGTTTCCGGGTAGCCTCCTCAGCGATTTTGTCGAGGCAGGCGAGCACGATCTCTATTACCCGATGTTCAGTCATTAAGATTTCCGTGATAATCATTGCATTTCTCCTTCTATACGATTTGAACTACTCAATTAGAGATTATATTTATCTTCATTATTGCACTGAATCACATGTTGTTATCTGATTTATGCGGAAAAAAACACGTCATAGCTTTACCCTCTCTTTGGCCAGGTCGTTAAGGGTTGTCGACTTAAGAAAGTGCAGATAAGCCTCCCTGACTCTGGTCCAACGGTCGTGGACGGCGCACGGCCTTTTGTCTGAGCAATTGCCGTTGGTGAGGAAGCAGTTCCCCCAGCGGCTGACATTATCGATCTGTTCAACAATATCGTATAGCGATATCTTCTCAGCCGGTTTGGCGAGGCGAAAGCCGCCGCCGTAGCCCTTCTGAGAGACCACCAGCTCTTCATTGGCGAGATTCTGCAGCAG
>CAYXUL010000014.1:5334-9116 GCA_964468475.1 uncultured Ignavibacteria bacterium | reverse complement strand
CCACTACGCCGTTATCGACTCCGACTTGTTCGGCGATTCATGGAAGATCTTCTTCAGCGCGATCTCGGCGGGACAGAATCTCGTGAAAGCGGATTGAATCAAATTGACTCCCACAAATGCTACCAGGATCAGCCAATACTGCGACACAAATAGTGTCAGCGCGACGGCAATCAGGATCATGAAGCCGGCGAATACCCGAACTCTGTTTTCCAGTGTCATTTTCT
The DNA here is from genome assembly GCA_964468475.1 of uncultured Ignavibacteria bacterium. GTDB lineage: Bacteria > Zixibacteria > MSB-5A5 > CAIYYT01 > CAIYYT01 > JBECKX01. Next base: position 8,892 of record CAYXUL010000014.1, on the reverse strand, counting down.
TTCTTCTCCTCTTCCGTCAGGCGGTGGAGCATCGAGGCTCATGTGGTAGGTCTCCTCGGGAGAGGCTCCACCGCTAACTGAAGCAACTAGTTATCTGTCGTTTTCTTTCATAATCAGCGGCACCTGCCGCCGAACGAAGGCGGCTGGCGGCCACAGTCGCCATTGTTAGAACCCGTAAGTCACCTTTCCGTACAAATTATCATCCAGCATAAAGCCGCCGAACTCGGTGGTCGCCGAGGTGCCGTCGAACAGGTTGCCACCGAAAGTCAGTGTCATGTTATCGCTGTATTTCCAATCGGCGCTGAACCGGTAGTACACGTCTTGATCGGACGGCGAATAGAAGATGAAACTGCTGAGTATAATAGTCTCTAGTTTGAGCGTCTTGGTGAGTCGGGACGTTATCAGCGATCGCAGTTCATCTTCCTTCGCGCCGCCCATCAGGTGAGCCTTGTACTGGTTATAGTCAAGCATGTACTGTGCCTGGTACTGAATATTGGCCGTCAGGTTGGTCGCGACCTGACGCTCATAGCCGACCAGACCCTGCAATTCGTTATTCGGCACAAACGGGTTATCGCCGTGCTTGTCTTCACGTGAGTCGAAAAATCCTCCCTCGACCCAAAGGATGCCGCCGCTGAACTGCCCGCGCACCGAAGCGCCGTAGACATTGAGCTTCGGATAGTACGGCATCATTGCCACCGGATCAAATCCGACCGGGTTTTTATAGTAACCCCGATAGCCATAGAGCGCCACCGCCCAGCCGGACACGTGGTTCTGATAGCGAAACGCTATTTCCGAATTTTCCCATTTCGAGGCCGGTTCCCGAGCCGTCAGGATGAAGGGCTCACCACCGACAATTGCGCCCACCATAGGATTGAAATATGAAAACCTCTCGCCGGTGGGAATGCGGTTCGGGGTGAATTCGGGTGACCAGATCACACTGAAGGTCCCGAAATGGGAATAATACTCGGCTCGCAGCGAATTCTGCGGCGCCTTCAGGTACTGGTCATCACGACCTGCGAAAAACGACCGGTAATCTTTGGCGAAGACGTCATTGATGAAAATCAAATCTCCGGTTCCCCAGGTGGAAATCTGACGACCCAGCTTGAAGTCAACATACTTGAACAGGGTAAACTTGACATATCCCTCGCGCAGTTCCCAGTCGTACTTCGGCTCGGTGACGTCATCGTAAACAAAATCGGTGCGCGCAAAAAACTCACCGCCGCCTGAATATTGTTCCAGTTTCATTTGCAGGCGTACCTCCGAGGCCGAATAGTCACTCGGCACCGGATTACGCTCCTGCAGGCTGCCGCCCCAGAGCCCCTGCACAAAGCCGTCCACCGGCAAACCCTGCGCAGAAGCAACCGCTGTAAGCAGAAGTGCTCCCAGAAAGCCGGCCAGGGCTGTGCGTATCGTGCTACGAATCGTTGTCATTGCCAGAATCCTCCTCACATCCACTCAGATTCAATTATTTGATGAACTCGCGCGGGGGATTCTTGAGAAATCGCTCGGTGAAGATATCGTCTTTAATTCCCTGGTTGTACTTGATCGAGCTGAACTCTACTGTAGTGTACTGACCCTTCTTTTCATCAGTCATTTTGCGCAGAGTGACGGTGGGAATGCCATCAATAGTTTCTACCTTCTCAGCGGTGAACACGCGTGCCAGCTCATCTTTATCGTTGTAATACTCTTCGCGCAGCGGCAGGTAGTTCTCCTTGCTGATGAAGGAGACCTTGCGGGCAAAGCCACCGTAGCTGGGATCTTTTGGTTTCGACTCGATCACCCAAACCGCGCTGCCATTGAGCGTATCCTCCCTCAGCAGGGTGTGGTTGTCTTCAGTCCAGAGACGGCCGGAAACATCCTCGTAGCTGAAATTGGACCCGACAAAGCTCGAATTCTTGTCATCGGCTGCGATCGGCTTGATCAGGTCGACAGCAGGAACGTAGATCCAGCGCTTGTCATTACCTTCAGCTGATTTGTGCACCATGAAGGTCATCCGCTTAACATCGGAGGGCTCATAGAAATAGGTGAAGTACTTCTGGTCGCCGCCGTCAGCCTCATCTTTGCGCAGCATCGTGAACTTGCGGATGCGCTCTTTGCCTTTATTATTGACGATAGTCATGGTGACCTGGGCGACACCGTCATCACCGGCGTAATAGTAGGCCAGGTGCGATTTCTTCATTATTTCTTTGGCATCCGGGCTCTGGGCGCGTGCCGTAAAGGCAAATCCCAGCACACTCACGAAGATCACAATTAAGATCGATTTCAGGTTGGTCACTTTCATTCTCCTCATCTCTATTGGATTAACACTCATTATTCTCAGTCATTTGCGGCTCAGGCGCCCTGGGTAGCGGCTTCGATATCTGTGGCGTGAACCGTATTATCAGGAAACAGCCTGGTATGGAAAGTCTTGATAATTGCGGGCAGCAGCAGCATGGTCACCAAACCCGACACCAGCATAATCGCCAGGAAGAAAGTCCCAACGGTGACATACGGCACGAGGTTGGAGAACAGCATTGGCACGAAGCCGATAGCGATCACCATCACGTTGCGGGTGATAGCTCGTCCTGCTCCCTCGAATATTTCGTGATACGATTCTTTGAAATTACCGGTACGGCTGTGAATCAACTTCAACCGCTCGATGAAATGGATGGCGAAGTCAATCGATAGCCCCAGCGTTAGCGCCGACAGCACTGCCACCGGCATGTCGTAGGGCTTACCGATGAAGCCGATGAAACCGTAGATAGCCATTACGGTGATCGTCAGCGGCAGCATCGCGATTATACCCCAGCGCAGTGAGCGGAATAGAATGATCATCATGAAGAACACAACCAGGAATGATCCCAGGAACGACTTGCGCATCCCGATCACCATCTTGTGCTGCCACTCGATGTTGATATAAGGCAGTCCCGCCCAGTTTGTTGTTATTCCTTCAGGCAGAGGGTGTGTATCCATATACGCCTGCGCCCGATCCACGACGCGAGACACCAGCTTATTGTCGCCGTTGCGCAACTGTACCCAGAGGTTGGCCTGGTCATAGTCGCTGGTGACGAATTTGAAGAGATCATCGGGATCCCCGCCCGACATCTCGAAGAGGAAGAGCATCTGCCCGATTTCCTCCGGAGTGTCGGGGATCACCATCTTGGTGGAGTCAGCTCCGAAAAGCTCGAACCGAACCTTCTTTACTATATCGGGCAAGCCCGTGGTAGCGCCGACAACGGGGTCTTCTTCGAGATTGCGCTGCAGCGCCTGGATATATTTCTCGACCTCGGGGTCTTTCATCCGGTCAGAGTCGTCTCCCTTGAAGACGAGGTAGTTCATATAGGTACCGGCGAGGTGCTTGTTCATCACGTTGTCCGCAATCCGAATCGGATGCGACTGCTTGAACCACTTGACCGGATTGTCATTCACTTCCAGCATCGATAGGCCGATCACGGCGACCACCACCACGACCATCGAAGATCCGATGATCAGCAGGTTGTGATTCCAGGCGAAGTCCCGGAAGCCGTGCAGCATCTTTGACATCAGGCCATGGGTATCATCCTCGCGCCCGAAATTGCG
>CAYXUL010000014.1:0-5234 GCA_964468475.1 uncultured Ignavibacteria bacterium | reverse complement strand
TCGTGGAATTCCGAGATGATATGAATCGAGTTGAGCACCGCGATAGGTATCAGGAAAATCGGTATCATCGACGACATGATATGCACGGTGTTACCGGTCAGGATCAGCAGACCCATCGACCACACTACCGCCATGATTGCCACCACCATCGGCGCCAGAATTACCAACAATTTCCGGAAGAAGAGGAACAGCAGGATGAAAATGATCAAAAACGCAGCCGGTGCCGAGTAGGCCATCTGCGAAAACATTTCCGCACCGAAGGAATCTTCGGCAACAGGCAGGCCGGCGATATGGTAAGTTTCTGATCCCTTGTGCCGCTCGGTGATGTCGCGGATTTCGCCGGCGATGCGGTGTGACATCGATTTCGATTCAATCGGGATAAAGAGAGCGATCGCCTCGCCATCATCGGAGGCCAGCTTGCCCCGCAGGACCGGGTTGGCCTGGATACGCTTGAAAATATAGTCGGCATCCTCCTGCGTCTTGATCTTGTGTGCCATCAGCGGCTCAATCACCAGGACGCCGCCGGGCCCCTGACGGATATCATCTACCGTTGAGGGGGCGAGAATGTCATCTACTTTCACGCCGTCGATGTCCTCAATTTCAGCCGTGATATCATAGATGCGATTGAGAAGTTCCGGCTTGAAGGCACCGTCCTTCTCGACAACTCCCACGGCAATGAAATCGGAGAGGTTAAATGTCTCCTTGGTTTCATGATCTTGCTGCCGAACCAGCGAATTCGCCGGAAGCATGTTCTCCGGATCGGTGTCGATTTTGATTTTGGGAAACTGGAACGCGAAAAACGCGGTGATGATCACCGAGACCGAAATCACGATCCAGGGGTGATTGATTGAAAAGTTGGCTAATTTTGTTTTCATGTGTGGTGGCGCTCTCCTTGAGTGAGACTATTATCAACTCTATGCCCTATTGGATAGGGATTGGGCCGAAACGATTCAGAAAAAGTTTAGTGGTTGGGGGGCAGAAGGTTGCGAACAGTAGGTGCCGCATCATGGTCGCAGAAATCATGCCTGAGAGTATTAGCAGGAGTCGGAGATTCCTGCCCTGCTAATCTGACACACCCCGCCCTGCGTGCTCCGCTGTGGCGGAGGACGCACGGCACCCCTCTTGACAGAGGGGAATCCGGGCCGAATGCCGTCACGAAAGGATTCCAGACCCCGCAAAGTATTGGCAGGAGTCGGAGACACCTGCCCTACGATTCTTCTCATCGGGGGGAGACGGCGGGTGTAGGACTGCCTGACCTACCACCGAGATATTATCTACCCAATCATACTCGGGTGCGGCAGTCGTCCCCGCCTGCCGCAATGCAATGATCACCTGCCCGAGATGTGAGAATCTCTAGAGTCTCTCGTTATCGTTCTGTGATAAATGGATTGTTGTAAGGGGTAAGTTCGTGTTGCAAGAAGTTTGCTTCTCTGGTGATCGCCAGCCGGGTCTGGGCACAAGTCACGGGATTCTGCGGTCACAGCGAATCAGACTGATCTGAATGTGAAAGCAACGAAATCTAACCCAAATCAAGAGGTACAAATGCTCGCAAAACTCTCTCTCAGCCTGCTGGCAATTGCAGTAATCGGCGTCGGCTGTTCATCGCAGCAGCCGGTAGCACCTGACTCAAGCCAGGCGCAAACCAACGCAGATGCCAGCACGGCGGTTTCGAGGCTTGACCACCATCTGTTCGGCCACCAGGTTCAAATGACATTCAAGGTAAGGATCGAGAATGTTTCCACGGCGACGACCCTGCACCTGTCCAACGGCGAGACGGCGCCGGCGCCACATTCTCCCGGTGTCTGGGCGATTACCGGCCTGTGGAATCCGTTCTTCCGGGTGGGGCAGTATGACCGCGGTGAGGGCCTGGAGCAACAGGCCGAGGACGGTAACCCGGCAGTTCTTGCCGGCAATATCGTGAATGATTCGCGCGTGAAGTCCAGTGGTGCTTTCACAATTCCGGTGGGAGATTCGAGCCCGGGACCGGCAACGCCGGGTAAGGCCTTTGAGTTTATGGTTACCGCATCACCGGGCGATCATCTCTCCCTGACAACGATGTTCGGGCAGTCAAATGATCTGTTCTACTCACCGGGAAATATCGGAATCCCGCTGTTCCAGCGACGTAGAATTCCCACCAGTGGTGATGTCACCCGCTACTTCTCACTGTGGGATGCCGGCACCGAGGTCAACCAGGAACCGGGATTGGGTGCTGACCAGGCGCCACGCCAATCTGCCCCCAACACCGGTGAGTCGGAGCATCGCCGCATCATGAAGGTTCATGACCAGTATACATATCCCAGAACCAGCGACGTGATCAAGGTTACGATCACGCCGATGGACAACGTTTCGTAGCGTAAGAATCTAAACACTAAACGACCTGTTAGAGAGGTGGCGGACCCGTGGTTTGCCGCCTCTCTTCCTTTGTCACTCCTGCCCGGCTATTCTCCACAGCTCCTTCGCAAGTTCGCCGCAGTTGACTTTCAAAACGGAGGGCAAATTTATAACCCATTGCCTACGTATAAGTTACAGAGAGCACGGTACCCGCCCCAGCTAAAGGAGAAAATCATGTTGGATCCAATTCAACTCAGCAGAGAAATAGAAGCCCCACCGGGGGAGGTCTGGAGGGCACTAACGACTCCCGCCCTTATTGAAAAATGGCTGATGCCAAACGACTTCAAGCCTGTTGTAGGAAAGCCCTTTACTTTCACGTGGGACTCCCAGGGTAAAGACAGGGATGGTAAAACTGTGTGTAAAGTTACGCAGTTGATTCCGAAGCGTCAGCTGACCTACACGTGGCGGGAGAAAGGTTTTCCGACTTATACGATGGTAACGTTTGAGCTGGAACCCAACAGCAGTGGGACCTTACTAACACTTACCCACGATCGCTGGGAGCGCTTTGATAAAGCGAACTGGCAGCATTACTGGCAGGCGCTCCGTGATGGCTGGCGCGACACTGTCCTAACGGCTCTGGCGGCTACCGTCGAGGAGCAAGTGGCGGTGGAGGTGTAGGAAGGGCGGAATCCTGCTAGGCGGAACGCCGGTTGTTCTTGCTGAACCGCTCGCGAATTAAGGTCGCAACCGCAATGAAGAAGTCCCGTGAACGAATCTTTTTTCCTTCCTTGGTAGTACGGCGGACGTAGGAGACCGGAACTTCATGAATCGAATAACCGGCTCGCAGAATCCTGCCGGTTAACTCCGGACAAAATTCAAAACCCACGCAATCGAGAGGCGGAATCTTGGCAAGCACCTGTCGCTTGAAAATCTTGTAGCAGGTCGATTCGTCGGTGAGTGAGCCGGCGTAGAGAAGATTCGTGATCTTGGTAAGCATCCAGTTGGCAACGCCGTAGATAGTCTTATCCTTGAACCAGCGCCGGCGCAATCTCCCCTCTCCTGATCGAATCTCGCCATAGCGCGAGCCAAAGACGACATCATTATCCGCACTTTTTAGCGGCAGCAACAATTCCCGGTAATCCTCCGGATCATATTCGAGATCGGCATCTTGTATCAGGATGACATCGGTGGAAACCGGTTTTTCATAAAGCGCCGTCCTGATCGCCATCCCTTTTCCCTGAATACCCTCATTTTGCAGGCAGCGCACCTGAAGTGCATCAGGCGAATGTTTGCCGTTGATCTGTTCCGCCAGTTGCCGAATGATCTCCAGGCTGCCGTCCGTCGAGGAATCATCGATAATGGTGACGCAACTGTTGTGCAGGAGTTCGGGAGTCAATTTCAGGATAGAATCACAGACTCGATTGACGACGGTGCTGATCGTGTTAGCTTCGTTGTAACAGGGAATAACTACTTCAAGTGTCAGAGGCATAATACATCCGCGTCGCCAGTATCCAGGGTAGAACAAAGAACCAATACCGACCATCCGAGACTGCCTGGGACCAGCTATGACGCAGGATAATCAGAACCAGCAATGCGCAAATAGTGACCGGCACGATGTAATAGAAATTGGTGTAAAAGATGCGCCCGTATTGCAATCTTGATGCTATCTGTTTGATGGTTCGAAGAATATACATGAATGTCGCATACGCTGCCGCGACAGTCAGGGGGGCGAAGGAAAAGATAGTGCCGTTGTTGCCCGTATAAAACCAGAAGCTGGTGAAGCCGGCATCCAGCGTAGTGCCGATTCCCCCCCAGTTGGCTACATCGCGTTCGACAAAAGTATGGGCTTCAATCAGCAGATCGTAGCGGGCATAGAATTCCCACCAGCCAACCAGAGTGATCACGAAAAAGAGAATAGCCACGGGGCGATACTTCGAGTCAACAAAGAAGAGCCAGATCGACAGCACTGTGGCCACGACAATCCCCTCGACACGCAATTGTGCCGTGATAGCGGCAACGAAGGTCGCCGCAACGTACCTGCGTTTCAGGAAGAAGTAAGCTGCCAGGCAAAACAGCGATATCTGCGGGCCGGTACCGCCGGCGAAAACTGTACTCCAGATACCCTGCGGCAGCAACAGCAGAATAGCCGCGACCCCCTTCTGTTTGAACTTCCAGGCCATGATAACCAGGGGAATCACGCAGAACATCCACAGCAGCAAATTCAGCAGCCGGGCAAATATGTAGTTGTTATGTGCACCTGAGATAGGATAGAGGAGGTAGTAATAGAACGGATTGCAGGCGGCCTGGTAGGTTTTGTCTTTAGTGATCCACTGCTCGGCGTGATTCAGCGGTTTGCCGGTTTCATGCACAACCTCGGCATAGTGCCAGTGCGCGCCCTCGTCGGCGAGTTCATCCAGCGGCCAGGCGAAGATGACGTATATGCGCAGGATGATGCCAACAGCTATCAGCACCAGCAATAAATCGTCGTGGGCAAGGATCTGTTTTACGAGTTTCATAGGTCGCCTGGGATAATTCAGCACAGCTATACTGCCGCGCCTTGGCTCATTCCTGAAAATGAGAATAGCTCAGTAATCGTTGACCTACAATATAACACAGGTCGAGGCGAGCAAAGGAAAAAAGGGGGGAACAGGAATCGAGATGCTACCGCACGGGCAACCAGTAGCCTTAATGCTGGCATCTGCCGAATACAACCGTTATTATCTACCCTAAAGTAAATGTAAGTGAGGTAACCGGATGAAAACACGCAATCTCGGCTATATAGGCTTATTGGGCCTGCTGGGCGTCCTGGGAACACTGGGCGCAACTACGGGAAATACGGCATACTACGCGTTCTACGGTTTCTTCGGTCTTTATGGCTTCTTCGGGTTCTTCAGCCGGAAGGA
>CAYXUL010000013.1:61657-64043 GCA_964468475.1 uncultured Ignavibacteria bacterium | reverse complement strand
GCGCAGATATCCGCCAGAGTCGTTGAGAAGCGAATCAGCAAGGGTGATCAGGTCGAAAAAGGCGACACTCTGTTTCTTCTGGACGATAACTTGTTGCAAACTCGTGAAGGTGAGATTGATGCGGGAATTCAATCGATGCGGGCGCAAATCACGGCGGCTCAGTTGGATTTGCAAAACGTAAAAACAAACCTCGACCGCCTGCAGAAAGCCTTCGATGTCGGTTCGATTCCCAAATCAAAGCTGGATGATGTGCAGACTGCTTATGAATCGGGCCAAAGCAGACTCAAGAGCTTGCGTGCAAAAACAGAACAATTAGAAGCCCAGCGCAACACTCTCAATGTGCAGCTGGGATACTGTGTGGTGACTTCCCCGATCACCGGCCTGGTACAGGCTGACCCCGTCGATGAAGGGGAGCTTGCTATCATGGGCAGCACGCTGGCTGAGTTGGTAGACCTGTCTGACACCTGGGTCGAGATTTATGTAAGTGAGACAGATTTGCCCTATGTCAAAATTGGTGAAAGTGCGAAAGTCCATCTCGATTCCTCCCCCACTGAGCCATACACCGGAAAAGTCAGTTTCATTTCTCAGCAGGCGGAATTCACGCCGAAGAATATCCAGACCAAGAAAGAGCGGGTAAAGCTGGTCTTTGCAGTGCGTGTGAAAATCAATAACGATTCGAGGCAGTTTAAGCCCGGTCTTCCGGTGGATGTCTACCTCGATAAGCGATGAATCCTCCCGCCCTTAAAGTCGAGGGACTGGTCAAGAAGTATCCGCTGGTCACTGCGTTGAACGAACTCGCGCTGGAGGTACCACAGGGCGAAGTTGTCGCCATTGTGGGGCCTGATGGCGCGGGCAAAACCACACTGCTGCGAATTCTTGCCGGTATTCTCGATTATGACAGCGGTTCGCTGGAGTTCTTCGGTGAAGACTTTCAAACCGATTTTGAAGCTAAGAAGGCTGCGATCGGGTATATGCCGCAACGCTTCGGTCTCTACGAAGACCTTACCGTTCAGGAAAATATCGATTTCTTCGCTGATCTCTTCACTGTACCGCGCAAGCAACGAGCCGAACGCATTGCGCGACTGTTGCAGTTCTCGCGCATGGAGCAGTTTCGCGAGAGACTGGCAGGAGCATTATCGGGCGGGATGAAACAGAAACTGGGACTGGCCTGCGCATTGATACATAGTCCCAGATTATTGTTGCTTGATGAACCCACGAACGGTGTCGATCCGGTATCGCGCCGCGAATTCTGGAAGCTGCTATATGATCTTAACAGCCAGGGTTCCACAATCCTGGTTAGCTCCTCTTACATGGACGAGGCGGAACGCGCCAACCGGTATGCACTGATTCATCACGGAAAAATGATCTCAGTCGGTGAGCCCCACGAGGCCCGAAAGACATTTACGCTGAACGTCTATGAAGTCGACTGTGAATCGCCGCGCCGGGCGAAAGAGGCTATCGGCAGCCATAGCGAGTTTCTCGCTGTCAACATCTTCGGCAATTCGGTTCACATCCTGACGCAACCTGAGGTTGGCATCGAGCATGTCCGGGACATTGTTGAGGCCACCGGACTCAAGCGCGAGGATGTCACCAAAATCGTGCCCACCTTCGAAGATATCTATATCGGCCTCTCAACCACGAGTACATAGATGAGCAACAAGAATGGCAAGGCAGTCAGCGTAGAGAATTTGCGCCGCGAGTTTGGTGCGTTCGTGGCCGTGAATGATATTAGCTTTGAGGTCGACCGTGGCGAAATCTTTGGCTTTCTGGGTCCCAACGGCGCCGGAAAATCGACGACGATCAGGATGCTGTGCGGGCTCTTGCGGCCAACATCAGGTTCCGGGCAGGTCGCAGGTTTTGACATCATGCGCGAATCGGAGAAAATCAAGACTCGCATCGGCTATATGTCGCAAAAGTTCTCTCTCTATCAGACACTGACAGTCGAGGAAAACCTCAACTTCTATGCGGGCGTTTACCTGATCGCTCCCGACGAGCACAAACGGAAGAAGCAGCTATATTTCCAGAATACTATTCTCGGCAGCATCCGGGATCGTGTGGTTGAGGATCTTCCGAGCGGAACCAAGCAGCTCTTGGCGCTGTTCTGCGCAATTCAACACGATCCGGAGATCATCTTTCTCGACGAACCCACCGCCGGCGTCGACCCAATTTCGCGCCGTTACTTTTGGGAACAGATCGACCAGCAAGCTGAGAGCGGTGTCACTGTGTTCGTCACGACTCATTATCTGGATGAAGCCGAGGAATGCGATCGCATCGGCATGATTTTCAGCGGGACACTGACGGCGATCGGCGATCCGCGTGATCTCAAGCGTGATCGTTTTTCCGGAAGAGTATTTCGGGTGGCGACAGATACCCCGTGGGAAACTGC